>NZ_RQVT01000057.1 GCF_004010055.1 Psychroflexus aestuariivivens
TTTGTCATATTATCCAAAAAGGTTGTAGTTTTGCACCCCGCTAATTGATTTATTGGAGATTTAACGAGAGATTAATTTGGGGTTAATGTTTAAGAAAAAAAAGCATTAATTATTTTGTTTAGGTTCAGAAATAGTATTAGTTTTGCGCTCTCGAAATTTCCAAGAAAGTTCATTAAAATAATTAAAAAAAAAGTTTTTGCAAAAAGCTTGTTATAATCAAAATAAGTATTACTTTTGCATCCGCTTAGAAAACGGCTTATAGAGATGGTATCTTTTTAAGTTAACAAGAACATAAGTTCATTGACATATTGAATTGACAGCACAGATAATTTAGATTATTTGTAGAATTAGAAACATAAAGATTAAGAGTTGATTCCTGAGGATTTAATTGTTAGAATTAGATTTAGAGGCGTTAAAGACATATAAGATTTAACGATGAAGAGTTTGATCCTGGCTCAGGATGAACGCTAGCGGCAGGCCTAACACATGCAAGTCGAGGGGTAACAGGGTCTTCGGACCGCTGACGACCGGCGCACGGGTGCGTAACGCGTATACAATCTACCTATTACTAAGAGATAGCCCAGAGAAATTTGGATTAATATTTTATAGTATTATCTATTGGCATCGATTGATAATTAAAGGTTACGGTAATAGATGAGTATGCGTCCTATTAGCTAGATGGTAAGGTAACGGCTTACCATGGCGACGATAGGTAGGGGTCCTGAGAGGGAGATCCCCCACACTGGTACTGAGACACGGACCAGACTCCTACGGGAGGCAGCAGTGAGGAATATTGGACAATGGGAGCAATCCTGATCCAGCCATGCCGCGTGCAGGAAGACTGCCCTATGGGTTGTAAACTGCTTTTATACAGGAAGAAAAAGGTGTACGAGTACACTGTTGACGGTACTGTACGAATAAGGATCGGCTAACTCCGTGCCAGCAGCCGCGGTAATACGGAGGATCCAAGCGTTATCCGGAATCATTGGGTTTAAAGGGTCCGTAGGCGGGACAATAAGTCAGTGGTGAAAGTTTGTGGCTCAACCATAAAATTGCCATTGATACTGTTGTTCTTGAGTGCTTGTGAAGTGGTTAGAATGAGTAGTGTAGCGGTGAAATGCATAGATATTACTCAGAATACCGATTGCGAAGGCAGATCACTAACAATACACTGACGCTGATGGACGAAAGCGTAGGTAGCGAACAGGATTAGATACCCTGGTAGTCTACGCCGTAAACGATGGTTACTAGCTGTTCGGATCAATTGCGATCTGAGTGGCTAAGCGAAAGTGATAAGTAACCCACCTGGGGAGTACGTTCGCAAGAATGAAACTCAAAGGAATTGACGGGGGCCCGCACAAGCGGTGGAGCATGTGGTTTAATTCGATGATACGCGAGGAACCTTACCAGGGCTTAAATGCAGTTTGACAGGGGTGGAAACACCTTTTCCTTCGGGCAAATTGCAAGGTGCTGCATGGTTGTCGTCAGCTCGTGCCGTGAGGTGTCAGGTTAAGTCCTATAACGAGCGCAACCCCTTTGGTTAGTTGCCAGCGAGTAATGTCGGGAACTCTAGCCATACTGCCAGTGTAAACTGAGAGGAAGGTGGGGATGACGTCAAATCATCACGGCCCTTACGTCCTGGGCTACACACGTGCTACAATGGTAGGGACAGAGAGCAGCCACTTCGCAAGGAGGCGCGAATCTACAAACCCTATCACAGTTCGGATCGCAGTCTGCAACTCGACTGCGTGAAGCTGGAATCGCTAGTAATCGCATATCAGCCATGATGCGGTGAATACGTTCCCGGGCCTTGTACACACCGCCCGTCAAGCCATGGAAGCTGGGAGTACCTGAAGTCGGTCGCCGCAAGGAGCCGCCTAGGGTAAAACTAGTAACTGGGGCTAAGTCGTAACAAGGTAGCCGTACCGGAAGGTGCGGCTGGAATACCTCCTTTTTTAGAGAATTGCATTGAGAAGTGCAATCGACGCTTCAAGGGATTAACTTTTGATTTTAATGTTTCTAATTGTCAATTTGATAT
>NZ_RQVT01000013.1 GCF_004010055.1 Psychroflexus aestuariivivens
TTATATTCCACGTATTGTAAGGGAATTGGTCTGACATTGCTGCCTGAGCATCACTTACATTTATACAAACCGTATACGTGCTTGGCGGATCCCAATATTCATGCGATAAATCTATGGTTAAGTTTTCATAAGTGGAGTCTGGGTTATCTAGATTAATAGTATTAATTTGATTACTTGTCCGTAAATTTATATGTTCTAGATTATCAAGATTACTAAAATCTAAGTAAGGAATATAAATATTAGATCCTACATCAAAAACCGTATTTTCTGCTATGAATTCTTTAAGGTTTAAATTGGAATTAAATATATCTGATTGATTTTCTGGAAGATTGACATCTGAGTCAGTTAAGTTAATTACCTCAAGACTTACAAAATCCTCAATACCAGTAAAGTCTGTAAGTTGAATATAGTATCCGTATGAATCATTGAGAACTGAAAAATCCAATTCCACTATATTTTCAATATCAGCGGTTAAAACTTGTCCGTTGACAACACCATCACTATCAATACTGAGATCAATGAGGGCTTGTTCAAAGTTTTCATCGGGAATGACTGTGGTTTGGGCTATTGTTGAATTGACAAACAATACAACAAAGACGCTAAATAATTTTACATTTAGTTTCATAATGATTGGTTAAGGTTAATTAAAAAATTTGTATACTATTTAATAAATATATGTATATTTTATATAGAAAAGCAAATTTTACAATATTAAATTTATTCTCTAAAGGGTTTACGCATCTTCACTTAAAAGCCTTAAAAATAATATTTTTAGTGACCTTCTACTATTTTTAAAATTTGTGACAGCCAATCAATTGTCAATATTTTACTTAGGTTTTAATATGTTCGTCAACTTTATGTTTTCGTTGGTCTTTTACGGTATTTTCACCCACAATACGAACTATGACAATTTTCAAAATTATGACCAAGGTTTGGCGTACAATAATTTATTTAAACATTTTATTGAACAATCTCAATTCAATTTGAGTTGGTGCTTGTTTTAGATAAAATTTGTTATTTCGTAAGGTTTTCGGTTAGGGATTAAGGCATTTGTTGGAGCTCTTTTCGATTTTTTTTAAATCGGAAAAGCGACTGCCGAAAGCCCGCCGGAATTGCTTTTTCTGCAATTCCGGAACCGCCAAAAAACATTGCACAAAACTTTCCTGCTAAATTGTTCCTAATGTGTATTTTTGAATAAAAAGTAGAATGAAAGTAATTTCTTATAACGTCAACGGAATTCGCGCTGCATTGAAAAAAGATTTGGTCGGTTGGCTGCGTGCTGCCGATGCCGATGTGGTTTGTTTTCAGGAAACAAAAGCGCAACCCGAGCAAATTGATGATCAGATTTTTAAAGATTTGGGTTACGAATTTTGCTATTGGTTTTCAGCAGAAAAAAAAGGTTATAGTAGCGTTGGTATTATTTCAAAAACCAAACCTAAGCATGTAGAATATGGCGTTGGCATAGATTATATGGATCGGGAAGGACGCAATTTGCGCGCTGATTTTGAAGATGTTTCGGTCATGAGTTTGTATCTGCCTTCTGGCACTAACGACAGCAGATTGCAGTTCAAATTGAATTATATGGACGATTTCAAAATTTATATCGAAGATTTGAAACGCGATTATCCGAATTTGGTGATTTGCGGCGACTACAATATTTGCCATGAACCGATTGACATTCACGATCCTGTGCGTTTGAAAACCGTTTCGGGATTTTTGCCAATTGAACGCGAATGGCTGAGTGCGTTTTTGGAAGAATCTGGATTTGTGGATTCTTTCCGAAAGCTGAATGAAGACGTGGTGCAGTATTCGTGGTGGAGTTACCGTGCCAATGCTCGCGCCAATAATAAAGGCTGGCGTTTGGATTATCATTTGGTGTCGGCGTCTTTGGAGGACAAAATCGTGCGGTCTGTAATTTTGCCTGAGGCTAAGCACAGCGATCATTGCCCAGTTTTACTGGAATTGAAATAAATCGAAATTCAATAATCTGAAATTTAAAGAAAAATCGAATAACTTAGTATAAACATACTTAAAACCAATATTTCAACGTTTACAAGCAAAACCTGAACCTAATGAAAATTATAAAATTTGTATTTGTAAGTATCTTACTCGCCAGCTTATTTGGTTGTGTGAGCCAGAAAAAATTTACTGAGTTGGAGGAGCAAGTCAATAATTTGAAACGAAATAATTCGCAACTTGAGCAGAAACTCGAAGAAGTAAATTCAGAAAAAACTGCTTTGGAAGATGAAATAAAATACGCCAACGATAGGATTTCCATTTTGAAAGAACAGCGTGATGAACTTGCCAAGGAATTGGAAAGTCTTCAGGATGCGCATTCTAAACTCAACGAATCTTACGACGCTTTGGAACAAAACAGCTCTCAGGCTTTAGCTGAAAATTCCAAACAAAACCGCGAGTTGCTAAAAAAATTGGAAGATAAGGAGAAAGCTTTGGCCGAAGATCAAGCCCGTTTGGAAAAACTTCAGAAAGATTTGAAATCACGATCAGACAGAATCGAAGAATTGGAATCTTTAATTGCTGAAAAAGAAAGCAAAATGCGAAACCTGAAGGATAATTTATCCAAAGCTTTAATGAATTTTGAAGGCAAAGGTTTGAGCGTAGAATTACGTGATGGCAAAGTTTACGTATCTATGGAAAACAAATTGCTTTTTGCTTCCGGCAGTTGGAATGTTGGTAGCGAAGGGACAAAAGCTGTGAACGAGTTGGGTAAAGTCTTGGCTGAAAATCCAGATATCGCTGTGCTCATCGAAGGTCACACCGATGATGTACCATTCGGTGGTAACGGTCCTTTGAAAGACAATTGGGATTTATCGACTAAACGTGCCACAGAAGTTTTGAAATTGTTGCTTCAGAACAGTGATATCGATCCACAAAATTTGACGGCTGCTGGAAAAGGCGAATTCGACCCTGTGGCCAGTAATGAAACTAAAGAAGGAAAAGCTAAAAATAGACGTATAGAAGTTGTATTAACACCAAAACTAGACGAGATTTCGAAGATGTTGAGTGAATAAATTGTTTTGTTTAAATCTAACCAATTTTGAAAAGAAAAAAGTTTATTCAATACTGGAGCGTGCCAACTTTGTTGTTTCTGGTGGCTTGTTTCCAGATTTACCAAGTCGAATTTGAAGAAAAATCTAGGTGGAAAGGTGGTGGATTTGGCATGTACACCACCATCCATCCATTTAACGATGAAATCTGGATTGATGATGAATTTGTGTCTACTAAAAATTTATCCAAGCGAGATTCATTAGAACTACAAATTCTGACTTTAAAAGTCAAAGTGCATCCCTCAAAACATCAGATTAAAAACCTTGTAAATTGGTTGGATATTGAAAAAGATTCGGTGAAAATTCAAATTTTCAAACCGCAATTTGATTTAGAAAATTCTGTTTATACCAAAACGCTCCGTTATGAAACAACTTATAAACAGGATTAATCAAATCCCGATTTTCAAGCTGGTCGCCACTTGTTTTCTCTTGTTTTTGGCGATTTACAGCCCACGGCTGAAAGCTATTTATGTTACTTATTTGGTTTTTGCTGCTTTAGCATACGTGATCATCGATCGTGATTTTTTCAAAAAAACTTACTTCTGGTTAATTGTTCTTGGACTTTTGATTCCACGTCTATATGCCAGTTTCCTTTTTATTGGAAACCATTATTTTGTGATGATTTATATGATTCTATTATTTCTCATCGTATCGTTTTATCAAGATAATGCAGAGAAAATATTTTCACGTAATGCGACTGTAATTTTGGTTTTAATAATGGGGTTTGCTGTTCTCCAAAAATTATTGGTGCCTGACTACCTCAATGGCACTTCTTTGGCATATCTAGGATATTCAGGTAAGATTTTTAAATACGTTTTTTATTTCAATGAAGAATATCGAGATATTTTTTATGAAAACGCCGTAAAAATGTCAGAACTCTACAAGTATCCTATTAGCGAAAATCCTAGAGTTCAACTTGAACCTATTTTCAAAAATTTCCCTCAAGTCATTATTTGGTTTTCATATCTGACATTAATTGCTGAAATACTATTCATTGTGGCTCTATTTATTAAAAAACAATGGATCAAACACGGATTTATAATTTTCTTTTTACTCAGTCTTTTAGTAACTAGAGAAGAAACGGGATTTTTATCCATGCTTTGCATCTTGCTGATGATGCATATCGAAAAGCAAAACACTTTGTATAGAGCAGCTTATCTCGGGATTTTCATATTATGCCTTTCGTTGATAATCGTCGGTAAAGGTGAATTATAAAAAGCCACGTTCCTTGGCCTTTTCAATCAGGATCTTGTCGTTTCGGTCAGGAATATTGAAAAATAATTTTAATTGCTTTTTTCTTTTTTCAACAGAACTCAGTGATAAGTTCATATTTTCAGGGATATTTTTTGTCAGAATACCTTGAGACAGTAAGTACAGAATTTTTCTATCTTCTTCGTCTAACTCATGCGCATACTCGATGGTTTGCTTCATCATGCGCTGAACCGTATTGCTATGGTAAGACTTGCCCAAAAATAAGCTTTGCATGGCCTGCATGAGAATTTCTGGGTTGGTATCGGATTTTACTAGCAAGCTATCTGGATCTAAGCGTTTCATCACATTAAGCACTTTGTAATTGTTTTCTAACATTGTGCAAATCATTATTTTAGCTTGTGGTTGCTTTTTTCTAGCCAGAAGCGCCAAATCTTCACCAGAATTGTATTTTTTATCAGGAGAACCTGGTAGAGAAAGATCTAAACTAATCAAATCATACTTGATATTTTGATTTTTAATAAGTTCAGCAGCGTCTTCACAATTCAGAGCAGAATCTGAAGAATATGTAGT
This sequence comes from Psychroflexus aestuariivivens, assembly GCF_004010055.1. GTDB lineage: Bacteria > Bacteroidota > Bacteroidia > Flavobacteriales > Flavobacteriaceae > Psychroflexus > Psychroflexus aestuariivivens. The sequence continues at coordinate 4,851 of NZ_RQVT01000013.1, forward strand.
ATTTCTATCTTCTGCAATAATATCGAGAGCCTGGGTAAATCCAGCGACAATCATTGGATGATCATCTACAATTAAAACTTTATAATGTGCCATAAATAATTAGTAAATGGGTATGAAAATAGTAATTTTTGTGCCTTGTCCTGCTTTTGAATCAATATTTATTTCACCATTAACCTCATCGACACGATTGCGAATATTCTTCAAACCAATACCTGGCTTTTTGTTGCTATTGAAGCCTATTCCATCATCTTGGATTTCTATATTTAAACCGTCTTTTCCTTTATCATAAGCGAAAGAAAAACTTATGAAATTAGCATTAGCGTGTTTCTGAATATTCCTGATTGATTCTTGTAAAACTCTATAAACATGCATCTTGATAACAGAAGAAACTTTTGTCCAATTGACATCATCATCTACTGTTACTTTATGCGACTCTAAAATATTTTGCTTTTCTAATAAATCCTGAATAAGTCCGCTGAAATCTTTTTGATCTTCAAAATAAGTATTGGAAAGTTCGTGAGATAAACTTCTGATTTGGCTTTCAATATTCATGAGATTATCTGTCATCTCACCAAACTTTTTATCGCCTTTAATTCCAATTTTATATTTATAAAACATCAAATTCATCCGGTTGGCATAAAGTTCTGTTAGAATGTGATCGTGGAGTTCTCTGGCGATCCTATCTCGTTCTTCTTTTCTTCCCTCATCTTTTCTCGTTTTTTGACTCAACATCAATTCGTAGATTTTTTCATCTGCGACTTTTTGGTCACGCTCCAAGGACAAGGCTTTATTTCTGGAACGTTGCATGAAAATTATAAAAATAGATGAGCCAACTAAAATTACTAATGAAGAAACTATAAAAATCATAGTTTGTCGCTCTTCAAGTAACTGTGCGCGTTCTATTACTTCATCGGTTTCAAAGCGAATTCGCTCAAACTTGTTTCGTATTTTACGCTCATCAATTTGTAAACTGTCACTTAAATTGATGTAAGCTTCTGTAAACCTGAAACTTTCTTCTGGCTGAAGTTCTGCCAGTAGTTTCCAAGACGCCAAAATATCTCGGTTATTGTTGTTAGATTTTGCCGTTAAGTTAGCACGTTTGGCATATTCAATAGCGGTTGAAGTGTCGCCAACTGCTACATAAAATTGTGCAAGGTGAATCTGATTGATAGCAATCCCACTGACATGATTAATTCGCTTTCTGATTTCTAAAGCTTTTTTCATATCTTCAGAAACGTTTTCGGTTTCCCCTGTTTCTAAACGATTGAAAGATAAATTATCCAAAGCCATGGCATATAACTCAGGATCACGCTCTTCAAGATTTTTAGTGGATAATGTGCGTCGGTAATATTTTATAGCTTCCTTAAAATCTCCATCTTTTTCATAAACATTGCCTAAGTTATTAAAAGATGCAGCAATAAGCAGTTCATTGTTGTCAACTTTACCAAGTGCCTGCATGGCGTTTTGATGATAGCGTTTTGCGACTTCGAAATTTTCTAAATTGTAATTGACAATCCCCAACAAATTATAGCATCTATACAATAACCTGTAATTCTTAATTTTTTGTGCGAGTTCAACTGATTGTATCAAATTAATTTCAGAACCAATAAAGTCTTTGACTTTACTCTGAACAAGCGCTAAGTTGTAAATTACATTAGATAGTATCTCTGTTTCATTAATTAATTCAAGATCTTTTCTAGCTTTACTATAGGCAAAATAGGCACTATCATTTTCAGACCGAAATAAATGATAATCTCCTAAATCCCAATTGAATCTAGCATTATTAATCGTGTCATTGTATAATTTTGATAAGTTTAATCCACGTTGATTAGTCGATTTAAAATCCTTAAGATGTCTTTGATCTAAATACTCTTTTGATATAAATTTTAAGTATTTGATCTTAAGACTGTCATTATCAATCTGATCGATTAAACCAACAACATTATCAAAATATTTTTTTTTCTCTGAAGAATTATTCGTCTCTTCGGCTAAATTGACATTTGAGATTATTTTTTTTCTAATATTTTGAAATTCTGGATTCGATTCAGTTTGTACTTGCTCATTTTGACAAGAGAGCAAAAGTAAAATACCAGCAAAAATTAGAATATAATATTTCAAATGTGTTTGGTTCTATAGGAACGCAAATATATAATTAAATATTAAAGTTCAATATCTTTATTACTATCAGCGCTTGATACTTCCGCTTTATTTTCACCACCGCCACCAAAAATTTCTTCTGGAGTTTGACCTTCGTATTGGTCGTCGTTAAAGGTTTCTGGTGAACAAGCTGAGATAAAAATTAAGCATAATAACGTGAAAATTCCAATAAACTTTTTCATGACTCTGTGTTTTAAGTATTAATATTTGTTTTTTGTTTAATACAAATTTAGAGCATGGAGAAAGTTTAGAATTACGGTTCAACCGTAAAATAGTTACGGTTTTCCCGTAAATATTTTCATAATTATTGCTAAAATGTAGCTTATTTGTAGTATTTGTAGATTTTAATACCAGAAATGTTAAAAACTGAAGTCAATAATCTAATAGAAATAGACTATAAGGCAAAGTCTTTCAAAATTTTATCTGTAATGGTTTGGGCGAGTTTTACTTCACTTTCAAAAGTCCAACCAGCAATATGTGGAGACAATAACACTTTGTTCGATTTGGTTAAGAATTCCATGGCTTCTGGCATTTGCTCACCTTCAGAAAACAAATTCTCAAAGGAAGTTTTTTCAAATTCTAAAACATCCAAAGCCGCACCACAAATTTTATTAGCTTGTAAAGCTTCAACTAAATCTTCTGTTACGACACTCTGACCTCTAGCCGTATTAATAAACCAAAATGGTTTTTTGAATTCTGAAATAAAATTAGCATTAACCATATTTTTAGTTTCCGAAGTCAATGGCGTGTGTAGACTCAACACATCAATTTCATTCTGAAGAGTTTTTAAATCAACTTGTTCTGCAAATTCGTCGCCGATATTTTGTTTCAAATCGTAACACAACACACGGCAATCAAAACCCTGTAGTTTTTTTGCAAAAGCTTTTCCCATATTTCCATAACCAATGATGCCTACAGTTTTTCCTTCCAATTCAAATCCTCGATTCTCTTCGCGTTTCCAAAGACCGTTACAGACCTCTTGATGTGCTTTTTGCATGTTGTTCATCAAATTCAACAACATTCCTAAAGCGTGCTCACCAACAGCATTTCGATTACCTTCTGGCGCATTGTACAATTTTATGCTTTGCTGTTGGGCATATTCAACATCAATATTTTCTAAGCCTGCTCCTACTCTGCCAATGAATTTCAATTTTTTTGCTTTTTCAAGAAATTCACGATCAAGTTGAAAGCGACTGCGAATTATAATGCCATCATAATTATGAATTTCTTCTGCAATCACAGATTTTGAATCTGAATAATTTTCTACATTTTCAAAACCTTGCTCGGACAAAGTTTCTAGCATCAACGGATGATTTGAATCTATATGTAAAATTTTCATCGCAGTAAGTTTAATCAATTTTTTCAAAAAAAGCTTGTAAAATATCGTCAGTAATCAATGTTGGTTTTTGTGTATTTCTATCTATAAAACACCAGGTGCTTTTTGCTTCAACTATAACTTTTTGATCGGATTTCCGAATAATATTCACACAGCGAATAGACTTCACAAGACCGCAACTTTCCACCCAGGTTTTGAGTATCAATTGTTCATCTAAAAAAGCTTGTTGCTTGTATTTTATATAATGGTCTACCACAAACCATGCAAACTTCTCTCTGGTTTTTGCATCGGTTTGTTTAACCCAATGTGATTCGGAAACATCCACAACCCACTCCATAAAACGCAAATTGTTGACATGGTTTTGAATATCTAAATCGCCAGCAGTAACTTTTATTTCTTTTTTAAATTCTAAAGCTTTCATGGTGAAATTTAAAATCCTAATATCAGTTTAGCGATATAAAAATAGGCTAGAATCCCAAGTATATCATTGCTTGTTGTGATAAATGGTCCTGTCGCAATCGCTGGATCTATGCCGCGCTTATTCAAAATAATAGGAATAAAAGTGCCAATAAGCGCCGCCATAATTATGACCGACAATATTGAAACCGCAATGGTAATACTTACTAAAATAGACATAGAAGTTACAAAACCAAAAACCATAACCAAAATCGCAAGTGCAGTTCCGTTTATGACACCAAGTCCTATTTCTTTCAGCAAACGTTTGATCAGACTGTCTTTAACAGAATCGTTTGCCAAACCTTGAACAATAATTGCCGAAGATTGAACGCCAACATTTCCTGCCATTGCCGCTATTAGTGGCGTAAAAAAGAATAAAACCTCGTATTTTTCTAAAGCAGTATCGAAACCTTGCATAACGTAAACTGCTCCCAAACCACCAAATAGCCCGAGAATTAGCCATGGTAACCTGGCTCGAGTAAGTTGCCAAACACTACTATCCGCTTCTACATCTTCAGAAATACCGGCTGCCATTTGGTAATCTTTCTCTGCTTCTTCTTTTATAAAATCGATGATGTCATCTACTGTAATTCTTCCAACTAAACGCCCAAATTCGTCGACTACGGGAATGGCTTCCAAATCGTATTTCTGCATGACTCTTGCTACCTCATCTCCTGGCGTATGTACATCTACATAATCTACGTTAGTAATATAAACATCAGCGATTTCTGCATCATTTGGGGCGGTGATCAAATCTTTGAGTGACAAACGTCCTTTGAGCTTGCCTTTGTTGTCAACTACATAAATAGAATGCACGCGAGTCACGTTTTCAGCTTGATTTCGCATTTCGGTCATACAGCCGGTTACACTCCAATTTTCGTTAACTTTTATCAATTCTTTCGCCATCAAACCACCAGCAGAATCTTCATCGTAACGCAATAATTCAACAATGTTTTCGGCGTGTTCCTTGTCTTGAATATTGGAAATGACCTGAGTTTTGATGTCGTCAGATAGTTCAGAAATGATATCAGCCGCATCATCAGTATCCATTTCAGAAATTTCGTCAGCAATTTCTTGAGCGTTGAGATTACTCAAAATTTTCTCCCGATCGTCTTCATCCATCTCCATCAAAACCTCAGAAGTTTGTTCACTACCAAGTAATTTGATGATATAAGTTGCCTCGTCCATACTTAACTCATCAAGAATTTCTGCAATATCTGCGTGGTGAAATTCTTCTAGGTGAAAAGCCAGTTCTTGGTCGTCTCTTTCTTCGACCAATGCCTGAATTTTCTCAATGAGTTCTTTAGTGAGTTGAAATGGCATCTTTGCTTATTTTAATGGTCAAGTCTATAAATTCTTCAACCTTAAGTTGTTCAGGTCGCATGGCAAAGATAGAATCTTCTCTTAATTCTGGAGATAAATTAAATTTTTTCAAACTATTTCGCATCGTTTTTCTACGTTGCTGAAAAGCGGTTTTAACGACATCGAAAAATAATTTTTCATCACATTTCAATTCAAAATTAGCCTTACGTTGAAGTCGAAGAACGCCACTTTGGATTTTAGGTGGTGGATTGAAAGCAGATGGCGGAACAGAAAATAAATATTCTGCTTCGTAAAAAGCTTGTGTTAAAACAGATAAAATTCCATAAACTTTACTGCCTTCAGAAGCACAAATTCGCTCTGCCACTTCTTTTTGAAACATTCCTGAAAATTCTGGAATTTGAGTTCTGTTATGCAAAGTTTTAAAAACGATTTGTGTTGAAATATTATAAGGGAAATTACCAATAATTGTGAATTCTTCGTTTTGAAAAAAAGTTGACAAATCTGCTTTTAAAAAATCTGCTTCAACAACTTTTAAATCACTTGAGTCTTGAATTCTATGTTCTGTTTTGAAATTAGAATTCAAATAGGCAATAGATTCTCTGTCCAAATCCATAGCAACAAAGTTATCGTATTTGCCAAGTAAATATTTTGTCAGAACGCCCATGCCCGGACCGATTTCTAATAGGTTTGCACAATCTTTCAATTGAAGTGTATCTGCAATTTTTTTTGCAATATCTTCATCAGTCAAAAAATGTTGACCGAGGTGTTTTTTAGCTTTTACTGCTTGATATCCAGCATTGAAATTGGCTTTAAAAACCTCGTCGTCGATATGCGTTTTTTTTGACTTTCCCATTTACTCTTGTTCGTCTACAATTTCCAATTCAGTTCTGAATGCCACAAATTTCCCCTCAAAAGGTTTGGATTCTGCTCTCATTTTTGGAGCATCTTCTTCATAATACTGATTTAAAGTCTCTTGATCCGGAGTTTTGTATTGAACGGAGTACGTGATGCCTCCCATTTCTTCTTTCACATTAACTTTTGACATCAAAGCATTTAGAAATTTGCCAGTTTTTAGCATGGCTGGAATATGTTCATTCTTCATCCAATCCAACCATTGGTCATGAATACTTTCTTCTACATTTATAGTAACATTATATATGTACATTGTTATTGAATTTTATCACCACGAAGTTTTCTGAATTGTTTTCTAGCATCCACAAAATATATGCTGTCAGGATGATTAAAAATTATATATTCAAAATAAGATTTGGCTTTTTCTGGTTGTTCTAGATTTTTCAGATAAATATTACCTAGTGCAAAATTAGCATTATCTGAAAGTATCTCATCTGAATGTTCATCCACTATTTTTTGGAAATATGGTATAGCTTTCTGAAACTCTTCTTTTCTAAAATAGATATTTCCAATTCTAAAAAAAACTTCGTCGAGGATACTTTCTGTGGTGTGATCTTCTACCAAAGATTCTAAAATACTTAAGGCATTTTCAGTTTGATTTTGAAATTGCTTCAAGTCGGCTTTAGCAACAAGTTTTAAATCTGTTCTGGTAGAATCTTCCTGAGAATTATCTTTTATAAGTAAAGATAACTCCATAGCATCGTTTGCAGTAAGTTGAGAAGCTGAAGTTTTCAAAACTTCAAGTTGGGTCAACGCCCAATCAAAATCAGCTTTAAAATAACTAGTTTTGGCTACTTTGAATTTCGCTTCTCTTGCCAAATCGCTATTCGGAATAAGCTTTTCAACTTGTGTGTAAAGCAATAAAGCGCGACTAAATTTGGATTGTCGAACCAATAAATCAGCATTCAATAGTTTCAGCTCAGCGGTTTGTTGCTTATACAATTCCTGATTTTCTATTTTGTTGATTTCTGCTAAGCCGGCATTGATGTCATCTCTCAGAAAAGCGATAAATTCTACCAAATCTTTTTGAATAAGAAAAGTGTCTTTGTTTCTACCCACATCTTTCAAAAACTGTTCGTAAGTGAATTCGATGTTTTCATATTCTGAAGGTTCAGCAATAGCTGATTTAACCAACAGAAACTCTCGCATTGCAGAAATTAATTGGCGTTTGGAATTTGTGTTTTCTACGGCAAACTTCAACATTTCTTTTGCTGAATTCAATTTAGATTCTGCCTTTGCAATTAGGGCTAAATCGATAATTCGTTCTAGGTTTTTTTGCTCACTTCTTTGAAAAATGGCACGTTCCTGAGCAAAAGCTTTGTCAAAATCGTTTTGCTGAACAAACAACCAACTCAACATTTCGTTAAACAAAATATTGGGATTCTCTTGGTTTCTGCGTAAAAGTATTGTTCGTAAAGCTTTGTTGGCTTCATTACTTGGATCTTCGGTAATGTAGTCACCAAAATTCCTATTCAGAATGTCGAAATAATGGGGATTTTCTACAAGCAAACTCACATAATTGTCGAACATCTTATCAAACTGGCTTTGTTCACCATAAATTTTTGCAAGTTGTATGGTATTATTTGTACTCGGTTTTATGGCTTGAGCCTTTTCGTAAGTTTTAGTTGCATAATCTAAAAGGCTATATTTTTGAAAAGTTTTACCTAAAGAATATGCTAGATTCGGTTGATTTTCTATTTGTTGCAAAGCTTTTTGATAATAGGCTTTCGCATTCACAGTATCATTTTGTTTCTGGTACAAGTAGCCTAACTCTACCTGAATATTGGGATAATCATTTACATTTTCCAGATAGTTTTTGAGCACAAGTTCTGCAGATTCAAAATCTTCTAAAGCCTGAAGCGACTCTACATAACCTAATAAAATTTGTTGATTTCTAGGGTTTTTCTTTAAAAGGCTTTCAAAAACAGATTTTGCTTTTTCATATTCACCTTGGTCAAGGTAATTCTGCGCTAAATTTTGAGATTGCCCCTGACTTATCGCACCAATCATTAAAAAGATTACTAAAAGAAATATGTGTCGCATTCGTTTTGAATTCAAACTTCAATTATAAAAAAGTTATACAAATTTATTTAAATTTATGTCACAGCATCTTGCTTTGGTAAAGTTTTAGTAAGTCAATTCAAAAATCAATTCTAAATAAAAATTTATGATTTCTGAAACATAAATTAAAAGCAATACTTTTATATTTGCGATTCTAAATATTGAAACATGGAGTCCTTACTTCCAAACTTTAAAATAAACATCAACGATAGTCTTTATCTAAAAGATCCTGAGAGTTCTGAATTAGGCCGAAAAATCATCTCAAATGGTATTCAACTTATTGAAAAACTTGGTATCGAAGATTTTACATTCAAAAAACTAGCCTCTCAAATTCATTCAAACGAAAGTTCAGTTTATCGCTATTTTGAAAACAAGCACAAACTACTACTTTACCTTTCAACCTTGTATTGGGGAATTTTGGAATACCATTTGGTTTTTGAAACGACCGGAATGAAAGATGATAAAAAAAAGCTAATAAAAGCTGTTGAAATTATCATCAGTAATCCTGAGGAGTTTTTCACAACTTTCGAGATAGATGCTAATAAATTGAAAAAAATCATCAACTCAGAATTCGTCAAAGTTTACCATAATAAAAGTGTGGAAGAAGAGAATAAATCTCGCTATTTCGCCACTTACAAACGTTTGATTTTCAGAATTTCAAAAATGATTGAAACTGTAAAGCCAGACTACCAGTATAGTCAAAGTTTGGCTTCTCTAATTGTTGAAGGCTCGTTGAGTCATTACTTTTTGTCAGAACATTTTGAAAATCTTACAGATTGTCATTCTACGAAACATATTCGTCTTTTTTACCAAGATTTATTAACCAAAACTCTGAAAATTTAAATTATGGCTACAGATGTAAAATCGCCTTGGGTAAGATTATGGCGTTTGCTGAAACTAGAACGCAAATCGGTATACAAAATATTTTTCTACGCCATTTTCGCAGGTTTGGTAGAGCTCGGTTTACCACTTGGTATACAGGCAATTGTAAATATTATTATTGGTGGTCAATTCAATGCTTCCGTAATAGTATTGACACTCGTCGTTCTTACTACTGTTGGATTTGCAGGGATTTTACGTTATATGCAAATGCGTATTGCCGAAGATTTGCAACAAAGAATCTTTGCCCGTTCGTCCTTTGAATTGGTCTATCGATTTCCTAAAATGAAATATTCTGAACTTCAAAATGAATATCCACCAGAATTAGCAAATCGCTTTTTCGATGTGATGATTATTCAAAAAGGCATACCAAAATTGCTGATCGACTTTTCAGGAAGTCTCATCCAGATTCTCTTTGGACTCATTTTATTATCTTTTTATCATCCGTTTTTTATTCTTTTCGGATTTTTATTAGTGCTTTTATTTTATGTTGTTTTTAAATTTTCTTTAGATGATGGTGTCAGGGAAAGTTTACACGAATCTACTCATAAGTACAAAGTGGCGCATTGGATTCAGGAAGTCGCAAGAAGTATAGAAGGCTTCAAAGTCTCAGATAGCTTCCCCTACTCATCGCTTAGAAATGACGAAAGCACCTACGATTACCTAAATGCCAGAGAACGACATTTCCGAGTGTTGCGTTTTCAGTTTTTCAAAATGATTGGGTTCAAGTTAATTGTTACCGCTGTTTTACTAATTGTTGGGGGCTTACTTGTCATCAATCAACAGATGAATATCGGTCAATTTGTTGCTGCAGAAATTATTATTGTATTGATGATCAATTCTGTGGAAAAGCTCATTTTAGGACTTGAAAATTTATATGATGTGTTGGCTTCTCTAGAAAAATTCGGAAGAGTGACAGATATTCCTCTGGAAAATCAAGATGGTGAAGAATTGCTGAGCAAAGATGATGAATTCAGTTTTGAATATAATAATGTTAACTTGACTTTGGAAAACAGAACTATTCTGAAAAACATCAACCTAACTATAAAACCGAAAGACAGAATTTTAATTCAGGGCGTACCAGGTTCAGGAAAAACACTTTTATTACGTGTTTTAGCTGGACTTATTGAAGAAATTGATGGAAATATTTTTGTCAATGAAATTAATTTAAAGAATATTAGCATTACACATTTCAGGGGATTTGTAGGACATTTTTTTCCAAATAACAGAACATTCGAAGGCACTATTTTGGAAAACATTACACTTGATAATCCTGATATTTCACTAGATTACGTCCAGTATATTGTTGACAAATTGGAACTTAGAAGTTTTGTAAAAAATCAAGACAAAGGTTTGAAATCAAAAATTCATACTGACGGAAAAAAACTACCTTACACAGTTACCAAGAAAATAATGATTGCCAGAGCTTTGGCTTCTAAACCAAAACTACTTATTTTGAAAGAACCAACGGAAGATTTCTTATCTGAACAAGAAAGCAATGTCATGGATTTCTTGTCTGATCCAGAAAATCCTTGGGCTTTAGTCGTTGTAAGTCGAAGTGATAAATGGAAAAAAAGATGCAATAGATTTTTCGAAATTGATAATGGTGAATTGATCTCAAAAACATAATTATGTTAGATATATCCAATTTTAACCTAAATGATAAAGTTGATATTTCACGATTCAAATCTGTGAAATTCACTATCCACAAGAAACGTTTTCTGACTTTCAACAAAATAATGACTGCATTAGGAATTATTTTTGTTATTGTTATGTTTTTACCTTGGACGCAAAACGTTCAGGGCAAAGGTTTTGTGACTACTCTAGAACCTAATCAAAGACCGCAAGCCATAGAATCTGCTATTTCTGGTCGTATTGAAAAATGGTATGTTCGTGAAGGACAAATTGTCAACAAAGGCGATACAATTATTCATATTTCAGAAATTACTGATAAATATTTTGATCCAAATCTACTGGATAGAACAGAATCCCAACTGAAAGCTAAAACTTTTTCGTTAAGTTCATACATAGAAAAAGTGAATGCGCTCAATTTTCAAATCTTAGCACTCAAAGAAGAGCGAGAACTAAAATTGGAACAAGCCCAAAACAAGTTGCTCCAAGCGAAACTTAAAGTTGAAAGCGACAGTATTGATTTGGAAGCTGCAAAAACCCAATTATCAATTGCAGAACGACAGTTTGAAAGAACCTCAGCACTTGAGGCAGAAGGTCTGAAAGCAGTCACTGATGTTGAAGCTAAAAGGCTTCAGCTTCAAAAAAGTCAAGCCTCTGTTATTTCAGGAAAAAACAAATTGTTGTCCAGCAGAAATGAAGTCATTAATGCTAAAATTGAAATTTCGAGCTTAGGAGCCAATTACCAAGAGAAAATTTCAAAAGCCGAAAGTGAAAAATTCACTGCACTTTCTGGTCAATATGATACTGAAGCCCAAAAAACCAAACTCGAAAATGAATTAACTAACTATGTAGTGCGTTCAGGAATGCGTTTCATCACTGCTCCACAAGATGGATTCATCAACAAAGCAGTGCAAAAAGGCATTGGCGAAACATTTAGCTCAGGTACTGAAATTGTAACCATTATGCCTTTAGACATAGATTTGGCAGTAGAAACTTATGTAGATCCTATCGATTTACCGCTTTTGCATCCAGGGGAAGATGTTCGAATTATTTTTGACGGATGGCCGTCCATTTTCTTCTCTGGTTGGCCAAATTTATCTTATGGAACTTATGGTGGAGAAATTGTAGCAGTAGAAAGAAGTATTAGTCCTAATGGAAAATTCCGTGTACTTGTCAAACCAGACCCTAAAGGACCAGAATGGCCAGACGCCATACGAGCAGGTTCTGGCGCAAGAACATTAGCTTTGCTGGAAAACGTACCTATTTGGTACGAAATCTGGCGACAAATCAACGGTTTCCCACCAGATTATTATGCGCCAAGCAGTGAAAATAAAAGTTCTGACAAAACTCAAAAACAAACTAAATGATGCGATTTTGCTTATGTTTTTGGCTACTCATCGGTTCATTTGCAAATGCTCAAGACAATTTCAACGAAAACATCTTGACTTTGGATGAATATTTGGCTTATGTGAAAAATTACCATCCGATAGCCAAAATTGCTGATTTTGAAATTTCTTCAGCACAAGCCTATTTGCTGAAATCTCGTGGTGCTTTTGACCCTAAAGTTGAAGTCGATTGGAACACAAAAGAATTCAAAAACACAGAATATTATGATGTTTTGAATTCAACCTTCAAAATTCCAACTTGGTTTGGTATCGAAGTTCAGGGTGGATTTGAAAAAAATCAAGGTGAATTTCTAAACCCGCAAAACAGTGTGCCAGACGACGGCTTATATAATGCAGGAGTATCCGTGCCAATTGGACAAGGATTATTTATCAATCAGCGCATGGCAGATTTGAAACAAGCTAAAATCATGCAAGATTTGAATCAAGCACAGAGAGATTTACGCTTGAACCAATTGCTTTACGATGCTGTAATTGCTTACCTAGATTGGTATTTAGCAAATCGTGAGGTTGAATTATTTAGAAATTTTAGCGAAAAAGCTGAAGTGCGTTTTCAAGGAATTAAAGAAAGTGCTTTGGCTGGAGATATTCCTACGATTGATACTTTAGAAGCAGGCATTATTGTTCAAAATAGAAATTTGAGTCTTGAAAAAGCCAACTTAAAACTCATCAAAAGCAGATTGAAATTATCAAATTTTCTATGGTTTGAAAATAACATACCACTACAATTGAATGAAAATATCAACCCAGAAGACCTTCAACCCAACAGTATTGATAATGTTTTAGGGACGAATTTACTTCAGTTGGATGATTTCGTTTTAGAAAACCATCCAAAAATTGTAGCCTTAGATAATAAAATTGAACAAATGGAGGTTGATCGAAGGTTAAAAGCTGAAATGCTGAAACCTCAACTGGATTTGAAATACAATTTTATAAATGAACAGGTCAATGAATTCCAGAGCTTCAACACCAATGATTTTAAAGCAGGACTATATTTCAAATTGCCATTATTTTTAAGAAAGGAACGTGGTGAATTAAAACTAGCGAAAATTAAACTTCAGGAAGCTGAACTAGATTACGATTATGAAAGTTTTCAACTTCAAAATAAAATTGAAGCTTCCAGAAGTGAAATAGAATCTTACTTGGTTCAACTTGAAACTTACGAATCTATTGTCAAGGATTATGAACAATTACTGAAAGCCGAAGAACGAAAATTCAGTTTTGGAGAAAGTTCAGTTTTTTTAATAAATTCTCGTGAAGTGAAATTAATCGATGCCAGATTGAATGAAATCGGAGTTTATGAAACGCTTTTGAAATCCAAAGCTAAACTCTTTAATGTATTAGTAAATGAAGTTGATGTTGAAAATGATTAAATCTTAAGCATTTAAGTCCATCAACCTTTTGACGTATTTTCCAATCACGTCAAACTCTAAATTAACTGTATCGCCTTCTTTCAAATGTCTGAAATTAGTGTGTTCGTAGGTAAATGGAATAATTGCTACGCTAAAGGCATTGGGTTTAGAATTTACAACTGTTAAACTCACGCCGTTTACCGTAATCGAACCTTTTTCGATGGTTACATTCATCAATTTCGGGTCATATGAAAATGTAAAGACCCAACTGCCATTTTTAGTTTCAATAGATTCACAAATTGCAGTTTGATCAACGTGTCCTTGCACAATATGTCCATCCAAATGGGCATTCATTTTCATGCCGCGTTCAAGATTGACCAAGTCGCCAACATTCAGTTGATTGAGACTTGTTTTATTTAAGGTTTCTTCAATAGCGGTAACTTTGTATTTATCTTCAGAAATATCTACAACAGTCAGGCAGACGCCGTTGTGAGCCACACTTTGGTCAATTTTTAGTTCGTTGGTGAATTGAGCTTGAATTGTAAAATCTTTATTGCCCTGATTGACTTCAATCTTATCGATTTTGCCGAGTTCTTCTATGATTCCTGTAAACATTATGCAGAATATTTCGTTACCTTTGTTTCAACAAAAATAGACGAATTTTATGAGAAATCAATCAAATATACGAGTTGGAATTAGCATTGGCGATATGAATGGCATCGGACCAGAAATTATTTTAAAATCCCTTGAAGACAGCCGTGTGCTAGAAATGTTTACACCTGTGATTTTTGCCAATTCCAAAATGATGTCGTTTTTCAGCAAATATTTTAAAATTAAATTAAAATTCAACGGAATTTCCTCTGCAAGTGAAGCCATTGAAGGTAAAATAAATGTTGTAAATACTTGGAAAGAAAATGTAAAAGTCAATTTTGGTGAAGAAGAGAAAAAAATTGGCGAATACGCCATAAAATCTTTAAAAGCAGCAACAGAGGCTTTGAAAAATAAAGAAATTGATACTTTGGTCACTGCACCGATTAATAAAAATAGTATTCAATCTGAGGATTTCAACTTTCCAGGACACACAGATTTTCTAGCCCAAGAATTAGAGGGCGACAGTTTGATGTTTATGGTTTCAGAAAACATCAAAGTTGGATTGCTTACCGATCATGTTCCTGTAAAACAAGTGGCAGACAAAATAAACGAAGAACTGATTCAGAAAAAAGTAAATGCTATACATGAATCATTAAAAAAAGATTTCAACATCAGGGAACCAAAAATTGCGGTTCTTGGCATCAATCCGCATTCTGGAGACGGCGGCGTAATTGGTAGTGAGGATGATGAAATCATAAAACCAGCGATTAAAAGATTTGTTGACGATGGCAAATTTGTTTTTGGCCCGTATGCAGCAGATAGCTTTTTCGGTTCTAAAAATCATAGCAATTTTGACGCTATTATAGCTGCCTATCACGACCAAGGTTTAATTCCTTTCAAAACGCTTTCATTTGGGAAAGGAGTAAATTTCACTGCTGGTTTGAATCGTATTCGCACTTCTCCAGATCACGGAACTGCTTTTGATATTGCAGGAAAAGGTGAAGCGGATGGCAATTCTTTTACTGAGGCAATCTACATGTCTATTAAAATCTTCAAAAACAGAATTGAGTACATTCAACTGAATAAAAATTCATTAGAAAAACAAACTCAAAAATCATTCTAATATATTTTATTCTTATTTGAATATTTTTTGATATATTTGCACGCTCAAAACTGATGTTGTATGAGGAAGTTTAAGGCGTATGCCATACCTTTTGTAGGATTGAAAGTTGGACAGCACAGATTTGAGTATGACGTAAATAACTCGTTCTTTGAACTTTTTGACTTTCAGGAATTTAATGATGTAGATGTAAAAGCTGAGCTTTTACTGACCAAAAAAGCTAATATGCTGGAGTTAGATTTTGAATTTAAAGGCATGGTCAATGTCAATTGTGACGTGACTTTAGAACCTTTTGATCAACCAATTTCTAATACCTTATCATTAGTTGTAAAGTTTGGTGAAGTCTTCAATGATGATAACGAGGAACTTTTGATTTTGCCACATGGCGATCATGAAATCGAAATTCAACAATATATTTACGAAGGCATCATACTTGGCTTACCAGCAAAAAGAGTGCATCCAGGTGTTGAAGATGGCACATTAGATTCTGAAATTTTAGAAAAGTTAGACGAATTGAAACCGAATAAAGAAGAAGAGAATACGAAAGACGAGGATACAGATCCGCGTTGGGATAAATTAAAGGAATTACTAAACGAATAATAAACTTGAGCAATGGCACATCCAAAGAGAAGAACCTCGACCACAAGAAGAGATAAAAGAAGAACGCACATCAAGGCTAAAATGCCTCAAATCGCGACAGATACAACTACTGGCGAAGCGCATTTATACCACAGAGCCCACTGGCACGAAAGTAAACTCTACTACAGAGGTCAAGTTTTGATTGACAATACAGAAGATGCAGAAGTTGTAGAATAATTTACAATTCTCATTTTTAAATAAATTTACTCCTTCATTAATTTGAAGGAGTTTTTTTGTTTAATCTTGATAAAGATTTCAAATTCCCGATTCAATACAAATTAATTTATTTGCAACTATCTATATCATTGAATTCAATTTTTTCTGAATATTGAAAAAAAGCATAGAAATATTTATTTGAGGAAGAAATCAGGATGATATAAACAAGCGAAAGATTTACCTACTTTATGTTCTCATTAAAATGCCAATAAAAACTTTTTAACAATTTTCATAAGAGTTTTTTAATTTTAAGCATAAAAAAACGCCATCTTTTCAGATGGCGTAAGGTTTTGAAAAAAAAATGTTTTATATGATTAGATCAAACGTACATCTGTAGCGTTCATTCCTTTTCTTCCTTCTTCTTCAGCGTACTCAACTTCGTCACCTTCGTTTAAAGTTTCTCCGTTAAGTCCTGTGACGTGAACAAAAATATCTTCTCCTGTTTCGTCGTTTGTAATGAATCCATAACCTTTAGACTCATTGAAAAATTTTACTTTACCTTGCATAATAATAAATAATAATTAATAATATGCAACAAAAATAAATAAAATTAATGAGCTGAAACTCATTTTGTTGAATTTTTTTAAAATAAAATTTGGATCATTAAATTAAAATATTTATAGCCCCTTCTATGGCTGAATCTTAAGGCTTTAACAGCAAAAAAAATAATCAAGATTTGTCATCGAGACCTTTATCTTTCATTCGATCCATATTTTCTTTGGTGAGTGTATAATCTTTCAATTTTTTACCTTTCCAGCGATGCGCTAAAAACAGTGGCATCAGTATAAAGGCTGAGGCTAAAACACAAATTCCAATAATGCGTTCTCCGATTATTTCTTCTTCATAAAGGTTGAAATAAGCACCGACACAAAAGCCGATTAGAATAAAGAAAAAGACAATTTTTATTAAAATTCTCATATTGAATAATTTTAAACCGTTACTTCTATCAGTTTTTGTCTGTAAGCTGTAAGCAGTTTTGATTTTGAAATAAAACCTACATATTTTTCATCGCGAACAACTGGCAAATTCCAAGCTTCGGTATCTTGAAATTTTTGCATAATATCCTTCATTTTGCAAGTTTTAAGGTCGATTACATCTGGTGCACGCTGCATCAATCCAGAAACTTTCACTTCATCATACAAGGATCGATCAAACATAATTGTGCGAATATCATCTAGCAAAATAATTCCTTTAAAGATATTATCCTTATCAACTACGGGAAAAATATTACGTCTAGATTTTACCACGCCTTCATTTACAATTTCTCCAAGATTCATTTCATAATCCAATATCGTGAAATTAGTTTCAATAACTTGCTCGATATCCATAAAAGTTAAAACTGCCTGATCCTTATTATGCGTGACCAAATCACCACGTTCAGCCAATTCCATGGTGTAGACCGAATGTGGTTGAAATCTACTCGTAATAATGTAAGAAATTGCTGCAGTAATCATCAATGGAATGAACAAACTATAGCCGCTGGTGATTTCAGCAATAAGGAAGATCGCGGTAAGCGGTGCATGCATTACACCCGCCATTAGTCCTGCCATACCAACTAAAGTGAAGTTTCCAACTGAAATATCGCTTTTAGTGATTTGAAGCGCATTTACAACAAGCGCATAACAATGTCCTATCATACTACCAATAAATAAAACCGGCGCGAAAATTCCACCGATTCCGCCGGCAGCAATTGTTACCGAAGTCGCAATCATTTTGAAAACAATCAATACAAATAGAAACAAAATTACTAACCAAATGATATCAAAATCCATGAAAAATTCATTTTTGGTCACCAAATCATGATTTCCTGCTAGCAATTCGTTGATAGTAGTGTAGCCTTCGCCATAAATCTGTGGAATAAAGAAAATTATAATCCCTAAAATCAAACCGCCTATTAAAATTCTATTTATTTTATTTTTAATGTTATTGAATCTCTTAAAAGTCGTAATGTAAACCTTTGTAAACACAATGGAAGTCAAGGCTGTGAACAATCCTAGCGCTATGTAAAACGGCACATCACTCATCGTAAAAGATTCAGAAAGTTGGGTGTGCAAAATAATATCTGAACCGAAGAAAAAGTAAGACGTTAAAATAGACGAGACCGAAGCTACCAAAAGTGGAATCATCGATATAAGGGTTAAATCCAAACTAAAAATTTCTATTGCAAAAATAATAGCGGCGATCGGCGCTTGAAATATGGATGACATTGCTCCAGCAGCCGCACAACCGATCAGCAAAGTCCTCGAAGCTTGGTTCAGCTTAAGATACTTAGAGAAATTTGTACTTAAAGCTGCACTAGAGACAACTGTTGGTGCTTCCAAACCTGCAGAACCTCCAAAACCTAGAGTAATTGGTGCCGTAATTATTGAAGCATAATTCTGAAAACTTTTAATAAAGCCTTTTCGCTTTGATATAGCAAATAATGTCGTCGAAATTCCTTGTCCAATTGGTCTTTTCAAAATGAATTTTACAAATGAATAAACCAATAACAGACCCAAAAGTGGAAAAATAAAATAATATGCATTGTGGTAATTTGAAATATAACCACCACCCAAAACCGACTGAATAAGATAAGTTAAGTTTTTTATTACAACCGCAACTAAACCAGACAAAAAACCAACCAAAGCACTAAGTAAAATCAAGAACTGTTGGTTGGTCAAATATGTTCTTAGCCAAGTTTTGACTTTTGTTCCCAGTAGAAATAATTTTGATTTTTGTTCAGCCATAATTTTTTACTCAATCTTCATTATTAACCAAAACCAAAAATTTCAGTTCAAACTTATGATCTAAGTTGCAATTCTAATTCTTTCAATTGTGCGTCATCAATAGGTGCTGGTGCATCTATCATTACATCTCGACCTGCATTGTTTTTAGGAAATGCAATAAAATCGCGTATGCTTTCTTGTCCACCTAAAATAGCGACTAAACGATCTAAACCAAAAGCAATACCGCCATGAGGTGGTGCGCCATATTTGAAGGCATTCATTAAAAATCCAAATTGCGCCTGCGCTTCCTCTTCTGAAAAGCCAAGATAATCGAACATCATAGCTTGGGTTTTTTTATCGTGAATTCTTATTGATCCACCCCCAATCTCATTTCCATTTAGAACTAAATCGTAAGCATTTGCTTTTACAGATCCAGGATCTGTAGCTAGTAATGGAATTTGTCCGACTTTTGGGGAAGTAAACGGATGGTGCATAGCGTGATATCTTTGCGTGTCTTCATCCCACTCCAAAAGTGGGAAATCTACAACCCAAAGTGGTGCAAATTCATTCGGTTTTCTCAAACCTAGTCGTTTGCCCAATTCCATTCTCAAAGCGCTAAGTTGTGCTCTTGTTTCTGAAGTTGAGCCTGACAGAACACAAATTAAGTCTCCTGGTTTAGCATTGGTTCGTTCTGCCCAAGCTTTTAAATCTTCGGCATCATAAAATTTGTCTACGGAAGATTTAAAACTTCCGTCTTCATTATATTTTACGTAAACCATGCCTTTAGCACCAATTTGTGGACGTTTCACCCATTCTATGAGTTTATCAATTTCTTTTCTAGAATAAGATGCAGCTCCTGGAACCGCAATCCCAACAACAAGTTCTGCTTCATTGAAAATTTTGAAATCTTTGTGTTGTGCCATTTCATTTAACTCACCAAATTTCATCCCAAATCTGATGTCAGGCTTGTCATTTCCATAGGTTTTCATGGCATCATCGTAAGTCATTCTAGGAAATTCATCTACTTCAACGCCATTGATTTCTTTGAGTAAATATTTAGTTAAACCTTCAAATGTATTGAGAATATCTTCTTGATCGACAAAAGTCATTTCGCAGTCAATTTGGGTAAATTCTGGTTGACGATCAGCGCGCAAATCTTCATCTCTAAAACATTTTACGATTTGAAAATATTTATCCAAACCACCAACCATTAATAGTTGTTTAAAAGTTTGTGGTGATTGTGGCAAGGCATAGAATTGACCAGCATTCATACGACTTGGGACAACAAAATCTCGAGCGCCTTCTGGTGTGGATTTTATAAGATATGGCGTTTCAACTTCAACAAAATCTTGATTAGATAAGAAGTTACGGACAGCCATTGCCACTTTACTTCTGAAAATAAGTTTGTTTTGAACCGGCTTACGGCGAATATCCAAATAACGGTATTTCATTCTTAAATCCTCACCTCCATCAGTATCGTCTTCAATTGTAAATGGTGGTGTTTCTGAAGAATTCAAAACAATTAAATTTTTCACCAACACTTCAATATCTCCAGTCGGAATATTTTCATTCTTTGATTCACGTTCGATTACTTCACCTTCGACTTTTATTACAAACTCACGTCCGAGTTCTCGGGCTTGATCCATAATTGATTTAGGTGTTCGTTCAGCGTCAAAAACCAACTGAGTTATACCATAGCGATCACGAAGATCAACCCAAATTATAAATCCTTTATCTCGGATTTTTTGAACCCAACCCGACAAAACCACGTTTTCATTAAGATGGTCTAAACTTAAGGCGTTATTTTTATGACTTCTGTACATTCTTATTTTTTTAATGAAGTGCAAAAATAAGAAGTTAAACTTAGTTTACACAGCCTGAAAATCATTTAGTTTCATTTATCTCAACTTCTTTATTTAAGAGATCGAATGGCGTTGATTTATCTTATAATAAAATGCCTTGAACTAAATAATAAAGCGAATTCATTCAAGTATTAAATCACTAATAATCCAGCACTTATGGTATTTATGACGTTTAATGTTAATTTAATGTTACCTGAATGTGTTTTAAATGTAAAATATCTGTATATTTGTAACATAAAACAACGATTATGAAGACGATAAGCACATTATTTTTTGCATTTCTTATGAGTTTCAGCCTTTTTGCTCAAGATGGAAATGACAACGTGAAACTAGAAAAAGAGGGCGAATTAACGAAAGTTACGATGTATTATGAAGATGGAATCGTTCATCAAATTGGATACACGAAGAACAATAAATTGCACGGCGAATGGAAGTCTTTTGATAAAGATGGAAACAAAATCGCTAAAGCCAACTACGAAAACGGCAACAAAGTCGGGAAATGGTTTTTTTGGAACGACGGAAAACTTTCTGAAGTAGATTATGATACTAATCGTATTGTGAAAGTGAGTACTTGGGATAAAAAAGACACTTATGTCGTAAGTAAATAATCGATTTTAATTTGGTTTGAAAAAGCATCAGAATTTATTTTCTGGTGCTTTTTTGTGCTTAAAACATTTGGTAAGATGGTCATTCACCAAACCAACCGCTTGCATAAATGCATAAACTGTGGTTGGTCCCAAAAATTTAAATCCTCGTTTTTTTAAATCTTTACTAATTCTTTGACTCAATTCTGTTTGAGCAGGAACTTCATCCAAAAATTCAAACTGATTGAGTTTAGATCTATGATTTAAGAAATTCCAAATATAATCTGAAAAACTACCGAATTCATTTTGGATTTCTATAAAAGCTTTAGCATTTTGAATCGTTGCTTCAATTTTAGCACGGTGTCTTATTATTCCAGAGTCTGTAAGTAATTCTTCAACTTTACCTGAATTGTAATTTGCAATTTTAGTATAATCGAAATCTTCAAAAGCTTGCTTAAAATTATCTCGCTTTTTTAGAATTGTAATCCAACTCAAGCCTGCTTGAAAACTTTCCAACACTAGAAATTCGAAAAGCTTTCTGTCGTTTCTCACAGGTTCGCCCCATTCTGAATCGTGATAATTTTCATAAAGTTCATCGCCAACACACCAATCGCATCGTATTTTTGTCATTGTAAAATATTAATGAAATTATCGACTAATTTAGTAAATATCAAGTTATGACAGATAAAAAAAAGCTTCAACTAATTGAAAAGCATTTGGACAAATCCGTAACCTATGATTCATATAAAAAAATGGTTGAAGACCTACTAAATGAAGGAAAGTCTACAGGTTTAACCCAAAATGAAACCTACCTCAACTATTCCAAACTTGGACTAAGCCGAATGAAACGTTGGGAGAAAACAGCTAAACTTACAGAACGACAGCAAGAAATTATCAAAAATGTAAAACAATCTCAAACATGGTTAGTGATAGCTGAAGGCTGGTGTGGAGATGCGGCTCCTGTATTACCTATTCTGCAAAAAATTGCAGACCTCAATGACTATATCGATTTTAAAGTTATTTTGAGAGACGAGAATGACGATTTAATGCAAGCATTTTTAACCAATGGAGGGAAATCTATTCCAAAGTTAATTGCCTTCAATCTTGAGCAAGAAAAAATATTTTTCACTTGGGGACCGCGACCTTTTGAAGCTGCAAAAATGGTCGCTGAAGAAAAGGAAAAACACGGCGTACTTTCAGATGAATTCAAGACAAAACTTCAGCAGTGGTACAATAAAGATAAAGGTGAAAATATTTCGAATGATTTAATCGAAAACTTAAAGCAAACTGAACTAGATATGAAATGATTCTTCAAATTCTGAAATGCTCAAAGCATCTTCAACTTTGAAATCACCAATTTTCGTACGACGCAGTTCAGACAAATATGCGCCAGAATCTAGGGCTTTACCAAAATCGTGTGCCAAACTTCTGATGTAAGTTCCTTTGCTACAGATTACTTTGAAGTGAACTTCAGGGAAATTAATTTCAGTAATTTCAAACTTGGAAATATTCACCTGACGTGTTGGAATATCAACCTTTTCACCTTTTCTGGCGTATTCATATAGTCGTTTTCCATCTTTTTTCAAAGCAGAAAAGACTGGTGGTTGTTGCTGAATATCGCCAACAAAATTTGTAGCAGCATCTAAAATCATCGCTTCAGTGATATGTTCTACAGGAAAAGTTTGGTCAATTTCTGTTTCCATATCGTAAGATGGACGTGTTGCCCCAAGTGTGAAAACACCAGTATAAACTTTGGTTTGACCCATCAAATCTTCGATGGTTTTGGTAGCTTTGCCTGTACATAAAATAACTAAACCAGTTGCCAAAGGATCTAAAGTTCCGGCATGACCTACTTTTATTTTTTTGATTTCAAATTGTTTCCGAATGAGCCATCTCACTTTATTGACGACTTGGAAGGAAGTCCAATTCAAAGGTTTGTCGAAAAGTAAAACTTGCCCTGATTTTATGTTTTCTAATGTGAATTTATCCATTTAATTGAGTGAAAATTATGGAAATAACACCTACGATAAAACAATAAATAGCAAAATATTTCAATTTGCTTTTTTTTACAATTTTAATCATCCAAGTACAAGCAAACATCCCTGTGACAAAAGCTGCTAAAAACCCAACTCCGTAAATAAAAAAGTTGGCGTTTTCAGAAGAAATCTCACCACTAAGAATGTCTTTGGCAATTTTTCCAAAAATTAATGGCACAACCATCAAAAATGAAAATCTTGCGGCTTTTGACTTGTCATTTCCCAATAAAACTGAAGTTGCAATAGTAGCACCACTTCTTGAAATTCCTGGTAAAATCGCAATAGCTTGTGCTACACCAATAACGAAGGAATTACTGTAAGAGACAGGTTTTTGTGTGTTTTTGGCTTTATCTGTCAGCCATAATAATAAAGCTGTAACTATTAGCATAAAACCAACTAAAACAATATTATTACCAAAAAGCACTTCCATTTGGTCGTTGAAATAATAACCAACAAAACCAGCTGGAATCATAGATATTACAATCTTTAATGAAAATTTAGTTTCATCATTCCATTTAAATGAAAAAAGCCCTTTTAGTATTTCTAAAATATCTTTTCTGAATATTACAACTGTACTCAAAGCAGTTGCAAAATGCAAAATAACTGTAAAAAGAAGAGATTCTTTGGGTAAACTGTCGTTACCTAAAACAGCTTTACCGATTTCTAAATGACCACTTGAAGATACTGGAAGAAACTCTGTTAATCCTTGAATGACACCAAGAATAGTAGCATCTAGAATATCCATTATTTATGTTTAGGTTTAAGTAAAATGGCATAAATCTCGATGGCAAAACCTATCAAAACCAATGTTGGCGCCAATCTTATGCGTCTCCAACTAAATATTTCTTCGTTGAATACATCTGGATTGTCGCTACCACCGCCTGCCATCAAAACAAAACCTAGTGTAATTACACCTAAGCCAATCAGCATAAATTTGTAATTTTCCTTTTCAAAAATAAATGCATTTTTAGCTTTCTTTTCTTGTTTTCTTTTACTTTCTCCCATGATTAATAATATAATTCATCTGTTTTCAAATTCAAAAATCTTTGTGTGGCAAAAAATGTACTTAACCAAGATATGATGATTCCTAATAGAAGCACTCCAGCAAAAATTGCAGCCAACATAAGTTGATCAGTGATGAGTTGTAGTTCAGGAAAACTTTTATTAAGATAATATAATACAACTGCCATTCCGATCATTGCCAAAATTGAACCGATGATTCCTAATTTTACACTTTTCCAAATAAAAGGGCGTCTAATAAATCCTTTAGTCGCCCCTACCATTTGCATTGTTTTAATTGTGAATCGTTTGGCGTAAACAGACAAACGTATAGAACTGTTTATAAGTAAAACTGCTATAAAAGTTAACAAAGAGCTTACGATCAGTATCCAAAAACTCAAACGCTTGATATTATCATTAAGCAAGGCAATAAGTGGTTTATCATATATAATTTCATCGACAAACTTTTTTTCACTCAGGTCTCTTGATATTTCTGCAATCTGAACTTCTGAAACATAATCTGCGTTGAAATAAATATCTATAGAATTTTGGAGCGGATTATATCCTAAAAAGTCCATAAAGTCTTCACCAATTTCTTTACTAAATGATTTGGCTGCTTCTTCTTTGGAAACAAACTCGATACTTTTAGTATAATCGGCCAAAGCCAACGTTTTTTGCAACTGGTCAATTTCAACTTCTTTTGCAGTATCTTTTAGATACACATTCAAAGCAATTTGTTCTTTGAAATGATCTGCTACTTTTTTGGTATTTAGCACCAATAAAGCAAGTAAACCGACCAAAAACAGAACCAAAGCAATGCTGATGACTACCGAAAAATAGGAAGTTATCAAGCGTCGTTTTTGATATTTTTCAAAAGATGAAGCCACGTTAAATTTTTTGTAAAAATAAAAAACTCAATCGTATAACGCTCTATAAGCAAGTTTATTTTTTTGGGGAATACACTCATGTAATTTCCGACCAAATTGATTCCATATTTTCTTCCTTAGAATAAAAAATTAATGCTGAAAATATTTAATTTTTAAGAATTTGAATTTGAATTTCAAATCAAAAAAAAGAATACATTTGCTTATTAATAACCAATAAAAGTAACAATGAAAAAACTTATATTATCCTTGATGTTTTATTTTATTTTCATCATTGGATTCTCTCAAGAGTCTTCTAGCAATGATGAAAATCAGTCGAATTCTAAATCTATCTTTGATCGAAAAAATGAAGTAAGGCTTGGAGCGATCAAAATGCTTTCAGCAACAATTTTTGAAGCAACTTATGAAAGAATAATAAACAATAACGCTGGTTATGGCAGCAGTTTACTTATTAATCTAAATCAAAGTAATCAGTATCTTGAAGATTTTTCTATTACTCCTTTTTTCAGAATGTATTTTCAAACCTTTGAAGATTATGGTGCAAAAGGTTTTTTTGTCGAAGGATTTTCTTCATTTTTTGTAGGAAAAAACTATGACTATGTATATTATTCTGGTGTTGAATATGGGAGAGAAGAACATGAAACCTTCTTCGATACCTCAATTGGATTGGCTATTGGTAAGAAATGGATAAACACCTCAGGATTTGTATTTGAAATAAAGGCTGGAGCAGGTAGGAATTTGCTTGATACATCAGATATTCCTGTTTTATTTAAAGGTGATTTTTATATCGGCTATCGTTTTTAACAAAATCGATATGTATTATAAATTTTTAAATACATTGAATAACCATTCAAAGTAGGAAAAGCTTAAAACAAAAAAAGCTTCCTTTAATGAAAGGAAGCTTTAACTAAAAAAATTATTTACCTATTGGAAATTATCAGTCAAAATATTGATTAAATCAACAATTGCCCAAATACCAAGGCCACCAAGAGTAATAATAAATAGTATGTTGGCCCAAACTGGCTTACCAGCATACCAACGGTGTGCAGCAAATCCACCTAAAAAGAACCACAGAGCAACTGCTACCCATTTATCATAACCTGCAACAGCTATTGGCGTTACTGCATCCTCTGATGATGGAGCTTTGATTTCTGCATTTTCTAAAGTATTAACAAAATCCGACTCCGATTGGATTTCAAATTGCTCAATGTCTTTTGCAACATTTTGCTTGTTTACTGGAAAAGAGGCGAACATTAAAGATGATGTTAGTAACATCGCAACAAATAATAAATTTTTCATATGTTTGAATTTTAAAAGTTAGCGGTAAATCTAATAATTATATGTTAAATAAAAGTATTTTTTCGATAATTTTCTTCTTAATAAATTTAAGTATTTTTGGCCAAGACGAAAAAGCACAAGAATTTATTGGAGCTATCTCCTTAGAAGACAAAACAGTAATCAGTTATAAGTTGACTTTCCAAGATATTGGAAATGGTAAAATTGAGGGTCAATCTATAACAGATTTTTCTGGAGATCATCGCACTGTTTCTAAAATTTCAGGTCAAATTGACTATGACGAAAATTTAATTTCATTCAAAGAAGTTCAAAATCTTTCTACAAAGTCTGATTATGAACCAGACAGTTTCTGCTATATTCATTTGAATGATGCAAAAGTAAAATTAAGAAATAGAAAAAGTATTATTGAAGGAAATTTCACTGGTAAATTTCCCAACGGTGAAGATTGTGTTTCGGGAGAAATTAAACTTATTGGTTCAGATTTCTTTTTCAATCGCATGGACAAACTAAACAGGAAAATCAGTCGAGTTAAAAAAATTGATAGCATTACAAAGATCAATCTTTCATCTTCTATGTTCAAAAAGAAACTAGACGCCAATTTGTTAGAAAAAGACGATGTAGTGGCTCTTTTTATGAAAAATGAGCCAAATTTATATTTAGAAATTTGGGATGAAGAATTAGAAGATGGCGATCGCATTGATGTTTATATCAATAAATCTTTGTTTTTAGAGAATTATTCTATAAAAAACGAGAAAAAAATCATTAAAATCCCATTCGATTCTGAAGAAATCAGCATCACTATTATTGCTAATAATATTGGTGAAAAAGCTCCAAATACCGTCAGTCTAAATTTGAGAGACAGTCAAAACAATCATAAAATCCGCACAAAGCTCGAAGAAAATGAACAAGCTTATATAATGGTCAAGAAAGACGATTAATCCGTTTTCAAAATTTGTATTCTTCAGACAAATTTTGAATTATTCGTTTTTGACCGATTACAATATTCTAAAACTTACCAGTATTAATATCATAAATATTACTTTTGCCAAAATTGAATTTCAAGACAACGACATGGCATATAATTTTAAAGATATTGAATCCAAGTGGCAAAAAAGATGGGCGGACAACCAAACCTTTAAAGCCAAACAAAAAACAGATTTTGAAGGTGAGCCAAAGCCACCTTTTTATGTTTTAGACATGTTTCCTTATCCGTCTGGCGCAGGTTTACATGTTGGGCATCCTTTAGGATATATTGCCAGTGATATTTATGCGAGATACAAACGCCACAAAGGTTTTAATGTTTTGCATCCACAAGGCTACGATTCATTTGGATTGCCTGCAGAACAATATGCCATTCAAACTGGTCAGCATCCAGCTAAAACCACTGAAGTCAACATAAAGCGCTATCGAGAACAACTCGACAAAATCGGTTTTTCTTTCGACTGGAGTCGTGAAGTGCGCACCAGCGACCCAAATTATTACAAATGGACGCAGTGGATTTTCATTCAATTATTCAATTCTTATTATTGTTTAGACAGCCAACAAGCGCGTTCCATTGATGAATTAATTTCTGTTTTTACAGAAGAAGGAAATTCAAAAATCAATGCCGCTTGCGACGATGATGTCACCGAATTTTCTGCTGAAGAATGGCTAAATTATTCTGAAAACCAACAACAAGAAATTTTACTAAAATACCGCTTGACTTATTTAGCAGAAACCGAAGTGAATTGGTGTCCGCAATTGGGAACCGTTTTAGCTAATGATGAAATCGTAAATGGTGTTTCTGAACGTGGTGGTTATCTCGTGG
This sequence comes from Psychroflexus aestuariivivens, assembly GCF_004010055.1. Lineage (GTDB taxonomy): Bacteria > Bacteroidota > Bacteroidia > Flavobacteriales > Flavobacteriaceae > Psychroflexus > Psychroflexus aestuariivivens. Next base: position 33,101 of record NZ_RQVT01000013.1, read on the forward strand.
TTCGCAAAAAAATGAAACAATGGAGTATGCGGATTTCAGCTTATGCAGAACGCTTGTTAAGTGGACTTGAAAAACTCGATTGGACCGATAGTTTGAAAGAATCACAACGCAATTGGATTGGAAAATCTGTCGGCGCTCAGTTGAAATTTGAAATTCAAAATTCAAAGCATATAATTGAAACATTCACAACACGACCTGACACTATTTTTGGGGTATCATTTCTAACTTTAGCCCCAGAACATGAATTAGTTATGGAAATCACAACTCCAGAACAAAAATCGGTTGTTGAAGACTATATAAAAACCTCAGCCAAGCGAAGTGAACGCGAGAGAATGGCAGATGTAAAAAACATTACAGGTGTGTTTACTGGGGCATTCGCAAAACATCCACTCAGCAAGGAGCCGATTCCAATTTGGATTGGAGATTATGTTTTGGCAGGTTACGGCACTGGCGCTGTCATGGCGGTTCCTTGCGGCGATCAAAGAGATTATGATTTCGCGAAGCATTTCAATATTCCTATTCCAAATGTCTTTGAAAATATTGATATTTCTGAAAATGCACATGCTGACAAAACCCAAACTATTATTGCCAATTCTGATTTTTTAAATGGTCTGAATGTAAAAGACGCCATTTCCAAAGCCATTGAAGCTTTGGAAGAAATTGATGCAGGCAAAGCTAAAATCAATTATCGTTTGCGTGACGCTGTATTTTCCAGACAACGTTACTGGGGCGAACCTTTTCCTGTCTATTATAAAAATGGATTGCCTAAGATGATTGAGGAAAAACATTTGCCATTGAAATTGCCTGAAATAAATGAATATCTGCCAACCGAAGATGGCGCACCACCGCTAGGAAGAGCAACAAATTGGGCTTGGGATTCTGAAAAAAATGAAGTCGTTAGTAATGATTTGATTGACGACAAAACGGTTTTTCCTTTAGAATTGAACACAATGCCAGGTTGGGCGGGCAGTTCTTGGTACATGTTTCGATATATGGAAACTGAAAATCGTAAAGACAATTTTGCTTCCAAAGAAGCTTTGGAATATTGGCAAAATGTAGATTTATATTTAGGAGGCAGTGAACATGCAACTGGCCACCTACTCTATTCCAGATTTTGGACGAAATTCTTGAAAGACCGTGGTTATCTAAATGTTGACGAACCCTTTAAAAAACTCATCAATCAAGGTATGATTTTGGGTGAAAGTGCTTTTGTTTATAGAGTTGAATGGCATTATATCGGAGAAAATTGGGGAGAGGTTTCTGAAGAGGATGAGTCAGAAATTCCAAGAAAATCGGAGTTTCCTAATCTTTATGTTTCTAGAGCGTTATTTTCTGAAATGGGACGCTATGTAAAGAACTATAAAGAATCTAGCTTGAAATCAGTTCAAATTATTTCTGAAAAAATTGATAGTCTAGAAAAAGAATTGAAAATTTTCGAAAGACCAGGTAAAACTAAAATCTCTCGGTCATTGTCATTGGCAATTACACCTGTTCATGTCAATGTTTCCTTTGTCAACACCTCCAACGAGTTAGATATTGAAGGTTTTAAAAACTGGCGACCAGAGTTTAGCGAAGCCGAATTCATTTTAGATAACGGAAAGTTATACGATGCTGACTCTTCCCCTTTGGGGAAGCCGGATGGGGCTTTTACTGTTTCTCGAGAAGTCGAAAAAATGTCGAAGTCGAAATACAATGTTGTCAATCCAGATGATATTTGTGAAGAATATGGTGCGGACAGTTTGCGCTTGTATGAAATGTTTTTGGGACCAATCGATCAAGCCAAACCATGGAATACTGCAGGTTTGTCTGGTGTTTTCAACTTCTTAAAAAAACTTTGGAAATTGTACCACCAAGATGAAGTATTTTCAATTTCAGAAGAAAAAGCCTCTAAGGAATCACTCAAGACTTTGCATAAAACCATAAGAAAAGTCACAGAAGATATTGAAAACTTCAGTTTCAACACTTCAGTGTCAACATTTATGATTTGTGTAAATGAGCTTACCCAACAAAAATGTAATAATCGTGAAATTCTTGAACCTTTAGCTATATTAATTGCGCCTTATGCGCCACATATCGCTGAAGAACTTTGGGAAAAAATGGGTCACAAAAACAGTATTTCTACGGCAGAATACCCAGTTTTTGAAGAGAAATTTTTAAAAGAAGATACCAAAACTTATCCGGTGTCATTCAACGGTAAAATGCGTTTCACTTTAGATTTGTCATTAGATTTATCCAAAGAGGAAGTTGAAAAAATCGTAATGGCTGATGAACGAACACAAAAACAATTGGAAGGACAAAAACCTAAAAAAGTCATCGTTGTTCCTGGAAAAATTGTAAATATTGTAAAATAACGTTTATCAATATTTAGTTTTATTTCTTGAAAATAAAATAATTTGATAAAAATGTCAGGTCAATGAATTTTGGCTAGGGTTTTGATATATTTGAAAAGTAAATAACAATTTAAAAAACAAAATATGTTTGGATATTATATATTAATTGGTGCTATTTTATTGGTCAGTTGGTTAGTCAGTAATCGACTCAAAAGTAAGTTTAAAAAATACTCAAAAGTACATCTACAAAATGGTATGTCCGGTGCAGAAATTGCGCGTAAAATGTTGGAAGATCATCATATTTATGATGTGGAAGTTATTTCTACACCAGGAAGACTTACCGATCATTATCATCCGACAAAAAAGACAGTGAACTTAAGTGAAAGTGTTTACAATCAGCGAAATGCCGCCGCCGCCGCTGTAGCTGCACACGAAGTTGGTCACGCTGTACAACATGCCAAAGCTTATTCTTGGTTAGAAATGCGCAGTCAACTTGTTCCTATTGTAAGTGTAGCTTCACAATGGAGCCAATGGGTAATTATGGGCGGATTGATTTTGATGACAATGGTTTCTTTTGGAGTTGGACAAATGGTTTTGCTTGCTGGAATTATTATGTTCGGATTAGGAACTTTGTTCAGTTTCATTACGCTTCCAGTAGAATATGACGCAAGTAATCGTGCTCTAGCTTGGTTAAAAGACAGAAATATTGTCACTCCAGAAGAATACAAAGGTTCAGAAGATTCTTTGAAATGGGCAGCAAGAACTTACGTAGTTGCCGCCATTGGTTCTTTAGCAACGCTTCTATATTTTATAATGATTTATTTAGGGAGGGAATAGTTTAAACTCGATACTAAGTCAAATTATAAAGTCGAAAAAATTCATTTTTTTCGACTTTTTTTATGTTTCAAATCGAATATCTCAGATATAATAAATTGAATTCAACAAAAAAATACAATTCAGTTTTTATTTCATAATCATTTCTTGTAAAGGCTTTTGATTTGCAATATATTCTCTAGCTCGAATTTTTTGTCCTGTGGTAAATACAGCACGACAAGAATGTTGAGTGTAAGCCATAAAATTTTGGATATCGCTTTTTTCTAAAGTATAAGGCGTTCCCTCACAATCGGTAGCATCGCCGATATATTCACAATTCTCATTTATTTTATGAAATTTACCATACAATTTCGGCATGGCATTGGTATCGGTCACCCTATCTCCTGCACATTTAGCATTATAATTTGGGTCATTTTCATCTCTTGTAACACGTTCACAATGCTGTGAGGTGTATCCAGAATGCGTGTGCATCAAACCGAAAATGTGTCCAACTTCATGCACTAAAATACCGGTGTTGTAGTTCAACATATTGACGGTCATTCTGTTATTGGACATTTTTCCACCTCTCAATTTATCATTGTTATTGGTGAATTTATAAGGAATGTAAATGTTTAATGCATTGTCTCTTGTGAAATCTCCAGACCTGATTTTGTTACCAAATTTATAGTAATTTGTCCAATATAATTCTGAATCGTTGATTAAGTCGAAGCCATCTAGCTCAAAACAAACTTTCATATTTTTGAATGCAGAATTTAGCAATTTCAGAGATTCGTGAATCTTATCCTCTGTCAGCTTATCCTCACTACTGCCATCATCCTGATTGAAGCCCCAAAGATGAACTCTGATTTTGATTTCTGGAAAAGAATCTAAATATTCAGGATCTGTGGAATAGGTGAAATTAGGGTCAGGATGGCAATTTTGTTGAAAAACCTCATCATCATAAACACAATATTCAAAATTCTCTGTTTCAGAAGATGATGAATTTAAGAATAAAAGAACTGCAAAAAGAGCTGTATTTTGAAAAAAATCTAACATGGTTTAATTTGAATTAAATCAAATTTACATATTTATGATTAAAGCTTTGATGTAATGTTAAAATTTAAAGTTAACTAACTACACTTATTTTTTTCTTTGCAGCGAATACAAGTCATTACGAATATCTTTCAAGTTTTTGACGCTACCGAAATTATGAAGTTCTCTCAGCGCTAATAAATCAACATCTGCAATTAGAATCATTTCTGTATTCGGTGTTGTTTGGGCTTTGACGCCATCGCTTGGAAAAGCAAAATCTGAAGGTGTAAAGACTGCTGATTGTGCATATTGGATATCCATGTTATGGACTTTTGGTAAGTTTCCAACGCTACCAGCAATCGCCACATAGCATTCATTTTCAACTGCTCTGGCTTGTGCACAAAGTTTTACTCTCGAAAATCCATTTTGCGTATCTGTCAAAAACGGCACAAATAAAATATCCATACCTTCTTTGGCTAAAATTCTGGACAATTCAGGAAATTCAACATCATAACAAATTAAGATTCCTATTTTACCACAATCTGTATCGAAAACTTTAAATTCACTTCCGCGTTGCATTCCCCAGACTTTAGCTTCGTCTGGCGTGACATGAATTTTCTCATATCTTTCTATGCTACCGTCTCTTTTGCACAAATAACCAACGTTATAAAGCTTTTGGTCAATGACTTCAGGCATGCTACCAGAAATAATATTGATATTATAAGCAATTGATAATTCTGCCATTTTCTGTTTGATGGGCTCAGTATATTTAGCCAATTCGCGAATGGCATCAGGTTCACTCAGATGATTATACTTAGACATTAAGGGCGCATTGAAAAACTCTGGAAAAAGGGCAAAATCTGATCTGTAACCCGATAGTGATTCTACAAAATATTCAACTTGATGTAGCAATTCTTCAAGACTTCTGTAAGATCGCATTTGCCACTGCACCAAACCTAAACGGACTTCGCTTTTTTGAACGCTAGGTTTCGGATTTTCTTTAACATAATAAATGTTGTCCCACTGCATCAAAACTGCATATTCTTTGGAATCTGCATCACCTTCCAAATAATTGGATAATATTCTCACAGGTCGAAAATCATTAGCCAGTTGAAAATTCAAAACCGGATCGTTTATTTCTTTTGTGCGTACTTTTTGTATATATTGTTTCGGGCTAATTTCCGAAGAAAATTTATAGTAATTTGGAATTCGACCGCCAAAGACAATGCCTTTCAGATTGAGTTGTTCAGTCAATTCTTTTCTGTAATCGTATAAGCGACGACCTAATTTCAAACCACGGTATTTTTTTTTGATAATGATGTCAATGCCGTAAAGCATATCACCATTTTCATCGTGATTTTTGAATTTCACGTCTCCAGCGATATCATCGTAGGTGTGCTTGTCTGATATTTTGTCATAATCTACAATAATTGAAAACGCACAACCAGCTATATCGCCATTTACAAGAATCACAACTTGACCTTCAGGAAAAATATCAATCAAACTTTTCAATTCACTTTTTTTCCAATATGCATCAGAAATATCACCATAAATTTCAATGAAAACTTCTTTTAAAGCTTCAAAATCATAAAGTGAAAGATATTTCAGCTCAACTTGTTCTATTTTATTATGTTGATCCATGATAAGATGTAGAGATTTGAATTCTGTTAGAGTGAATAATCCAAAAAGCGATTGAGAGTTACAAAAGAATTTCTTTTGACGCTTTGGTTGGTTTTCTTAAAAAATAATTTAAATACCAATCCTCAAAAGTTAGGTTTCAAGGATTGATATTTTAAAATTACATATCCAAAAGGTAAGCAAAAACAAGTGGAGCTACAATAGTGGCATCACTTTCTATAATAAATTTCGGGGTGTCAATATCCAACTTTCCCCATGTAATTTTTTCATTTGGCACAGCTCCTGAATACGAACCGTAACTTGTAGTTGAATCTGAAATTTGACAGAAATAACTCCAGAATGGCGTATCAGGACGTTCCATATCTTGGTAAAGCATCGGCACCACACAAATTGGAAAATCACCAGCAATTCCACCGCCAATTTGAAAAAATCCAATTCCTGAAGATACTTCAGGTTTAGAATTTTCTGTATACCAATCGGCTAGAAAAGTCATGTATTCTATACCAGATTTCATAGTAGAAGCTTTCAATTCACCTTTCATAACGTAGCTAGCAAAAATATTACCCATTGTACTATCTTCCCAGCCTGGTACAACTATTGGTAAGTTTTTTTCTGCTGCTGCATACATCCACGAATCTTTGAGGTCAATTTCGTAATATTCTTCCAAAACGCCTGATAATAGGAGTTTGTACATGTATTCATGAGGAAAATATCGTTCGCCTTTAGCTTCAGCATCTTTCCATATTTTTACGATGTGTTTTTGCAATCTTCGAAACGCTTCTTCTTCAGGAATGCAAGTATCGGTTACACGATTCAAGCCTTTTTCTAACAAATCCCACTCGTCCTGAGGCGTTAAATCTCTGTATTCAGGAATTCGTTTATAATGCGAATGTGCGACCAAATTCATAATGTCTTCTTCAAGATTTGCTCCTGTGCAAGACACAATATGAACTTTGTCCTGACGGATCATCTCAGCAAAAATTTTACCAAGTTCTGCAGTACTCATAGCACCTGCTAACGAAACCAACATTTTGGATCCTTTATTGAGTTGAGCCTCATAAGCTTTAGCAGCATCTACTAAACTGGCAGCATTGAAGTGTAAAAAATATTTCTCTATGAAATCGGTAATCGGTTTACCCATTGTTTTTAAGTTTAAATTTAAAATTCATCTTCTGTTGAAATTCTATCGCTATAAAACTTGTAGGTTAGCATTTTGTAGTAGAGTTTAGCTGCTAAAAAATCTGATGACTTTTCTTCAGCATTTGGACAAAGTTCTACTATATCGAAACCTACTACATTTTTCTTTTTAAAAATTAATTTCAAGAAATCTAGCGTTTCATACCAAAATAAACCTCCTGGTTCTGGTGTTCCTGTTGATGGCAATATGGAAGGGTCAAATGCGTCTAAATCTATGGTGATAAAAACGTTGGAAGTCATTTGTCCAATAGCATCTTCCATCCAATCTTCATATAAATCATGAGCAAAATAGGTTCTGCCTTCGTCCATGTGTTCGACCTCGCTACTATCCATAGAACGAATTCCAACTTGAATCAAATTTGTATTTTTGCTGGCTTCATGTACTGCGCAAGCATGATTACACTTAGAACCGTCGTAACTTGGTCGCAAATCTGCATGTGCATCTATCTGAACAACAGTTAAATCTTCAAAGCTTTCTGAAAATGCTCGAATACTACCAATAGACACAGAGTGTTCACCACCAAATAATGTCACAAATTTATCCTGATTTATATAATTTTTAGTGGTTTTATGTACGCTTTCAACCATTTTTTCTGGTGATGAATTCTCAGAAATTGGTGGTGCTAAATAAATTCCTTTTTTATAAACTTCCGATCGTGTTTCGATGTCATAAAGTTCCATATTTTCTGAAGCATCCAAAAAAGCTTCAGGCCCTTTGTCGGCTCCTTTTTGCCATGTACTTGTACCATCGTAAGGCACTGGAATTAACACTACTTTAGCCTCGTCTATTCCTGCATATTTAGCAGAAATTCCGGCATAATTTCTTTTAGCTGTCATGATAACCTAAAATTTTTAATAAATCTTCACTTTTTTGTTGTTCACTAAATAATTTAACGGATAATTTTCCGTCACTGTTTTTGTCTATCAATAAATGTTTTGGACTTGGGATTAAGCAGTGTTGCAATCCTCCAAAACCACCAATGGTTTCTTGGTAAGCACCAGTATTGAAAAATCCAATATAAAGCGGATTTTCTTTTTCGTATTTGGGTAGATATATGGCGTTCATGTGTTGTTCGGAATTATAGTAGTCGTCGCTATCACAAGTTAGACCTCCTAGTAACACACGCTCATATCTATCGTTCCAACGATTTACTGCAAGCATAATAAAGCGCTTGCTAATTGCCCAAGAATCTGGTAAAGTAGTGATGAAGGATGAATTAATCATATTCCATTTTTCACGATCATTTTGCTGTTTTTGGTACAAAACCTCATAAACGGCTCCACCGCTTTCCCCTACTGTGAAACTACCAAATTCAGTAAAAATATGTGGTACGGGAACGCCTTCTTCTTCACAAGTGAGTTTGATTTGGTTGATAACTTCATCTACCATATATTCATAATCATAATCGAAATATAACGAATTTTTGATAGGAAATCCGCCACCAATATTCAAACTGTCCAAGCTCGGACAAATTTTCTTTAATCGAGTGTAAACACGTAAACATTTTTGTAATTCGTTCCAATAATAAGCAGTATCGCGAATGCCAGTATTAATGAAAAAATGTAACATTTTCAACTCGACCTGATCGTTATTTTTGATCTGATCTTCGTAAAATGGTACAATATTTTTGTAGCCAATACCTAGCCTAGATGTGTAAAATTCAAATTTAGGTTCTTCCTCTGAAGCGATTCTAATACCGATTTGAAAATCATCTTTTATGTTTTTTGTTAACAGGTCAATTTCTTCATAATTATCAATCACAGGAATACACTTGCGATGACCATTGTTGATCAAATTGGCAATATTATTAATATATTGATCTCTTTTGAATCCATTGCAAATTACATATGTATTTGCGTTTATTTTACCTTTTCGTTTTAAATCATTTACAATATCAATGTCGAAAGCAGAAGAAGTTTCAATATGAATATCGTTTTTCAGAGCTTCATGCAGAACATGTTGAAAGTGTGAACTTTTAGTGCAATAGCAATAATTGTATTCACCCTTATAATTATGCTTTTCAATAGCTTCGCTAAACCATTTTTTGGCACGTTGAATATTTTCAGAAATTTTAGGTAAATATGTAAATTTCAAAGGTGCACCATATTCCTCGACTAGAGACATAAGGTCTATATCGTGAAACTTGAGCTCATCGCCATTAAGTTGAAATTCTTCTTGTGGAAAGTCATAAGTTTGACTTATCAGGTCAATGTATTTTGTATTCATTTAAAAGATTTATAAAAGTTGAAAATAAAGAATTTATCTGTGAATGTTTGCCTGAGTTACATTTTTTTAAAAGAAGTCTGGATTTCCTAAATGAAAATTTGAAAATACAGTTTTGTAAAATGTTGGATTTCAAGATTTATAGTCGAAATTAATATCTTTATTCTTTTATTTTTAACGAATACAAAATAATACCATTTTCAATTAGTAAAAAATAGCTTAGTTGTTAAATTTACAACAAGCCAAGATTAATGATTTCTTGCTTTGTCAATTGTCGCATTCTGCCTCTAGGCAAATCTTTTTTCGTCAATCCACCATAAACTACGCGATCTAATTTGACAATTTCGTAACCCAATTTTTTGAAGATTTTTTGAACAATATGTGGCCTTTGACTTTTTAACTCTATTCCTATGTTTTTTTTAGTTTTATTACTTACATAAGACACATCCTCTATTTTCACAGGAAAACCTTCTATCATAATCCCATCTTTTATTTGCTGTAAATGTGGGTGATCTAGATTTTTATTCAACTCAACATCATAAATCTGCCTAATTCCATGTTTCAGGTTGGCTAATTTTTTTGCTAAAGTTCCATCATTAGTAAGTAAAATAAGACCTAAAGCACTTGTATCTAACTTTCCGACAGGCTTAACTTCTGCTTTAGTTACTTTGGACGCCAAATCCAAAACCGTCATATTATTATTATCATAACTTCCCGTAGTGTAAACACTTTTCGGTTTGTTGAGCAACCAATATTCTTTAGGTTCAGGATTAATTCGTCTACCATCGAATTTTACTTCATCCTCTAGTTTCACTTTATAGCCCATTTCGGTAATCACTTTACCGTTGACAGTAACATTGCCGGCAGAAATATAAATATCTGCATCTCGTCTAGAACAAATCCCGGAATTGGCGATATATTTATTAAGTCGCATTCCAGCTGAAGGATCTTTTATTTGCTTGTCAACTTTAGCGTCTTTAGCTTTTTTCGAAGTCTGTTTACGCGAGTTAGATGACGTATTTTGTTGTTTTTTAGACTTTTTAGAATCCATTTTAATCAATTTTTTGCAAAGTTAGGTTTTATTCGCTGAAGTTGTTGATTTAAGCTGAATTAAAAATTTAATATTAATAGTGAACCAAATTTACGGTTTTACCGTAATTATTTTACGGGCGAACCGTAATCTTGTTCTTTTTATGGGGCGTAAATTTGTTATATAATTTATTTCAACAAAAAATGATAGCGATAAATCAACAACTTAAGATTCGTGAAGAGGTACTAAACCCGCTTCTAAAAGCAGCTGGTTTTAGTAATGATGGTGAAATGTGGTGGAAATCTTATGATGAATTTTCCCTTGTTTTGAATATACAAAATTATTGGTGGAGCACAGATGATCAAGTTGATTTTAGAATTAATCTTGGGCTAATGATTCCGCCAATTAAAAATGCAATAGAACAAAAACCTGAGTTGACTGATTTGGCAGTTTGCGTTTCTCAAGATTGTTTTATGAAAGAAAATAGGCAATTTCATAAATTCAAAAATAGTATCGGTTACACAATAAAGACTACAGATGATTACCAAGATGTTTCAGAATTCATTAAAAAGGATTTGATTGAAGAAATTCTTCCTAAATTTTTTAGTCAAAACACTTTGGAAAAATGTATCAATTTCTATAAAGAAGTTCCATTTTGGAATAACCGTTTAGAAAGATTGATTTTAGAACAAAAGTTCAGATCCATTCAAAATATGGCGTGTTAAAATAATTTTATTTTTTTTTGATTAAACTTGCAATATGGAATGATATTAGCTACTTGGTTAGTATTAAAATTTCACAATCAAAAAAACATTTAAAATGCGTTTACAAAATCTTTTTTTCATATTTCTAATAGCGCTTTCTATACTTTCTTGCGGAGATAATTCTAAAAATACAGCTTACAAAGCTGAATCTTCAGGAAACATAAATCAAATATCTGTTATTATCACAAATGAAGCTTGGCAAGATTCCATTGGTGAATCTATACGAGAAATTTTTGCTGCCAATGTAGATGGACTACCACAACAGGAGCCACTTTTTGCATTGCGCCAAATCCCACCAAAAGCTTTTAATGGTTTTGTAAGAAGAAGCAGAACATTTTTAAAGATAGAAGAAGCTAAAACTGCGGTTCACAAAATTTTGATAGATTCATTTGCTAAGCCACAAGTTGGTATTGTTGTCGGCGGACCAAATGAACGAGCAATAATTGAAACTTTGGAAGAGAATGCCAACAAATTCATCTCAAAATTTCAAGCTGCAGAAATTAGAGAAAAGCAAAGACGGATGAGAAAATCTCCTAAAAGCACCGATGTAATTGAAAAAGAATTGGGTATTTCTATTTTATTTCCCTCTGCTTATCGTTATGCTAAACAAGAAGATGGTTTTTTCTGGATGAGAAAAGATATTCAAAATGGCAGCATGGAACTTCTCGCTTATGAAGTGCCAACTTCCACCATAGAAAAGGACGGCAATATTATTGAAAATGTGATTAGAATGAGAGATTCGATTGGAGAAAAACACATTCCTGGGCCGAACGAAGAAACACATATGATTACTGAAGAAGCTTACGCTCCCTATCTTTCGGAAACTAAGATTGATGGTAAATTTGCCTACGAAATCAAAGGAACTTGGGAAGTTGAAGGCTTTTTTATGGCAGGTCCATTCCTGACTTATGCCATAAAAGACGAAGCCAAAGAACGCTATGTTGTTTTAGAGGGATTTGTTTTCAAACCTTCTTCATCGAAAAGAAATCAAATTTTCGAGATAGAATCAATCTTAAAGTCAGCTAAATTTGTTGACTAATTCTGTTTTAGAAACTAAAATAAAATCCGACTGAAATAGTTTTTCCAGTCGGATTTTTTCTTTTGAAAAATATTTGTTCTTTAACTAAAACTTCAGGCTTACTCCTACTAAGAAATTAGTCCCAGCTTGAGGATAATAGCCTGCGCCTTCTACAGTTTCTACCTCACCGTTTTGGTTTTGCTGATCATAGTAGAAAAAATATCCGTTAGATTCATACTTCACATCAAAAATATTGTTCACTAATCCAGTAAAAGTAATGGTTTCAAATAAAGGCGCATTTCTCCATTCGTAAACAATATTAAAGTCATTAACAAAGAAGCTATCTAAAATTGAGGCTTCACTATCGATATTTCCCATATATTGTTCTCCCACAAATTTTGAAATTAAAGACATTTGGAAGTTTTCAATAGGATGAAATATAAATTGATTTGCCGCAATTATTTCAGGAGAAAAAGAAATATTGGTATTTCCTAAGTCTTGCAACTCTCCATCAAGTTCAGCTACAAAGTCAATGTTTTTATTTCGACTTAAAGTTAAATTAGGCTGCATTGTAAATTGGTCAGAAATACGAACATTTGCATCCAATTCCAACCCTAAACGATAACTTTGACCGCTAGTTTCACGAATTGGTGCGCCAACATCATCTAAAGCACCCGTCAAGACCATTTGATCTTTGTAATACATATAGTACAAATTAGCACTAAAAGTAGATTGTCCAGATTCAGCACGCCATCCCAATTCAAAATCGTCTAAAACTTCTGGATCGGTAATGCCATTTTCAAAATCAGTTCGCCTTGGCTCACGTTGGGCACGACCATAAGACGCATAAAATTGATTTTCTGAATTTAATTGAAATGTAGCTCCTGCTTTTGGATTGAAAAAATTATAATCTTGGTCTACTGGCAAATTCACTTTATCTGAGGTTAATCCTTTCATTTCATAATTCAAAAACCGCCCTTGAACGTCACCAAATACGCTCCATTCGTCACTTAGTCTAAGAGTGGCCTTAGCAAATGAGGTAAATTCTTTTTTGGTTCCTACGCCAAAGTAGTAATTATCTCTAATTTCTGAATCACCAGCAAATCTTGACCATATCACTTCTCCAAAATGGTCATTGGTGTAATAACTATAAAATAATCCAGCGTTGAAATCTACTAAATTGTCTTTATAATTCACCGTTCCGTTAACCACGTAATAGTCGTTATCAAGCCAACGTCTTCGGATTAAATCTGATTCTTCGATAGTTACATCTCCAACTACCACCGGACCTATTTCATGAAAGCTTAAATCTGCATTTTCTTCGTATTGTTCGAAATATCCGCGGCCATAAGTATAGTTTAGACTTAAATTTGTTGACCAATTGTTATCAAGTTTTTGGTTCCAATGCAACTGATAGTGGTCTTGCTTGTAATTATCAACTTCGTTGTCGTAAAATTGCGTTTCTCCATTTTCATCAGTGTACATTCCTGAAGGATTGAATGTTCGGTCTTCTTTCAAAGTTTCTAAACTGATTCCGTTCCATGCCTGATAAGTTATGTTATTTCCTCCAAAAGTCAAGGCTTTTATAAACGTGCCACCATCTTTAAATGTTCCCTGTAGGAAGTAAGATTTCAAATCTGAAAATGCACGATCGATGTAACCATCAGATTTTATTTGTGACAAACGTCCTGAGAAAGTAAATTTATCCTCTAACAATCCAGTTCCAAATTCAACAGTATGTTTTCTAGTATTGAAAGAACCAAAAGAGTTTGAAATTTCAGCTGAAGGCGTTTCATTTTTAGTTTGTGTCAAGATATTCAAACTCGCACCGAATGCTCCAGAACCATTTGTAGAAGTTCCCACGCCTCGCTGAAGTTGCATGTTTTCGGTAGACGATGCAAAATCTGGTAAATTCACCCAAAAAGAGCCTTGGCTTTCTTGATCATTATACGGAATACCATTTAATGTTACATTTACTCTTGAAGCATCGCTACCTCGTACACGAATAGAAGTATAGCCAACGCCATTTCCAGCATCCGAAGAAGATACTACTGAGGGAAGAACATTTAACAAAATTGGAATGTCTTGACCCAAATTTCGCTCTTCAATATCTTCTTTACTAAAATTGGAATGCGTGATTGGTGAATCTGCATCTACTCGCACAGATCTTACAAAAACCTCTCCCAGTGATTCTTGAACATCCGACATATCAACATCTAGTGTGATATTTTCAGTCAAATCAATGTCAATTTCTTTTTGATTTCCGTAAGAAAATACCAAAGTGTATTTTCCAGCTGGCAAACTCAATTGATAATTTCCATCTAAGTTTGTAATCGTGCCTGATTGGGTACTTTTAGTGTACACATTGACACCAGGAAGCGCTTCTTCTCCGTCGGTTACTTTTCCTTTGACGGTGTAGTCTTGTGAGAAACCTTGCCAACTCCAAAAGCTAAGGCAAAGTAGAAATAATTTGAATTTCATTCGTAATGATTTTTACGAATAAAAGGGGCAATTATTCTAGATTAATGATTAAAATAAAAAAATCCTGAAAACCACTTTGGTTTCAGGAGTCAATACAATGGTGACAATCGACTTGTCATTCTCCCTTGGCAACATTACTTGCCCAGGTTCATTGGGTATAATCTCAGTCCCACTTGCGCAGAACACCCCTTTGAGATGTGGTGCAAAACTAAAATAAATGTTTTGAATATTAATCAGGCAAAGCATTTTTATTTTATTCATTTTTTGATTTTCTAAACTTTAATATTTCAGTAAATTGATATTGATTTTAATGAACGAACTCAAGCGTATTTTAAAAAATAAATGAAGGTCTTCTAAAGTCCATTCATTTTCAAAGTCTCGCCTTAATTCAGGATTAGATGCATTTTTTGTCTATTTTTAGATATTGAAAAAACTTTCAAAATAAATATAAAATGAAAATTATATTAAATATTACAATCCTATTTTTCAGTTTAGCAATTTACTCACAAAATTTTAGTGGTAAAATTGAATATAATACTGAAATTATTCTTAAAAATGATAAAGTTGACATTGATTCGATATTGTCCACAAAAAGAACTAAAAAGAAAACTTATTTAATTACTGATAATTTTTACAAAACAAGCTACATAGATAAAGGTGAAGTTAAATATTCTTATTCATATGATAATATTTCAAAAAGAATGTACGACAACTATGCAGATAGAGAATATATAACCTATAGAGACTCGCGTAAATCCAACTACGGTAATTATAGTTCAGAAATTTTCAAAGACAGCACGACAACCATACTTGATTTGGACTGTTTTATGGTAAAACATGAGTCTGAGTATGGAAAATCAAAAAGTTATTATTCTGATGAAATTAGAGTCAATTACTCCTCCTTTGAGGAACATAAGGTTGGGAATTGGTATGAAAAATTAAAGGATTTGAATGGTTGCTTACCACTAAAAACAATTACTGAATTTGAAGATTATATTCAGATTACTGAAGCTACGAAAATCACTGAAATGGAGTTAAGTGAATCTGATTTCCAAATAGCTAATAACAAAATAATTGTCGCATTTTATACAGCATTGGACGAAAGAGTTAAACTGAACAAACCGAGCAAATCTGAATCTAAGCATTATAAACAATTAATTAATGATGGTGTTAAAGGTTTAAAGCTTGAAAAAGACTATAAAATCTATGTCAGTTTTGTGCTTAGTAAAAATGGTGAAATCAAGTACGTCAAGGCTTTAAAAGAAAACAAACTCGGTTTGGATAAAATTGCTGAAAATGTCATTAAAAATTGTGAACTTAAATTTACACCAGGCAAAATAGACGGTCGATATGTGAGTTCCCAAGCATATTTTCCAGTGGAATTTAAAAAATAAAAACTCCAGTCAATTTCAATTTTGATTAAATCAAATTCCAGTTTTCATAATTTTTTTTTTAAAAAATTCGTCTCTTTATAACTTAGAAAAAAAATAGATTCTTAGCTACTCTTATATTTACGCGTATTTCTTTATTTTTGAAATAGAGTAGGAATTAAGTTTTGACCCTAATTCCTAAAAAATATATTAAATTTAAATTGAACTAGCCATGCAAAACAACGAACGTGTAGAAAAATTCAGACAGCTTGTAAAAAATAAATACCTGATTTACAATAGTTTATTTTTGAATTTACCTAACGAAAATACAACTTATACCGGTATTTTTATTCCGCTTTTGCATAAGCTAAGCAAGGAAGGTTACCAAAAAGATGCTGAACCAAAAGAAGTAATTGAAGACTTTTTGGCAAATCATACAGATCTTGAAACAGATCAAGAAAAATTTGATTTATTATTTAGGATGATTCAATATATTGAACGACAAGTCGTTTTGTTCGATAGTATTGAAGATGCTGCTTTTTCAAGTTTCAAAAAGCAAAAAATTGAAGACAGTCTTCAACCTCAAAACGAAAATTCACAAGATTTAGTCAAACATTTAAAAAGCTTTAGCTCGAGAGTAGTTTTTACCGCTCACCCTACTCAGTTTTATCCTAACAATGTACAAGGAATTATGCACGAACTTCGTAACGCTGTTCAACAAGATAGTATTACAAAGATTGACAATATTCTTCAACAACTGGCTTTTACACCTTTTATAAATAGGGAAAAACCTACGCCTTTTGATGAGGCGCAAAGTATAATTTTCTACTTAAGATACGTCTATTATGACACATTAGGCAAAATCTATCATAAAATTGGAAAGTCTGCGAATTTGTCTCCAGACTTCAATCCAAATTTATTAGAAATGGGATTTTGGCCTGGCGGAGATCGAGATGGAAATCCTTTTGTGACTAAAGAGACCACTTATGAAGTGGCAACTCAATTGCGCATTACCATTATGAAATGTTACTATAATCACCTCAAAATTTTGATGCGCAAACTTACATTTAGAGAAGTTGACGAACCTCTGAATAAACTCAAACGCAAACTTTATAAGCAGATTTTCAAAAAAAAGACAAGTCTAACTTCAGAAGAAATTTTGAAAATCATGTATCGTGTTAGGAAGTTGGTTGAAAAAAATTATAGATCCCTAAATATTGATTTGATAGATGACTTTATAGGAAGAGTTCATCTTTTTGGAAATCATTTTGCAACATTAGATATCCGTCAAGATAGTAGTGTGCATAATCAAGTTATAAAAGAAATTTTTAAAAAGGAATTCCAGCTAAATTATGATGAATTAACTTCGGAAGAAAAAATACAGTATTTGACTCAAAAATCTTTAGAAATAAATCCAGACGATTATTCCGATGAATTGGTTGTGGATACTTTAAAGAACGTTTATCAAATCCAAGAAATCCAGAATTTGAATGGTCAGCGTGGCTTGCACCGTTATATTATTTCCAATTCCGAAAGCATTTTTGACGTCCTTCATGTGTTTGCAATTTTCAAATATTGTGCATACAAAGAAGATGAAATTCATATAGATATTGTTCCATTATTTGAAACTATGGAAGGCATGGACAATTCTGAATCCGTAATGAAAGCGCTATATGAAAATGAGACTTATAAAAATCATTTACTAAAGCGAAAACAGGAGCAACACATCATGTTAGGTTTTTCAGATGGTACTAAAGACGGCGGTTATTTGAAAGCAAATTGGGAAATCTATAGAACTAAAGAACGTTTAACGAGTTTATCTCGACAAAAAGGCTATCAAGTTGTGTTTTTTGATGGTCGTGGCGGCCCACCCGCTCGTGGCGGCGGAAAAACCCATCAATTTTATGCCGCACAAGGCAACGAAATTGCAAACGAAAAAATACAATTAACTATTCAAGGGCAAACAATAACCAGCGTTTTTGGAACCCAAGAACAAGCCACTTATAATTTTGAACAGTTACTTTTAGCTGGCGTAAAATCAAAACAAAGTAATAGCTGGAAGCCAAACCACAAAGAATTATTGACCGATTTAGCGGATAGAAGCTATCAAAAATATATCAGTTTAAAAGAACACGAGTTGTTTATTCCTTACCTCGAAGAAATGACAACGCTTAAATATTATGGTGCAACAAATATTGGCAGCAGACCAACAAAGAGAAATCAAGATGCTAAACTTCAGCTGAAAGATTTAAGAGCCATTCCTTTTGTAGGTTCATGGAGTTTGGTTCGACAAAATGTGCCTGGTTATTACGGTTTAGGAACCGCACTAAATGCTTATGAAGATCAATTTGATTTGGTTGAAGATTTATATGAAAACTCAGCTTTTTTTAGATCATTGATATTGAATAGCATCATGTCTATGAAAAAATCTTATTTCCCATTGACCTCATACATGAAGAATGATAAAAAATATGGTGAATTTTGGAAAGAGTTACGCAAAGAATATGAACTCACTAAAAAGTTAGTGCTTCGACTCACTAATCAAAACGAGTTGATGGAAAATGAAGAACTGGCAAGAAAATCAATTAGCATGCGCGAAAATATTATTCTGCCTTTACTCAGTATCCAGCAATATGCATTACAGAAAATCCAAGAAAATGATCCACAAAAGGAAACTTATGAAAAAATGGTGATTAGAGCTTTGTTTGGGAATATAAATGCTAGTAGAAATTCAGCTTAATAAATTTTAAAATAAAAATAATTTCAGACTGATGTTATACTTTCTCAGTCTGAAATTATTTCAAAATCAATTCTAAGTTTATAACTTTAGTTTTGATCTAATGCTTTCTTTATCTTTTTTTAGGGAGTATATTTAGATAAAACCTTCATATAAATATGTTGACTAAATCTTTGGTTTTTTCCGATTGATTTTCTTTTCGGAATGTTGTTTTTTCTTTTTTAATCTTTTCAATTTAGCTGCTTTTGAAGGTTTTGTTTTAATCCGTTTTTTCTTTTGCTTCAATGCTGAAGTTAGCATATCCAAAAATTTCTGAATAACCAATTTCTTGTTTTGCAGTTGACTTCTGGTTTGAGAGACGCTTAATTGAATTTGTTGATCTTTATTCAGTTTTGTTTTTAATTTCTTTTGAAGTTGGCTTTTTTGAGATTCTGAAAATACATTAGATTTCTCCAAATCCCAAGTCAATATCACTTTGGTTTCAGTTTTGTTGACATGTTGTCCGCCAGGTCCGCCACTTAAAGCAGTTTTAAATTCAACTTCTTTTAAAATTTCATCCTGATCAAACATCGACTTTAGCTTGGTGTTCTGGTTTCAGCAAATCCAAAACAGTTTTTACAGGATTAAAAGTTTCAGCTGGAACTTCTACAAAAACTGTATTCCAAAATGCCATGCCACCATTCCAAAGCCCAGGAAGTTCTAAAGCCTTGACCGCAGTTCCTTCAATATATTTTTCAGCTATAAAACCTTTATCTGGGTCTACAAATTCCTTCAAATTGAAAGTTTCACCTTTGTAGTTTTTGATACCACAAACAATATCTACCGGATTGAAATGTGTAGAATTACTCAAATGTTTTTGCTGACTTTCTCTAGTTAGATCGATTTGAGATTTTTCTACAATTTGAAGTGAAATTGTACCATCATTATTCTTAATCCAAAACGGTCCACCACCTGGCGCACCTTGGTTGATTACCATCCCACAAACGCGAATAGGTCTGTTGAGAACACTTATAATCTGATCTACGTTTTCGAAATCAGAATACACATTCAATTTATTTTTTAAGAAATCAACAGCTTTTTCTTTTAAATCTTCGTTAGGATTATCCTGTAAATTTCGAATAAATTTGAATGTTTTATTTTGAAGATTTATTAAAATTCCGGCCAATATTTTCTTGTAATAATTCGATTCTGAATCAGTCTTATCATTAGTTCGTAAAGAAACATTGTCAATATTTTTTATAAAAACTAAGTCGGCATCTATATTATTCAAATTTTCAATTAATGCACCATGACCGGCTGGTCTTAAAAGTAATTTGCCATCCGATTTTCTAAACGGCTGATTATCAAAATCTACCGCTATTGTGTCTGTTGCAGGATTTTGAAAAGAAAATGAAACTTTGAATTTGGTATTGGTTTCCCGTTCAACTTTAGATTGAATATTTTCTAAAGCAGATTTAAATTTTTCTAAATGATCTTCTGAAATGGTAAAATGTAAATTCGCTAAGCCATTATTAGCTGCATATTTCGAAGCTTCATGAAAATGTTCTTCAAAAGCAGTAACTTTTTCTTTTCCGTAATTATGAAAAACAATGAGACCTTTAGGTAAGTCTGATAATCCAAAAGCTTTTGTTGAAAGCATTTCATCTACTAAGCGCAGAATCTTTTCATCTTTAGGTAAATCATCGAAATTATCTACGGATGAATGTAATTTGTCATAAATTTCGTCATAAAATGGCAGCTTATTGATGTCGTTGAAAAAATCTTTTAACGGTTTAAATTCTGAAGATTGCAGGAAAGATTTAAGGTTTTGTTTAGATTTCGGAAATTCATCCAGAAAGCAATGCAAAAGCTTGAACATTCTTGAAGCTGCTCCACTAGCTGGAACAAATTTTAAAATTTTGAAATTACTTTTTTCAAAAACATTTGAAAACTTTTCTTTTTTAGTATTGTTGAGTTGAAAAATCCCATTCCCAATCGTTGCAGGGTTAACGATTTCTAAGTTGGGAAAACCATTTTTGAAATGTTTCAAATCCTGCATAACTTTTTCTTCAGTTAAGTTGTGCTTTTTGAATTGTTCTAAATCCTGTTGGAGAAATTTCATCTTTTGTTAGTTATTTATAGATTTTCAATAATCGATTGGGCTTTTAGAATTCTTTGCTCTAAGCTTCCACTAATTACCGCAAAAGGCAGATTGTTTGCTTTCAAAAAATGCTTAAATATTTCAAACATTTCGATTCTTTCATTAGGTTTATCTCGCAAATCATCTTCTTCCCAAGGTGTATCAATGTAAGTTAAAAAATAAAAATCGTAATCGTGTTTGAACGCATATTCTTTTAAAGTTTCATTTTTAAAATCTTCAAAGTAAACCGTTGCATATACATAAGTTTGTAATAAGTTGGTATCGCAAAATAACAAATTTTTAGCAGTTTTGGACTTTTCATTTTCCCATTTCATCTGACCTATCGCAATAGGAATTAGATCTTCTTCTTCACAAATTTCAGCAGAATCGTCGTATTTCTTTTGTAAATATTCTCTAGCAAACTCCGGAACCCATTCTGTGTTATAAGATTCTGCCAAGGCTTTGGCTAATGAAGTTTTACCAGAAGATTCTGGCCCGAAAAGTACTATTTTAGTAAGTTTTGTTTTGGTTTGTACAAGTGCTTTTTCCATGCTAAATATCCATATACTGCAATAATAGTAAAAAGTAAATATTGAAAAGCGGTAAAACTTAAACCTTTGTGATAATATAATGGTACTGAAATTAAGTCTCCGATGATCCAATAAATCCAGTTTTCTATGCGTTTTTTTGCCATCAGCCACATACCCACAAAGAATATAGCAGTTGTTACCACATCTGTATAAGTGACCCAGCCGTCCCATTTTTCGAAAACTTCATAGATAAAAGCAACAAAAATAATTGTCGATATAAAAATAATTATCGACCATAAATGCTCACTTTTTGTAGCTCTTGTAATTGGTATGAAATGGTTTTTATCTACTTTTCTTGTCCAAATATACCAACCGTAAACACTCATTATAAAATAGTAAGCGTTGATCATCATATCTCCTAAAAGGCCATATTCATAAAGAATATATACAAAAATCAAAGTGCTAATAATACCTGTAGGAAACACCAGAATATTATCTTTTTTGGAAAATAAAACACTTAAAAACCCAAAAATAATAGCTATAACTTCTAAGATTATAAAATGGAGCGGTGTATTTTGATATTCTGAAAAGATCCAGTCAAATATTTCAGTCATAGTTTTGATTTAATGTATAATATTTAAAAAATCCTAATCAGCAAAGTTAGGTTAATATCTGAAGGAGAAATCGGAATTTTGGAAGGAAAAGATATTATTTTTAAACACTTTATAAGTTGAGTTTACAGTCATATAAGTGCAAGTGAAAATTATTTTAAATATAGAAGATATATTTTTTTTGAATTAATTCATAAATTGAAACTTTTCTTAAAAAAATTTCATCACTAATTACATTTCATCATACTTTATAACTTTACCATGTTTCATAACAAAAACAACATTTAGTAAAGTAGAAATGTCGTCAATCGGATTTTTCTTTACTGCAATAATATCTGCTTTTTTCCCTTTAGTAATAGAACCATAAAGTGAATCAACAGCAAGTAATTTTGCAGCAATAATTGTTGCTGATTGGATTGCTTCCATAGGCGGCATGCCAACTTCAACCATGAAACCGAACTCTCTAGCGTTTTCGCCATGCTTAAAAACACCAGCATCCGTTCCGAAAACAATATTGACTCCTTTTTTATAAGCTTTCTCAAAAGTGCTTTGGATTTTTGGACCAATAGCTTTTGCTTTAGGTACAACAAGTTCTGGATAATAACCATCAATTTCTGCAAGTTCTGCAACACTTTTTCCTGCTGTTATAGTTGGCACATAATACGTTCCATGCTTGATCATCAATTCTATGGTCTCCTCTGACATCATAGTTCCGTGTTCTATTGTTTTTATCCCAGCTTTTACAGCTCTTTGCATGCCTTCATCGCCATGAGCGTGTGCAGCTGTTAACATTCCATAATCATTAGCTGTTTCGACAATAGCTTTAATCTCGTCAGGAAAAAACTGAGGATTATGCCCACTTTTTGCAAGGCTCAAAACTCCTCCAGTGGCAGTTATTTTAATAACATCAGCACCATTTTTGTAACGTTGTCGCACTGCTTGTCTAGCTTGTTCTGGACTGTTAATAACGCCTTCTTTGGGTCCAGGATTTCCCATAAGGTCAGCTTTATAACCATTTGTAGGATCCGCATGACCACCAGTTGTAGCGATAGATTTTCCAGCAGAATAAACTGTAGGTCCCAAAACCAAGCCTTTATTTATTGCATTTCTAAGACTAGTGTTGACTCCGGTCCCTCCAAGATCTCGTACTGAAGTAAATCCAGCGAATAACGTAGTCTTTGCGTGCTTTTGTGATTCGAAAGCGATGTCTGCTTCATTTAAAGTAAAAGGTTTAATATAGTTATCTTTTGAAGTTTCAGACTCCAAATGAACATGCATATCAAACAAACCAGGAAGAATAGTAAAATCTCTTAAATCAATTAATTCACTTTGAGAGGGTAATTCAATAAATCCATCTTCAATATCGAGAATCAAATCATCCTTCACAATAATTGTCTTATTAGACAAAACTTTTCCGGACTCGACATCTATCAAATTTCCGCAATAGATATATTGATCTTGAGCTGATAAAGGAATATAGGTAAGAAAGCTAATTAGAAAAAATAGTATTAATCTCATCATTTGATTTTTGTTTAAAAATAGGTAAATTAGGTTTAAAAATATGATAAAGATGTATTGAATTCAAGATATATAATTGGTAATTTAAAATTTAAATGCTTAAATTCATTAAATTAATCACAGCAGCTTTAATATCTTCATATTAATTAAATTTGAACATTATCAAAACTAAGTTTTAGTATCGTAATAAATAAAATATCACCAAATTTTTAAATACCATAACAAGCAAATTATAACATATATATCAAATGAATTTAAGAATATATCAAATAGATGCTTTTTCAAACAAAATATTTTCAGGAAATCCAGCGGCTGTTTGCCCTTTAGAAGAATGGTTGAGCGATGATATTTTACAGAAAATAGCACAGGAGAATAATCTTGCTGAAACTGCATTCTACGTTAAACAAGATGATTTTTTTCAGATAAGATGGTTTACTCCAAAAGTTGAAGTTGACCTGTGCGGACACGCAACTTTAGCAACGGCTTTTGTATTATTCAATCATGAAAATTATTCTGAAAATACCATTCATTTTCATTCTTACAGAAGTGGAACATTAACCGTTTCAAAAAAAGGCACATTCTTAAGCTTAAATTTTCCAAGCGATTTGATAAAAAAAATAAACCTCTCAAATGAATTGAAAAGTTGTTTTAATATTCAACCAAAATCAGCATACAAAGGAAAATCAGATTACATGCTTTTGTTTGAAACTGAAGAAGAGATAAATAACATCAAACCAAATTTTAATAAAATATCAAAATTGAATAGTCGAGGTATAATTATAACTGCAAAAGGAAATCATGTTGATTTTGTATCAAGATTTTTTGCACCACAAATTGGAGTTACTGAAGATCCCGTAACTGGTTCAACTCATACAACACTAACACCATTTTGGTCAAGGCGATTATCCAAAACCAAACTTTCGGCAATTCAACTTTCAAATCGGAAGGGATATTTAGAATGTGAATATTTAAATGATCGAGTTGAAATTAGTGGAGAAGCTGAATTGTATATGAAAGGAGAAATTTACTTAGAATTAATATGATAAATAAGACTCGAATTATTATTTATTGTCAAAGACTGTTTGATTAAAACAAAAAAGCCTCTATTTCTAGAGGCTTTTATTGCAAATAAGGAAGGCGGC
>NZ_RQVT01000008.1 GCF_004010055.1 Psychroflexus aestuariivivens
AATTGAAAAATAATTGCTAATTTTCCCGCAACGAGTCGATATGCGAGAACGTTGTGGTGCATTTAATACACATCAACATCTTTTGCTTCTAAATCGTATTCGTGTAATGGATTTTGCATACTTATACTACCTCGATAACCTAAACAATATTCAACCCATTCTTGGAATTGTTCTTCGGTACACTCTACTGGAGCAACTACGTTTATTCTAACTTCTTTTTCCATAATTAAAAAACGCACCACAACAATTTGTATAAGTAATAGCCGTTGCAGTGCTTGTTTTTAAGGCTATTACTCTTTATTAAGTTAGTTTATAATTCGATAGTTTGTGCTTTCAATCGGCTACTACTCATACAATAGACGTTATCTCACATTCAAAAAAACACTACGCTGAATTGAAAAACCTCAAATCCGATTTTAATATAGAACAAATTGGACGCTTCCAATTTTATAGCGGAATAATTGTTGGGATTGGGTACTCAATTATATTGACTTTTTTATTTAAAATGCTATCAAAAGCGAATAATATTACAATAGCGTTGAATGATGGAAATTGGAATAACCTACTAAATTCAAATCTTGATTTTTATTACACACTATTTTTTGGACTATTGTCGGTTAGTCTTGGTTTTTGTTTTACGACATACTTGTGGATAAGCAAACCGAATTCAAAAAAACGAAATGAAACTCGGAAATTGAGATTCGCACAAACCAATTCGATTTTTATATTCGGAGTAATAATGCTCGTATTAACAAGATTTTTCTCAATTTATATGGGATATAATTATGACGGATTTTATCTCAACTTGAAAGAATACTTTGGATTTTCAGTATTTCTTCTTCCATTATTTATATTTTTATACTGTTGGACTTTAATTTCAAAAATATATAAGTCTAAAAAGGCTATTTTGATTTCGTTAATGATATTTGGAATTTTAGGATTGATATTGAGCCGAATAAGAACGTGAGATAACAGCGCATATAGTTTATGGCGGATTTTGTGCCAATATCAAAAGTTTTTGTAATTTTAGAAACGTAAAAAAAAAGCCGATAAATTAGCGCATTTTTGCCCGCCACAAACCATATACGCATACCGTTGGCAACAAGCATAACCAACAAAATTTAAGGAATTTGATTTTGAAAATATACCAATAGTTGGTATATTTGGTAAAACTTTTAAGTTATGGCCAAAAATACATCGATATTACTAGGAGACTACTTTGATAGTTTTATAAATCAGCAAATAAAAAAAGGAAAATATTCTTCTGCAAGCGAAGTTGTAAGAGCTGCTTTGAGAATGTTTGAACACGAAGAGTCAAAAAAAACCGAACTTATTAAAGAACTCAAAAAAGGGGAAAAATCAGGATTTGTAGAGAACTTTGATCGTAAAAAACTTTTAAAAAAACTTCACCAAAATCATCTGACTGAATGATGAATTATAAAATCAGTCAAGAAGCAAATCGAGATATTGAAAACATTTGGGTTTATACATTTGAAAACTGGTCTCTTGAACAAGCGGACAGATATTTAAACTTAATAATAGATGAAATTGAATATTTGACTAAAAACCCGAATTCTGGAAAAGATTATAGTCAAATTAGAAAAGGATATTTTCGTTCTCTAGTCAAGTCACATTTTATTTTCTATAAAATCAACCTTAAAAATGAACAAATTGAAATCATAAGAATTTTGCACCAAAGAATGGATGTTGAATCTCGATTGAATGAATAAAATGCCAGTTGCCAACACTGCATATCGCTCATTGCGGCGTTTTGGCTGAAATCGGAGTTTTGGGATTTTCTGGGAATAAAATTATTAGATTGAAAAATTATTGCTAATTTTCCCACAACGAAGCGATATGCGAGAATGTTAGCCATTATTAGAAAAAAATGAACGAACCGAAAATAACAGAAATTAAACTTGACAAACACTTTAGGTTTATGTACTCTAATTTTGTGATTTCAAGCCAACAGAAATTATATTTAATATTGGCAAGAAAAGAAAATGATTTAGATGTTATTGAGTTTGATTTCTCAATCTATAAATATGGTTATCCAAATGATGAAGTTGGTCATCCTTTAATGAAATATGGATTAGGATTTTACGGTTTTTATGAAGTTAAAAATTCTAAATGGATTGAAGAATTAAGGTTAAACAATTCTTTTCACCCAAGACATATCGATTCAATTTATGATGACAAACAACATTTTATTGCTAAATTTAAAGATGTAACCTTAGAAGTTATTTCATATGGATATGAGCTAAAAACCCTTTCTCAATCATACCTTTTAAACGAAACAATAAAAGAATTGAATAATTTAGATGATGATTAAAAAGAGTGAAAATAATAAAATCAGCAAGTTCTTAAGTTTGATACTTAGACATAACCCCGAAAAAATAGGGCTTGAACTTGATTCCGCTGGCTGGACAAATGTTGATGATTTATTGACTAAAATGAATTCAAATGGACAATCAATTAATTTTGACATACTAGAATTCATTGTCAAAACGAATGAAAAGAAACGGTTTGGATTTAATTCAGATAAAACCCAAATTAGGGCAAATCAAGGTCATTCAATCAAAATAGAACACGAGTTTAAATCAATAATTCCACCAGAGATATTATATCACGGTACTGGAGAAAAATCCATTGAAAGTATCCTAAACATAGGAATAGAAAAAAGAAACAGACACCATGTTCATTTAAGTGCTGATAAAGTAACGGCCATGAAAGTTGGTCAAAGACACGGAAAGCCGGTAGTTTTAGAAATTTTGGCTATGAAAATGACAAAAAATGGACACGAATTTTATATGTCTGAAAACAATGTTTGGCTGACTGATTTTGTACCAAAAGAATTTATATTTTATAATAAAAACAATGGCTAACACTGTGTATACGCAACAGCTGGGTTTGTGACTGGAATCAAAGTTTGGGATAATTTGCTAACTTTGAGACTGAATTTAAAAGATTTAGAATTTTTACGCGCTACTGCGCATACACGAAAACGTTAGGGTGCATTTGAAATGAGAAATATTACTTTAAATATAATATTGATTTTGATGATTACAAGTAGTTGTAAAAGCGACTTATTATCTGAATCCAAAAAAGAAAAAATAACGGAACTAAATAATAAGGCTGTTGAAATGCGGATGACCGGAGAATTGTCAGAGGCGGAAAAGTTATATGAACAAGCATTTAAAATAGACAATACGAACTTAAGTATCCATTCTTCTTTATTGGGTATTTATATACAAAAAGATGAGATTAAAAGAGCATTTGATTTTTTAGAAGATTTACCTGAAAAACTAAAGAAAACGGATTACTACTTTCAAACAAAAGGAAATTTACTTGAATACGATGGTAAAATTAAAGAAGCTAAAGAACAATATAAAAAGGCACTTGAATTAAGTGATATTGGAACAATTAGAAATGAACAAGATTTGAACCGACTCGTAAACTATACAATGCTTGAGACTTTTGCAGGTTATAAGGATAAAGCTGTTAATAGAATCAATGATGTTCTAAAATTTGATTGGCTTACTAATGATAACAAAGAATTTTTAGAAACCTTCAGAAACGAATTTGAATATTATCAAGGTAATGGTGCGTTAGATTTTCAAAATAAAAAAATAATTAAAATTTGTACTAAAAATCTTGATAGTTTAAAGCAAATTCTCAGGAGAAATCACATTAATATTACTGGCAGTAGTTTTCCAATCGACAAAAACGAAAGAGCTGAAATTAGAATTAAAGAAAAGTATAGAAGTGGAATTGAGGTGCTTGGAATAAGTGAGTGTGATTGAAAACGCACCCTAACAATATGTATCTTCAATGGCGAGGTTTGGGAGTTGAAACGCAAAGTTTGGGATTTATTTTCTAACTTTACGATTGAAAAATAAAGGGCTGTGCTTTTTTGGTCGCCACTGAAAGATACACTTCCCGTTGTGCCTCATATAAAACGCGTTATGAAATAAATGAAAATAAAAACTTATATATTCTTAATATTATCACTTATAGTTTTGGAAGGTTGTTTAAATATGAATAGCCCTGAAGACCAAGCAAATTATATTAAGTGCTATAATTCATTTGATTCTAAGTTGATTGATATTATACCAAATAAGATTCCAAATAGTTTTGTGAGTTATGGTTATTCATCTCCAAAATATTTTTTCTATGATTACGCTGGAATGCACATTACTACAAAGATTTCTGATGAAGATGAATATAATAAATTGAGAGAAAAGTATTCAGAAAAAGCAAAAGCGATAAAAAATTCTTCAGATAAGTGTTTAATCATAATAACTACATCCGATAATGAATTGGAAGAAGGTGTTCAAGGAAATTTCAATTGCGAACAGCCTATACCAATACCACAATACGCAATTTTTAAACCAGACGGTGGAAAAAATAACATAAATAGAATTAAAAACTTGGAGATAATAGTTTTAGACTTTCAATTTACAGACATACTAAACAGTGCTGATTTAACAGAAAGAAAAAATTTACCAGAAGAATTATCAAAAGGATATTCTAAAGGAGTTACAATTAATAAAAATAATATGACTATTCAAAAATGGGTCGTATTCTGGTAAAACATAGTAATTATGGATTTTAAAAGAGTTTTCAAAAAGTATATAATCTTATTGCTTATCTATTTGGTAATCACAAGATTTATAAATCCATTTGGATTAAAAATATACTACTCAATTATAGAAAATCCAATTGATAATCCTAATTCAATAGAAATAATAGAATCTATAATGAGATTAATAGAATTCATCGTTAATCTAATTTTCGTAATATTTATGATTATTGATACCAAATCAAAAAAACTAATTGATTGGTTAATAATGATTGTGACCTTTTTGAATCCTGGAATTGGAATCGCATTATTTATAGTTTGGAACTATTATAAACTGAATGAAAAAAATACGAGGCACAACACGAGGCTATAAGTAATGCTGTATTTTGTGCTTAATCGAAGTTCTGAGATTTTTTGCTAAATTTGTTGAATAGTTGAAAAGTGTTGGCATTTTTGCACAGCACTACTTATAGCCCAAACGTTGTAAAACATTGCTATCTAAGTCTTAGCATTTCATCCGCTAAAAAATAAGCATCTTTTACAATATGTTCAGCAATAGTTAAGTCATCGCCATTGCGTCTTATCCAATCCTCTAAAACCTTTTCTCTGTGCTTATTTGTTAGCTCACCATCCCAAACTTGCATTTTAGTCTGTGCAAACCCAATAGCCATTTCATCACGCAACGATTTCACAACACCGTGTATAGGTAATTGTTGCTTATTGTATATTTGCTCAATTTCGTTAATTAAGTCCTCGTTTTTATAACCTCTTTTTTCTAATACTTCACTTAGTTTTTCTCTATTATTTTTCATCTTTATTCTGTTTTTATTTGTTAATTATTCGCTTTAATTCCACAACTACCCATACACAATTACGTTAGCAAGCACATAAAAAATCATTCTCAAAAAAAACACGCTGATTTCAACTCTGAGAAATCCAAATTAAATTCATTTTTGGTTATTTAAAATCTAATCAAAATGGAATTTTACGCTTAGAAATTCATCTGATATTTACTCGGCTAACATCTGATTTTAATGAAATATCTGACAATTAAAATCATTGTTTATCCGTGAAATTGCGAGCC
>NZ_RQVT01000051.1 GCF_004010055.1 Psychroflexus aestuariivivens
ATAGAAAATAAAAAACTTGCCCTGACACCTTATAAAATTAATTGCTAGTGCAAGCCTACTTACGAAAATCCTCGCAGTCTTTCTATCTGTGATTTATTTGCTAACTTTAGTACTTAAACACGCAACGAAATCATACACAAGACCGTTGGCACCAATTTGAGAAATGACGAAATACATTAAAATATTAGTTCTGTTTTTAACTTTATCTGCTTGCGGACAAAATGGGAATGAAATGAAAACACCTGAAAAATGCAAATGAAAAATTTGCGGAATTTATCGCTAAGAAAAAGTTCGTAGCGAAAAATTACTATCCTGGCATAGCTGACGAAAAAATGCGACCGATTTTTACAGAGAAAATTAATAGTGTTGCGTCTGACTTTAAGAGCGTAGCGGAATCTGAAAATTCGACTGACAAAAAATATCAAGAGAAAATTAAAATCGGTCTTTCAAGGTTTGCGGACGTTTATATGGAATTGGACACTGAAGACCGAGAAAGAGTTTGCACGTATTTTGAGGAATTAATGGACATTGTAGGACTGGAAAGTTCGAATGGACAACTGAATAAATTTATGTACGGTTTTGACCCGAACGAAATGACAAATAAAAATTAAAAAACTGTTGCCAACAACGCATCCTATGAAAAGCAATCGTCCTGATCTTCATTCAAATTTATAATATTTTTCTTTTAAGACCTATCTCATTTACGATTAATTTTTTATCACGTTTTATAAGCTTTGAAGCTTGCTTCACAGCTTATAAAATGTAAAATAATAACTTGCTCAGCATCCTATGTGTGGTCAATAGATATCTATTGCCACCAGCATCTCTATGAGTGTAAGTTAAAAAGTCCATTCACTTGCTAACAAAATGTGATCCTGATGTAATGTATACTTCTGGCCACCTACGCTGTTTTGTGATATGGACTTTAGGTTCATTGTGAGCTTTGTTATTGGTTTATATTTTTTTGTTTACTTAAATTCTGTTATTTAATTACTCCTATCTCGTAAGGAATTTTGGTTTTTATTACAGCTAAAGTTCTGCTTAGTAGCTTTCTGGCAACCTTAATCACTATCTTCTTGGTATCCTTTCCCAAATGCTTGCGGTAATAATCTTGCATCACAGGATCTGTTCTTATGGCCTGCCAAGAGGCTTCTACAAAATAAGACCGCATCAGTCGATGAGCCCTTGGATTCATTCCTATAGTTTTATAGTTGGATCCGCTTTGATGTACGCCAGGAGCAATACCTACATAACCTGCCAACTGTTTTAAGCTATTGAATCTTCGTAGATCTCCTAATTCTGATAATATTCCACATGCAACTATTCCGCCAATACCTGGGATGCTTCTTAAAAGATAATAATCCTGTTTATAGTGCTTACGGCAATAAGCTCTGAGCTGATTGGAGACTTCTCTTAATTCCTTATCTATAAATCTAAAGCTTCTCATTTTACTCTTTAGGCTTTCTTTTCCTGTTGAATAATCGAACTCCAATTCATCTATCCATTGTCTAAATTTATGACTCCAATGATCATTATCATGCTCCTCAGGGATATGAACACCATAATACAAGAGCTGCATTTTGATAAGACTCTTAATGCGTCGGTAGTCCTTTACCAGATCATTCCGCCTTCTAAAGAGACTACGCAACTCTTCACGCTCTTTATCAGGTACATGAATACTTGATAAATGACCATCTTTAAGTTCACGACTGGTAAGCTGAGCATCAATTTTATCAGTCTTAGTAAAACGCTCTTTGCCTTTGCGAAAAATATCAGCTGGATTTACTACCAAGGAACGCCAGCGGTAAGACTCAAAACAGCGGTGAGCTTTGTAACCGCAACAGCCAGCTTCATAAGCGGTGGTGACATCATAATCTGGATAATGTTTAGTAACATATTTATATAATTCTTCTGGATAAGGCTTCATACTAAAAGATTTCCCTGAAAATAAATCTGTTGAAAGGTGAACTTTCCAACTACGCTTGTGTATGTCAATTCCAATGAATAACTTCATTGAGGCAGTTTGTTCAGTTTTCATATCTTATAATTTTTGATGAAATTTAAAGATACTGGACTTTCTGCTTTTTCATTGATGCTAACAAAAATTTCGAATTTATTGCTGAAACGAGAGTTTTGTGTATTTTTAGAAAGTAAAAAGTTTAACCGAAATCCCGAAGCGTCGGGAGCGCATTTTAAGTCGCCACAAACCATATACGCAAACCGTTGTCTTGCATATAAAAAATATAATATTACTAAATAAAACATCTGAATAATGAGACTGACTATTAAATACATATTAATAATACTAATTTTTTACTCATTTTACTCCTGTACTAATGATGATGAAAATTTACAAGAAGATTTAATAAAAAATGCAATAGTTGGAAATTTTGTATTAAGAAATCAGGAAGATGTTGACAATTTTGGAAATCAGAATTATTCCTCTGTCAAAGGTTTATTAGCAATAGGTGACTCTGGAAATATTTCATCAGATATTACATCTCTAGAACCTCTAAGTAGTTTAAAAGGAATATTTGGTAGTTTAACTGTCCAAAACAATCCAGGATTGACATCACTCAATGGATTGAATAATATAAAATATATGTGTTTCAATGAACCTACATCTGTAATAATAGACAATAATCAAAGTTTAAATGATATAACTGCTTTGACGAATATTGATTATTGTGGTTCTACAAGAATTGTTCTTAAAAATAATGGAATGCTTTCAAATATTGATGCCTTTTCAAATGTTCAAGCTATTGAAAGACTTCATATTGAAAAAAATGAAAACTTATTTGATTTAAGCCCTTTTAACAACCTTGAGGTCGCAGAATCAATTTTACTCATTGAAGGAAATTTTTCAAATATTGGATTGAATAATTTAAAGTCTTCAAATTTACTTAATATTTCCTCATGTAATAGCGTCGTTGATGTAGAATCATTATCAAACTTAACTAATTTAAAAATATTAGAAATAGGTATATTATCAGCATCAACACCATATTCCGATGAGCCTTCTTTACACAACCAATCTTTAGAATCGCTAGAAGGTTTAAGAAACATAACTGACTTAAGAATAGTTGCTATTGCTGGTTCTAATAATTTAACATCACTACCTAGTTTTAGCGGAAATATTGATGCTATAATTTTGCATAATACAGCTATTGAGAATTTAGATGTTTTTTCGTACACTGAACAAGAATTATCTACGAGTATATTTTTATATAATAATTATAATTTAAAAAATGTTAATGGTTTACTTAATTTTAATACCCTTGGAGAAATATATTTAGTAAATAATACAGATTTAGATAATATCGACGGATTTGATAATATAAATCAAATCTTAAATGGTTTCATTTCTATTGATGGAAATAACATTTCACAGACTAATAGTGTTTTCGAAAATTTAACATCAATTGATTTTGGTGGATTAGAAATTAAAAATAATACTGGGTTTGAACATTTTTCAGGCTTTAATCAATTACAAACTGACTTTTTAAGTGTTAGTATTCATAATAATTCTGACTTGATAAGTATTGATGGTTTTAACATGCTAGAAAATAGTCATTTAATTATCAAAGAAAACCCTAGTTTATTATCAATTAATGGTTTTGAAAATGTTAGTGAAGGACAGTTAAGTATAGGAAATGTTATTAATGGTATTAATCAACCTATAAATCAAATAAACGTTTTTAATTCTTCTGCTAACATCATTAAACTGAAAATTTTTGATACAGAAATAACAAATTTAGATTCATTTCAAAATAATAGTTTTGGGAATTTAATTCAAATAAATAGAAATAATTTACTGACTGATTTTTGTGGCATTAGTGAGCAAGTTGCTAATAGTAGTAGTTCAACATTAACTTACATTGTTAATGATAATGGTTACAATCCAGGTAGATTTGATTTGTCTGTTGGTAATTGCAGTAATTGAATTATATAGAAATTAAAATAATTTAAATTCGATAACCAAATTAATATATAATATTAAAGTTTTTTGAATATCATTTTAAAGTAATTAAAATTTATAATTGTTAGCGGAACTTATTTTGAAGAATACGTAATACCTCTACATTTTACAAATATAAGGTGTGTAAAAAAAGATTGGCTTTAAATTTAAAATAAACAATAAGACTGCAAATAAAGGTTAAACTGGTAAATTGAATACGCACCTCAACAGCACATTTAGTTTATACCGGCTTTGGAGTTTAATCGATAATGAAGTAATTTAAAAATTGAAAACTCAACTGAATAGCAAGAGGATTTAAGCTCCTTACAAAACATACACGAAACTGTTGTTCAGAATTTTACGAAGACAAAAAAGCTTAGCATTTGATTACAGCTAGTTTCTGATATCCGATATTTAAAGATATTTTAAAGGGAAATTGAATTCTTTAAAAAAAGAAACTAAAAACAAAAACAATGAATAGAATGAGTAAATTAATTTCATCATTAATTATTATTGGATTATTGATAGCTGGATGTGCGGTTAATAATCCAAAATTTTTCTCATCCATTGAGTCAACCAATGATAAGACTTATGGTTATACTGCAGAGAATCCTGTAACAATTAAGAATGCAGATCTCAATAATAGCATTGGTTCCTCATACTATTATTTATCTAGACTTAGAACTGATAAGGGAAATAAACTCCAACTAATTCAACGATTCTCAATTGAAAATCCTAATTATAAGAAACCAGCAGTTCCCTTACAAAATAGATACACTGGACAACCATTAAGCTATGGAACTGGACCACTACTTGATTTGTATATTCTTAAGCCTGAAAATGAAAAAGACACAATTCGAATATATATCAATCCATATTTAAAAGGAGAAGTTAAAGTACCAAACGGGCTAAATTTTGAAAAAGAATGACAATAAATAACGCTGCACCACACACAATATATCCGATATTGGTTTCAGTGATATGAGTAGGTTTGTAGTCCGCTTCAAATTTTCGTGTACCTTGATAGGAAATCACCTGCAAACTCATACTGACTATATTGCCAAACGTTTTGATTTGAGTAAAAAACTAGAAAAAAACTTATTGAACCTCTGTTCAATGCTTAAATGTGGATATTTTAAATTTCAATAAAATGTCTGAACTGATCTAAAATATTTCCTATGACATTATTTAAACTTCTGAATTACTTTTGAAACCAAAAAAATTCTAGAAATCAGAAATGGAAAGAATTGCTTGGTAAGTATAAAAAAAAAGCCGAATTTTTTAAAATTCGGCTTGAAAATACAATTTAAGTTTAATTAGTCTTTAGAAGTTGAATTAATTGCTAATGAATAAATAACCAATCCAAATCCAATCTTGTTAACTGCATCACCAATGTTGTAAACAACATCCATAAATGATGCATCAACTCCAAAATCAATTCCGAACAGTCCACCTGGTGTTCCTAAAATGTAACCAATTGGATAAATTGCCCAACCTACTAAAACAAACCAACAGAGAATATTGTGAGCTTTTAGCACATT
The DNA here is from genome assembly GCF_004010055.1 of Psychroflexus aestuariivivens. Lineage (GTDB taxonomy): Bacteria > Bacteroidota > Bacteroidia > Flavobacteriales > Flavobacteriaceae > Psychroflexus > Psychroflexus aestuariivivens. The sequence goes on from NZ_RQVT01000051.1 coordinate 5,500, forward strand.
TCCACCAGCGTTTTGAGCTAGTTTTTTGGCTTCACCAAACCATATTATATAAACTATAATAAAATATGCTATACCTGAAGCCAGACCCCATTGCCAAGAATATTCTGGAGAAACAGCTTCGCCGAAATAACCAGTTACTAACATAATTACTGACCAGAAAATTAATTTTGCCATCAATGATTTCTTAGCACCAGCAGCTCGAAGAATTAAGAAAAACTCAACACACATCAATGGAACTGTGAGTACCCAGTCTACATACCTAAAGAAAGTTGGTGATTCTGCAAAAGCATCCCAATAATCTCTCATGTAAAAATAATGCACAGCAGCAATAAATGTAATTAGTCCTGAAACCAATACAGAAGTTCTCCACTTTTTATCAAACTGACTTAGTGATAAAAAGAAAAACGCAGATGCGGCCATCATAGCCATACTACCTACGAAAAAAGTAAAACCGACATAGTCGTCGCTGGCGATTTTCGAAACGTCAGCTAATAAATACATAAAAGTTCTCATAGTTATTTGAATTTTTTGTTTAATCAAATATATTAAAATATTAAACAACTTATTTTTATTTTATGAAAACTTTTTAATTATATTTGATGATATAAAATTTAATAGTCTTGAATATCTATAATGTCATAATTGTGTTTAGTTTTTTTTGCATCTGGCTAAACATTTATTTACCTCCATATTTTTTACAAATTTTGTCTATTTCAGCTATATTGAGCTTTGGATTATTGCATGGTTCAAATGATTTATTAGTAATTAAAAAACTAAAAATGAGTCCAAGTAATTTTAGTTTTTGGTCAATACTTGGATTCTACATTGGATTGATTTTAATTTTTGTACTTATTTTTTCCAATTTTACAATTCTTGCTTTATTCTTTTTCATAGCAATAAGCGCTTACCATTTTGGAGAACAACATTGGCAAAATTATTTTTCTGAAAGAAATTTTCTAAGTTTATTATTTTACTTCTTTTATGGTTTACTCATTTTGAACCTTATTTTTTATTTAAATCAAAATGAAGTTATTGTCATTATTCATAATATGACCAATTTAACTCTAAAAACGACTTACTTTCAGTGGAGTTTAATAATAAGTTGCATAGGAACTGTAGGACTTGGAAGCCTATTCGCTTTCAAAAATGATAAATTCAAGCAATCAATACCAATCAATATTTTCTATCTTTTAGTTTTATCGGTCATTTTTTATGCTTCAGACGTATTGTGGGGTTTTACAGTTTATTTTGTTTTATGGCATAGTTTGCCATCGCTAAAAGATCAGATTAAAACGCTCTATGGGACATTCAATTTTAAAAATTTTAAACGCTACTTCAGCAGAGCCTTTTGGTATTGGTTGATTTCTATATTAGGAATGGGAGTTGTGATTTGGTGGTTCAAAGATGATCAAAATTTTCTTTCGCTTTTGTTTGCTTTTATAGCAGCAGTGAGCTTTCCACATGTTTTTGTGATGAAAAAATTATTTCAAAAAAATAATAATTAGCTGATTTTCATTCTAAAACTCTGTGAAATCTGATCAAATACAATCAAATCCTTGGGAAATAATTTTTCAAAAGCACCATTTTTAATCAATTTTGAAGGTGTACCAACATTAATTTTACCGTTATTTATCAGAATAATTCGATCGCATAATTGAAGCGCTAAATTGATTTCATGTGAAGCAAATACAATACTTTTTTGTGAAGTTTTTGTAATTGATTTTAAAAGTTGAAGTACGTAAGCTTTGTGATACATGTCCAGATGAGATGTAGGTTCATCCATAATAATCAGCGGCGTATCTTGCGCCAATGCTCTGGCAATTAAAACTTTTTGAAATTGACCATCGCTCAAAGAATCACAAGATTTGTTCCTTAGATCAAGCATGCCAACTTGCTCAATGGCTTTCAGGACCTTTCTCTGATCAGAAGTGGTCAATGTCCCCAACCAATTCGTGTAGGGATGTCTGCCTAAAGTCACCAATTCCAATATACTCATGTTTTTTGAAATTGACTCGTTGGTTAAAACTAAGCTGATAAGATTAGATAATTTTTTTTGGTCTATTTTAGTAAGAGAACTCTCATTCAGAAAAATATTACCAGATAAAGGCGGTAAAATATTCGATAAAGTCTTTAGTAAAGTAGATTTACCTGACCCGTTCACACCAATGACAGCAACCAATTCTTTAGTTTTTATTTCAAAATCGATATTTTTGGCAACACAAATAGATTCTGATTGGCGTTTATATCCAATTGAAAGATTTTCAGCTTTCAAAATGTTTTTTGAGTGTACTTTTTCGTTCATCATTTAGAACATAATTTTTTGTTTCCTTACCAAAAGCCAAATTACAATAGGAGCGCCAAAAATAGAAGTTACCGCATTTATTGGCAAAGTTAAATCGCTACCAGGTAATTGAGCGATAACATCACAAATAAGCATGACAATTGCACCTGCAATGAGAACACTAGGTAACAAAATTAGGTGATCGTTGGTTTTGACCAGTTGTCTAACCAAATGTGGGACAGCCAATCCTACAAAAGCAATTGGTCCTGCAAAAGCAGTTGCACTTCCCGCTAAAATCGACGTGCTGATGATAATAATCAATCGATTTCTAGACAAACTCACTCCCATGCTTTTTGCATAGTTTTCACCTAAAAGAAGAGCGTTTAAATTTTTAATACTAAAAATTGACAAAATAATACCGATGAGCCAACAAATACCCAACAAACCAACTTCCATCCAGTTTAGATTTCCTAAACTTCCAAATGACCAAAAAATATACATTTGAAGTTGTTCAGCATTACTAAAATATGCCAAAACACTCACAACAGCAGAAGTTAGACTTGCGACCATCAAACCTATAATGAGCAAGGTCATGGTGTCTTTTACTTTTTTGGCAGTTGTAAGTACGGCTAACATCACCATTAAGCTGCCTAAACTTGCCGCAATAATAATGCTCCATTTAGAAAAAAATGCGCTGCCTAATATTCCACCAAACAAGCCTGAACCCATTACCAAAATGGCAACTCCCAAACTTGCACCACTGCTCAGTCCTAAAACATAAGGACCAGCTAAAGGATTCCTGAAAAGTGTTTGCATTAGCAGTCCACTAAGTGATAAGCCTGAGCCGATTAAAATGGCAGTTAAGCTTTTAGGTAATCGGTATTCCAGAACAATATATTGCCAAGTTGAATTGTCTATTGGGATTCCAAAAATACTTTTCAAAACATCTGACAGAGGAATTTTTACCGAACCTAAATATAAACTCAGCAAAATAATTAAGACCAGAGCAAATCCTAAAATGGAAATATTTAGATGCCTTTTCTTCAAATTAATCTAGAGGTTTAAAAAAAGTCAATTCATATTCTGATAACAAATCTGGATGAAAAATTTTGACCAAGTCTTTCAGAATTAAATCTGGTCTGTTCGGACCGAGTTCATAAAACAAAACACCGCCAGTTTCGCCTTTGGTATTTGCCATTGTATAGATGTTTTTATTTTGAAAAGCTTCAAATTCAGCGTAATGTTTATTAGTGCTCAATAAAGCTTCATAAGAAGAATAGTGACCTGGTGAAACCCAAAACTCTGTATCTTGTGCTTTCTCTAAAACCTTTTCAAAAGCTAAAGCAATACTACCTTTGCCTTTGGTATAACTATAAATATAATTGGCATTGGCATCTTCAAAAAATTGGGCTTGCCAGCTGTTTCCATAAGGTAAATACCATCTGTCTTGATGCATTGCGCCAGAAATAACAGTGGGTTGACGCTCAGTTTTTTCAGCTAATTTTTTTGTGGCTTTATAGTCAGAAACTACTTGATTAAACTCGCTTTCAGCTTGATCTAATTTACCAAGAAAAGCACCAAAAAATTTAATCCATTCTGCTTTGCCTAACGGGTTTTCTTCTAACCAATCACTATTATAAATTACAGGAATTCCAGCATTTCTAGCTTGATCTAAAGTTTTATTTCGACCTTCAATAGCGAAACTAAATATTAAATCAGGTTGAAGTGAAAGTAAAACTTCAGTATTTATAGATTCATTTTGACCAATATCTCTAATTTCACCTTCGTTGATCAATTTTCGAGCTTCTTTAGATGATATATAATCTAAGTTAGGAAAACCAACCAGGTTTTCAATTTTATCCAAACTTATTAGAGAAGGAATGTGAGTGGTGGAAGTAGTAACAATTTTATCGACAGGTTTTGTAATTAGCGCCTCGTATTCAAAATTTTCAGGCAACTGAATATTTTCATCTGCCACAATATAAATCAAGTCTTTTTCTGCATCAGGCCAAGGTTTGTGTACGTTTATTTGTGTGAAATCTTTATATTTCTTTATAGAAAAACCTTTAGCATAGTCAACTTTGACTTCTTCAAAATCACCAAGTTCTGTAATTTTTTTAGGTTTATCCTGACAAGACAGTAAACAAATTACTGCCAATAGGTAAAAGATTTTGTTCATAAAATTGAATTTTAGACAAAAGTAAGATTATTTAAAATTTAATGGCTTTACGAACTTAGAGAAGTGTGGTTTATTTTGAGCGTAAATTTGAAAATTTACAACTAAAAATAATAAACTGAAATCTTAATAAAAAAAGCCGTTTTAACTTTTTAAAACGGCTTTTTAATCAAAAAAAAACAAATCAAAAATCAATTATTGCCAACCACCACCAAGGCTTCGGTATAAATCTATCATGGCGTTATATTTTGTCAACTCAGCGTTGATGAGATCTAACTTGGTGTTTAGACTATTTTCTCGAGCGTTCAAAACTTCCAAATAATTAGCTAGACCATTTTTTAATAATTCTTGAGAATCTTCTACAGCACTTTGGTAGGCTTCATATTCGCTAGTTTTTATTTTTATTTTTTTCTTGGCATATTCATAATTCAGAATAGCATCAGAGACTTCTTTACTGGCGGTAATCAAGGTTTTTTCAAAATTCAAAAAGGCTTGTTTTTGCTCAGATTGCGCCACTTCATATTCGGTTTTAATTTGTCTTCTGTTGAAAATAGGTTGTGTTAAACCCCCGATAAAAGTTGCGAAAATTGAATTTCCTGATATAAAATCGCTCAAACTTAAACTTTGTAATCCACTCGTTGCTGAAATTGTTATTGATGGATAAAAATTGCTTTTTGCGACATTTGTCATTTCAAAAGCATTGATAAATTGGTATTCTGCTTGAATTACATCAGGTCTGTTTTCCAGTAAATCTGAAGGCACGCCAGTCATCAAAGAATCATTAACATTTTGATTTTCAAATGAATTTCTTACAATTTTTTCAGGCGTTTTACCTAGTAAAATAGACAATGTATTTTCCAATAATTTAGTGTCATTTTCGAGATCTAATAAAATCGCTTCAGCTGTATGAAGTTGAGCTTTGGTTTGGTTAACGGCTACAGAATTCACATTTCCAGCGTCTTTTAAAGCTTTAGTGACTTCAAGACTATTTTTACGATTTTCAATAGTAATTTCTGTGGTTTTTATTTGTTCATCCAATGCCATCAATTGGAAATAGGCTGAAGCAACATTCGCAATCAATTCAGTTTTAACCGCTTTATGAGCGGCTTGAGTTTGTAAATATTGCGCTTGAAATGCACGTTTATTACTTCTGATTTTTCCCCAAATATCTGCTTCCCAAGATAAGCTTGCACTAAGTTCATATTGATCTAAGGACGAAAAAAAACTACCGAATTGAGAATTTGGAGCCAATTCTTGATGAGTATATTCACCATTTACATTTAGGCTAGGGTAGTAGCCAGCTTTTCCTTGTTTGAAATATGAATTCGCTATTTGAATTTGCTGAAGTGCAATACGAATATCTTGATTGTTTTCAAGCGCTTCATCAATATGTTGCTGCAAAACTTCGTCTTCAAAGATATTTTTCCAACTTAATTTTGCAATGTTATTCGTATCTGTTTCAATATTTTCAGTACGAAACTTCAACTCATCCGTAATTTCTTCAGGCCTTTCATAATCTTTGGCAACAAAACAAGACTGTAATGAAAAACTGATAAATATTATAAATATGCTTTTAAAAATTATTTTCATTTTTAAATAATTTAATTATTTTTAGTTGAATTCAACTTTTTTTGAGATTCCTCTATTCGCTCTCTAGAAGACGGACTCACTTTTTCCTGAAGCCATTGGAAGACAACAAACAGCACGGGAATTACAAATACACCTATAACTGTACCGATTAATAAACCACCAGCAGCACCGGTTCCTATTGAATTATTTCCTTTGGCACCAACGCCAGTTGCCAACACAAGTGGCAGTAAGCCTAGTATAAATGCGAAAGAAGTCATCAATATTGGTCTGAGTCTGACACGCGAAGCGTCCAAAGCAGATTCGTATAAACTCATGCCTTCTTGACGTCTTTGAATGGCGAATTCAACAATTAAAATTGCATTTTTTGCCAATAATCCGAGTAGCATAATTAAAGCGATTTGGAAATAAATATTATTTTCTAATCCTGCGATATTTGTACTCCAAAAAGCACCAGCAACGCCTATCGGTAAGGATAAAATTACTGAAAATGGTAAGAGATAACTCTCGTATTGTGCTGCTAAGAAAAAATATACAAATACAATACTAAGTGCAAAAATAATGATAGATTGACCGCTAGCAGCAATTTCTTCTCTGGTAATTCCAGAAAATTCAATGTCATAATTATTGCCAAGTTCAGCTTCAGCGGTTTGTCTTATAGCATCTATAGCATCACCCGAACTAAATCCAGGCTTAGAAGAACCATTTATAGTTACGGAATTATAAAGGTTGAAGCGTTTTACAACTTGTGGACCATAAACTCGGTCTAGTTTTACAAATTCAGAAATTGGTGCGTTTTGACCTGAGTCTAATTTCACAAAAATACTGTTTAAACTATTTTCATCTTCACGTTCTTCGGGCAAAGCTTGAATGTAAACACGAAACTGCTTTCCAAAACGTGAAAAATTCGAAACATAAAATCCTCCAACATAAGCCTGCATAGTCGACAGAATGTCATCTACTGAAACGCCACTTGCCTTGGCTTTAGGAACATCAATATCCATTTGGAATTGTGGAAACTGCGTGCTAAATGAGTTTGAAGCAAAAGCAATAGCTTGTTTTCGATTCAATGCACTAACAAAATTGGTGGCTTCGGCATCTAGTTCATCGAAGCTTGATGCAGACCTGTCAATTAGTTGCATTTCAAAACCATCCGCAGCACCATAACCTGGAACACTGGATGGTGTGAAAAATAGGATTTCGGCATCACTAATATCTGCGATGGCTTGGTTCAATTTTCCAACAATTGCGTTGAGTTGAGTAGCATCAGTTGTCCGTTCTTCCCAATCGTTTAGGATAATGAAGCCCTGACCATAAGAACTCCCAGAACCATTGAAGAAGTTCCGACCACTAATTAAGGATGCTGTTCTAATTCCTTCAATATCCGATATCCGATCGTAAATCATCTCGGTTGCTTTGTAAGTTCTATCAAGTGAAGCGCCTTCGGGTAATTCCATATTCATAAAAACCACACCACGATCTTCGGTTGGCACAAAACCCGTTGGCGTCATTTTATTAGCGAAGAAAATAGCAACACCAGCAATTATCAGAATTAGAAAAGCAATCCATTTTTGTCTCAACAAAAATTTCAATGAATGAACGTATTTATCGAGTAAAGCATTGAAACCCGCATTAAAGGCATTGAAAAACCGTTTGAGTAAATTTTGTTTTTCAGATTTTTCACTAACAGGCTTTAAAAATAGTGCACACAAAGCCGGACTTAAAGTCAGTGCATTTACCGCAGAAATTAAAATCGCTACAATCAATGTTACACCAAATTGTTCATAAAACACTCCGGCTGGACCTTTGATAAATGTAATTGGAACGAACACAGCAGCCATGACCAGCGTAATGGAAACAATGGCACCACTAATTTCACTCATTGCAGAAACAGATGCTTCTTTGGCACTTTTAGCTCCACTTTCTAATTTTGCATAAACGGCTTCTACGACAACAATAGCATCATCTACCACGATACCAATCGCTAAAAGCAATGCAAATAAGGTCAATAAATTAATCGAATATCCAAATAAATTCAGAAAGAAAAATGTACCAATAATAGAAACCGGAACCGCAATAGCAGGAATTAAGGTCGATTTGAAATCTTGTAAAAACAAAAAGACAACCAAAAAGACCAATAAAAAGGCTTCAATTAAGGTTTTTTGAACTTTATTGATAGAGGCTGTTAAGAATTTATTGGTGTCGTAATTAATTAAGTATTCAATACCATCGGGAAAATCTTGCTCTAATTCATCCATTTTGACATAAATGCGTTCAATGATTTCTTGAGCATTTGATCCTGGTGTTTGGAAAATACCAAAATTCACTCCTGGATTTCCTTTACTTCTAGATAGCGAATTATAGGAAAAGGCGTCTAATTCTACTTTTGCGACATCCTTCAATTGAAGATATTCATTATTATTTAAAGTTTTCAGAATTATTTCTCCATATTCTTCTGAAGTTTTTAAACGGCCTTTGTAAGTGATTACATATTCAAAAGATTTTCCAGCATTCTGGGCTACAGAACCTGCAGCAGCTTCTTGACTTTGTTGATTAATTGCTGCTATAACTTCAGATGAACTTATATTGTAACTCGCCATTTTTTGTGGATCAAGCCAAACTCGCATCGCGTAATCTTTGCCACCAAAAACCGAAACATTTGCCACTCCATTTATTCGTTGTAATTCGGGTTTGACATTAATATTTAAATAATTTTGAACATAAGTGTCTGAATAATCTGGATTTTCAGAAAAAATGGCCGCATATAGCAAAGCAGAATTCTGTTGTTTTTCAGTAATAACACCGGCACGAATCACTTCATCTGGAAGCACAGCATTAGCTCTAGAAACTCGGTTTTGAACATTTACTGCGGCAATATCTGGGTCATATTCTTGTTCAAAGAAAACTGTAATTGTTGCGCTTCCATCATTACTTGCTGACGAAGTAATATAAGTCATTCCTTCAACGCCGTTGATTTGCTCTTCGATCGGAATAATAACGCTTTCCAAAATGGTTTCGGCGTTGGCGCCAGGATAATTGGATGTAACCCGAACTGTTGGTGGTGCGATGTCTGGATATTGTGTCACCGGCAATTGTTCGATACCCAGAATACCTAAAATCACAATGATAATCGATACAACAGTTGATAAAACTGGTCTTTCTATGAATTTTTTTAACATGAGGTTTTATTTAAAAACTTTATCGAATGAATTGACAATTGAATCCAATGTTGTGTGTTGTGGTTTTATTTTGTCTCCGTTTTTTATCTTATTAGCACCTTTGGCAACAATCGTATCTTTTGCTGAAAGTCCCGACTTAATGATGTAATATTTATCTGCTGAAATAGTTTCAAGTGGACGTTCAACTACAGAATCTTTTTGAAATTGAAACGCAAGAACTTTACCTTGTCGCTCAAAAGTGGACAAACGCGGAATGACGATAGCATCTTTATAGATGCTAGGAATTTTAATTGTTCCAGAAGCACCATCTTTCAATATCTGGTTGGTGTTTTCAAATGTAGCTCGGAAATTTACTGAACCAGTTTCTGTATTTACTTGACTAGAAATACTACTGATTTTTCCTTTTATTTCATATTCCTCTCCGTTAGACATAATTAAAGTCACCTCTGGAAGAGATTTGATTAAATTAGAATTTTCTTCTGAAGTATAGTTTCTAGAAAACTCATAATATTCACTCTCATTCACAGAAAAATAGGCATAAACTTGCTTGGTTTTGACCACTTTCGTCAATGGCATAACATCTGAAGGACTGATCAAAGCACCAGTTCTAAAATTTACGTCGCCAATATAGCCGTCAACCGGACTATTGATATTTGCATAACCAATATTTGCCTGAATACTTTGTAGTTGACTTTTAGCTGTTGCCAAATTAGCCTCGGCAGTTTCTAATTGAACTTCACTTATAATGTCTTTTTCAACTAATGGTTTCAGCTTATTTACTTCAATTTGTGCAGCATTCACACGGGCTTGAGCTGAAGAAGCGTCTTGGCTTAAACTTCGAGTTTCTAGTTTAAAAAGTGGTTGATTTTTTTTAACTTCTTCACCTTCTTCGACTAAAACTTCGGTAATATAGCCTGAAACTTTTGCTCGGATATCACTACTTACTTCGCCTTCCAGTGTCGTTGGATATGACTTATAAGTTGTAATTTCTTTTTGTTGCAACTCAACAACTGGCAAAGTCGGAGTTTGTAATTGCTCTTGGTTTTGCTCTCCTTTTTGGCAGGAAATCGCAAATATACCTGCGATAATAAGTATAGCAAGTGATTGGTTATTTTTCATCGTTTTGTTTATTTTCAATTTGAGACATTTTTTGGAGCGTTTCTGAAATGTTTTTATGTGTGTTTGTGAAATGTTCTTTAAGAATGTGCGTCAATTCTCTGTCGAGATTTTGGTTTGTTTTGTAATTAATCACTTCGTTGATAACATCAATTTCCTTTTCAATTTGATTTTTATAATCTTTCAAAGTATCGGTCAAATAATTAAGATTGGTTTTGAAATGACGTTTTCTAGAATCTGTTTTTGTTTCAAATTCTACTTTACCTTTATCTATTAAACAATTCAGTTGTTCAGAAACAGAACTTTTGCTTGCACAAGTGTATTCTAAAATTTCATCGAAAGTGTAGGTCGGCTGGTCAGCCATAACCAGTAAAGCATAAATTTTTGCAGCTAAAGGCGGCAAACTATGAACTTCTTCAAAATGAGTGCTTAGTTTTCGAATGATAGATTCCTTATTTTTGGGTTTTGAACTCATATTTCTAATTTACATGAGACAAAATTAAAGTTTAGTTCGGCTTCAACCGAACAAACTGATAACAAAATTTTGTTAATAAATTGAATTTTTTTTAAAATAAGAACTGGAATAATTTAAATAATTATGAATCAAGAGATTAAAGTTACAGCAGATGCTGTTGTTTTTTGTAAAAATGATGAAGGAACTAAAATCTTACTCATCAAACGTAAAAATGAACCATACAAAGGCAGCTTTGCATTTCCAGGTGGATTTGTAGACAATCATGAGTTGGTTATCAATGCATGTCAGCGAGAGTTGAAAGAAGAAACAGGTTTGTCGATAGATGTTAATGAATTTAATTTTATTGATTACTACGATCAGCCCGATCGCGACCCTAGAAGCAGAACCATAACTTTTGCTTTTGCTGCAGTAATTTCAGAAGAAAAATTTGTTGAAGGAAGTGATGATGCAGCAGAAGCAGAATGGATAGATTTAGAAAAAATCAGTAATTTAGCCTTCGACCATAAAAATATTTTAGAAAAAGCGAAACAAAAAATATTCAACTTATAAATTACATTCAATATGAGATTTCACACCAGAAAATGGATTAAGCCTGAAGATTTGAATCCTAATGGAACTTTATTTGGCGGCAAACTTCTGGCTTGGATAGATGAGGAGGCTGCATTGTATTCTATAATTCAGCTAGAAAATCCAAAAACAGTAACCAAGTACATGAGTGAAATTGATTTTCAAAGTTCCGCTAAGCAAGGTGATATTGTTGAAATAGGTATTGAAGTTGTTAAGTTTGGTTCAGCTTCTTTGACTTTGAAATGTGAAGTCAGAAACAAAATGACTCGACAAAGCATTATTAAAATTGAAAAAATTGTTATGGTGAGTTTAGATGAAAATGGAAATTCCAAACCACACGGCAAAACCAAAATTGAGTATGTAAAAGATAGGCTAGAGCAGTAATTTATTGTTTTTTGGGCAGGTACTTTTTCTCAACAATAAAAGGACCAAAAGGAAGTACAGAAGATAAAAATACAATAAACAAGACCTTGACCGACCAATTCAGTTTTTCAAACATCCAGTATCCGCCGATGAGGTAAAGTATAAATAGAATACCGTGAGCCATACCAACTATTCTCACATATTCTGGCATATCCCAAATGTATTTTAGAGGCATCGCAATAAAAAGCAAAACTAAAAATGAAATCGCTTCTAGTGTACTGATCCATCTGAAAAGGCTGATTGAATTACTGTTTGTTGACATTTATTTTTTTAACAAAAATAGATTAATTTGAATTTTTAGACTGAGAATTTTTACTATTTTGCGTAATATTAAGATTTTAAATTAATCACTGACCTATGAAAATATTAGTTACAGGAGGACTTGGTTTTATCGGTTCTCATACTGTTGTTGCGCTTCAAAATAAAGGATACGAAGTAGTTATTGTTGATGATTTATCCAATTCATCATTAAGTGTTTTAGAAGGTATTGTAAAAATTACTGGTAAAACACCAATATTTACAAAATTGGATTTAAAAAATAAAAACCATACTTCAGAATTTTTCAGACTTCATAATGATATCCACGGTGTGATTCATTTTGCGGCTTCAAAAGCTGTTGGAGAAAGTGTTGAAAATCCACTGCATTATTATGAAAATAATATTAACACCTTGGTATATTTACTTCAAAATTTATCAAAATTACCATATCAAAACTTAATTTTCAGTTCTTCATGTACAGTTTATGGTCAAGCAGATGAATTGCCAATTACTGAAAGTGCACCTGTTAAAAAAGCTTTATCACCTTACGGAAATACTAAACAAATTGGAGAAGAAATTATTTTGGATACTTGTCAATCTGTACCAAAATTTAAATCTATTTCTTTAAGATATTTCAATCCTGTCGGCGCTCATCCATCTGCAGAAATAGGAGAGTTACCTATTGGAACTCCTCAAAATTTAATTCCGTTCATTACGCAAACAGCGGCAGGAAAACGAGAACAACTCTCTGTTTTTGGTGATGATTATCCAACAAAAGATGGAACGTGTATTCGAGATTATATCCATGTTATGGATTTGGCAGAAGCTCATATAGTTGCTTTGGAACGTCTTCTGAGCAAAAATATGAACAAAAACTTCGAAGTGTTTAATGTCGGTACTGGGAAAGGAAATTCTGTGCTTGAAGTCATTAAGACTTTTGAGAAAGTCAGTGGTCAAAAATTGAATTACAAAATTACAGGTCGTCGTCCGGGTGATGTCACAGAAGCTTTTGCTGACACAACAAAAGTTAATAAGGAACTTGGCTGGGAAGCAAAATTTTCTTTAGAAGATGCTTTGGAGAGTGCTTGGAAATGGGAACAAAAACAAGATTGATTTATTAATGTTGAGTTCAATTTTTCAGAATCCATAAATTAGTTTACTTTCAATCAGTTTAGGCTTTGTCACTTCAGCGGCAGTAGAATTTACTGCTGCCTTTGGTTTTTTAGTTCTTTTTATATATCAGGTTGTTCAGTTTAGGGAATTTTTATTTTGAATTTAGCAGAAGTTGATTCAGTCAGGCCATAATTTTGCGCTATGCTTATCAGTATCATCATACCTGCCTTAAACGAGGAAAATTATATTACTGAAGTTTTAGCTCACAGCTTGAAACTTCAAGGTGATTTTGAAATAATTGTCGTTGATGGCGGAAGCTCTGATAATACTTTTGAAATTGCTAAGGGTTTTAAAGAAGTTCAAGTTTTTAGATCTCCAAGAGGTCGAGCTTCACAAATGAATTATGGCGCAGCTCTTGCAAAAGGCGAAATTTTACTTTTTTTGCATGCGGATACTATTTTGCCAGATAACGCTTATTCATCAATAGTCGATTTATGTCAAGATAAAAAAGTTTCTGGAGGCAGTTTTAGGCTCATCATGAACGGGTCGCATTTGTTTTTTAAAATTTATAAATACTTGAGCCATTTTAGTTTAGAATTTTTCACTTATGGAGATCATGCCATGTTTATAAAGTCAAAAGTTTTCAAGAAGATCAATGGTTATAAAGAGATTTCTTTCATGGAAGATGTTGAGATTCAAAAACGATTACGGCGTGAAGGAAAATTTAAAAAACTAAAAACTTACGTAATTACTTCAAACCGAAGGTTAAAAAACAATGGCGTTACTAAGCAACTAATCGTGGATTTAATTTTAGTTGGACTTTATAAAGTAGGTATACATCCAGATAGTCTAAAAAGGTTTTATCCAGATCGATAATTCAACAAAAATCAATTCTTAATTAGATTTTAATGGGTTAAAAAAACGTGAAAGGCTTATTAAGGTTGAATCAACTAAGAACTTCTTCCTATATTTAATTCACAAATATAGATGTCATGGAGTTAAAAGATAAAAAAGTGCTTATTACCGGAGGAAGTGCCGGAATAGGCAAAGCTTTAGTAAAGGAATTAATTACTCATGGTGTAAAAGATTTTGCCATAGTTGGAAGGACGAAAGAAAAATTAGAACAATTGAAAAAGGACTTTCCAGAGGTAAACTTTATTCTGGTCTCAGCAGATATTTCTAAACTTGAAGATGTGGAACATGTTGTTTCTGAAATTAATTCCAATTGGGAACATTTAGATTTGTTGATTAATAATGCGGGAGTAGTGAGTGCTTCTCCAATTCAAAAACTATCTGATCAGGATATTATCGACCAAATTAATGTCAATCTTACGGGACTTATTTTACTCACTAAAAAATCTTTGCCTTTACTTTTAAAAAGTAAAGACGCAGGGATTATAAATATTTCTTCTGGACTGGGTTACATAGCTAAGCCTTTTTATTCGGTTTATGCGGCAACAAAATCTGGTGTTAAGCATTTTTCAGAAGCTATGAGAAGGGAGCTTATTTTTGAAAATATTCATGTGATGACAGTATATCCAACAGCTACTGATACTGAAATGATGAAAAATGCAGATGTAGATAATATGGATTCACCAGAACTGGTTGCTGAAAAGTCTATTGATGGATTATTGAATAAAGAAATTAACGTCATTTTGGGTGGTAAACAACGTCTTAAAGATATCGATACGAATTTTAATCAACCTTTAAAAATCGACGAATCTGTCAAGGAAAATTACGAATCTTATAAAAAAAGAACCAAAAGTCATCGCGCAATGTAAAAAATTAATTCTCATTTTTAGAATGGAATATTTTACAAAGCGTTTAAGTTGAAAAATACTAAACTACCATCGGTCTTTAGCCGATGATAGTTTAGTATTGTGTTAATTCGAATGATTTGTATACATTTACACGAAACTAATCACGCTAACATTAATAATAAATTTATAATTTCCAAAGTCACACAATTTAGGTAAACGACTTAAATATGTAAGAAGTTTTTTACACTTTTGCAATATTTAAAAATTTCTTTCAAATATCATGCTAAGTTATTGAATATTATGATTTTGTAATTCAAAGCAATTTATTATCAAAAAATATGAGTAACTTTTTTGTTAAAGCGCACGGAGAACAGAAAATAAATAAGTCTAGCGTTTAATAATGGCACAAAAAATATTTGTCTCCATTTAAATTTTAAAATAGAATGAAAAAGTTATTCAAAAAAATAAAATTAATACTTCCAAAAATGACAAAGTACTTCTTTGACTTTTTAGTAGTATTTGTAGGGGTTTTTCTGGCTTTTTGGCTAAATGCAAGAAAAGAAGAACAAAATAAAGCAAATGAACAAGTTCAAATTTATCGAGCGATCTATGAAGATATGGACGCCTTTCACCTTTCTGGCCAAGAAGAATTTGACGATGGTTTCATAAATCTATTTCAAAATTATAAAAAAGAACTTGATAGTCTTATTCCCTTAAAAAAATTACCTGCTAACATGCGATTTTATGGCGATTATTGGCACCTAGAAATTATTAATTCACTTGTCGAAAGTGGGCGTTTATCAGATATGGATCCTAAAGTTTTTAAGGGTGTGGCTAGTTTTCACTCTTCACATTTAATGTTTTTAGAAGAAATAGAAGGTTTCAATAAACAATATGAAAAATACATTACAGCTAATTATGAACAAGGAGTGGATTATTTTTATAAGCAAGATTCTAATGAACTGAAAGAGAAAGTCAAATTACCATTTAAGCGTCTGGATCGTATAATTAGTTTATCTAAAATGCTTGTTGATGGTGCGGAAAATGCTAAAAATGAATTGAATAATGAATTTGGATTTAAAGAAAATTAAAAGAATACTTGTACAAGGAAGCAGTAAAAAAAATTGAATTAATACTAATAATTAAAATGCTTTTGAATCTTAAATTTAAGTCACTGAAAATTTATATAATTACAATATAAATCAATATTATGAAGAATAACCTGATATATTTAGCATTAGTTTTACTTTTAATCGCTTGTAACTCAGAAGACGATAATTTGAAAAACGAAGAAAACTTTAATTTTGAAATCGAAGAAATTTACTCAGTGAGTCAAAATAGAGCTTTTGCAAAGATAAATTCCAATAATAATGTAGCGAATTTTCAATTAAAACTTCATAAAGCTGAAGAAGAAAATTTATCTTCAGATACTTGGTTTGATGCTGATCTAAATGGTATAAACCCTTTGTGTTATTTGGATCCTGAGACGAATTATGAAGTTACAATTTTTGCAAATCTAGATAATCAAGAAATAGAAGGAAACACATTGTCTTTTACAACCAAAAGCTTAGGCACGGATAATGTTACAGAAATTGTTGAAATCACCAATCCTATAACCGGAAGGACGTGGATGGATAGAAATCTTGGTGCTCAACGCAGTGCAGTCTCATCTAGTGATAATCGTGCTTTTGGAGACTATTACCAATGGGGAAGAAGAGCTGATGGTCACGAAAAAAAGAACTCCAATATTGTAAATGAACAAGCCAACTCAGTACAACCTGAACATGGAAATTTTATTGCTGGGTTTGCCACTTGGAATACAATTGAAAATTCTACCACATGGGATGGTGTAGATGCTATAAATAATCCATGTCCATGCGGATTTAGGTTACCAACACCAAGTGAATTAGCAGAAGAAATCAATTCTTGGTCAACACAAAATGCTAACGGAGCTATTCAAAGTGTTTTAAAGTTGCCTTTACCAGGCTATCGTGGAAATGCTGATGGTGTAGTTTCTTCTGAAGCCTTGTTTGGATATTATTGGTCTTCAACTAATGAAAATATGAATGGAAAAGACATGGGAATCAATCAATCGTCATCTCAAGTTACAAGTCATGCTCAAGCAGGAGGAGCATCCATAAGATGTATTAAAAATCAATAATTATTAACTTATGTTTCTTTATTTTCTTGTAAAGCGAATTCAAATTAGACAACAATAATACAATTATCTAGTTCAAATTTAATTATTCAAAAATTCTGAGGCTTAAAATATAAAAACCTCCCGAAGATAAAACCTAAGGGAGGCGAATTCAAATTAGTTTAATAATAATTTAAGGTTTAACTATCAGACTTTAAATAAATTATAATTCATTTGTGAACCATTACTTTAAATGAATTCAAATAAAGTAGATAATGTGAATCTGGTAGTTTTAACCTTGATTAAGATTTGAAATAACTAAAATCTTCACCATTTTTAATTTCTAAAAGCGAATTGTAAATTAATTTAATTACGTTTTCAACATCAGATTTATGAACCATTTCTACAGTAGTGTGCATATATCTTAGCGGTAAAGAAATTAATGCAGAAGCAACGCCGCCATTACTATAAGCAAAAGCATCAGTATCAGTACCTGTCATTCTGCTGGCAGCCATTCTTTGAAATGGAATCTTATGTTTATCGGCCGTATCAATCAATAATTCCCGAAGCTTATTCTGAACAGCTGGAGCATAGCTAATGACTGGACCATCTCCAATTTTTGTCAAACCTTCTTTCTTTTTCTCTATCATTGGCGTAGTTGTATCGTGGCAAACATCGGTAACGATAGCAACATTTGGTTTGATTGTTTGCGTAATCATTTCAGCACCACGAAGACCAATTTCCTCCTGAACGGAATTTGTTATATAAAGACCAAAAGGCAATTCAACATTGTTTTCTTTCAACATCCTGGCGACTTCAGCAATCATAAATCCACCCATTCTATTGTCTAATCCACGACAAACGAATTTATCTTTATTCAAAATAAAAAACTCATCAGGGTATGTAATTACACAACCAACATGAACTCCTAATTTCTCAACTTCTTCCTTATTAGAACATCCTACATCTATGCAAATATTGTCAGACTTTGGCGCTTGTTCACTAGATTTGTCTCTAGTATGAATGGCTGGCCAGCCAAAAACGCCTTTTACAATTCCGTTTTTAGTATGGATATTAACACGTTTTGAGGTTGCTATTTGGTGATCGCTACCACCATTTCTAATGACATAAATTAATCCGTCATCAGTAATATAATTAACGTACCAAGAAATTTCATCTGCATGACCTTCAATCACAACTTTGTATTCGGCTTCAGGATTTATAACACCAACAGCAGTTCCGTAAGTATCTGTGATGAAGCTGTCTACATAAGGTTTCAAATAGTCCATCCAAAGTTTTTGACCTTCCCATTCATATCCAGTTGGCGCTGCATTATTTAGATAGTTTTCTAAAAATTTCATCGATTTATCGTTCATAATCTATATTTTAATTTTTTATTCTTGCGAATTTAGTAAAGAATTGAGATTTACTTGATTTCTTATACTTATTTTTGGAACGATTTTAGATTTGAATATGAAAAAGTAAATGATGAAAATCTTATATATTTTATTTTTGGCTTCAGGTATGTTATTACATGCGCAGGAACCCGAACTGTCTGAGTTCACTCCAAAAGAAACTAAAAAATTCATAATTATAGATCAAGACACTAGCATTGTAGACGAAGTGAAACTTGATGAGGTGATAATCATGCCACGTCTGAAGTTTAAAAATAGAGATGATTTTAGAGATTATCTTATTTTGAAGCGTAAAACCAAAAAAGTCTGGCCTTATGCTGTTTTAGCGGCTAACCGCTTGGAAACTTTAAATGAACGTTTGGATAAAATAGAATCTAATCGAAAGCGAAGAAAATACACAAAACTTATTCAGCGCTATATCGAGGATGAATTCACAGAGGAATTAAAAAAACTAACAAAAACTGAAGGCCAAATATTAGTGAAATTGATGTATAGGCAAACAGGAGTTACAACTTTCGATATGGTTAAAGATTTGCGTTCTGGCTGGCGAGCTTTTTGGTATAATACAACAGCCAGTATGTTTAATATATCTCTTAAAGAAAAATATGATCCAGCTAATGTGAAAGAAGATTTTTATATCGAAGATATATTAAGGCGTGAATTTCAAGAGGGCAGACTAGAAAATCAAGATCCTAAAATCGATATTAACCTAATTAAATTAATGGAGCAGTGGCAGGAAAGAAAAAACTTAAAGTCTCCAAGTCACCTTAGGATGAGTGGTAAATAGTAAAGACTTTTTAGTTTTCAATGCTGATTCAACCCAAAGTCTGCATAAGCATCCATGCCGTGTTCATTAATATCTAGACCTTCAATTTCATAATTTGCTTTTACTCTTAAACCAATTGTCATTTTAATTGGCAATAAAATTATGACAGCACTTAGAGAACAAAATACCCCGATAAAAGCCAATGAAGCCAGTTGAATACAAAATTGTTCGATACTTGCCATATTACCAAAAATCCCAACGACGAGCGTACCCCAAATCCCACAGAATAAATGAACAGGAATGGCACCAACAGGATCATCTATTTTTAAATTATCAAGTATTTTAACTGCTACAACAACAATTAACCCAGAGAGAACGCCAATAATCATCGCTTCTGTAGGCGACATTAAATCTGCTCCTGCTGTAATGCCAACTAATCCGCCTAAAATACCGTTCATAAACATAGTGATGTCAAAATTCTTAAAAATTACTGCACTGCTAATACAAGCTCCAATTCCGCCTGCCGCTGCAGCTAAACTTGTTGTAACCAAAACCAGTGATGTTTGCGCTGGATTTCCTGAAAGTACAGAACCACCATTGAACCCAAACCAACCAAACCATAATAAAAAAACACCCATTGCAGCTAAAGGAATATTATGACCAGGAATTGCAAAGGACTTTTTATTCTTAAATTTTCCAATTCTAGGTCCTAAAAAAATTACCGCTACTAATGCTGCCCAACCGCCGACAGAATGAACAAGTGTTGAACCAGCAAAATCATAAAAACCAAAATCGCTCAAAAAACCACCTCCCCAAAGCCAAGAGCCAGAAATAGGATAAATTAAACCAACATAAAAAATTGAAAAAATAATGAATGCACTTATTTTTATGCGTTCCGCAACTGCTCCAGAAACTATAGTGGCCGCTGTTGCAGCAAACATTCCTTGAAAAAGAAAATCTGTCCAAAATGTATAACTCGAGTTAGCATAATCACTTGTTAAACCGTTTTCTGGCAGATTAAGACCAAGATTGTTCAAACCTAAATATCCATTAAATTCTCCTGGATACATCAAATTAAAACCTATGATGTAATATAAAATCAAACCAGAGCAAATAATAAATACATTCTTGAATAGAATATTAATTGAATTTTTTTGTCGTGTCAAGCCTATTTCTAAAAGTGAAAACCCTAAATGCATGATGAAAACCAAAGCAATGCAAAGCATCATCCAAATATTGTTGGCCGTAAAAATTGCGTCTTCCATAATCAGTTTATTGCTTTTTGACCTGTTTCTCCTGTTCTTATCCGAATGACTTCATCTATAGTAGAAATAAAAATCTTACCGTCACCGACTTTATCAGTTTTGGCGTGTTCTCGCAAAACTGCTATCGTTTTGTCTGCAAAATCATCCGAAACGACAATTACCAGATAGCGTCTTTGAATGTCTGAAGTGCTGTATGTAATTCCTCGGTAGACGTGTCCTTGAGTTTCATTTCCAACACCTGTAACATCCCAGTAACTGAAAAAATTGACTTCTATATTGTGAAGAGCAGACTTAACTTCATCAAACTTAGACTTTCGAATAATAGCTTCGATTTTCTTCATGTTGCTGTATTTAATTCTTTAAACTAGGGGTTAAATGTAAATAAAACTTATTTTAATGCAAATCAACCCTATGTTTTATAGGGTTGATTTTGAAAATATATTAAATTTATAGCTTGAGGAATTGTTCAGAATGATGAAGTAAAATTCTGGATTTCGAAATTTAATCGAATTTTGGATCGAATTTTTGAGGTCTTTTCAAAAACAGAAACTTATTTAGAACCTTTTTAAATTTATGAAATTTTGACATTATAATCTTTCAATGCAATCTTAGATTGGTTTTTGTCAAATTCAAAATTGTCAAAAGCCTGGTCATGTTTAGCTCTGAATTCCATACGCTTAATGTTTTTGATAAAACGACGATGATCGTTTTCATTTTTTAAAATTAAACCTGGAACTTGGGTAGATTGACCAGAATCATCCTTGGCAACCATTGTGAAATATGAAGAATTGCAATGCTTCTTTTTTCCGGTTTGAATGTTTTCAGCTTCAACGCGAACACCAACTACCATCGAGGTTTTACCTACGTAATTTACAGTTGATTTTAAAGTCAGTAATTCGCCAACTTCAACAGGATTCAAAAAATCTACCCGGTCAACACTTGCTGTAACACAATAATTTTCCGAATGTTTTGATGCGCAGGCAAAAGCAATTTGATCTAATAATGATAAAATAAATCCGCCGTGAATTTTTCCACCAAAATTGGAATGGGAGGGAAGCATGAGTTGCGAAATTACTACTTGTGACTCTGAACTATGTTTGTATTTATTATTCATAATTTTATTTTTTAGAGTTATCCAACCATTTGTTTTCAATGGTTTTTTTAGAAGTTACACCCATCAATTTCAGGGCTTCAATATCCTTTACCAAATTCTGTTGACCAGTCAATTTTTTCATCGCTTTTTCGTAAGTTGATTTGGTAGAATCGATGCGATTGCCAACGTCTTCCATTCCCTCGATGAGATTAACAAATTTATCATACAAATCACCTGCATGTTGGGCTATTTGCTTTGCATTTTGTTGTTGCTTTTCATTGCTCCAAATCATATCTACTGTGCGTAAAGTAGACAATAGTGTCGTAGGACTCACCATTAAAATATTATCCTGAAATGCGGAATAGAAAAAAGAAGGATTTTCACTTTGAGCTAAGAATAATGCCGGTTCTACAGGAATAAACATTAAAATAAAATCTGGTGTATCGTCGCCACCTAAATTTTCATATTTCTTATTTTTCAAATTTTTCAAATGATTCTCCATCGACTTGATGTGTTGTTTGAGGAAAATAATTTTTTCATCTTCAGACTCAGTGTTGACATACCTTTCGTAAGCCGTTAAACTCACTTTGGCGTCGATAATCATTTTTTTGTTATTTGGTAAATTGATCACTGCATCTGGAAATTGTATCTTACCATTATCGTCTTTGAAACTTTTTTGCATTTCATATTCACGACCCTTTACCAAACCTGATTTTTCTAAAACTTTTTCTAAAATCAATTCACCCCAATTGCCTTGTGTTTTGCTTTCGCCTTTCAAAGCTTTTGTGAGATTGTTTGCTTCTTCAGAAATCTTAATATTCTGCTCGTTCAGAAATTTAAGTTTTTCGCCCAATTCGGTGTGACTTTTCAGAAAACCGATATTAGACTTTTCAATTTTTTCTTCAAATGTTGAAATTTTTTCTTTGAGCGGACTTAAAATCTGAGCTATATTTTTTTGGTTTTCAGCAGTAAATTTTTCAGATTTTTGTTCCAAAATTTTCTGTGCTAAATTTTCAAATTCAGTGGTAAATTTCTTTTGAAGTGAAAGCATTTCAGTTTTTTGTGAACTTAGCTTTTCTTCTGAATTTTGCAAATCTCGATTCCTTCCTGAAAGTTCAATTTTAATATCATTACGTTCATTTTCAGTAGTTTTCAGCTCATCTCTTAATCTTTCAATAATTTGTTTGAATTCAGTTTTGGCTGCATCTTCACGTTCAATTTCCCGATTAAAGTTTTCATTCTTATCTATCAATTGATTTTGAAGATTTTTAATATTGGATCGACTAGAAAATTTTCCAATAAAAAAGCCTATAACGACGGCTATAAGTATGGCTGAGCCAAAAAATAAATATTCCATATGTTAACTTATTTCGTCTATAAAGATAGAAATCTTATACTCTGGAAATAAAAATTATTGCTGAATTTCTAATTTTTGAACTCTGGACAAATCCAATAAATTAATAGGATTGATTCCCAAACCTTCCACATTCTTCTGTCTAAAACGCACAACTTCGTCATAATATAAAGGAATAATTGGCGCTTCATTTATAATGATAGAATCCATTTCAGCATATTTTTGTTGACGCACAGAATCACTGACTGTTTTCATCGCAGATATATAAAGCGAATCGTAAGTTTTATTTTGAAAATGCGTATAATTTGGACCGTTTGGGGAAAAATTATCGCTGTAAAACAAAGACAAATAATTGATGGCATCTGGATAATCGGCAATCCAACTCGCTCTGAAATTATCTAATTGCCCTGCAGATCGTTTTTGGCGAATAGTAGAAGGCGGCATGACATCTAATTCTACAGAAACGCCGATTCTTTCTATTTCTTTTTGAATGAATTCTACCAAATCTATATACGATGGATTTGTGCTTATCGTCAATTTTGGGTTTTGAATTCCAGTTTCAGTTTTGAATTCTTCTAGTAAACTTTTGGCTTTTTGTGGATTATATTCAAAATCGTTTAGATTTGAAAATCCAGGTAAACCTTTGGGAATAAATCCATTATTTGCAGGAATTCCCACATTATTCCGCAAATATCTAATCATTTTTTCTCGGTCGAAAGCATAATTTATCGCTCTTCTAAAAGCTTTAGATTGAATTTCTCTGGAATCGCTATCCATATAAAAACCCAGATATTCTGTATTCAAATATGGGCTTTTTTGCATACGGATGCGATCTTCAAACTTCGGATTTAGTTCGCCTTCGGTGGTGATCAATTCGTCTTTATAAGAAGGATCCAAACCACTAAGAAAGTCGATTTTACCTTGCACAAAAGCTAAAAACTCACTTTGTTTGTCTGGTAAAAATGTAATGGCAATGGCTTCCAAATAAGGTAGTTTTCTACCATTATCGTCGGTTTCAAAATATAAATCGTTTTTCCTCAAAACCAATTTCTCGCCAATTTCCCAGCGCTTAAAATAGAACGGACCTGAACCAATGGCATCAGTTTGAAAATTTAGGTTTTGCATTTCTGTAGGAATTACAGAACAGAATTTTGTAGACAGCAAACCCAAAAATGCAGGGAAAGCTTGTTTCAATTGAATTTGAACTGTAGAGTCTGAAGTGGCTTCAATATGTTTTAGGTTTTTCATCACCCAACTTCCTGGCGAGGCAACCTCAGGATCGGTGAGGCGTTCTAGACTGAACACAACATCTTTGGCATTCACTTGTCGTGTGGAATCTTGACCAAAAACCTTGTGTTTGTGGAAAAAAACATTTGGTCTTAGGGTAAAATTATAGGTCAAACCATCGTCAGAAATGTTCCATCTTTTAGCTAAATCTGCTTCGATTTGTAAAGAATCGTTCAATTTTACCAAAGTATTGTAGATCTGATGCACCGGCCAAATATTGCGCTGGTCTTTGGCAAAAGCAGGATCTAAAGACGTGATGTTGGCGTGCTCGTTGTATCGAAATACTTTTAAATCCCGAGATTCGGCGTCATTTTGGCGACAAGACCAAAAACTAAAAAGTAAAAGTATTACAACTGAAACTGGTATGTAAAATGGTTTTTTTTTCAATTTTAGTAAACAAATTTTAGTTGGTATCTTTGCAAAGATTATGCGAATATAGAAGAATCCAAGCGATTTCGATTCATTTTTGCATGGACAAAATTTGTAATGATGACAGATAAAAATGTAGCGTTTTATACTTTAGGATGCAAGCTGAATTTCTCTGAAACTTCAACTATAGCGAGAAATTTTGAAGATGAAGGTTATAATCGTGTGGAGTTCAATGAACATGCAGATGTGGTTGTAATCAACACATGCAGTGTGACAGAAAATGCGGACAAACGCTTTAAAACCATCGTGAAACAAGCCCAAAAAACCAATCCTGATGCTTTTATCATCGGCATTGGTTGTTATGCACAACTCAAACCAGAAGATTTAGCTGATGTAGACGGCGTAGATTTAGTTTTGGGCGCTACAGAAAAATTCAAAGTGACCGATTATATTGGCGATTTGACTAAAAATGATTTTGGTGAAGTTCATTCTTGTGAAATCAACGAAGCCGATTTTTATGTCGGTTCGTATTCTATCGGTGATCGAACTCGTGCATTCTTGAAAGTTCAAGATGGTTGTGATTATAAATGTACGTATTGTACAATTCCGTTGGCGCGAGGGATTTCTCGTTCAGATACTTTGGACAATGTTCTGAAAAATGCTAAAGAAATTTCAGAACAAGGCATCAAAGAAATTGTCCTAACTGGCGTGAATATTGGCGATTATGGCAAAGGAGAATTTGGCAACAAGCGTCACGAACACACATTTTTAGACTTGGTCAAAGCATTAGATCAAATCGATGGGATAGAACGTCTTCGAATTTCATCTATAGAACCAAATCTGCTAAAAGATGAAACCATTGATTTTGTTTCAAATAGCGAAATGTTTGTCCCACATTTTCATATTCCACTGCAAAGCGGCAGCAACGAATTGTTGAAAAAAATGCGTCGTCGCTATATGAAGGAATTATATGAGGATCGTGTGCAGAATATTAAACAGAAAATGCCTGATGCGTGCATTGGCGTAGATGTTATTGTTGGTTTTCCTGGTGAAACTGAAGAACTGTTTTTAGAAACTTACAATTTCCTGAATGAACTGGATATTTCCTACTTGCATGTGTTTACGTTTTCCGAGCGAGACAACACGCCAGCGGCAGAAATGGATGATGTCGTCCCGATGAAAGTCAGGAAGAAACGCAGCAAAATGTTGCGTGGTTTGTCTGCCAAAAAGCGACGTGCTTTCTATGAAAGTCAATTGAATACAACGCATGAAGTTTTGTTTGAGGGCGAAAATAAATCTGGCTACATTCACGGCTTTACCGAGAATTACGTGAAAGTGAAAACCTTTTGGAATCCAGATTTAGTCAATACCAAACATAAAATTCTTTTGAAAGACATTGACGATGATGGTTTGGTTAGATTTGATTTTGAAAAAGTTCCCGCAGCTTTGGTTTAGTTGAAAGCATTTAGTTTTCGATAATTTTTGGATAAAATCAAAATGAAACGCTAAATCTATTCTTTTAAGTTGTCACGAGTTTTGTATTGCTTAATTTTAGATTCGAATAATTATTAACTAGATACAATTATGGCACATTTAAGATTAGGCGATACGGCTCCAGATTTTACTGCAGAAACAACCGAAGGAAAAATTGAATTTCATGATTGGTTAGGGGAGAAGTGGGGAATGATTTTTTCTCATCCTGCCGATTTTACGCCAGTTTGTACAACAGAGCTTGGTAGAACTGCACAATTGAAAAGTGAATTTGAAAAAAGAGATGTCAAAGTTATCGCCCTGAGTGTTGACCCAATTGAAGATCATCACGAATGGATCAAAGACATTAACGAAACACAAAATACAACAGTCAATTTTCCGATTATTGCCGATGGCGATCGTAAAGTGGCAGAATTGTATGATATGATTCATCCGAACACATCAGAAAAATCAACGGTTCGCTCAGTATTTATTATTAGTCCTGATAAAAAAATAAAGTTAACTTTAACCTATCCTCCATCAACTGGACGAAATTTTAATGAATTGCTACGAGTCATTGATAGTTTGCAGCTCACTGCAAATGAAAAATTGGCAACCCCAGCAGATTGGAAACAAGGCGATGATGCTATTATTTCACCATCGATCGGTGATGAGGAAGCTAAAAAACGTTTTCCAGATCATAAAACTGTAAAACCTTACCTAAGAACGACTTCTATTATAAAATAGTTTTTTAAAAGAACAATTATACAACAGTCTTGGTTTTAGTTATCAAGGCTGTTTTTTTTATCTTTTGGTGGAAGTTGCACATTTTCATAAAGCCGATTGTAAAAATGAATTTCATAATCTTCTTGAGATAGTCTTATGAATTCAATTATTCCAAAGTTATTTTCATCATAAATGTCTATAACGAGATTGTCATCTTTGCCCATCATAACACGTTTTCCATATTTTTTTTGAGTCCAAAATATTAATGGAATGCCGATAAATCGATGCTTTTTTTCCAAGTAGAAAGCGCCTTTTTTGTGTTTGCCTTTTATGATTTTATCAAAAGTTTCGTTTTCAAATTCGTAGCTCACACGCAAAGTTTCCTCATCTTGAAATTCGAATTCCAAATACTCTACAAATATCGGAATCTTCATGTTGAAAAATTCTTCTAAACTGAGGTAATTGGACTGACCAAAGTTTTGGTAAGGTTCTATGGCATAGTAACCATCCATAAATTCAAGTTGATCTTCATATAAAAATACAGCGTCTTGTGGAATAGACTTAGCGCCACATGATGATAGACAGATCGCTATTATAAAAAGTAAAGCAATTATTTTGAATCTGTATAAAATGTCTATTGGTTTGAAATTTTTCATAATCAAATATAATGACTTTAAAATAAAAAAGAAGTTTATTCTCTTACAGGTTTGTCATTTTTCCAGTCACCTTCAAAACTAATATTACCGTCAGGGTCGTAGAGCGTACCATAACCTTCACGGCGATTGTTTTCAAATTCACCTTCATAGCGCTCACCACTAGGCCAATAATAAATTCCGGCTCCAGATCTTATGTCATTTTCAAAATCACCTTCATATTTTTGTCCGTCCGCCCATTCAAAAGTGCCTTTACCGTGCCTTTTGTTATTTTTCCATTCACCGCGATAAATGCTGCCAGTTCGCCATATGCCGATCCCGCCACCGTTGGCTTTTCCGTTATGAACTTCACCTAAATAATGGACTTCATCACCATTTTCAGACTTGAAAGAAATGACCTGAATATCGTTTTTTCTAGCTAAAGATTGTTTTTTTTCTTCAATAACCTGAATCATACTATCGCTTTGTTTTTGAATAGAATCCATAGTATTTGAAACGATTTTCTGCAAACTATCTCTTTCTGTTTCAAACTTCTTTAATGATTTTTCTTGAGTTTGAATTTGAATTCGATATTGTTCTACTGAATTACTGTCGGTATTAAATTCATATTGAAGTTTTTGCAACGCAGAAATTCTATTTTGAATGTTTTCATTTTCAGAATTTCCTTCAATAGATTTTAAATCATAGATGGCTTTTTCCAAATCACGATCGTAAATCCAAGCAGCATCTGCTTTCAAAATTTTATTTAAAGACTCAATTTCAGATTCTTTTTGAGAAATATTGTCTTTCATTTTTTTCAAACCACTTGCAGAATTATTTCTGATCGTTAGCCATATTAATGATGGCACAATGGTGATTAATAAAAAGAGAGTCACAAAGAATAGGAGTCTGTATTTCTTAGTTTGTTTGTTTGACTTTTCACTCATATTATTTTTTTTAATCCATGAAATTTGTTTCTGGAATTTTATTTTCAAATTTCCTAAAATCGAATGAATAATAGACATTAAAATTGAAAATCCATCGGGTTGAATATCTAGCGCCGTCAAGATTAGATTGGCCTAGAGTGTACATCATGCTTAATGAATATTGCAATCTTGGATTGACAATATATCCGATTTTTGGTGTAAATCTTAAGTCTTCTATAGGGTTATCACGTACAGATTTTCCGCTTTGCATAATTAACTCCACATCTGGTGAAAAATATAATGCGCCAGGTTCCAATTTTTGACGATTTATAGGAATATACATATAATATTTATATCTATAGCGATTTCTATACCTGTAGTCTGAACCTTTTAAATTTGTCCGACTCCAGCGGTGCTCAATACGAAAGCGGTGAAAAACTTTAAAATAATCAAACGGCATGGAAAATAGGTATTCATGCCAGATTCTAGGTTCTAATACTATATTTTCATAATTATTATTGTCTGGTTGCGGTGTAAAATTCAATCTTAAAACACCGCCTGCAGTTGCACTAAAGCGTTTTGAAAAAAGATATTTTATTCCGTGTCGATTGTATATTTGCGCCATTCTTCCAAAATAATCAGTGCCATCATATTGTGTGGTTCTGATATGTGTTTGCGCATCCCAAAAAAGCTTTTCACCCAATCGAACTTTTCCATAACTATGAAACCAAGCATAAGTGCTGGGTTTTTTGAACCTACTTGGTTCGCCTTCAATTTCTTGTGAGATGACTTCTAAAGGCGTAAACCCTATAAATAATAGGATTAGAGTAATAAATAAAATACTTTTCATAAACTTATTCAGTATAGTTTACAGATAAAATCTCAAAGATAAGCATCGGATTTTTCTCTCTTTTCAGTGCCTTTTCAATCTGTTTTGTATCTTGTTCACGTAATTCAACCATGCGATTATAAAGATTATTGAAGTTTTTTATGTTTTTAGAAATACTTTCACAATCTATCTCATTATTGAACTTCTCGAGTAGGTGAGGAAGCAGAATTTCATCAAAAGATTCATAAATTCTTTCCTTCACAGTTTCTTTCATGTCAGTGTAAGTATATGGATTCCAGACTGTTCTTGTATATAAATCTTTGATTCTCTCAATTTTTGAAGGCAATTCTGCCTGCATTTTGTAAAGTGAAATAATCTCATCAAAACAATCAAGATAAAAATCAATTTTTCTTTTCTTCTCATCAATTTCTAGACTGGCATAGGCTTCAAATTGTTCTTTTGTGTATTTTATTATTTCAAAAGCAACGGCTTCGTGGTATTTATTGAATTTTTCATCGTTTTCATTTGCCTTATAAAATTTCAAAATCGAATCTTTTTTAGACACCAATTTATCCTCAATTTCGTTTAGTTTTGATTGTTTTTTAAGATCATCTAAAATAAAATCTGATGCTGAATCCAGTTCCGTCACTCTTTGCTTAATTGAACTGATAAAACTTGCAAAGACTGGTAATTCAAAACCTAAAGGATTGAATGCTGATGGTAGATTTGTTTCGATTATCAATGTTTCGTTTTGAAAATCAGTGCGTGATTTATTAGGAAATTCAATGGTTTTAAAAATACGATTGTCTAAACTTGATCGATCCAAATAAGGCAAGGCTTTACTCTGAGAAATGTCCACATTATGTTTCAAATCAACGAGGTTTTCACTGATAATTTTATAAATTTCATTAGTGGTTTTGAGCGTTTCGTATTGATGTAAACCAATTTCTACCAAACTTTCATCATTGAATTTTGAAATTTTATTTTGAATTTCTACAAAATCGGATTTGATACTTTTTATAGCTTTTTTCTCGTCGATAGAAAGTGGATATTTTCTCAAGCTTACGGTTAAATGGTCGACATCTATAGCTTTTTGACTGACCACATCCCAAAATGCGATGTCATTATGTTTATAGGAACTTAAAAATGTTTTTTTGATGAAATCTAGAGAAATTTGAGATAAATCATCCAAATGAACATCAAATTCATCTAGAGTGTAGGAACTGATATTGGCAATTTTCAAAACTTCGGTGTAAAGCTCATTAAAATCGTGATTGCTCCAGGTTTTTTCATTGGCATTTTTAGACATATCTAAACCTAAATAATCTACAAATATCTTTTCATTATTTACTGAAAAATAATGATTTGTCAAGACTCCATTTTCAAATTTTCTAACTTCTTTTATTTCAGTGTTATTAATATTATGAATTATAATCCAATCGCCATCTATCATTCCATTATTATCGAAAACCCCATCAACACTAATGTTTTTGGCAGTTGACGAGAAATTCTCTTTCAAGTTTTCGCGTCCAAAATCTATTTCTGCAGTCAAACTAGTATCGGTTGGTTTGGAATTATTGAAACAACGTCGAATGACTTTCCAGGTGTCTTTTTGTTCATGATCATCAAAAAAACCTTTTACCAAAAACTCTTCACCAGAAGTTGTGCTGACCAAATCAAAATCTTTTGCTCTAAGTTTGCCAACGGAATCTATTGCTTTGAAACTGAATACCCAGTCGCCTTGCATTTTATTCTTTTTATAACTCCCATTATAGGAAATACTTTCAAAGCTATTATTACCACTGGTTTCTACCAAATTAGAAAAACTAAATTCACCTTCAAAAATTGTATCTTTTTGCTTGATGAAATAATGATATTCAGCCAAACCTTCACCTACATTTTGTAAGTTGTATTTCCCTTTGTATATCTGAGTTTCTTGCGCATGAATATCTGTGCCTAACAAAATGAGGAAGAAAGTAAAGCACAAAAATATTTTTTGATTCATATAAAAATAGTAATGTTATATAAAATTCAAAATTATTGATTTATAAATATTTAAGTGTGCAAAAGTAAATTTTAATTTCATTTTATGAAACAGCTTTTAACTTGTATAAATATTATTTTTCAAAGTAAATTCCATATATAAAATATCAGAATTAATTTTTTATTTTTTTACAATCGATTATAATTTTCAATTATATTTGATTGATTTTTTAAGCCTTAAATGAATAAACTTATTGTGGTTAGTCAACCCGAAAAATGGCCAATAAAGATGGATCATACGTCCATTATAACTTCACAAGATTACCTGACAAAACCTGAATATGCGAACCTGAAAAATGCGCGGGTTTTCAATCTGAGTGATAAATATAGTTACCAATCCAAAGGTTACTATGTTTCATTATTAGCTGAAGCTAGAGGACATACATCTATCCCTACGATTAGCAATTTAGTCGATCTTGGAGAGAAAAAACTTGTTAAAATAGTTTCTGAAGATTTTGAAGAAGAAATTCAGAAAAGCCTAAAAACAATTAAATCTCAAGAGTTTACGCTGAGTATTTATTTTGGGCAAAACGTTGCCCAAAAGTACCGTGAGTTGAGCAGTTTGATTTTCAGATATTTTCAAATACCGTTTTTGAGAGTGGTTTTCAAACATACTACAAAATGGAACATCAAGTCTATAAAAGCCATTTCAATCTCTGAAATTCCTAAAGATCACTTGGAAAGCATGCATTATTTTGCGTCTCAGTATTTTTCAAAAAAACGCTACGATACACCAAAAGCAAATAAAGCTGAATATGATTTAGCGATTTTAGTTCAGAAAAATGATCCTGCACCACCAAGCAATCCAAAAGCGATCAAAAAATTTATGGATTTGGCAGAGAAAATGAATTTTTACGTAGAATTGATTTATCCAGAAGATTTATACAGATTGTCATCTTTCGATGCTCTATTTATCAGACAAAGCACAGAAGTTAATAATGAAGCCTATGCATTTGCTAGAAAAGCACTTCAAGACGGCTTAGCAATTATCGATTATCCAGATGCTATTTTGAAATGTTGCAACAAAGTTTTTATGGCTGAAGCACTTCAAAAAAATGGAATACCAACACCAAAAACGATTATCGTACATAAAGATAATAAAAATGAAGTGCTAAAAGTCACTGGTTTGCCTTGTGTACTGAAATCTCCAGACTCTACATTTTCATTTGGTGTTAAAAAAGCTAAAACCAAAGAAGAGTTTGAAACTTTGATTACCGAAATGTTTAAAACTTCAGACTTAGTTATTGCTCAGGAATATACGTTTTCTGAATACGATTGGCGGATTGGGATTTTAGACAATAAACCTTTTTACGCTTGCCGTTATTTTATGGCAAAAGGCCATTGGCAAATCTACAACTGGTCTGCAAACAAAAAAGACGATCAAGATGGTAATGCAGATTTTTTTGCCATAGAAGACGTGCCAGAACAAGTGATGAAAGCTGCACTGAAATCAGCAAAAATTATGGGCAAAGGCTTGTATGGAATAGATGTGAAAGAAGTGAACGGTAAAGCTCTCGTTATCGAAATCAACGACAATCCAAATATCGATTTTGGGGTAGAAGATGGGTTGTATGGAGAAGCCATTTACAAAAACATCCTTCAAACTTTAAAAAATCGACTTAACTCTAAACAAGACTCATGACATTTCATCTTTTTGAAGTATTTGGTATCGAATTAGAATATATGCTTGTCAATATTGAAAACGGAAAAATACAAGCTTCCGTAGATGAATTGATGAAACTGAAAACAGGTGAAATCGTCTCTGATGTTGACAACGGAGCTATTGAATGGAGTAACGAATTGGCGGCTCACGTTATAGAAATAAAAACAAACGGACCGACTAAAGATTTAAATTCTTTAGATCAAAAATTCCACCAGAATATTATTGAAATTAATACTCTGCTTGAAACAAAAAATCTGTGTTTATGGTCAACCGCTTCTCATCCATTGATGAATCCAGAACAAGAAATGAAGCTTTGGCAACATTCTTACAGTGAAGTTTACGCACTTTACAATAGAATTTTTGACTGCAAAGGTCACGGCTGGTCAAATGTGCAAAGTATGCATATCAATCTGCCATTTTACGATGATTCAGAATTCGAAAAATTACACGCTGCGATAAGAATTTTACTTCCAATTCTTCCAGGGTTGAGTGCAAGTTCACCGATTTTAGACGGAAAATCAACAGATGTGAAAGATTCTAGAATGAAGTTGTATTTGAGCAATCAAAAACAAATACCTGAAATGACTGGAAAGGTGATTCCTGAGCAAGTTTTTGATTATGAAACCTATAAAACCAAAATTTTTGACCCTATAAACACAGCTATAGCTCCATTTGATTTAGACCATATTTTAGAGCATCATTTTCTGAATTCCAGAGGTGCAATCGCAAGATTTGATAGAAATGCCATAGAAATTCGCGTACTGGATTTACAAGAATGTCCATTGGCAGATATTTCTATCGCTAGTTTTATTGTTGAAATATTAAAAGATTTAGTAAGTGAAAAATACACTTCGCTCGAAGAACAAAAAACTTGGCACGAAACTGATCTCTTTCAAATATTATATCAAAATATTGAAAATGCTGAAGAAGCTGTAATCGAAAATAAAAACTATTTAAAATTATTTGGAATTGAAGCTGAATCTATGACTGTAAAAGATATTTTCAAACATTTATTTTCAAATTTATCTTCTAGATTAGATTCAAGGCATTCTAAAGCTATTGAATTTATTCTGAATCACGGAAGTTTATCCACAAGAATTTTGAAAGCTCAAAACGAAGATTTTTCTGAA
This sequence comes from Psychroflexus aestuariivivens, assembly GCF_004010055.1. Taxonomy (GTDB): domain Bacteria; phylum Bacteroidota; class Bacteroidia; order Flavobacteriales; family Flavobacteriaceae; genus Psychroflexus; species Psychroflexus aestuariivivens. The sequence goes on from NZ_RQVT01000051.1 coordinate 39,540, forward strand.
GAAAATATTTTAAAAGTGTATCAAAAGATTGGCGTTTGTTTGTCTAAAAACGAAATGTTCCTGCCATGAAGTTAATCTTGACTTGTGAGCATGCAAGTTCAGCAATTCCAAATGAATTCAGTTCAATTTTCAAAAATCACAAAAAAAGACTTCAAACACATGAAGGCTATGATATTGGCGCTTTTGAAATTTTTAAAACTTTAGAACACATAGCTGATTTTTCTTACCATTATTCATGGAGTAGACTTTTGATAGAAGTCAACAGGTCTTTACATCATCCAAGTTTATTTTCAAGTATTTCAAAATCTTTAGCTGATGAAGAAAAACAAAATCTTCAAAATCATTATTACCAACCCTATCGCCAGAGTATTCAAAATAGAATTGAAGAAATAATAAACACTGGAGAAATTGTGTTACATCTTTCAATCCACAGCTTTACACCAATTTTGAATGGAAATATTCGTAATACTGAATTTGGAATTTTATACGACCCAAAGCGCAAACTTGAAAAAGAATGGGCTAAAAATTTTAAAAGTGAATTGAAATCAAATTTTAATAATTTCAGAGTTAGGATGAATTATCCATATTTAGGCAAAGCCGATGGATTCACGACAAGTCTACGAAAAAAATTTCCGAATAATTATATTGGAATTGAACTTGAAATCAATCAAAAGTTGTTCAAAAAACCATTCAATTTTCAAGATTATACATTAAAATTGCAGAATTGTGTTTCAAATTTGAAATGAAATATTTTAAATACTTTAGATTGAAATGACATTAAAATTGGTTTTCGTAATTTTGTAAATCACAAAAATAAAAGACTAATGAATAAAAACACAGTTTTGGCTTGGGCTACATTTATAATGATAATTGTAGGACTTGGTCTAATTGCGCTAGGTGCATTCAGATATAATGAAATTGCAGGTTGGGGTTTTGCGGCAGTAGGTATTGGTTTTTTTGCGATAGCTTGGGTTTTTAACGCGTTAAAAGGAAGGGTTTAAAATAGCATAATGTCAGATTCAACACATAAAAAGCAGTTACTAAAACATTTAAAAGGGAGTGAGGCTTTCAGACCTTTAGAAAATTTTGTAGACGAAATTCCTTTTGCGAAATTGGGAGAGCGACCATACAATTTACCTTATTCTTTTTATGAACTTTTTTATCATGTTGTTTTTGCACAAAAGGATATCTTAGAATATACAATTTCAGAAAATTATAAAGCTTCAAAATGGCCAGACCATTATTGGCCAGAGCAGGAAGCTCCACAAACAGAAAATGATTGGAATAATCTAAAGGAAGAATATTTTGAAGATCGAAAAAAATTAGAAAATTTCATATTAGAACCTGAAAACGAACTTAACGCAACAGTTGAAAATTCTGATAATCATAATTTACTGCGTGAAATTCTTTTAATTATTGAACACACGGCTTATCATACCGGGCAAATGATAATTATATTACGCTTACTTGGACTTTATAAAAAATAGAGTTTAACTTATTTAAAATTCGATATTTAAAAACAAAAAATAGCATAAAAAAATTCAATATGGCAGACGATAAAAAAGTGATATTTTCTATGTCAGGAGTTTCCAAAACCTATCCTGGCGAAGACAAACCGGTTTTAAAGAATATTTACCTGAGTTTTTTCTACGGTGCAAAAATTGGTATTCTTGGTCTCAACGGTTCAGGTAAATCCACTTTGATGAAAATCATTGCAGGAATTGAAAAAAACTATCAAGGCGATGTGGTTTTTTCTCAAGATTATTCTGTTGGATATTTGGAGCAAGAACCAGAACTTGACCCAGAAAAAACAGTTCTAGAAGTTGTAAAAGAAGGCGCTTCGGAAGTTGTTGCCATTCTAGATGAATACAATAAAATTAACGATGATTTTGGATTGCCAGAAGTTTACGAAAATCCAGATAAAATGCAAAAATTGATGGATCGTCAAGCTGTTTTGCAAGACAAAATCGACGCCACCAATGCTTGGGAACTAGACAACAAGCTTGACGTTGCTATGGATGCTTTACGAACGCCGCCATCCGATCAAAAAATAGGAACTCTATCAGGTGGTGAAAAGCGCCGAGTTGCTTTATGCCGTTTACTATTGAAAGAACCTGACGTTTTATTATTAGATGAACCTACCAACCACCTAGATGCAGAATCTGTACATTGGTTAGAACATCATTTGCAACAATACAAAGGAACAGTCATTGCTGTAACTCACGACCGATATTTCCTAGACAATGTTGCTGGTTGGATTTTGGAACTTGATAGAGGAGAAGGAATCCCTTGGAAGGGAAATTACTCATCTTGGTTAGATCAGAAATCTAAACGCATGGCGAAAGAACAAAAACAAGCCAGTAAACGCCAAAAAACACTCGAAAGAGAATTAGAATGGGTGAAAATGGCACCTAAAGGACGCCAAAGCAAGCAAAAAGCAAGGCTTAAGAATTACGATAAATTGATGAGCCAAGATCAAGATAAGCTTGATGAAAAACTTGAAATATATATTCCAAATGGTCCACGCTTAGGTACCAATGTTATTGATGCCAATGGCGTGAGCAAAGCTTTTGACGAAAAGTTGCTTTACGAAAAGCTAGATTTTAATTTGCCTCAAGCAGGAATTGTCGGTGTAATTGGTCCTAATGGTGCTGGTAAAACTACAATCTTCAAAATGATTATGGGCGAAATTGAACCCGATAAAGGTGAATTTAAAGTTGGTGAAACAGCTAAAATCGCTTATGTTGACCAAGCTCATTCTAATATAGATCCTGATAAATCCATTTGGGAAAATTTCAGCGATGGTCAGGATTTAGTGATGATGGGTGGAAAAAAAGTGAATTCTCGTGCCTATTTAAGTCGTTTCAATTTCAATGGAAGCGAACAAAATAAAAAAGTAGAAAAATTATCTGGAGGTGAGAGAAACAGACTTCACTTAGCGATGACTCTCAAGGAAGAAGGAAACGTACTCTTACTGGATGAGCCAACTAATGATTTGGATGTAAATACACTTCGCGCACTGGAAGAAGGTTTGGAAAACTTTGCTGGTTGTGCTGTGGTAATTTCTCACGACCGTTGGTTTTTAGACAGAATTTGTACGCATATTCTAGCTTTTGAAGGGAATTCAGAAGTATATTTCTTTGAAGGTAGTTTTAGCGAATATGAAGAAAATAAGAAAAAACGCCTTGGGGGTGATACCATGCCAAAACGAATAAAATACAAAAAATTGGTTCGATAATTATTACTAACAGATGATCAGTTGATTACAATTCTGACTAAAAATTTAAAGTTGATAAATTCGACTTTAAATTTTTAGTTTACAGAAATCGTAGTATATTTCGGAGTTCAGAAAAACTATGACACAAGAGACAAAGTACACAGAAGACAATATAAAATCACTTGACTGGCGGGAACACATCAGAATGCGTCCTGGTATGTATATAGGTAAACTTGGCGATGGTTCTAGTGCAGACGACGGTGTTTATATTTTATTGAAAGAAGTTTTGGACAATTCTGTAGACGAATTTGTCATGGGATCTGGCAAAACGATTGAAGTTTCCATTCAAAATTCCAGAGTAATTGTTCGCGATTACGGACGTGGAATTCCACTAGGAAAAGTGAAGGATGTTGTATCTAAAATGAATACCGGTGGAAAATATGACACAAATGCATTCAAAAAATCTGTTGGACTCAATGGTGTTGGTACGAAAGCTGTTAACGCTTTGTCCAGTTATTTTCGAGTAGAATCTAATCGCGATGGAGAATCGGTTTCAGCTGAATTTGAACAAGGTAATTTAGTTGAAGAAGAACACCTTCAAGATACTTCACGACGCCGTGGTACAAAAGTTACTTTTATTCCAGACGAAACAATTTTTAAAAAATATACCTACAGAAATGAGTATATTGAAAAAATGCTCAAAAATTACGTCTACCTGAATCCAGGTTTGACTATTGTTTTCAACGGAGAAAAATTTTATTCAGAAGAAGGTTTAAAAGATTTACTAAGTGACAGAATCAGGGAAGAAGATCAGCTTTTTCCTATCATTCATATGCGTGGCAACGATATTGAAGTTGCACTTACTTTTAGTAAAGCTCAATATTCCGAAGAATACCACTCTTTTGTTAACGGACAAAATACAACCCAAGGAGGAACTCATCAATCTGCATTTCGCGAAGCTATTGTCAAAACTATTAGAGAGTTTTACCAAAAAAACTTTGATCCGAGTGATATTAGGAAGTCTATTGTTTCTGCAATTAGCATAAAAGTAATGGAACCTGTTTTTGAGAGTCAAACCAAAACGAAATTAGGTTCAACAGATATGGGTGGTGATTTGCCTACAGTTAGAACTTATATTTTAGACTTTCTAAAACAAAAACTAGATAATTATTTACATAAGAATACTGAAACAGCCGACAAACTTCATAAGAAAATTCTGAGAGCAGAGAAGGAGCGCAAAGAATTGTCTGGCATTCGAAAATTGGCTAAGGATCGTGCTAAAAAATCAAGTGTACACAACAAAAAACTGCGCGATTGCAGAATTCATCTGGGCGATACAAAAAAGGAAAATTATTTAGAAACAACCTTGTTTATCACCGAAGGAGACTCGGCGAGTGGAAGCATCACAAAGTCTAGAGATGTCAACACGCAAGCAGTCTTTAGTCTGAAAGGTAAACCCTTAAACTCATACGGTTTAAGCAAAAAAATAGTTTACGAAAACGAAGAATTCAACTTACTTCAAGCTGCACTGAACATTGAAGATTCATTAGAAGATTTGAGGTATAATAACATAGTGATTGCAACAGATGCCGATGTTGACGGAATGCACATCCGCTTGCTAATTATTACATTTTTCCTTCAGTTTTTTCCAGAATTGATCAAAGAAGGACATCTTTATATTTTGCAAACGCCACTTTTTAGAGTTCGGGATAAAAAAGAAACTTTTTATTGTTATTCAGAAACTGAGCGTCGAGAAGCTTTAAAAAAATTGAAAGGCAAACCAGAAATTACAAGGTTCAAAGGTTTGGGTGAAATCTCTCCTGATGAATTTAAAAATTTCATCGGTGATGACATTCGTTTAGATCCTGTGATGTTGGATAAAGACAAAAGCATTCCAGAAATTTTGGAATTTTATATGGGTAAAAATACGCCAAGTCGCCAAAATTTTATTATTGATAATTTGAGGTTAGAAATAGATTTAGTAGAAGAAATAGTTGATGAAATCGAAGAAGTGAAATAAATATAAAATATTGGTTTTTAATATTTTAAAAGTATTTAAATTAAGTTTTAATTCAAGTAAAATTAATACAAAATATAAACTGATTAAATCAAAAGATTACAATAAAATAATCTAATAATGAGTGATGATTTAGAATTGAATTCTGAAAACCAAAACCCAGATTTGCCGGCTAAAGATGAATCCATCAAGGTAACTGGAATGTTTGAAGATTGGTTTTTGGACTATGCATCTTATGTGATTTTGGAACGTGCAGTTCCAGCAATAGAAGATGGTTTCAAACCTGTGCATAGACGAATTCTTCACTCTATGAAAGATTTGGACGACGGCCGATATACAAAAGTCGCCAATATTGTTGGTCATACCATGCAATATCACCCACACGGTGATGCCAGTATTGGTGATGCCATTGTTCAGATTGGACAAAAAGATTTACTGATTGATACCCAAGGAAATTGGGGAAACATATTAACAGGCGATAGCGCTGCAGCCTCAAGATATATAGAGGCAAGATTGTCAAAATTTGCTTTAGAAGTTGTTTTTAATTCGAAGACAACTGAATGGCAGATTTCTTATGATGGAAGGAAACAAGAACCAGTAAATTTACCGGTAAAATTCCCGATGATTTTAGCACAAGGTGCGGAAGGTATTGCTGTTGGATTGAGTACTAAAATTCTACCACATAATTTTATCGAACTCATTGATGCATCCATAAAACATCTTCAAAACAAACGTTTTTCCATTTTTCCAGATTTCCCAACCGGCGGAGTCGTTGACGTTAGCGACTATAACGATGGCTTGCGAGGTGGAAAATTACGCGTTCGAGCAGAAATTAATGTTCGGGATAAAAACACATTGGTGATTAATGAAATTCCCTATGGAACCAATACTTCAACTCTTATTGATTCTATTCTGAAAGCCAATGACAAAGGAAAAATTAAAATCAAAAAAATAGAAGATAACACTTCTTCGGAAGTTGAAATTTTAATTCATCTTCCAAACAATATTTCACCAGATAAAACAATAGACGCACTGTTTGCTTTTACAAATTGTGAAGTCTCAATTTCACCATTAAGTTGTGTGATTATTGATGATAAACCACACTTTCTAGGCGTTTCAGAATTGCTAAAATTAAGTACTCAACATACAGTCGATTTGCTGAAAAGTGAATTAGAAATTAAGCTCGGTGAACTTGAAGAGCAGTGGCATTTTTCGTCTTTAGAAAAGATTTTTATCGAAAAACGTATTTATCGTGACATAGAAGAAGAAGAAACTTGGGAAGGCGTCATAGAAGCGATAGACAAAGGACTTCAACCACATATCAAACATCTGAAACGCAAAGTGACGCGTGATGATATTGTTCGCTTAACTGAAATTAGAATCAAACGTATTTCTAAATTCGATCTTGACAAAGCTGAACAAAAAATAGAAGCTTTAGAAGGAGAAATTGAAAAAATTAAATTCCACCTTTCAAATCTTATCGATTATGCTATCGATTATTTTAAAGATTTGAAAAGTAAATATAGTGCTGGCAAAGAACGAAAAACTCAAATTAGAATTTTTGAGGATATTGAAGCGCAAAAAGTTGTCATTAGAAATACGAAACTTTACGTCAACAGGAAGGAAGGTTTTGTAGGAACTGCGATGAAGAAGGAAGAATATGTGACCGATTGTAGCGATATTGATGATATTATTTGTTTTACAGAAGACGGTACCATGATGGTCACTAAAGTCGACAATAAAACCTTTATTGGGAAAAACATCATTTACGTTGGTATTTTCAAGAAAAAAGACAAGCGAACAATTTATAATATCATTTATAGAGACGGCAAAGCAGGATACAATTATATGAAACGATTTGCGGTGACTTCAATTACTCGTGATCGTGAATATAGTGTAGGTAAAGGGAAGCCGGGCACAAAAGTCTTATACTTTTCTTGCAATCCAAATGGAGAAGCAGAAGTTGTTAGTATTTTTCTTCGACAGAAGAAAGGCTTAAAACGTTTGCGTTTTGATCTAGATTTTTCTGATATGGCGATTAAAGGTCGTGGAGTGAAAGGCAATTTAGTCTCCAAAATGCCTATTAAAAAAGTTGAATTCAAAGAAGAAGGCGTTTCAACTTTGAAACCCAGAAAAATTTGGTTTGACGAAACTGTACGTCGTCTAAATGTTGACGAGCGCGGAGAGTTGCTCGGCGCTTTCAAAGGTGAAGATAGATTACTCATTGTGAGACAAAATGGAATCGTGAAAACTATTGTGCCAGAATTGACAACGCATTTTGAAAATGACATTGTAGTTATGGAAAAATGGAATCCCAAAAAACCCATTAGTTTGGTGTATTGGGAAGGCGAGAAGGAACGCTATTATGTCAAACGATTTTTGATGGAAAATTCAGACAAAGACGAATTAATCATAACTGATCATCAAGATTCTCAACTAGAAATTATTTCTACAGATTATATTCCTAGAATTGAAATTGAATACAAAAAGCAACGTGGCAAGGATCGTAAGCCTAGTGAAATATTTAACTTAGAAGAGTTTATAGCAGTTAAAGGAATCAAAGCCCAAGGCAATCAATTAACATCAGAACCCGTTAAGCAAATTGATTTAATTGAGCCTTTGCCTCATGAAAGCGACAAAGTAACCGAAGATGATGAAGATAATGAGTCTAAAGATGAAAATCAACAGTCAACACTATTTGACTAAGCAAAATTAATTTTATCTATTCTATAATTTTTGAAACCCGACCTTGTTGGGTTTCGTCTTTTCCTACAATATTGTATTGAAAAGTATAACCGTTTGGTTCAGTATTCAGTATTTTTATACGGATAGGTTGCTTTTCTGAACGACTGTCAGGTTTCAAAGCTTTCAAGATATATTCACAATCATTGACCCAACGAATTGTAGCTGTGTCTACTTTGTTTTCATAAATTTCAATTTCAAGAGAATCGTTTCTAATAAACTTTGTTTTCTTTAATTCACCATCCAAATAGGTTTCAAACTCAAAAGTTCCTGTTTTGAAATCAGCACAATTTCTTTCTTCGTGATAGCAACTCGTCAGTAAGCTTAAGGCAAATATAATAAGCAATGCGCGCATCTTTTTTTTGCAAAATTAATCAAAACTGGTTGAAAAAAATGCTTGTGATTCAATTATTCTCAAAAGCTTCAAAAGTACCATCTTTATAAAAAATCACAATTTTATGAATCGCTTTAGAGTTTGAAGTTATTTTCTGATGTTCAGCTGATACCTGGTTTTTTTGTTCTACATCATGAGAATCTTCTGTAAATTCTAAAGTTTGTTGATTTTCTTTTTTATTCGTTTTTTCCATAGTAGGTGACTCCGATTTTGGAAAATTTCCTTTACCATTTAAAAGCCAATACAATTCGACTTCTTCAAAAGTTGACACTACTTTAAGTACAAAATCTAAACTGGGTTTATTTCTTCCAGATAGAATATGAGAAATAGAAGCACGCCCAACATCTATTTTTTCAGCAAAGGATGATGCCGATAAATCGTAATAATCAAAGATGATTTTAAGACGTTTTGAAAATTCTTCACTGTTTACCATTGTAAACTTTATTAAACTACAGTTAATCCAGATAAGTTGTTACAAATGTAAACAATATAAATCAATTATGCAATTTACATTTGAGAATTCTGTGTTTTTAAACGAACTTATGGTTTAATTGACTACGTTTATTCTTTTGAAATATAGTTAATTAAACTTAAAAATAGTCTAAATAGGATATTTTCCGTTAACTTTTGGATAATGAGTTTATTTGAGAAAGATTTCAGGTTAATTATGTAAACAATTATTTGAATCTGGTTGTTTACAAATGTGTAATTATAAATTTATACATTTGTAAACATGAATTTGAACTTAGATTTTTACAAAAGTATACTTGATAATTATGACCAGTTTAAGGTGAAAAAACTGATTGGTCGTTATTTATCTGAATCAGATTTGTTAGCTACTTTTAAAGATTTGTCGCATCGCATAGAAATTAAAAATGAAGGATTTTCTGTTGAGAAGCGTATTGTTTCATCTTTTAAATTAGGAACAGGTTCCAAAAAGATCTTAATTTGGTCTCAAATGCATGGAAACGAAACTACAACTACCAAAGCTGTGATGGATTTTATCCATTTTTGCTTAGATAGTAAACATACTCAGGTTTCTAAAGAGATTTTAAACACCTTCACTTTAAAAATTATTCCAGTTTTAAATCCAGACGGTGCCTATCGTTATACACGATTCAATGCCAATTCAGTAGATTTGAATAGAGATGCTACAAATTTGAACGAGCCCGAAAGTCAAATTTTGAGACGAATTTTTGAAGAGTTTCAACCTGATTTTTGTTTTAATATGCATGACCAACGAACAATTTTTAGTGCAGGGAATCAAAATAAAAGTGCTGGAGTTTCATTTCTATCACCTGCTTATAATAAGTCACGAGACGTAAATATAACAAGGCAAAAAGCCATGTCTTTAATTGCTTCTGCAAATTCAATTTTACAAAATTTTATTCCAAACCAAGTCGGACGTTATGACGATCAATTCAATATAAATTGTGTTGGGGATTATTTTCAAAATAGGGGCGTACCAACAGTATTATTTGAAGCTGGACAAATTTCTGAAGATTATAAACGGGAGGACACAAGAAAATTTATCCTTATTTCTATCTTGGAAATGCTACTATCAATAATGAATGAAAATTTCAATACATATTCAGAGTATTTTGAAATTCCTGAAAATGAAAAACTCTTTTATGATGTAATTATCCGAAATGTAAAGGTTAATTCAAAAATTAAGGATATAGCTATTCAATATGAAGAAGTTTTGAGCAATCAATCAATCAATTTTGTTCCTAAAATCAATGAAATCAAAGATTTAAGTTCATTTTTTGCACATAGAACAATAGATGCTGAAAATAATTTTTTACAAATTATCGAAGGTGATTCTCTCAATGTTAATAAAAAACTATCAAAGTTTAACATAAGCGATAACGTTTTCGTAGTATAATAAGCTAAAAATATACATAAAGTTGTGTTTTTAATGAATTATTTTCATTATTTTTGCATTTTAATTGTTTAATACTCAAAATAAAGTAAAATGGCAAAGTTTAAGCTAGATGATACGGATCACCAAATATTGAATATGTTGATCGACAATACGAGAACTCCGTTTACAGATATTGCAAAAAAACTAAATATTTCTGCAGGAACTGTACACGTTAGAGTTAGGAAGATGGAAGAAAGTGGAATTATTGTTGGTTCTTCTTTAACGCTAAATTATAAGAAACTTGGATACACTTTCATAGCTTATGTTGGTATCTTTTTGAAAAATACTTCTCAAACACAATTCGTTTTAAATAGAATTGAAGAAATCCCGAATGTTACAGTGGCCCACGTTACAACAGGTAAATTCAATTTGTTTTGTAAAATAAGAGCAAGAAACACAGAACATGCTAAAAATGTAATATTTCAAATAGATGACATTGAAGGTGTGAGCCGAACTGAAACTATGATTTCTTTAGAAGAAAGCTTGAATGATAAAACCAGACTGATGAAATCTATATTTGCAAATATGTAATTCATCAAATTACTTTTAGAATAAAAAAATGCCGTTTCAATTGAGAAACGGCATTTTTTTATTGTTCTTTACTGAAAATTTAGTCCTCTGCCATAGTATGGTAAACATTCTGAACGTCATCATCTTCTTCGATTTTCTCCAATAATTTTTCTACATCTGCTTTTTGATCATCGTTCAGTGGTTTTGTGATTTGTGGAATTCTATCAAAACCAGAAGCTATAATTTCAATATTTTTACTTTCCAATTCTTTTTGAATATCTCCAAAATTTTGAAAAGGAGCGTAAATCATAATTCCATCTTCATCTTCAAAAATTTCTTCGACGCCAAAATCTATCATTTCAAGTTCAAGTTCTTCAATATCAATATTTTCAGAATTTATTCTAAAATTGCAAGTATGGTCGAACATAAATTCAACTGAACCAGATGTGCCAAGATTTCCATCACATTTGTTGAAATAAGATCTGATATTTGCAACTGTACGATTGGTATTATCGGTTGCTGTCTCAACTAAAATAGCAATGCCATGAGGTGCGTAACCTTCATAAAGAAGTGTTTTGTAATCACCTAAGTTTTTATCGGAAGCGCGTTTTATTGCTCTTTCAATATTGTCTTTAGGCATATTTGCAGATTTCGCATTTTGAATAACTGCACGAAGTTTTGCGTTAGTTTCTGGATCAGGACCGCCTTCCTTAACAGCCATAACAATATCTTTACCCAATCGCGTAAAAGTTTTGGCCATCGCAGACCAGCGTTTCATTTTACGTGCTTTTCTAAATTCAAAGGCTCTTCCCATAAGTTTTTTATTTATTCTGCAAAGGCTTCCATTTTGCGATTGTATTCTCTAATTTCAGCTTTGTTGATAGGATTTTCAGGATTTCTGATCAAATTTATGAGATAAATCAAACTTTCCGCACCTGTAATCAACTCAGTATTTTCAGTTTCTTCACTTTCAGACTCTTCTAGTTCATCTTCTTCTTCTGAAATCGGTTCATCTTGTGGAATCGGTATGGCAAAAACCTCGTTTTCATCAATGTGTTCGTAAACTAATCTGAGTGTTTTGGCAACAACCGGCAACTCTTCTTCAACTGCGTAAGGTCGTAATTCTTTCAAATCTTCAACCACAGTTTCTGTGATGAATTTAGAAGTTTCTAATTCTTCGATGATTTTCTTAATTAATTTAGTGGCTTTATTATGTTCCAAGGTTTAAAAATTTTAAAATGATGTAATGCAAAAATAATTTTTAGTTTATATAATAGAGCGGGTTAGGTCAACTATTTTTCACAAATATGAATTAAATATATTTGAAAGTCTACTTTCTTTACAAAAAGAAGATCAATATCTATTTGAAACTGAATTGGAAACATTTAAAAACTTTATAATTTCCTAAAATATTTCTTTAAACCCTTTTATCTCCTTATTTTTGCGAATCTTAAAAAATTAAATCACATTATCAAGAGGGAATTTTATGCTGGAAAAAACCGCAGATAAAACTTTATATGATTATCAAGAAAAAGATCTTCAGAAAATATTTGAACGACTAGAAAACTGTCCGGATAATTACAATCTGTTGTACCAACTTCCAACTGGTGGCGGTAAAACTGTTGTTTTTTCTGAAATTGTAAGACGTTATATTGAAAAAACCGGTAAAAAAGTAATCGTTCTGACACATCGTATTGAGCTATGTAAACAGACTTCGGATATGCTTAAAGGTTTTGGCGTAAGAAATAAAATAATAAATAGTAAAGTAAAAGAGCTGCCTGATGACAACGATTATATGTGTTTTGTTGCCATGGTAGAAACCTTGAACAATCGACTAAATGAGGAGAAACTAAACATGAAAAATGTTGGTTTAGCGATTATAGATGAGGCGCATTACAATTCTTTTACCAAACTTTTTAAATATTTAGAAAAGGCTTTTATTTTGGGCGTTACGGCCACACCTTTGAGTTCTAACATAAAACTTCCGATGCATCGCAATTATCGCGAGTTAATTGTAGGTAATTCTATAACTTCGCTAATAGACAAAGGTTTCCTGGCAAGAGCCAACATGTACAATTATGATGTAGGCTTAGGGACTTTACAAGTCGGAATTACAGGAGATTACACCGTGAAATCTTCTGAAGATTTATATACAAATCTGGATATGCAGGAAAAGCTTATTCAGGCATATGAAGAGCGTTGTAAAGGAAAGAAAACACTGATTTTCAATAACGGAATCAATACATCTTGGTATGTTTATCAGACTTTTAAAGATGCTGGTTACGAAATCAAACATCTTGACAACACACACAATAAGCAGGAGCGAAGATCGATTTTGAAATGGTTTAGAGAAAAACCAGATGCTATTCTAACTTCCGTAAGTATTTTGACAACCGGTTTTGATGAACCAACAGTAGAAAATATTATTTTAAATAGAGCGACAAAATCTTTGACATTATATTTTCAAATGATTGGACGTGGATCAAGAAAACTTCCTGAAAAAGACAGTTTCAATGTGATTGATTTAGGAAATAATGTTGCCAGATTTGGACCTTGGGATGCACCAGTCGATTGGCAGCTTATTTTCGAAAATCCAGATTACTTCCTGGACAATATGATTTCTGATGAAGAGATTGAACTCAATTTCAAATATGAAATGCCGGAAGAAGTCCGTGAAATGTTTAAAAATTCTGAAGATGTTGAGTTTGATATTCGCAAACGTTACAATGAAACCGTTAATAATGGTGAAAAATCTAAATTGGTTTTAGAAGAATCTATAGCACAACATGCCAAGATGTGTGCAGAAAATTCTGAAGATGTGTTTGATGCTAGAATTTTAGCAAGAGAATTGAAGGACGATATTAAAGACCGAATCAAGCGATATTCCAATTGCATAATCAACAATACTAAAAACTATAGAGATTGGCTTTACGAAGATTATGCGCGTAAATTGCGTGTTAAAATCAATGAGCACTTTATGGATTAAACAATAAGTTTTAAGGACAAACACAAAAGACGCTTCCTCAAGCGTCTTTTGTGTTTTATAAGAATAATTTTAAGCTCAGAATAAATTTAATCTTGAACTAATTTAGAATTTAACCAATAAAATTACATAGCTCCAAAAATAATAAAACCGTAAATAGCAAATCTTACCAGTCGTAGAATTCCATATAATAAAAAGCTGCCAAACGGAAATTTGATTATACCTGCAGCCATACTTGATACTGCAAAGGGCAGAGGAAGCAATGCACCAACAATGATTAAAATACCACCCCATTTTCTCATATTTTTGATGTGTTTATGCATTTTTACTTCTAAAAACACAAAAACAGATGGAATACTTGCAATTCCACGACCGACAAAATATGAAATAACGCCGCCAAGGTAGGATAAAACTGCAATTATACTGAGAAAACCCCAAGGCGAAACAGATTTCCCTGCCCATGCGATAAATATTTCCGGGGGAATGAGACCTAGTATAGATTCAGAGGCAAAAAATATTGCAAAAACACCGATTGGAGGAAAATTTTCTGTGGCATATTCCAACATCGTGTTGACATCCAACACAAAAAAATGAATACCTAATAAGATTGCAATAAAAATTATTATTGGTGGAGCAGCTTTCAAAAGGCTTCTGCCTAGAAAGCTATAAAATCCAGTGTAAGTATAGTATTGGTGAACTAACTTCCAGTGTGGTTTTTTGTTTTGTTTTTTTTTCTTTTTTGTCATAATCTTTCTAATCTTGCAAAAATAAACCTATATAATCTTCAACCAAGATTTTAACGGATCAAAAGATTTAAGTATTTGTTAAATTATTCAAGCTCTACACTAGGCACACTTTTGATTCGCTGTGCATTTAGTAAACAAAGAGATAAAAACCCAAACATAGATAACATAATGTTTTTGATGCTTAGGTCTGCATCAATCATCAGCCCTATTAATAAAGGGCCGAGAGCTGTGCTTATAACCATAAACATAGTGAACAAGCTACGAATAGCACCGAGTTTTTCAATACCATAAACTTCTGCGAGTATGGAAGATTTTATCGTTCCAGACATTCCAACTGTGATTCCCATCATCAATAAAAATAGCAAAGCACCAAAAATACTACTCATAAATGCAAAAGGTAATAAGCCTAAAGTAATTGGCAATAAATAAAATCTAAACATTTTTTTAGCCGTAAATTTATCTACCCAAATTCCACCAGCCAAAGAAAATATAAGTCTTGTAATAGCATATCCAGTGAAAAAAGCGGCATAAAGTTGTGGAGACCATTCTTTTTGAGCCACAAAAACATACTGATAGAAAATTACAGCAGTTACAGTAAAACTCAAAGCAAAGCTAGTTGGCATTAGAATCAAAAACCGCCTGTCCTTTATTATATTTCCAAAATCTTTAACCAAGCTTACAGAAGACGGCTTACCTATCGATAATTGTTTGTTGAAATGTGATAAATCGGTGTACTTTAGTTTAATTAAGTACAATAATAAGAAAATCCCTGAACCAATCATTGCCCAACGCCAGTCAAACCAAGCGATGATAAAGGTAAGTAGCAACGGCAATATCATTTCACCAGTAGAATAGCCCAAAGTTGAAAAGCTAATGGCTTTACCACGATTTTTATCGTAAAATTTAGATAAAATTGTAAGACTAATATGGCTTAACATCCCTTGACCAGTCAATCGCAAACCAATTAAACCAATAAAAATAAAAGCTATATGATAGGAAACACCCATTAAAATTGAAGAAAGGGCTAAACATATAATTGTGAAAGCTGTTACTTTTTTTACAGAAACATGATCAACGGTATGACCGATGGTGAGCATTATTACAGAAGCTGAAACAGTACAAATGGCATAAATAGCACCAAAACTTCCTTCTGTAATTTCAAAAGCTTTAGAAATATCTGTGACATAAAGAGATATCAAATAAGTTTGACCAAAACTTGATAAAAATGTAAGTAACCATCCGAAACTCAACTTTTTGAAATTGCCTTTAATGAAGTAGAAAAATTCTTTCATTTAGAAGTTTCATCGGTTTTGAAAGAAATACTTTTCACATCATGACCCGTCGGTGCTTCGTAGGTTTCAAGGTCAAAGTAGGGGATGGCTGCTAAAAGATGGTCAAAAATTCCAGCCATAATTCTCTCGTAATTTATCCAAGCTTTGTCACTCGAAAAGGCATAAATTTCCAGTGGAATGCCTTGTGCGGTTGGTGGCAATTGCCTCGTCATCATCATCATTTCTTTATTAATATCTGGGCGAGTGGCTAGATATTCATCAACATATTGTCTAAAAGCACCAAAATTGGTTTGGTTTCTCCCGTTGATTGCTAAACTTTTATCAATATTTTGTTCATTATTGAATTGATCAATTTTAGATTGTCTATCGGTAATGTATTCCGTAATCAATTGAATTTTTTGAAGATTTTCAACATCAGATTCACTTAAGAATTTGATACTGTTTGCTTTTATTAAAATTGAACGTTTTATACGACGTCCACCAGAAACACTCATCCCACGCCAGTTTTTAAACGAATCAGAAATTAAATAATAAGTTGGAATAGTGGTAATGGTATTGTCAAAATTTCTAACTTTTACTGAAGCTAAATTTATTTCAAAAACATCGCCATCTGCGCCGTATTTTTCCATCGTAATCCAATCGCCTAATCTTACTGTATCGTTTACTGTGACTTGAATACTGGCTACAAAACCCAAAATTGTATCTTTGAATACTAAAAGTAATACTGCTGAAAATGCACCAAGTGCCGTAAGGAATTTTAGCAGTGGTTTTCCAGTTATTATTGAAAAGATTATAATGACTCCTATAATCCAAACTACTATCATAAATACCTGAATGTAACTTTCTATAGGTTTGTCTTTGAAGGAATTGATGGTTTTTAGAAAGTCTTTAATCGTCATTAAAACACTACGAATTACCCAAATAATGATAACTGCCACGGCAACATTTAGAGTTTTTTCTAAATAGATTTCATATTCTGGAAAATCAATTAGTATTTTCGGAATTAAAGCAGAGACTAACGAAATCGTTATTAAGTTTGAAAGGTAGATAAACGTCTTATTCTGAACTAAATAGTCGTCAAAATTTGTTTTAGTTTTAGAGGCTAATTTATGTACGATTTGAAGCGAAAAATACCTTAAAAGTTTAAATACAATATAGCTGGCAATGAGAACTATAATAATATTGATCGTCAAATTCAAATACATTGCGGTTTGGTCGGTAATGTGATCTTGTGACTTGAGTAAATTGTAGAAATATCTAGCTAAAGATTCTCTTTCCATGTCTTCGAATTTTATGCAAATTTACTAATAATCGCTTAGCTTGATTAGTAATTGTATTTTAAAAAAATGATTATTTCTTTTTACCAAATAAGCGATTGAAAAATCCTGGTTTGTCCTTGTTTTCGTCCTCATCTTCAAATTCTTTTTCTACTTTATCTTTTCCGAATATCCGTTTGAAAAATCCGTCACGCTTGACATCTTCACAGTCAAGTTGTGCTTTTTGTTTTTGACTCAAATCAGGGAATTTTGATTTTGTAATATCATCAAAACTATTGTCTTGACTCATTTCACGATACATATTAGCAAAAATTGGTAATGCTGAATTGGCGCCCTGACCAAGCCTTGTAGATTTAAATCCAATTTGGGAGTTATGACCAACCCAAGTAATATTGACCAATTTTGGAGTGACAGCCGCAAACCAACCGTCTTTGTTATTTTGAGTTGTACCAGTTTTCCCAGCAATATCTTGAGTTAATCCGTAAGTTGATCTAATTCTTTTTGCTGTACCTTCATTTACTACATTTTCCAACAAGGCTAAAATAAGTCGATTGTTAGCATCGCTCAAATTTGATTTTGAAGTAGTTTCCGGTTTAAATTCAACTAAAACTTTACCATTTTTATCAGTGATTTTATTGATGAAATACAACTTAGGCACATTTCCTTGATTCAAAAATGAAGCGTAAACTTTAGCTAACTCTTTGATATTCATGTCTGAGACACCAAGCGCCAACGAAGGTTTTTCTACTAAATCCGAGGAGACACCCATACTTTCAGCCATTTCGATAGTGGACTGAATTCCAGTTGATTCTAAGACTTTTACACTAACTGTGTTTAGTGAATTCGTAAGCGCAGCTTTGAAAGAGTAGTTCAAATGTGGATCTTCCTGCTCAGATGAATTTTTTGGTGACCAATTATTTTGATCCGTGTATGTTACCGCTTTAGCTGAAAAATAATCGCAAGCTTGGATGCCAGATTCTAAAGCTTCTGCATAAACAATTGGCTTAAAAGTAGAACCCACTTGACGCTTGGCATTTTTTATAAAATCGTATTTTGAAATCCGATAATCACGTCCGCCAACATAAGCTAAAATCCCACCAGTTTTAGGATTTACACTTAAACTAGACGCATTAAGTTGTTTTAAGCTTTGCTTTAAGCTGTCTATCTTAGATTGTTTTCTTACAATGAATTGAGTGCCATCAAAAATTTCGATTTGTCTTTGTTTTTTGAGGCTGTCTAGAATTTGAGATTCACTTAAGTTTTCTTGCTTTAGCTTTTGGTAATACTTAGTTTCTTTAGCTTTTTCTAAAATAAAACTTTGTTTATTCCATGGAGCGCTCGAAGCATATTCTTCTTCAAACTGTGGTTGCAATTCAGATAGATGATTTTGGATTGATTGTTCAAGTATTTGTTGTTGTTTCAAATCTAAAGTAGTGTGAATGACCAATCCATCTTCATATAAACTATAAGAATTTCCACTACTTTTTTCAATAGAATCTAAAATTTTCTGAACTCTACTTTTAATCAATTCTACAAAATAAATGTCTTTATAAGATTCAGCTTTTGAAAAATCCAAATCAATTTTATTAGACATGGCTTGATTCGCTTTCTCATTTGAAACGTATCCATACTTTAGCATTTGAGTAATAACAACATCTCGTCTCAACTGACTGCGTTCAGGGAATAACCTAGGGTTATAAGAATGGTTAGCTTTTAAGGTTCCTACCAATGTTGCAGCTTCAGAAAGATTCAATTCTGAAGTGGGTTTACTAAAAAATTTCCGAGATGCACTTTCTATTCCATGTGTATTTCCGCTGAAAGGCACTGTGTTGAGATACATTTTTAAGATATCTTCTTTTGAATATACGGATTCAATACGTTTGGCGACAATACTTTCTTTTAACTTATTAACTGGCATACTGAAAATACCATAATTTTTTCTGCCATATAAATTTTTGGCCAATTGAAGTGTAATCGTGCTGCCGCCACCTGAAGATTTATCTCCAGCTAAAATTGTTTTAAAAAAAACGCGTAAAAGACTCAAATTATCTATCCCATCGTGCTCATAAAACCTAGCGTCTTCAGTAGCCACCAAAGCATCAATTAGATGCTGTGGGAATTCTTTAAAATCAATTGATTGTCTGTCGAATTTATAAACTTTATCAATGATTTTTTGATTCTTATCTAAAATTATACTCGCTTCAGCTTGTTCAATATTTTTTATATCTGCTATATTTTCAACTTTCCCCCAAAACCCAAAATATACACTTCCGAAAAAAGCAAAAAATAATGAAGCGATCACTAATATGAATAAAGCTAAAAACTTTAATATTCGTTTCCGTAATGTTTTTTTCTTTGTTTTTTTCTTTTTCATTTTAAATCTTCTATGAATTGTCAAAAGTATAATAATATCAATAGATTTCAGCGTTAAATATTTTTAAAACCCACGACAAATTTTGATTTAGATTGTAACTTTCGGTTGAATAAATTTTAAAAATTATTATGATGAAAAATAAAACAGCATTTATAACCGGTGGAAGCAAAGGAATTGGTTTTGGAATTGCTGACGCTTTGATGAAGCAAGGCGTCAATGTAGCAATTACGAGTCGATCTCAATCTTCTGCAGATGAAGCTGCAAGTTTATTGAATTCAAATAATTCTGGTGCAAAAGCTTTGGGAATTGAAGCTGACGTAAGAGAACTTGACCAACAGACGAAAGCGGTAGATGAAGTATTATCAGAATTCGGACAATTGGATTATGTAATTGCCAACGCTGGTTTAGGACATTATGAAAGTGTGGAAGATTTAACTGAGAAGCAATGGCGAGAAACTATTGATACTAACTTAACTGGCGTGTTTTTCACGATAAAATCTACTGTAGATGCTTTGAAAAAATCCAAAGGTTACTTTATTAGTATTTCAAGCTTGGCAGGCACTAATTTTTTCCCAAATGGTTCGGCTTACAACGCTAGTAAATTTGGTGTAACTGGCCTTACCCAAGCAGTAATGTTAGATTTGAGACATCATGGTATTAATGTTTCTACAATTATGCCAGGTTCTGTTGCAACACATTTTAATGGAAATACGCCTGATGAAAGCGATGCTTGGAAAATTCAACCAGAAGATATTGGTGAAATTGTAGTTGATTTGTTCAAGATGAAT
Source organism: Psychroflexus aestuariivivens (assembly GCF_004010055.1). Taxonomy (GTDB): domain Bacteria; phylum Bacteroidota; class Bacteroidia; order Flavobacteriales; family Flavobacteriaceae; genus Psychroflexus; species Psychroflexus aestuariivivens. Next base: position 59,804 of record NZ_RQVT01000051.1, read on the forward strand.
CCGCGGTCTTTGCCAAGTAAAATTGAAGTTAGACCATCACAGCCACCTAAAAAATAAATGGCAATCTAGGATTTATAATTAAAAAAGGCTTTTGTAAATTACAAAAGCCTTTTTTAATTATTGAAATCTATTCAATTAACCTAAATATTTTTTCAACATTTTATTTTTTGACTGGTGTTTTAGTCGTCTAATTCCTTTTTCTCGGATTTGTCTAACGCGTTCTCTGCTCAAATCGAAAGTATCACCAATTTCTTGCAGTGTCATTGCTGGTTGATTTCCGATGCCATAATTCAGCCTAATTACGTCAGCTTCACGTTGAGAAAGTGTTTCTAAAGCACGATTAATTTCTATACTTAAAGAATCTCTCATCAACTGATCATCTGGCGTTGGCGATTCTGCAGAACTCAATACATCATATAAGTTAGAATCGTTTTCGCCTTCTTTGAATGGTGCATCCATAGACAAATGACGTCCTGAATTTTTTAAAGCAACTTTAACTTGAGATTCACTCATATCCAATTCTTTAGCAATTTCAATTGCTGAAGGTGGACGTTCATTAACTTGTTCTAGATGTGAATATGTTTTATTGATTTTGTTGATTACGCCAATTTTGTTCAGCGGTAATCTTACGACACGAGATTGTTCTGCTAAGGCTTGTAAAATGGATTGTCTAATCCACCATACAGCGTAAGAAATAAATTTGAAACCACGAGTTTCATCAAAACGTTTAGCAGCTTTTACCAAGCCAACATTACCTTCATTTATTAAATCAGGAAGTTTAAGTCCTTGATTTTGATATTGTTTGGCAACAGAAACGACAAACCTGAGATTAGCATTAGTTAATTTTTCCAAAGCTACCTGATCGCCTTCTCGAATACGCTGAGCCAATTCTACTTCTTCTTCAGCAGTAATCAAATCAACCTTGCTAATATCTTGCAAATATTTGTCAAGTGATTTAGATTCGCGGTTGGTAACTTGTTTGGTAATCTTTAGCTGTCTCATATATAGTTTATATAAAATTAATAACTGAAATCTTGCTATATTACGAATTTAAACTGATAAAGTCAAGTTTTATTGCTTTTAAAATACCAGTTTTCAGCAAATTATAATTTCTTTAAGAAGAAACCAAAATAACAGACCAAATAAAGATCAGAGACCATTGGAGTGCGCGCCACCAATTTCCTTTTTCTAGACGTCTCACAGACTCAGACATGTTTATTTGCTTGGTCAAGTTCCTGTGTAAAGGAACAAAATATAGAAAAGTACTAATCCATGTAGAAATTACAAGGATAAAATATACAAAAAGTTTCCATTCTGTAACTGAAAATAAAATAAAAGTCGCAATAGTAAGCTGGATAAACATCAAGGGTGCAACAATCATTGAAAATTTTGGTAAATAATAATGATGCCAATTAATTAGATTTTTTCTCCCAAAAAATCTAAAGCTAGGATATATAATTAGTTGGACAATCCAAATTAAAATAAACAAACCAAAATCAATAATTATGCGAATAATATCGATATTTAAAAAAAAATCTTTCATATATATTTTAAAAGTATTTACGAGATCAAACTAAATTTGGTTTAATCCAAATCCTGAATTAAAACTTATAATTCACAAATTCATTTAGAAAGGCTAGCAAATATAGGCTTTATTCGAAATAAATATTTTTAATAAAATTTATTTTAACATAAAAAAAGCACAGCTAGATATTCGGCTGTACTTTTTGATCTAAGAAAACTTGGTAATTATTTTTCCCATTTGAATTCAGCAAACATATCGTCAACTTCTGGTTCAGAAATATGATTGATATAGTTGCTCATCGTTTTCATACCAACGCCAGTTATTACGCCAGCAACGTGTTTTTCTGTATAACCAACTTCGAATAATTTATCTGAAGTTTCTTGACTTGGATAACCGCGTTCTTTGACCACAGATTTCGTGAATTCTGAAAGCGCATTTAGTTTAGAATCTGGCAATTTTTCTTCTGCTCTTATTGCATTTATAATGTCATCTGAAACATCGCTTTGATTTTTTGCAAGAAAACTATGCGCTGCAACACAGTAGTGACAAGCATTTTCAATAGCAGCAGATAAAAGGATTATTTCTTGTTCTTGGGTAGTAAAACCAGAATTTTCCCTAAAAGTTTGATCAGCTTTAGTATAAGCATCGAGTAGGGAAGGGTTGTTTGCCATTTTCTTGAACATATTTGGAATCATACCCATTTTATTTTTGGTATTTTCCAGAATATTTTTAGCAAGTTCCTCAACAGTTTCAACGTTTTGATCTTGAATATTCATAATTTTATTTTTTTGATTATTATCAAAATAGTCGTAAACCCTTAAGATACATTACAAAAAAAAGCGGTTGCATGAATTTCACGCAACCGCTAGAAGTAAAATATATTGTTTTATTTAATTTCGACTAATTCTAAATCAAAAGTAAGATCATGACCAGCAAGTGGATGATTGGCATCAACAACGATGTGATCGTCTTTAACTTCTGCCACTCTCAATTGTCTTTCTGTCCCGTCAGGATTTTGAGAAACTAAGCCCATACCAACTTCTGGTTTAATTTCTGCTGGCAATTGCTCCTTACTTACTTCTTGAAAAAGTTCTTTTCTAACTTCACCGTAAGCTTCTTCCTTAGGAATTTCAATTGTTTTCTTTTCGCTTTCCTTCATATTTAGAACACCTTCTTCAAATCCTGGAATCAACATGCCTTCACCTAAAGTAAATTCAATAGGTTCTCTTTCTAAAGAACTATCAAAAACTTGACCGCTAGAAGCAATTTTTCCAGTGTAGTGTACTTTTACTGTGTCTTTTTCTTTAACTTGACTCATAAATAATTAATTTATTGATTTTAAAATAATTACAAATAAATTGTAATTTTATGCAAATGTAAGATTTAGGCTTAGAAACTCAATAAAATGTTCGTTTTATTTGTTTTTTTAAAAGAATTTTAACCTTATTTGTTCTGTTTTCTTTCATTATTAATTCATTTTTGGAACAAATATTAATGTTTATCAAATTAAATTTGATATTTTTCAAGTATTCTATTAATTTGAGGAAAAAAAATGAGCGAAAAATCTAAAAAGCCGGATCAAGTTGTATATAATGAAGATTCTGAAAAGTATGATGCTGGTTTGTTACCATATGCTACCAATTCCGGAGCTCCTAAGATTACAGCTACAGATCTGACCGGCTGGAAAAATGCAAATGTCAGTAAAGTGAATCACCAAATTGAAACCGAATTTGAAGCACTAAAGTCGAAATATGAAGAATTAATGCTTCAATATGAATATAATCACCTGATTTACAGTGCTGAATTTAGTTTTGAGCCAATTGTTGGTAAAATTTATCATTTGTATGAGAAATCCTCAGGAGCAATTTTTCTGTCTATCATTTCTCCCAATGAATGCAATTTTGATTTCAAAGGTAGTTTCAAATTGAATGAGGATAAAATGTGGATTCGGATTGATAATTAAATCAGTTAAATTTTTAAACTATATAACTATGTACACGAAATTTAAATTATTATTATTATCTATTATTTTGGTAGGTGTTTCTTGTAAAAATGAAACTAAAAAACCTTCAGAAGAAAATGAAAATCAGACTGAAGAACAAATAAATCTCAAAGAAGAAAAGAAGTCAAAATTTGAAGGTAGAGAAGTAACTTATGAAACAGATTCTACAATTATGCGTGGCTATGTGGCTTACGATGAAATCAACGAGGAGAAGCGTCCGGGAATTCTAGTAGTACATGAATGGTGGGGACATGACGATTATGCAAGAAAGCGTGCAGATGATTTAGCAAAACTGGGTTATGTCGCTTTAGCGGTCGATATGTACGGCAATGGCAAACAAGTGAATCACCCCAAAGAAGCTATGAAATTTTCTAGTAATGTGATGCAAAATTTCGATGTTGCTAAAGTACGCTTTAATGCAGCTATGGAATTATTGAAATCTCATAAATATGTAGATGATAACAAAATTTCTGCGGTCGGATTCTGTTTTGGAGGTAGTGTTGCTTTGGCTATGGCAAATAGTGGAAGTGATTTAGATGCAGTTGCAGCATTTCATAGCGGTATTGAATTACCTGTAATGCCAAATGAAGATTTGAAAGCTAGAATTTTGGTTCAGAATGGGGCAGAAGATGCCATGATTACAGATGAACAAGAAGAAAAATTCAAGTCTGCGCTTGAAAAAATTAATGCAGATTATACTTATTTAACTTACGAAGGCGTAAAGCATTCATTCACCAATAAAGCTGCAGATAGCATTGCTAAAAAGCACGACCTTCCATTGGCTTACGATAAGGAAGCAACAGAGGAATCTTGGAATCGAATGATTGATTTTTTCAATGAAACTTATTCTGAATAAAAACTATTAGAAATTAAAATTTGAATCTTTGTTAATAAAGCTTATTAATAAAAATTAGTAAGCTTTTCAAGGATTTCATCAAAATCTGAATTATAATGTTCAAATTCGGTAGGGTAGCCTTCTCCATTGACTGTTATTAATATCTGAATCATTAATCCAGCTTCATCGGATGAATACTCCATTATAATTGTAGTTGTAATGTCATTGTTAACAGCATAACTTCTATAATATATCCATTATCGTCGTAGCTATACATTACACAATGGCAAACTCATTATTTTTGAATTTAACGCTTCTTTATTAAGCGTAAACCTATAGAAGTTTTATATTTATGATAAAAAATTATGGGATCAAGTAAAGAAGTTAAAAAGGTGTATTTTTTTAAGGATAATAGTAAGAGCGAAGATGAAGTACATCTTTCAGACATGCATGATGACGGCGTTCACTTTAATAAAGAAATATTAGCAAAGGCCAAAAGAAAAAAACAAATTGACAAAGAAAAAGCGGAAAAAAAACAGAGAAAGAAAAATCGAAAGAAGGATCTTTAGTCCTGAAATAATTTTTTAAAAAACCTGAGGTTTACTTAAGTATAGTAATCATTTAGAAACTTTTAATCCAATATTAAGTAAACAAAATTTCAAGTACATTTTTTCATTTTTGATTACTGTATCGGTTATAAAACTGAGTATAATATCTCTACAAAGCCTGACCTTATGAGTTAAATTATTTAAGGTTTGTAATTTAGAGTTTTATGTCTTATGAAATTTCAATTCTAATTTTGACCTTTATTTATAAGTATAATATCTAACACTTGTTCTGTCTGAAGTTTCGTAACTTATTTCCCTTTTTGTTGGAAAACCTTCAGAGTTATATTCATAAGAATAATAGCTATAATTGTCACCCCATGGAGTCATTACCATCAGGGTATTATTGTTAGAAATTCTATTAATTTTCAAATAAGATTCGTCAAATACTAAACTAAAGGGGTTTCTCATGTTATCATATTTGTATAAAAACCCACCTTGACTATATAATAAATTTCCATTATTATCATATTCATACTCGTATGTACAACAATAATCCCCATCTATAGTTTCGATTTGTGCTACCATATTTCCATCTTCATCATATTCAAATTCTGTTTTTATGATTTCATCGCTATAAATAGTAGTTTCAACTATTTGATTACCTTCATAAGTTAGAGTTGTATATTCTCCATTGTATTCAATTTTAGATATTTTCCTATTTTCATATTCATAATATCTAGTATTAATTCCTACTTCACCAGATTCATCAGTATGAGTTTCAGTTAGAGAAATTATGTCACCATCTGAATTATATGAAAGATCAAAAACAGAGCTACTTTCTGTAAAATATGTAGTCCATTGAACTTCATATTTTTCTAATTTAAGATTTGTAGGCTGATCATTTATAGAACCTGAATCATCGTCATTAGAACAAGAAATTAGGATAAAAGCTAGGATAGGTAATATTAGTCGTTTCATAAGTAAAGATAATTTTAATATTCATAAGAATTCTCACCTACCGTTGATTACTTTAAACATTATCATCTGAAGACAATTATATAAAACAAATTAGATAGAACATTCAATGTTTATTCAGTTTTAAGGATATCTAGAATGCCGAACTTAGTCATTTATTCACGATTTATAAAAAAATATTGATAACGAGTTGTTAAACAAACATTATCGCAAAAAAATTTCCTTCATAGATAAAATAAAAAACCCCGATTTTAACGGGGCTTATTGTAGCGTGGACGAGAGTTGAACTCGTGACCTCCGGGTTATGAATCCAATTCTCGAACTTTTCTAACTTGTAATTACCACAAAATCAAAAGCCTAACTTTTCTATTTATTTAAATTATCTAATTTTTCATTTTTTCAAGGGTTGTCGTTTAAATACTTTCATGAATCTGTAAAACAAACACTTATAAGATATTTTTAATTGTTTTTTTAATATATGATGACTTTATATTAACCTCGTTATTTGAATTACCACTCATCACTTTGGTCAATTTCATTAGAAGATAAATAATTATAAAGTGAACTAGATAACTCATTCATAGTTTTTTCAATATCAGGAATAGCTTGTTTACCATACTTAGTCATTTCACCGTCTTTTTTAAAAAAATTAGTCTTAATTAAATGCATATCATTTTTGTCAATAATAAAACTCAAACGATATCTATTTTTTTTAAATTCAACGATTAATTCATAATCAATACCACCAGTATAATTTTTGCCTAATACTTTGTATGAATACGCTTTTTCTGCTGGTCCAGAAATTCTTATTTTTTTATTTTGAAATTCAGCTTTTATGACCTCATCTGGATCATAGTAAGTTTCTTTAATCCAATCTTTAGTTTTAGCATACATATCTTTTGCAGAAGTATTATTTAATTGAATAACTATGGGTTCAACGCCTTTACTTGTGAGTTTGAATTCAGGAATAGTAGAGGGGGTTGTAGCTTTTACAATTACAAGAGCTAAATAAACAAGCCATTTTGATAACATAAGTGAATTAATTTTAAGATTTAGTATATGGTTTTTTCATAGTTGGTAATTGAAATATTATCTCATAGCATAGAACCACCTATACCTAAAACAAATATTAGAAAGAATAAAAGAAATGGAAGTAATACAAACCACCATACTAAAATATTTGTGTTTTGTTTGTTTTTTTCTGCTTTCTCAATAAGCTCATTCTGTAAAACTAGCATTTCGATCATTGCTTGCTTATCATTGAGCGCTTCGTATTCAATCCTTAAATCTTCTTTTTTGGATTTTTTCATTATTATAGATTTTGAGTTGTATATTAAATTAAAAAGTCCGTTTTATTACCTTCCAAATAGAATGTACATCATCTAGAATTAATGAGAAATCAGGAAATTCAGGCGAAGGGTTTCTAGATTTACATATAATTTTCCCCTCAACATCAGAATCTTCAATATCTTTATGAAAGATTCCATCTTTTGATACAATAATCCATCCATAATCTGTAGGTCTAAAACCGTCAGGCCAATGATGCCTGCCTAATTCACGACCTAAAACTTCAGCACCGTTTGGAGTATCGTTAATACCTCCACCATTCATGCTATCATTACCTGTATTGAAGGCAATATACTTGCCTAATCCTATCTTGTCAACTGTAAAATATGATACTCCGAATGTGTTGTGGAGTTCATATTCATCCTCAAATACTTCTATAAAACTTGCGTATGCCTTGTAAGGCACCTTTGGAGCTTGAATCATATACTTACCATTTGGGAGTTCTACATATTTATTTCCGTGATTATTTTCAATGTAGTTAACTTCTTTATCAGAAACTACAGATTGTGTATTTTGTGCGTTTTGTTCTGATTTAGAAAAAATGATATTTTTTATTACTTCAAGGTATTCTTTTTTAACACTACCTCTATTAAAAGCCAATCGCAATCCATTTCCTGAAATTGGCAAATCTTTGGACAAGTCGTCCCAGCTGTAGCCCTTAAGCTTTTTATTTTTTAGGATGTATTCTAATTCATTCATTATTTAGAATAATTTTAAATAAGTACAAAACGAACATTTTATCTTTGTTTTAGCTGTTCGTATTGTTCGTTTTGTGTATATTTGTACTCACATACATAAACAAATATAAGATAAAATTTAGAACTAGTGGAAAAACTAATCATTATCAATCAGAATTTGTGTTCGGAAAGTCACCGAATAAAGTTGGTTTCAACTCCAGTAGTTATTGAGGCAATTTTTAAAACAAAAAAGTGCGGAGTTTGGGTTATGGATAAAATATTCATGGAAACTTTTACTAAAGATAATTACAACCACCAGTTTAAAAAATTACTCGAAAACATTGAAAAAGAGTGCAATATCAAATTATTAAAACCAGCATCATGAATATTGAAGAATTACACCAAGAGCTACAAGTGGTATCAAAAAGATGTAAAGGCTTCCATAAAGAAGTCGCAAATGATTCAGGTATCAGTTATGTGTATCTATCTAGACTTAAGAAACCCGAATACAAACTCACAGATACTGAAGAGAATAGAACTCTTTTGAAGAAAATTATCAAAAACTATCGTAGGGCAGTTCAAAGAAGAATTCAGGAATACCAATCCTTGAGTTCAGAAATTTCAGTAATAGAATAAACTCAAACAGTCATGACAAAATCTCAACGCATCAAGCATATCAAAAAAGAGCTATCAGATTTAGATGTTCATGAAGAAATTTTCAAACAAAGCTTAAGTGCAACTACAAACCGAAAGAAGTACTTAAGACAGGAGCTGGAAGAATTGGGAGCTTCCAGTTCCTCCCGAAAGGGAAAACAAGAGAGCGTATTAGATATGAAGCAAAAAGCCAAGCTTATTGCAAGTTTAACTCAATAAATCTAAAATAATGGAAAGATTCAACAAAGAAGCAAGAGAACTTATAGATAAACTCGAAAAGGCTATCAGCTGTAATGACAGTAAAAAAGTTTCCAAATTATATGAGGAATCAATTTTAATCGACTGGGAAAATGTATCGGATCAATTGTTTGGAAAGTATGATGATCTGATTGACAAAGGAAACGAACTACTATTAAAATAAATCATCATGAATTCACAAACCAACTATATAAAACTGAAATCTAAATATGAATATCTCAGCGATGAAGATATCCAAAACGGTATTGAAGACATTACTTCAAGATTGGTCGAAATGAATGAATTCAAATCAGTTGATCAAGCTAAGATATATATCAACCAAACTATAGAAGATTTTATGGATGACGATTATTTAACAAAATTCAATCGCATCCTTGGCAGAATTGACAAACGCGGAATAGCAATCACAGATTCGTTTCAGAAAAATCTGTTCTCAAAAATGAGAATGAAACTGTCAATACTCAATTATTTCAACAAAGCTAATTATGAAAAAAGCCCTTTAAAACAGGCGGTTCATAATGCATTTCAAATATTTCACAATTCACCACATAATTCAATAATCAAATTTTAAATCTATGGAAACTACAGCAACCCCAGAAATTAAAAAAGAAGTCATTACACTTGATAAAGTGAATGTTAGAAACCTTCCTGAACTTCAAGGATGGAAGCAAAAACAAAAACAAGTTGTAAAGAATCATCCTTTTGTAGCAATCAAGGATAACAAAACTTATGAGGAAGCTAAAAAGCATCGTACCGCTTTAGTTTCAGCAAGAACTGATATTCAGAAACAAGATAAACTAATTGCTTCTAAACTAAAAGAGCTTAGATCTGAATCTAAAAAAGTAGCTGATGAATTAATTCAAATCACTCAACCACATGAAGACAAACAACAGGATGAAGTTAAGCGATATGAAGATAAAAAGGAAGCTGAACGCAAAGAGCGGGAACGCATAGAACGTGAGCGAAAAGAAGCGATTCAGAATAAAATTAACAGTGTTTATGCTTACTGGAAAACTAAAATTTCTCAATTGGAATTTGAAAATATATCTGAATTTGAAAAATCACTTGAAAATGGCATTTCAAAACAAGATTCTGAAGAAATGGAAGAGTTTGAAATGGATTGGGCTGAGAAGAAAAATCTTCTAAAAAATCAATTAGAAGAGCGTATAAAATACATAACTGAGCAAGAGGAAGCTAGAAAAGAACGTGAACGTTTAGCTGAGGAACGCCGAAAATTTGAAGAGGAAAAACAAAAAGAAGAGGAAGCTCGAAAGGCTCGAGAAAAAAAGCTTAAAGAGAGAAATGCAAAACTAAAACCATATATCAGATTCATAAGAGATTATGATCAGGTACTTTATCTATCGGATGAAGACTTTGACAAAGAACTTGAAAGTCTTGATCACCAAGCTTTAGAACAAAATAAGTTTGAAGCTAAACGTAAAGCTAAAGAGGCTGAGGAGAAAAAACAACGTGAAGCTGAGGCTGAGAAACTTCGCAAAGAAAAAGAACACATCGAAGCGGAAAAACAAGCTCAAGCACAAAAAACATTTGAAATCAGATGCAATCGACTTGGTGAAGTTGGCTTTGTCGAAAATCATACTGGAGCATTTGTAAACGATTCTCACAAAGTTCAGTTAGAAAGTTTAGTTGATGATGTTTATGCAATGGATATGGAAGAGTTTGAAGATTTTATCCAGGATGCAAAAACAGAATTAGTAAACGCCAAAGCTGAAGCAGAACGTAAAGCTCAGGAAGAAGCTGAATTAAAAGAAAAACGAGAAGCTGAGGAAAAAGCTAAAAAAGAAGCTGAAGCCAAAAGACAAAAAGAACTTCAACCGGATAAATCCAAAGCTGAATCATTCATCAACGCACTTGGATTCAGTGAGGAAATACCAACAATAAAAGATAAAGCTATTGAGGATCTGCTAAGAAATTTCGCAAATGAAGCTAAGGATCTTCAACTATCATACATAGACGCTTTAAATCAAATCAAGTAAATCAATTATTAATCTTAAATATTTCAAATTATGCAGACAGAAGAAAACAAAGCAGAATTACATCCAAAAAACGGAGAAATCACATTTATGATGCCAAGTACAAACGCACTTGGTGCATTGAAAAAGGCTGAAAAAGGACGTCAATTGACCGTGAGCTATAAAAAGAAAGAAGAATGGCTAGCTGAAGTTGACAAGCCAGTTAAATGTTTCTTTTTAGGATTAAAAGAAGCTACAGATGCAAAGGGAGAAACCTACTTCATAGCCAAACTTCACGACGGAGAAAAAGCCTTTGTATGTGCACAAACCGTACTAGTTCAATCTCTAATGAGTACAGAATTAGGACAGGGTGTTGAAATTACATGCACTGGATCAACCAAAACAAATGGAAATGAAATTCCATTGTTTGACGTCGTAGAGTTAAATGTTAATATCACGAAAGGTGATGAGTAGTGTAGCTCAAATATCTGAAGAAGCTAAGGCAGAACATGAATCTGCCTTAGCTAAACTTCATAAGTTGAACAAAGAAAAGGAGTGGCTGGAGAACAGAAGAACTCGTTTTACAGTTTCAGAATATGTTCGGCTTATGGGATATGAAGATAATCCTGATTATGAAACTAAACTTACCAAAGGTGGGATTTCATACGCTTATGAAAAGTACCTAGAGGAAATTAGCACATTCAGCAAAAGTTTTTCAACTGCATCAACCGAACATGGAAATGAATTTGAAGTTGATGCCGCAGTTAGATTCATGGATGAAACGGGATTGAAAGTTCACAACTTCGGAGATGATCAAGAGTTTATAAAACTAGGCAAAGATTTAGGCTGTACTCCAGATGGTTTAATAGAAGATTGGGCAGGCTTAGAAACTAAATGTCCAGATTCTAAAACACAGGATCAATATCTAAATGACATAAAGGGTCAGGAAAGCTTCAAAGAAGTTTGCAAAAAGTACTACTGGCAAATCATGGGTTCCATGTATATAACAGGAAGAAAGTCTTGGTATTTCGTCTCCTATGATCCTAGAATGATCAGTGAAGATGAACAAATCTTAATCCTAAGAATTGATCGAAATGAAAATGATATCGAAAAACTCAAAAACCGTTTGAGGATGGCCATTGGCTATAAGTTATCACTACTCAAAAAAAGAGCTAAACGCAAACCTCTCAGAATAGTTTAGATATGTCAGGAAGTAAAACAATATGGTGGGGTTACGTGCATGAGAATGGTAGTATTCAGGTTAAAAGATATTTCAATGATGCAGACATTCAAGATGCAATTGAATCTCCATTTGTAGGAAAAGTAATCAGCAGAATTGAAGTTCCTGTTGATGTCAAAAATCATAGAGAGTACGCAGAAGAAATAGCAAATATAATGCTTCGATAGCGATGAATTGGGAAGAACATAAGGGAGTGAAAAAATACAAAATCTTAAGATCGAATCTAGATTCAAAAGGTTTTGTCACTCATATCAATCGTGTAAACGAAAAGTGTTTTAACCTAATCATCAATGGCGAAATAGTAAAGGTTTACAAAAAACGCCAATCAGCAAATAATTATCTAATCAAATTATTCAAAAAATTATGAGTTACGAATTAGAATTACGCGGTTTTGTTCACAGAAATTGTAGTGGACAAATCATAAATCAAATGCGATACGCATCTCCATTTCAATTATATAAATGGAAGGAGCAAGGCACTGAAATCAGCATCATGCTTTTTTCAGGAAAACTGGATAAGAATAACAGAAAAATCTTCGCTGGTGATCTTCATAAAGATGAAACTATAGTTGATGGTGAAATGAAGGCGAGTTATTATCCTATCATTTTTGAAGATGCTTCATTTTGGGTTGATGAAAGTTTCAAGAAAGATGGAACATGTCTAATACCGCTTTCTGAATATCCTGAACCAATCAACATCCAAGGAAACATATTTGAGAACCCAAACTATAAAAGTGAAGGATAATGCTATACGATACTTCAATAGAGTTTGACAAGAAACGAGCCATAGAACGCTTCAAATATCTCATCGACAAGAAAAAAAGAATCGAATTGATTGAGAAAAAAAAGAAACGTTCATTAAGTCAAAACAACTACTTGCACCTGATCCTTAGTTGGTTTGGACTTGAATTTGGTTACACGCTTGAAGAAGTAAAACAAGAGATTTTTAAAAAAGAAGTCAATCCTGAAATTTTTTACGATGGAGAAAAATCAGGACTTATCACCATTAGTCGATGGCGAAGTACAGCAGATTGTAATACTGAAGAAATTTCATTGGCCACAAATAGGTTTAGAGATTATTCCGCTAAAAACGGGTGTTATCTACCAGAGCCAAATGATCTGCCAGCCATATCCGAGATGGAACGCCAACTAAGTCAACACAACGTAAAGCAATATCTATAATGCAAACACTTACAGGAAATATCAAAGAGATTAATACTGATGATTCTGTCAGTTTCCCTAAAAAGATTCTGGAGCTTCAGATGCCATTTGGCGAATCAGCTTTCATTGAATTTAGAGGAACTATCATGACCAGGCTACTTGAAGATTTTGATCAAAATGAACTTGTACAAATCAATATAGTTCTTCAGGGAAGTATCAGTAAAAAGTCAGGATTATTCTATAACAATTTAGTCGCACGAACAATAAAATCAGTAACCCAAAAAACAAAAGACTATGAATGAAATTGAAGTAAAATCAGCAAAAATTAGAAGTGGAATGTTCCTAACATTCACTTTTGAAAAATCAGATGACAAACGAACAGACACTATTAAAGACGATTCTGATTTACCATTTCATGAGGACCTAAAACAAGCGTTTTATAACCTCATTCCACATTTAGTTTTAGTGTCTGAATTAGACAAAGAGGTAAACATCGTAAACTACATCGATAATGGAATTGATTTAGAATCTGAAAATGAAGCGGAACTGCAATTCAAATATGCAATTGATGAATTTAAAATTGATGGTTCTGGAGATACGGAAGGACTTGTTTTGGTTGGTAGAAAAATCTTGAGTACCGGAAAGGAAATCAAAATCACTTCACCAAAAGTAAAGTTCTATGAACCGGAAGACAAAAAACAATACCGATTCTTAGGCGAGCTGACAGAACGACTTGAAGCCTTAAAGACTGAAGTCGTAGAATATCTAAACGGAAAGCATGCACCGTTACCTCAACAGGAAATGGAATTTCCAGAAGATGACGATGAAGCTTTTAATCAAGAAGAAGAGCAAAAGCATGTCGCCTAAAGAATATTTAAAAATAGTTCATCAGGCAGTTTGTGAAAGATTCGGAGCCACTGAAACCGAATTTTTCACAATCTCCAGGAAAAAGCACTTAGTGTATATGAGACAGTTGTTTTGCTTTATGGCCTACAAAAAACTGAAAGAAGATTCAGATAGTAGAGTTTCAGAAATCAATGAATATATCACTGAGTACAGAGGAAAAAGATACGATAGAACAGCTGTATTTGGAAACTTTAAAAAAATCGAAAACCACAGCAAAATCTATCGAGATGTTCAAGCAGATATTCACGATTTAACAAGACGAATTCAATGCAAATTATAGTTCACCCATCTGAATTTCATATAAGTATTCCTAATGATCATCTGCGCCAGATAAAAACTGAGAATGTAAAGCGGTTGAATAATAGGCGATGGGATTATAATAAAAAGTGCTGGATTGTACCTAGAAATCTTCAGGATGAAGTTTTAAAAATTGGCAGATTTTATCATGCCGAGATTTTAAAAGTCAAAAATAATAGTCCTCAAAAAGTCGGTAAAATTAAAGATCTACCTGATCTGGATATGAAAATAGAGCTGAAGCATCCAGAAGGATTTCAATTAAGAGATTATCAATCGAAAGGCGTAGCTAGAGGGTTGGAGCTGAAAAAATACATCAACGGTGATGAGCAAGGCTTAGGCAAAACACTTCAAAGTATTGCTACACTATATGCCGCAAAACTCAAAGGCGAAGATGTATTTCCGGCACTTATTATTTGTCCAGCTTCAATGAAAGAAACATGGCTTAGAGAGTGGCGGGATTGGACAGGAATTAAATCTTTAATTCTAAACAATTCAGTAAAAAACACCTGGCCACGATTTATTGAAATGGGAATGGCAGATGTCATCATAACCAACTACGAAAGTTTAAGAAAATACTTTGTTGATTATATGCCACCTAAAGCCAAAATGAAAAACTCCATGGATATTAAAATGTCTCCAAAAGTTGACATTTTCAAATCTGTAATTATAGATGAATCACATAGATGTAAGGACAGCAAAACCCAACAAACAAAATTGGCACTTAGAATTTGCATGGCTAAAGACTGGGTTATTCTCTTGACAGGTACGCCAGTCGTTAATAAACCAATTGACCTATTTGCACAGCTGGCCATATTAGGACGATTAAAAACCTTTGGCGGTTCCAAAGGTTTCAGACAAAGGTATTGTAATGGTGGTAGTGGTGCCAGCAATTTGAGAGAACTGAATTACTACATCAATAAGTATTGTTTCTTCAGACGTGAAAAGAAAGACGTGGCTAAAGATCTGCCAGATAAGCAACGTCAAACTATCCTTTGCGATATCACAACTAGAGCACAATACAATAGGGCTAAAAATGACTTTGAAAAGTATTTAGCCGACAATGATTTGACTGATGAAGAGATTCAGAAAAAACTCCGTGGTGAAATCATGGTAAAAATTGGTGAACTCAAAAAAATTTCAGCCAAAGGGAAACTTAATGAAGTTAAAGAGTTCGTTGATCAGGTGGTTGAATCTGGAGAAAAAATCATCGTGTTCTGCAATCTACATTCAATAGTTGATGAATTGAAAAAATTATATCCAAAAGCCGTTACGATAACAGGACGCGATGATTCAGTTCAAAAGCAAAACAGTATTGACCAATTTCAAAAAAACAAAGATTGTCAGGTCATAATCTGTAACATTAAAGCCGCAGGAGTAGGAATCACCTTGACCGCTTCATCCAGAGTTGCTTTCGTAGAATATCCTTGGACATACGCTGACTGTGTGCAGTGTGAAGACCGAGCGCACAGAATTGGCCAGGTAGACAATGTGATGTGTACTTACTTTTTAGGTAAAAACACCATAGACGAGGACATGTTTAAAATGATCAAAGAAAAAGCGACAACAGCTAACACCATTACGGGAGCAACAGATAAAATGGAAACAAATTTTGTTGACAAGATGTTGAACATATTTAAAAAGTAATCAATACAAACATGAGCAAAGAAGCATATTATTTTTCCCACGACAGCAACGCCCGACAGGATGAGAAAATACTCGCTCTTAGGATGAAGCACGGCTGGGAAGGTTATGGCATTTATTGGGCAATAATAGAAAAGCTCAGAGATGAATCGGATTTCACGTGTGTCAAAGATTATAACGTAATAGCCTTTGACCTACGTACAGATGCAGCCATCATAAAATCAATTGTAGAAGATTTCAGGTTATTTCAATTTACCGAATGTGGTAAGCGGTTCTACTCTGAAAGTCTTATGAAAAGGATGGATGCTAAAAAACAAAAATCTGAAAAAGCCAAAAAAGCTGCTGAAAAAAGATGGGGAAGGTCTGCAAAAAATGAAAATAGTAATGCGGATGAAATGCGAACGCAAAACAAAAGTAATGCGGATGATATGCAAACGCATAGCAAACGCAAAGCTGACCCAATGCAAGGAAAGGAAAAGAAAGTAAAGGAAAGTAAAGTAAAAGAAAGTAAAGTAGAGAATAAGAAGAAAAGCTCGCGCTTTTCGCCTCCCTCGCAAGATGATGTTTATGATTATTTACTTGAAAAAAAATTACATCCAAGTTTAGCAAAAAAAGAATCTGAAAAATTTTGGCATTTCTACGATTCAAAAAATTGGATGGTCGGAAAAAATAAAATGAAAAAATGGAAGTCAGCCGTATCAGGATGGATCAATCGAATGTCGGATTTCAAATCATCAAAATCAAATCAAGATGAAAACACTGAAAAACCAAAATACAACAGGCAGTCTGAAGAAATCGTCAGACGAAATGCAAGTAACTGGTGATCTGAATAGCGATCTCAATAAATTTCAGATTGCCAGGAAAGCAAAGACGTTTGATAAAATCAGAGACTTACCTGAAATGGAAGCTAGACAAAATCTAGGAATGATTTTTACCAAAGCGGCAAATCTGGTAGGTTTCAAAAATGAGATAGGGGATATCAACAAAGCTGACATTAGGAATATGATTTTTAAGGAATACAGAAACCTGAGTCTGCAAGAAATTGATTACGCCTTTGAGCACGACAGATACTCTGGTGATCCAATCGATCATTATCAAATGTTCAACTCTGTTTATGTCACTAAAGTTTTGAAGAAATACATCAAGTGGCGGAATGCATACAGAAAAGAAAACCAACTGGATAAAAAAGCTTTACCCATACCTGACATTAAAATTTCTGAAGCTGAGAAACAACAAAATCATGAAAACTTTATCCGAATGATTTTCGAAAGATTAGAAGTTAGGGAAACGGTCCACGATGCCTGGTTACTTTATGATTTAGTAGATGCGCCAAAAAAGGATGATGTAGACTATAAAAAGAATCTATACAATGCACAGAAAGCGAAATATTATGAGGATGAAAAAAATGTAAATCCGTTCAAAAAAATAACTCGAGGAGAAGGAGAGAAGTACATTAAAAATCGATGTAAAGCTATTATCGTTAGCAAATATTTAAAGGATTATATAAATGATTATGAGATATTTAGAAGTAAAATTATTTCAAAAAAATCTAAAAATTAGCGTGCATGAATGTCTAATATCTCTTAATTTCCATACAGGAAATAAAATTAAATATTATGACAATTGAACAGCAAATTACAAAAGACCCAAACAAAGCCTTTATCAATTTTGTAAAAACACATGAACAAAATGAAATCTTTAACAAGCTAAGAGATCACAATCTCAGAAATGTAAAGATTCTCACAACTGAATTTTTAACAGTCGCTACAAAATACGCATTACTAACAATGCTAGAGAACAATCAAATTTAATGCGACTAAGGATGTTCTTTTAAGTTCAGATTATCATCGATGAAAAGCAGATGAATTTTGACAGTCGGTCTTTTGAGATGAACTGCTTTACCAAAAACCTGAAAACGACCACACGGCAAAACTAACTCCAGGGGATAACACCCCTTTAGCCGTGTACAAAATAATAGTAAAAAATATAAGTTATGTTTAATCAAAATTTTTATCCAACACCCGAAAGCGTAATTTCGATGATGACAGCTGATTTGGATATTCAAGAAAAAATAATTCTGGAACCATCTGCAGGAAAAGGAAACATTGTAGATTTCCTAAATAAGCATCAAGCCAAAGAAGTTTTAACCTTTGAAAAAGAAACCGATTTAGCTACAATTGTCAAACAAAAATCTACTTTCCTGGGCCATGATTTTTTAGAAGAAGCTACAGCTGAAAACCTAAGTCATATTGACTATATCATTGCGAATCCACCTTTTGATCAAGCTGAACATCACATTCTGAAAATGTGGGAAGTCGCACCTGAAGGATGCACTATATTGAGTCTTTGCAATATGGAAACTATAATGAATGGGTTTTCAAGAAAACGCAGGCAATTAGAACTTCTGATCAATGAAAATGGTGAAGTCAATGATTTAGGTAACTGCTTTGCAACTGCTGAAAGGAAAACCAATGTCGAAGTAAATTTAGTTCGTTTATTCAAACCTGTCGTTTCTGACTTCAACAAATTCGATGGATTCTTTATGGATGAAGACAATGATCCACAAGGCAATGGGATTCTACCTTATAACGAAATCAGGAATATTGTACAAAGTTATGTTGGTGCCGTTGAAAAATTTGATGAAGTTAAAAGCACAGTTGAAAGTTTAAATAGATACGCCAAGCCAATAGGGGCGAGCGGATCATTTAGTTATTCTGTGACCTATGGAGATACGGTAACCGATAAAGCACATTTTGCAAAAACTTTACAAAAGACAGCTTGGAAACATGTTTTTAATAAAATGAAAATTGAAAAATTTGTAACCTCTGGCGTGATGCAAAAGGTTAATGAATTTGTTGAGGTTCAAAGTAAATATCCATTTACGATGAAAAATATTTATCGAATGATTGATATTATAGTTCAAACTCGCGAACAGACATTCAATAAATCCATGATAGAAGTTTTTGATAAAATCACGAAGCATCATCACAAAAACCGCTATGAAGTTGAAGGATGGAAGACAAATAAGTCTTATCTAGTTGACAAAAAGTTTATATTAGACTGGGTAACTGAAATAGGCTTTGATGGACAATTTTCAATTCGATATAACGGGAATCAAAATAAGATGAATGATTTACATAAAGTCTTATGTTTCTTGACTGGAGAATCTCCAAAAGATACAATGCGTGAAGATAAAGATGGTAATCATCCACCTATTAGAGAATTGAGTATGTGGCCACATCAACTGAATCTTGAATTCGGCATCTGGTACGATTGGGGATTTTTTCAGATCAAAGGATTTAAAAAAGGAACTTTACATGTTAAATTTAAAGATGAAAAAGTATGGGAGAAGTTTAATAGAAAAGTTGCAGAAATAAAAGGCTTCGAATTGCCTGAAAACATTTAGAAAAACGAAAGGCTACTTTGAAGTAGCCTTTCTAACCAATCTTATGGATAACATGATTCCATGTACGAATATAAATAAAATTTAATCATGACAACAGATAGAGCTATAAAAAGACGAAATAGAAAACTTCAGAATTTCTTTGATAATTTATTTCCTGAAATTATAGGTACAGATGTAAATATTTCAATAATTGGTAATGAAAACACACCGGCCATCATTATAGATCATAGAAAAGTGTTGAGCTGCTATGTTCATAATTTCGACCTTAGATTTACAGATCTTCCCTCAGGTGGCGAAATTATGCACGAAGAAAAATTAACTTGGGAAATGAATCCAGATCATGAAAAAATCAGACAATGGTTTCATGAAGCTCAGCACCGAAGTTGCTATAAAGTTAAGGTGAAAGGCACTGATCTATATCTGGCTGGCTACAATTTTCTGAAACGTGATAAAGAAAATCCTAAAGGGCGGTATCCAGTATTTGCACCATACGGATTCAAATATTATTTCACAAAAGAAAAAGCTGAAGAAATCGTAACAGATTATTCTAGGAAAGGAATGGAGCTGGAGGTTGTGTAATAAAAAAGGCTACTCATCAAAGTAGCCTTTTAACCAATCTATTATAAAAAACTTCATCCTAAGCCAAATATATAAAAATCTTAATAAAATGGTAAAAAGAATTTAGAGTTGTATATATTTGTTGATGTAAATGAGTTGGCAGTAATTTAAAAATAATATATGTGGATAAGTAAAAGTCAGGAATGGAAAAGTTCTCATTCAGATTTAAGCAAATATTTTATAGAAAAATTAAAGCAGCAAGTTGATTCTACAGAAATAATATCCAATAAGCATAGAACCACAAATGGATTAACCTTGATTTCGGAAATCATTAATGTTGCCAAGATGACCAAGGACAGACCTAAATATAAAAACAGATTGATCAGCTTATTGGAGGAATCTAAGGACACCAATTTAAAGTCTAATATTGTAAATGACTATATAGTATCTAGATATTTTAAAGACATTAAAAATTATTACTCTGGTCTAACCCCTAGAAAAATTGCATCTAAAGAACGAGAAATTAAATTACTTATAATTAAGTCAAAAATATTTCAGTCAAGGGTTCAAGAAAAGTATTATAAATATATTTTGAATGAAATACAAAATATAAATTTTGATACTGAAAATTTTGAAAGGGAAGCAAAAAAAATAGATTCAATAATTTCATGTTTTACTCCCTATGTTTTGTTTTTGGGTTATTCTACCACTAGTATAAGTGAAATAGCTTATCGCTACGTATTTAAACCATATGGAAAATCTGCACCGCAAAAGATAGCTGAACACTTTAACGGTAAAAGAAGTGAATTTAAATTTCTGATAAAAGCACAAAAAAATGCTCCAGAATTTTCTTTTATCAAGAAGAATTTGAATAAAGATCACATTTCAATTAATGAAATCGAATTTGAAAATGTGAAAAGTTTAATGTTCAATAATGACCTTAAAATGTCTGAAAATGATGAACTTTTTGAATTATCGACCAAGGTAAGAGATCCGCATAATTTTTTAAGAATATTATATGATTTAGGATTAAAATGGTATGTAGCTAAATCTGCAAGACTTTCCCTAAACTTTTTTACACCCTTTTTTGATAATGTTTATTGGAGATTTGGAAAAGCCGTTTCAGATAACAATCATAAATATCAAAATAGCAAAATACTATTAGATCCTATTAATGTCCCAAACAGACCAGATACCTTACACGAAACTCTAAAAAAATTAGCACAAGATTTTAAATTTGATGATAAACTTGAAAATGGTATTCCTGCATACTCAAACCTTTTACAGCCAATATATTTTTATAATCTAGCTTTAGGTTCAAAGTCGATTGAAAATTCAATCTCATTACTGTGGACCTCTTTGGAAATGATAGTACCTTACCGGCCTTATGAATATGATATTGAAAACGTTCAATACTTTGTAAGTAAATCGCTAGCTATTGGATCAGTTGGAAGGGAATTAACTTCATTTATATTAAGATATGTTGAAACAAACAGCTTAAACAATGATGAATTATCTACAGAAAGTTTTAAAGCTCCTTATTTAAAATATACTTCAAGCGGCTTAAAAAAATGGGTCAAATGGTTAACAACAAATTTTGATACAAAAGATGATCCATATGAAAAAATTAAA
Organism: Psychroflexus aestuariivivens; assembly: GCF_004010055.1. Classification (GTDB taxonomy): domain Bacteria; phylum Bacteroidota; class Bacteroidia; order Flavobacteriales; family Flavobacteriaceae; genus Psychroflexus; species Psychroflexus aestuariivivens. The sequence continues at coordinate 81,438 of NZ_RQVT01000051.1, forward strand.
GGTTGCTCAAATCTTTTATGTAGTCAGTTCTGCTTCTTGAATGATACTTATTCCGGCAACTCTGAATCATCTGAGTATTGGCTGAACAAAATTACAAGTTCTGAAAAATCAATAAAGTATCAACTAGACAGGATTTACCTTCATAGAAATCAAATAGTACATACAGGTAAATTCATTAACGAATATTCAAATCTCTGGTCACATCTTGAGTGGTATGTTGGAAAGCTTTTAAGTTACTGTATTCTAGAAAGTATGAATGGAGAAGAAAATCTTGAAAAGATGTTCTTAAAATTACATTCAAAAAATGAACAAATTATTTCAATTTTGGAAAATAATAAAGACAAGAAAATTAATGAAATGGAATTTATATTTGATGATATTTTAGAACCAACTTGGCAATTTTTTTAAATTAAAGGTATTGTTAATTTTATGTTTTGTCGAGAAAGTCTAAAAATCTAAGGTTTTCATCAAACTAAAACTAAATTTTCTTCCATTGAAAACCTCGGTGGCTCTGTTTTGAGGATTATCAATTGTTTTTAAAAAAATAAGATGAAAATAAAAACCTAATACAAATATTTTGACAATACATTTAAAAGCATATATTGAATGAAGTATCTTAAGATAAACATCCCATCATATGTATTGCCAGAAACTAAATATACTTTAGACAAAGGAGTCTATATTTTTCCCTCAAACATCAATCAACCTTCCAAAATAATTGATAAAGTCTATCTTTCCTTAATTATAACTGATGAAAGTTTATTTTTAATTAATTCGGACAATCTGAAAATTTGCGTTAGTTCATTCATAGTGTTTCTAAATTTTATTACATACTCTGTACATAGTGCTATATGGTTGCAGACTGTTAATTTTAAGGTGTTATATAAAGAAGTTAGTGAAGCTGATAGTCTTAATGAAATTGTTGAAAATTATATGGAATTTGAAAAATCTCAAATAAATTATTTTTATCATAATTTTAATTATCTCGCATTACAAATTGGTACTCAAAAATCTGACAGTGACGATTACGCTAATTTTGTTTATTTATATCGAAAATATATTAACTTGGATTATAAGGACCCTTTAAAAGATAAAATTGATTTATTATCATTCACTTCTGTACAACCCAATCTAACAAATAATTATTATGATAATCAAAATGTTGAGATAAGTCTTGTTTATACTATTCTTGACTCAATTATAAAAGATTATCTGAAAGATAACCAAACAGTTAAGAAATGTGAGAATTGCGGTTTTAAAAAGATTGGTAGGAAGAATGATAAAACTAGAATTAGTGAATTTATAGATCTATTAGAAATTGAAGATCCAAAACTTTGGAAAAGTATATTAATGAATTTATATAGAATTAGAAACGAGTTTTTTCACGAAGGTAAAATTGATAACCTTAATGAAAATATAGATAAGGCTTTCAAAGAGAAATTAAATGATACAAAAGAATCAGGTTTGACAATTAAAGAGGAAGTTAAATACAATCAAAGCCGTTTACTAGGTCTCTTAAAGGTTAAAATGATGATTAGAAAAATTTTAATCGAATCATTAAAAAAACAAGTATGAAACTAATTATATTTAAATTTTTTAATTTAAATATAATTAGCATTTTTTTAAATCCTCAATCAGTTCAGGGGTTAACAATGCTTGTTTTAAAACCATTTTGGTTATAACATTGAGAAAATCAAGAATCTTATTTTTGTTATCAGCTAGAATACTTAAGTCTTTTTCGAAATCGACTTTATTACCGTGAGCAATACTGTTTCTGTATCTATATAATTTTCCTAAAATTATAGGCAAGTTTAAGGTGTCAGGACCATTAAAATAATCCATTACAAGTATTGGTTTTTTTGAGAGATTATTTATCAAGTTAATTTTATTTTTTAATTGTTCATTTATGCTTGATTCATTTGGTTTATACGTCGATAAAAGTAGCTCTAAAATTGAAAAAAAACCTATTACTTTAAATGGGGAAATATTTGATATTCTTTGTAAATGCATAAAGTCTTTTAGAGATTTATCAATACTATCAAATTTACTTTCATGTTTAAAAAAATCTTTTAAACTATAAATTAAATCCTTAATTTCCTTTATATCAGATTCTGTTATTTCTTTGATTGGAGTTTCAAATTTAGATCTATCAGTAAAAAAAACGAAGCTCTTTATGGGATCGTACATTCCTGGTAATATTTCAGGCTTTTCATCTAATCCAGAAATATCACAAACCCAACTTTCAAAATGAAATCTTAAATTTAATCTTGATAAACTAAAAGCTAATGGTAAAACCCTATCGTTATAGGGTAAGTTATGTTTAATAATTGTATATTTCCATTCACTACTTTCTAATTTATGCCAATTAAAATGAGTTGGATCATCAGATTTAGCTTTTAGGTCAAATTCATATATATTTGGATCATATTGATTAAATACCTGATTTTTTATACTATACTCTCTTAAGTATTCAATAATTTTAGGATCTGGTCTGCAAATAACCAAGTCATCAATCTCTATCGAATTTTTATTATTATTAAAGTTTATTTTATCGGCAATAAAGTAAAATTTTTCATGCATGACATATAAATTTATTTAAGCTTGTGTCTAACTTATCCTTCAAATATAGCCAAAAAAACCTTATATTTGACCTAATAATGAGCTTTCCAAAAACCCTGTTTGAACCTGTCATCAGGTAAAGATTTCCCAAATATTTTAAACTGTGTCAAGTGTTATAGTCGGAATAGATCCTGGCGTAGATACTGGTGTCGGTCTTTGCTTTTCTAATAAAGACAAAGACGCGCTGACTTTGCCTATTCATAAGGCTTTCAACTTAATCAATCATTTAGTCAACACTAATGAAAAAGTTTATGTTAGAGTAGAGGACGCCAGAAAACGCAAATGGTTTGGTAAAAACTCCAATAGCAAACAACAAGGCGCTGGATCCATTAAACGAGATTGCAAAATCTGGGAGGATTTTTTAACTGAAGTAAAGAAAGATCATCCTGGTAAATTCAATTTTCAAATGATCCATCCAGTCAAAGGCGCAACCAAACTCAATTCAAAAACATTTAACCAAATCACAGGAATAACAAAACGCACCAGCAATCATGCTAGAGATGCGTATATGCTTGTCCATGGTTTAAACCCAAAACTTATAAGATAAATTATGTCTAAAGGAAAGAACCCAGTAACACACGTAAAGCTATCGATTAAAGATATCATTTTCCAGGATGAAAACCCTAGATATATCAATGATGAAGATTTACAAAAGCTAGCTGAAGACATCAAAAAAGACGAAAGCTTTTTGATGCAACGCCCGCCACTGATCAACGATATAGGTGGAGACTTTTATTGTTATGCCGGAACCCAAAGAATAAAAGCGGCCAAGCTGAACGGCTACAATGAAATTTATTGTTTTGTTGAAAAGGACGTTCCAGAGAAAGTACAGCGTGAACGCATGCTGAAAGACAATCTTCATAGAGGGAAATGGGACAAAGACAAACTCCTGGACTTGGATTTTGAATTGATGGAACTCAAAGATTTTGGTTTTGAAGATATCGATCTGGATTTCATCAAAGATGAACCAGAGTTTCCAGATGAGTTTGAACAAGAGAAAAATGAGAATCCTCCAAAGATGTCCATCACCTTTGTCGATTCCAAACAACTCAGTGATTTTGAAAAGCTGATTAAAGATGAGGTTTTATCAAAACAGAAGTTTGAAAGTATCACCTATTCAGTAAGCGAGGGAGAACTATGAGACTAGCCAAAGCATCCACAAAAGCCATAAGATACGCCTGCCTAAAGTATCACTATGCAAAAGCAGTCCCTCAAATTCGTTTGGGTTATTCTGTGTTTAATGATGCGGATGAATGGTGTGGAGTTGTGTTGTTTTCAAATGGTGCTAATCCTAGAATTGCTCAAGAATATGATTTGGTCCAGGGTCAGGTAGTAGAACTTGTAAGAATGGCACTCAACGGTAAACAGGAATTTACATCCCAAGTTTTAGCCGCAGCTTTAAGAACTATCAAAAAAGATGCGCCTCAGGTCAAAGTCATTGTCAGTTATGCAGACCGAAATCAGGAACATATTGGCACCATTTACCAAGCAACCAATTTCTTTTATATGGATGAAAGATCCAATGAACGTGGAATACGAATAAACGGAAAACTAACCCACCGTAGAAGCGTTGGAAAGAAGTATGGCAATGCCTCAATTCAATGGCTAAGAAAAAACATTGACCCTAATGCTGAAATCGTTCGCGGAAAAACAAAAATCAAGTATGTGTATCCACTAGATCGTAAGCAAAGAAAGAAACTTAAGAAAATGGCTAAACCCTATCCTAAGAAACAAAGCGCTTAGGACAGGAATAAAACTCAAAAAATTTAGATTATGGGAATTGAATCAAAATTTACTCAAATCATAGAAATACAAGGAACAATCCATAAAATTAAAAATATCCAACAATATGGGGAACATGGATTTTATAAAAGACAATTGCTTTTAAAAGTTCCAAACGGGAATTATCCGCAAATTATTCCTATTGATTTCCTTAAAGATAAGTCTGCATTGCTTGAAAACTATCAAGAAGATGACAGCATAAAAGTAAGTGTCAACTTTAGAGGTTACGAAAACAACGGCAGTAATTTTGTCAATTTGGTTGGATGGAAAATTAGCGATTAATATAATTGCAGAGATAATTTAAAATTCTCTGTGTAATGAAAAAAGAATATTTAGCGATGAATCAAATTTTAAAAAAGAAACTAGAACGATTAAAGAGGAAAAGAGAAGAGTTATCACAGCTTGTGAATTCAACGGAATCAAACAGTTTAATCAAACAGGACTACATACGTGTGAAAGCTCAAATTGAGACTTTAGAGGATGTTTTGGATATATCTGAAGGCATGATGGTCGAATAAAGCTAGACTATATCTAATCGCACGAAATTCGGACGGAATGAGTAAATCAAAAAATAAAATTGAACGCGATGCCAAAGGCAGGTTTAAGAAAGGTAAAAGCGCTAATCCAGATAAACAGTTTTCATCTAAAAACCAACCTGAAAATGCTGGACGAAAAGGCAAAACAACGACTGAGTATTTACAAGAGCTTGGTAAGGCGATGTCGATTGAATTCGATATCAAAATCACAAATACCGAAGGCAAAGCAAAAGTCCGAAAAGGTAAAGTTGAAAGTCACTCATCTATGAATGAATTACTGGCCAACTTGCTTTTTGCAGATGCCATTCAAGGTAATCACAAAGCAAGAAAAGAAATATTAGATCGCCAGGAGGGAAGACCACAACAAAGAGTTGATTTAACGAGTAAAGGCAAATCAATCTCCAGCATGACTGACGAAGAAAAACAGAATAGAATTCAAGAATTACTGAATAAAGCAAAAAACAAGAAAGATGAGTAGTCTAAAAATTGAATCAGGTAAAGTCTTCGTCAATGAAAAAGAAACCAAAAATGCTGAACTGATTGGTTATGCAGTTTTGGATCTAGCGGATGAGAACAAAGAAAATTTAAACATCTTGGATGATCGCGAAACTCAAAACTATTATAAAACACATAGCGGTAAGTCAGTATTGATTGAAGACTAATGCTCACAGATGAAGAAATATATGAATTGGAAGTTTTATTGAGGTATCAATCGCTGAATACCTACGATGAATACACCAATCCAAATTATAAGTTTCTTCATCAATCCATCATAGAACAAAAGTTTTCTAAACTAGGGAAACTACTCAGAGGTTATGCCGGATGTATTTTAGAAGGATCATCACGATCTGGAAAAACTTGGAGTGGTGTCGATATCATCATTTGGCTTTGTACTGAAGTCGAAGAAAATTGCAGAATCAATATTTACAGAGAAACTTATCAATCTTTTGAAGAATCGCTTTACGATGATTTCAAAAGACGTTTAGATGATTTTGACTTGCCTAATCCATTCCACAACGCACAGAAAGTAAAAAGTTTTAAAATAGGCAATAATGTCATTTCCTTTCAAGGTTGTGATAAGATTGGAAAAAAGCACGGTTCAGGTGCAGATTATGTGTTTTTCAATGAGCTCATGCACATTCCGCAGAATATTTTTGATCATGCTGAAATGAGATGCCGTAAATTCTGGTGGGCAGATTACAATCCTAGCTTTACAGATCATTGGGTATTTGATAAAGTCACCACCCGTGATGATGTTGGTTTCCTTAGAACTACATTCAAACAGAACAAACACATCTCATCTCCAGAGCGAAGAAAAATATTGAGTTATGAGCCTTACAAACCGAATAGCTATGAAATCAAAAACGATGATTTATATTATAATGGCGAACCGATTTCAGATAAAAACCAACCGCCACCACATCCAAAAAATGTAACAAGTGGCACCGCTGATCCTTTCATGTGGAAAGTCTATGGTTTAGGTCTTCGTGGTGCAATGCAAGGCGTCATCTTCACCAATGTAGAATGGATTGATGAATTTCCAGACATTGATTTCACTTATGCCAATGACTTTGGTTTCACCGCAGATCCTAATGTGCTTGTTAGGTATGCAGAGGATGAAAACAATATCTATGCAGAACCTTTGACCTACAAAGCCATTGAAACTGACGAGGAATTATCTCAAATCTTAGTTGATTTAGATATTGAAAGGTCTAAACCGATTGATTGTGATTCTTCAGATAAACATATCAGCGAAAACAAAGGCACGATTGAAATGGTGAAAGGCCTCAGGAAAAGAGGTTTCAACGCTAGAAAGATTTCAAAGAAAAAATCTGTGATGTATTGGATTCTCTCGATGAAGAAAAAGAAAATCCACATCGTCAAAAACGATTTTTATAAGAAAGTCAAAAAGGAAAGGGAAAACTACACTTTCAAAGAAGTCAATGGTATTCTGATCAATCAACCAATTGATGATTTTAACCATTTCTGGGATGCAGTTCGTTATGGCCACATCTCACACAACGTCAGTAGCAAAAAACATATTACAAATAAAAGTCTCGCTCAAATGGGCGTAGCATACTAAATCAGGAGTTATGGAACTAGTCGAGTTAATCAAAACAGAACCGCAAAAAGCTATCAATCTGATCAAGAACAGATGCTTTATGGATTTCACCAAAATCAAAAACCTCAAATCTGAATTTGATCTTATTGATAGGAATTTACGTGATACTCAAATCGGTAAGGTTCAAAAGGATAAAATGATTGGAGAAGGAGAGAAGCGGAAAAAAGTTAGCTCTGTGAGAATACCTGTGCCGTTTCAAAATAAAATCGTCACCACATCCACAGCTTTTGAAGTTGGTGAACCTGTCAGCCTAGTTCCAAGTGAAGCCAACGACTTAACCGAAGAAATTGAAAGGCTCTGGGAAGCGAACCGAGTTGATTCTAGTATTATGAAAATGGTTTCTTTGCGTAAAAGTGAATTGCAATCAGCTTTATTGTTTTACATCAAAGACGTTGACAAAAACAAAACTTTCAACAAAAAACTAGGCAGTAATAAAAACAAGGAAATCAAAACCAAAGTCCTTGAAAACAAATATGGCGTGATGTCTCCATACTTTGATGAGTATGGTGATATGAAGCTTTTTATGTGGGAATTCACATTAAAAGATGAAGAGAATAAAGAAACCAAACACGCTTGGATTTACGATGAAACCAAAGTTTATAAGCTTAAAAGCACCACAGGTAAAATGGAACTTATGGATTCTGAAGATCATGGTTTTTCTAAAATTCCAATTGTTTACACCGCTCAAGACAAACCAGAATGGCATATTTCTGAAAAAATGATTGATAGGCTAGAGGTCAGTCTATCAAAGCTAGGTAATTCAAATGATTATGCTGGGCATCCAATTCTAAAGCTTTACGGTGATGTGGAAGGCGCACCTGATAAAGATGAAGATGGCAAAGCTTTTAGATTGGAACAAAAGGAAACCGACGATGGCAAAATCATCTCTTCTGATGTTGAATTTTTAACCCATGACAATGCACCTGAATCTGTCAAGCTCGAATTGGATCGACTTGAAAAATATATTTATTCCTTATCATCAACGCCTGATATCTCATTTGACAATATCAAAGGTTTGGGTACTATTTCAGGCGTGGCCATAAAGCTGATGTTTTTAGATGCTATGATCAAAGCTACAATGAATAACACCAGTTTGAATCAGCCAATGATCGAGCGGATCATCAATGTATTTATTTCTGGGACTATCGAAACAAGATTGACTAATCTCAAAAAGTATGTTGAAAATACTTACATTAAAGTTCAGTTCAATTCCATCATTCCAGATGACATCAAAGAAACGATTGAAACTTATGCTAGTGCAGTTGATTCTGGCATTATGAGCGTGGAAACTGCCATAAAAAAACTAGACCTGGTCAAAGATGTTGAAAAGGAAATGGAAGGGATTAAAACCGAAAAAGCTCCAGTTGAATAATTTTATATATATTTATATCCGTTAACATAAACAGTCAATATCAATAAGTTTTCTATAATTGTTCTTGATATTTGGAAGTTGCCCACAAGCTGAAAAAACTAATGGCTAAAAAAAAAGACAATAACATGATTTCATTGAAATCACTAATAATTTTGGTGATTTCAATTTGGCTTTTTTCTGGAATTATAAGTTGGTTCTTTTTTAAAAACTGGAAAGAAAGTGCTTCATTTGGTGATACTTTTGGAGCAATAAATTCATTATTTTCAGGTTTAGCTTTGGCTGTTATAATTTACACTATTTATCTTCAAAAAACAGAATTAAGTTTACAAAGAAAAGAGTTAGAATACACAAGGGAAGAATTATCAAGAACTGCTGATGCTCAAGAACAAACAGCAAAATTAATGAACGAGCAAATTAGATTGAGCAATCTTCCATTTTTACAGTATAATTCAAAAATTATCAGAGGGAAAGAATGTTTAATTATATCTAATCAAAGTGATAACCCAATATTTGATGTTGACATTTGGTTATTTATCACTGAAGCTGAATTTAGCTATGAACATAAAAAATTTATTGAAGATTGGGTCGATGAAAGACATAAGGAAAATTTGAAAATTGGAGATTTAATAGATGATGAATTATGGGCAATATGTGAAAGAGGAATTTATCATTCATTTCCAAAAAATAAAAGAATAATTATGCCAATTGATTATCCAATTGGAGATAGAGCATTTGAAATTTATGTTCAATACAGAGATAATTTAGGAAACAATTATTCACAAAGTATCTATTTTATGGACAAAAACTCAAATCAAAACCCATTTGAGGATGCTATCTCTAAACCTAATATTCCAACCGTTACAAAAAGAATAGATTTGACAAATAAGAATTTGACTGAAGAAATGCTACCAGAAATTGCTAAAGGATTAGTCAATTTGAAAAAAGCATCTATCTTCTGTTCATATCTTAAAGATAGAGAAAAAATAGGCGTGGAAAATTATTGGGAAATGAAAAATTTGTAAAATAAATGTTTTAATAATACATTAAAATATTTAAAAATAGAGAGTTATTAATTTAGTAAAATTAAATTATGCAAATATCAGAATTATTACGTTTGACTGAATGGTTCAAGAAAAATATTGTTAAGAGAAAAATACCAAATTATTACAGTGATTTATTTAAGATAATGAATCAAAATACTTCAAATTCTAAACAGCCTTTTGAAAATGAAAAGAATGAATTATTTGAATCTTTAACTGAAGTAAATATAAATTCATTGACATTAGAACAAATTAAATTTTTAGAACAGATAGAAATTTTAGATCTCTTAGGAAGTGAAGGGATAAGTAATATTGAGTCAATATTATATAAAAACAAATTAGATATTGCAACTGCTGCAAATAAAGTCGGAGAATTTAACAGTAGGGTTCAAAATGCAGTAAAAAAAATTAATGAATTAGATACAGTTTTAGGTAAGTCATTTTCAATTGATGACGGAGAGCTACCTGAAGATACAATAATGATGCGAGTGTATTTTCAAGATAGTGTTGCAATTAACGATATTACTGATTTTAAAAAACTTAGCACAGTCTGGTATGATATAGGGCGCGGGATTGCAATGGCTCAAGGCTTTACTCCAGAAGATTTTAAAATTGTAGGAGCTCAAAAAGGTTCATTAATTATCGAAATGGCAGTTTTGGCTAGTATTGCAACTTCGGTTAGTACCATATTGCTCAAAGGTCTTAAAATTGCTGAAAGAGTAATTGATATATTAAAGAAAGCTGAAGAGCTAAAGGCAATGAAACTTTCTAATGAAAACATTGAGAAGGAGGTTAAAAAAGCAGCCAAACTTGAAAAAGAAAAAGGAATTAATTTAATACTTGAATTAGTTATCGAAGAACTTGGTTTAAATAAACAAACAGAAGGCGATAAAGTAAATGCTTTAGAAAAGTCTATTACTAAACTAATTAATTTTACTCAAAAAGGTGGAGCTGTTGATTTTATAGAGCCTAATGAAGAAGAGATAAATGAATCAGAAGATGTAAATGAATCAAATTCATCCGTCAGAAGTGAGATAAAAAAGCTTAAAAATAATGTTGAAGAAATTAGGCAACTTGAAAACAAAATAAAATTACTTGAAAATAAAATTGATAGTTGATAGCTATTCTAACAAGATTTATATTTATTGAGTTTTGGATACTATAATTAGTATTTCTGCAATTAATTAAATTAGTTTTGCAGAGGTAATTTTACTATTACTTAGTAATTGCTTTAATAAAATAATTTAAGAAAATGAATCAGATATCTAAAGAGCAAAAATTGCTTAAAGAAATTCATATTTTACAAAAAAAACTAGAAGTTGCCAACAACCGAATTAAAACCGAGAAATACGGAATTACTTGGTTGGACGTGCCAGAAGCATTTGAAGAAGAAAGTGAAAACCAGCTACCTATATTGACAGAGGTAAAAGAAAAAGCCATAAAAAATGAGGACGGAAAACCAACCCACATTTTAATTGAAGGAGACAATTACCATTCGCTTACTTGCTTAAATTATACGCACAAAGGAAAGATTGACCTAATCTATATTGACCCACCTTACAACACAGGAAAGGACGGATTTACATATAAAGACAAAAGGATAATCGACAAATTTCCTGATGGAACTACTGTACCGAAAGACTCGCCATTAAGACATAGTTATTGGCTTTCTTTTATGTACAAAAGATTAGATTTAGCAAAAGACTTACTAAAAGACACAGGCAAAATCGTAATAAGTATTGACGATAATGAAGTAGCAAACCTTGTTTTACTTTGTGCAAAGGTTTTTGGCAGTTACAACCAAGTTGCGGTGCTACCAACAATTATGAACCTTAAAGGTAATCAAGATGAATTTGCCTTTGCAGGAACTCACGAATACACAGTAATTTTTGCTAAAGACATTTCTAAATGCACATTTAATCAATTTGATTTAGATGATTCTGAATTAGAAAAATGGGAAGAAGATGAAATTGGTTTTTTCAAAAAAGGTGCACCTATGCGTGCAACAGGAGAAGAAGACAAAAGAGAAGATAGGGCAGAAATGTTCTATCCAATATTTATAAAAAATGACGAAGCATTCTCTCTTACAAAAGAGGAACATTTTCAACTATATGATAAACAGACAAAAACCTTTAATGATAAATTCTTAAAAGAAATAATAGCGCAATATGAAAAAGATGGGTTTGAAACTGTTTTACCTTTTTCAGGCGATAAATACGGCAGATGGCGTTGGGGATTTTCAGAAAAAAACAGGAAAAGACTAAAAACAGACGTTATTATCAGTCGAACCAAAAACGGGATTTCTTTATATAAAAAACAAAGACCTGATTTAAATGAATTACCAACAAAAAAACCGAAATCATTATTTTACAAGCCTGAATATTCAAGTGGGAATGGCACAGCACAATTAAAAAACATTTTAGGCTATAAGGCTTTTAAAAACCCAAAACCAATTGACTTAATTATTGACCTTATTCAATTATCAACAAACCAAAAATCTACCGTTTTAGACTTTTTTGCAGGTTCAGGCACTACATTACACGCTTGTTTAGATTTAAATAATCAAGGATATAAAATTCAAAACATTATTTGTACAAATGATGAAGGAAATATTTGTACTGAAGTAACATATCCAAGAAGTAAAAAAGTTATTGAGGGATATATTGATTTAAAGAAAAATAAAATCCAAGGGCTTGGTAATTCATTAAAATTTTACAAAACCGATTTTGTAGGTTCTAACAATATTCTTTCAGCAACAGATGAAGATAAATCTTCATTGGCTCACAAAGCAGGCTATTTGCTTGCCATTGCAGAAAACACATTAGAAGAAATAGAATTAAGCAGTTGTTATCAACTGTTTGAAAACGATAAAAAAGTAACCGCCATTTACTTCAAAGAAGAAATGACTGAAATGGAGGCTTTTTTAGAGAAAGTAGAAAATATAGAAAAACCAATCGCATTGTATCTTTTTAGTTGGGGAAATAGAAGTGAGTTTGAGGCTCTTTTTGACCATTTGGAACACATTACAATTAAAACCATTCCACAACCCATTTTAGAAATTTACAAAAGGATATATAATATAGTTACCGTATGAGCAGATACAGTCCATTAAACTTTCAAACGAAAGCCATAGATAAATTAGTTTCCACATTTACAAATTTGTGGGGAAATACAGAACCACAAAGACTTTTGGCGTTCAAATCACCCACAGGAAGTGGTAAGACTTTTATGGTTGCCAACTTTGTGCATAGTTTGAACAATATACCAACTTGGGATTATGATAAAGCTTTTATTTGGATTACGTTTTCGGAAGACTTGGCAATGCAAAGCAAAGACAAGTTTCACGAGTATTTTGATACAAATCTTGAAAATGGTTTACTTACAGTAAATGATTTTAAACAAGGCAAACTATACAAAAACGATATTCTATTTATCAATTGGCAAAAGTTGGTTGCTTCCAAAAAAGAAAACCGATTGTTGCGAAGACCTGATGAAGAAGAATTTTTAAAAGAGCAAGGTTACTACTTTGAGGATTTAATCGAAAACACCCACAAAGAGGGTAGAGAATTTGTTTTAATCATAGACGAAAGTCACAAAAACCGAGATACAAATTTAGCCCAAGAGGTAATTGACATTATCAATCCAAAAGTAATTCTCAATGTTTCTGCAACGCCCAAAAACATACCCGGAATTGATGAAATTGAAGAAGGAACAGCAGGTTACGTTGGGGTTAAACGTGAAGAAGTAGTTGAAGAAGGATTAATCAAAGAAAAAATTGCAGTTCAAACCGAAGAAGATTTAGCAAAATACCCAAACAAAGATTTAGACGAGTTACTTTTAGATTTAGCTATTGAACGCCAACAAGAAATAAAAGCTGAATACAAAACTTTAGGCAAAAACATAAATCCATTGGTTTTAATCCAATTGCCAAATGACGATAGTCGTTTGAAAGACGCAGGACAAAAAACCAAAGAGGAAATAGTTTTAAATTATCTTCAAAAAAAGAAAATAAACACAGACAGAAATGTTGCCTTATGGTTTGACGGCAAGCAGAAAAATATGGACTTCATTACACACAATGAAAGTGATGTAGATTTTATGCTTTTCAAACAAGCCGCAGGAACAGGATGGGATTGTCCGAGAGCTCATATTTTGGTAATGTTCAGAGAGATTAATTCAGCTTCGTTTTACGTTCAGACCATTGGTAGAATTTTACGAATGGCAGAACCAAACCGCAAAGACGACTACAAGAACAATCCGAATTTACGAACAGGATATTTATACACCAACTACAAGCGTAATGATGTAGAAATCCCAGACCAAGGAACTAAAAACAAACCTTTTATATACACCTCAAAACGAAAAGAAGATTTAGAGAATATTGAGGGTTTATATTCTGACTTTGTTTCTCGTGTTGATTATGGCGATTTAGGTCACGCAGTAAAATTTCAAATGGGTTTCTTAAAATCATTTGACAATTATTTTGGTTTTGAAGAGCAAGACCACCCAGCTATAATGCGAGAAAAAATTCAAGCAAAAGGCATAAACATAAACCCAACTTTAACAAACAAATTAATTGTTGATGCGGAGTTTACAGATTATGACAAAATCAATTTAGACTTTGCCAAAAAAGGACACGAAGAAGATTATGAAATTTCAAGAAATGATGTTGAGAAATTATTCAATTGGTATTGCTTTCAACTTCTTTCAGAACAAACAGAAACAGAAGCAAAAGTTTCAAACGTTTCTCGTTCTTGGTCGCCTTTGAAATCGGCTTTTAGAGTATGGTTTAAAAGTATATTTGACCAAGACAGTAACTTGTACTATCGTATTCTAATCAATGATTTAAACAAGGAGCAATCAAGTATTTTCAGACAAGCCTTAACTAAAACTTTGAAAGACTATTATCCTGTAAAAAAAGAATATCTTGAAAAGCGAAAAAAAGACATAGAAAAACGCGAAGCACCACTTTTTGAAATTAAAGAGGAATACACTTTTACAGATGACTATGCACAATTGAAAGCACAAGAAGGAACTTCCGAGTTAAGTGCTATCCAACCATTCTATTTGAAAAAGGAATATAAAGGACGAGACAATGAATTAAGATTCTTGAATTACCTGGAACAGAAAAAAGACAATTTAGATTGGTGGTTTAAAAATGGAGATTCAGGAAAAGAGTTTTATTGCTTAAAATATTACAACACAGCGAAAGAGAAAGAATCACTGTTTTATCCGGATTGGATTATGAAATTTAAAGATGGTAGAATTGGCATTTTTGACACTAAAAGTGGACAAACAGCACATAATCCTGAGGGTCGAGCTGTGGGCCTTGCAGATAAGCTGAAAGTATTAAATGAGAATGAAAATATATATGTTGGTGGTCTTGTTATCTTAGAGAATAATCAATGGTATTACTTTAGTAATGAAAAATATTTATCAAAAAATTCGAAATCTGAGGTTAAAACAGTAAAATTTGATTATAAATACAATCCTAATAGTTTAAATAAAAACTGGATACTATTTGAAAAATTATTTAACTAAAAATAGAAAATTTATGATAACTAAAAAAGAATTAAAAGACTTAGGTTTTACTGAAATTAATCCGCTCGAAAATAATTCCATTGATTTACATCATACTAACAAAGAAAAATTTCCTTTTAAAATTAACCTTTCAGCTCATGGAATAGCTCAACCTATTTTGCCTAAAGCAAAAGGCGATATGTTTAGAGATATCAATAAACTCAAAGACTGGTTATCTTTAAATTTTAGTTAAACATCATTTTTACTAATATGATTAAAACCCGCCCCACCATAAGCGGTTTTTTTTGTGTGTAACTTATTATTTAGAAACATTCTAAATAATCTTAAAAGATTTAAATTTGTCTAGAACGAACAATTTAAATCTAATTCTTATGTCAGTAGAAGTTAAAAGGATCAAGGAAAGACTGAAGGCCAAATTCCCGAAAGTCAACTTATCCAAAAAAAGGATTGACGAAATCTCGGCAAGACTTGCAAAGAAACCGGATGACGATGCGGATGATACTGCGATTGATGAAGTAATTCAAGATGCCAATGACTTCATGCCTTTTGAGGACATTGCACGCGAAGATGATCGTGTGAGAAATCTTGAGAAAAAAGCCAATCAAAAGCAGGACCCAAATCCTAGTGACGGTGAAGATCCTAAAACTCCTAGCGAAAACGATGATGATGAAGACGATGATGGTAATGTCCCGAAATGGGCAAAATCATTAATCGACAGTAACAAAAAACTGTCAACAGAGCTTCAGGAAATCAAAAAAGGGAAAGTCATTGAGACTAAAACCAAATCCGCTAGAGAGTTGTTTGATGAAAACGAAACCTTTAAGTCGCTTAAAGACAAGAACAAAGATTTCTTTTTCAGACAAATCAACGTTGAATCAGAAACACCAGTTGAGGAACAAATTGAATCTTTAGAGAGTGAGTACAAAGATTTGGTACAAACTCAAAAAGACAATGGCAGTTATGCCGGAACGCCTCCAGCTAGTGGAACTGATGTTGACAAACCTTCTGACGAAGAAGTAGATTCAGTTGTAGAAAATCTTTAATCTAAAAAGACAAGAAAATGCCAGAAGCAAATTTAACGCGTAGTTCTGCTGTCAATACCAGTGATGATTCAATCATCATTCAGGAATTGATCGAGGATATTCCAGGCGGAAGAACGCTAGATGTCGAAGGATTCGGCAAAGATGTTATTCAGGCAGGTCACACCATCATTGAAAATGATGAGACAGGCGCATTAAAACCAATGCCACTAAATGGCGCTGGAGATGATTACGCCGCTAAACCTGCAAACCACACCTATGTAGGTGTTTTGGTTGGAACTGTACTTACCAAAAAGCCATTGGCTTCAGTTATGGTAAGAGGAACTGTAAATGAGGAAGCCGCAAAGAATGCTGGTCTACCAAGTTATACAAGTGCAATGAAGTCAGCTATAGCCTTAGTTCGATTTACTAAAAACTAATAGATCATTATGGAAAAATCTCTTTTCAAACAATATGTAGACAAATGGTTCAAGCCTATTGTCTCTAAAGTCGTTGAGAAAATCAACGGAAAGGAAGCCGAACTGACTTACATGTGGCGAAGTATGCTTAAAAAAGTGTATTCGCCAACATTGAAGTGGAGTTCACTCTCAAGCAACAATACACACATTGCCGCTGATGTTGTTTCTATGAATTCAAGCCTGCCATTGAAAAAGCGTGATTCACTCAGAAAAGCTGAAGGCGACATTCCAAAGATTGGAATGAAGCTGGCTTTAGATGAACGCACAATGACAGATTTGGATATTCTGGAAAGAACCAATCAGAACAATGACCGTACAAATGAAATCATCAAAAAGTTATTTGGTGATACCAAAAAGTGTACAGTTGGTGTATTGGAGCAATTGGAATTCATGTTTCTGCAAGCCTTATCCACAGGTGTAACTGTCATTGAGGACAAAGACAAAAACACAGGTATCGGCATCAGAATTGATTTTGGCCATCCAAAAGAAAACAAATTCGGTGCAGAAAAGCCTTGGTCAGATAATGATTCTGCTAAAGTTGTTTCAGACATTGAGCGTATCATGGACAGAGCCAGTGAGAAAGGACACACGCCAAGATACTTGCTTATGGATCGCGGAACTTTCAAAAACCTGAGAAAAAATCCTGAGGTTAAAGAATTGTTTGCCGCTTCTATGGGTTTTGCAGGGCAGAACATTCCAACACCGACTTTAAGTCAAGTCAATGATGTGATGAGTGACAATTATAATTTAGAAATTGTGATCATTGATCGTTCTGTTGCTTTCGAAAAGAATGGCAAAAGAACTTCTGTGAAGCCATGGGCGAAAAACGTCGTTGTATTCTTAGATTCTATGGATGTTGGAGACTTATCCTGGGGAACTTTAGCTGAAGAAAATCATCCAGTAAGTCAAGTGTCTTATCAAAAAGCAGATGATTTTATTTTGCTATCCAAGTATCATAAAAACGATCCACTTCAGGAGTTCACATCTTCTCAAGCTTTAGCCGTTCCGGTGATTCATAATGTAGATTCTATTTACATGTTGGATTCAGAGGAAGCTGAAACTGAAGAACAAACTGAAGGCGATTCAGTTTTCAATTATGAAGGCACAGATTATACAAAATCTAGTGTAGTAGCTGCGATTAATCTTGCAAATGAAGATTTGAAAGCTAAAGCGACCAATGCGGATTCTACACTTCAAACTAAGATCAATAAGCTTTCTGAAGCTGAAATCGAAGTGTTTGAAGAAAACATCGAAGAACCAGCATAATACGTTTGATGTATGTATAGCCCAGAAGTTATTCAGAATTTAAAAAACAGAATTGGATTTGGCAAATCAAGTCTTCCAATTGAAGTCGATGAAAGTAATGTAGATGGAACCACAGGTAGAACATTTGCATTTTATCACAGGCTTGTCAATCCGAAAAACATCTACATGACTATGGATGAAATTGAAGCTTCGCAAACGAAGTTCAACGCATTCCTGGATCAACTCAAACTAGATGTCACAAAATCTGTTTTGACTGAATTACTTCATAAAAATGAATATTATCGGAGTAGTAAAGACTACTCCGATATTATCATTGATAAGGCTGAAATCTTTGATGATTGCATCGGTTACAATATGGCCATCACTTGCATAGAAATGTTGATCAGTTCATCTAGAATTAATCAACAACAACGCAACGCTGAATTGAAATATGACAAACTCAAAATTGAGTTGGAAGGCTTCAAAGATTCCAAAGGCAATCAAATCGCCAATGGATTGACAAGCAAATACAGTCAGGCCATTAAAGATGCTTCCAAAATATTATTCCCAGATGGTTTAAGAATTCGAAGCCCTAAAGTTTGGTAAGATGAATCATACAAAAGAAAATCCTGAAGGAATAGACGAAAAAATTCAGCTGTTGCAAAACAAGCTGTACACTAAGCTAGATTATGATAAAATGACCGCATACGGGCGTGTCTATAAGCTTAAAAAAGGTGAAAAGACATTTCCCGCGTTTTTTAAAGAAGGCGATGATTATAAAGATGTGCTTTTGGATGATTCTAAAAACTGTCAATTCTTTTTTTTCGAGAATAGCAGAACCAGATACGAATCCCCTTTGAACATCACAGATGTAAAGATCATTTTCCTTTTGAATTTAAAAAACCTAAAACCAGATATTCCACATCGAGCTGATGAAGAATGCAAAATTGAAATCCAAGAGATTCTAAACAGAATCAAGTTTTTCAAAATAAAAAGCATTGATAAAGGTCAACGTGCATTGAGTGATTTCATCACAGATTTTCAGGATATGCAACCTTATCACGCTATCAGTTTCAATGGAACATTGAGATATCAAATTAACTGCTAAAATCATACAATAATGACAGTTGTTAACGAAGTCTGCGGAGCTGAAGGTTCTAAGACTAAAAACACAGGCGGAAAAAAACAGCGCTTAGAAGGTGCTGTCAGAACCTATGCCTTAGCTAAAGGCAATTTCACTTTTGAATCTATAAAGGATGCCAAAAGCAAAGAGAAATGGGATGAAGCCAAACAAAATAAAGATATCGTTATTTTCTATGATATCGAAGAGCTCGAGGTCAACAATCGAGAGGAACAGATCACTGAGGGAAGATACTCAGATTACAAAAGCAAGGATGCCATCAAAGGCGTGAACTACACGCACTATTTGAGTTCTTGTAGCTATGAAGCTTTGAAGTCTTTTGAAAGTTCTGAATACAACCGAGTGTTCAGAATCACAGAAAACAATGAATTGCTTTGTGTGGTTAAGGATGACGGCAAAGTTCAGGGAGAACCGTTGAATTCTTTCTTAGTTGGAATTAGAAACGATGCACCAGCTGATGGTGTTCCTAATTGCCAGGTCATGTTGAAATTCAACCCTTACAAGCTTTCAGTTTTAAAACCTGAATTCGACATGTCAGATTACGAAGGTATTTATGATGTGCGTTTAGAATTGGTGTCTGCTACGGCAACATCAATCAAATTCAAAGCTATGGCGGTTTGCTCATGCAATGCAATCAAAAGTTTTGAAGAAAGTAATGTCGTGGTCAAAGATGCATCTGGAGCTGTTGAGACAGTATCATTTGTTTCACCAGATCCTGATGGTGTTTATGAAATCACCGGTACAGATTTCGCCAATGGTTATGAGCTAGACTTGGATGGAGTTATAGCGCAAACCGAAATCATGTATGAATCTGAAGCGCCACTTTCAATTCAGCTAGACTAATGGCTAGTTACAAAGGGATAAAATTCGCAAAGGGGTACAATCGCCCCTTTGACGAATTCAAAAAGGAGTTTGAAAACACTCACGTCTTTAAATCAATTCCATCCAAAGAGCGTGAGGCAGAACTAAAAAAAGCTCATAAAATCGCTACTAAAAATGTCAAACTTTCTAACAGCAATAAGAAAAGCGGAAAGGCTGACACCACAAAGGATAAGTGATGAGCTGTTTGACTTAATACGAAAGATTGAAGATTTATTGGCAAAAATCAATGCCAATACGCTTCATGAACACAGTACAGATGTTGAAGGTAATCCCATTGGTTTTTATTCCGCAGGTACCGAAGCCATAACGGGAGGAAGAAAACGAATGGGACAACCTTTTGACCTCAAGGAGTCAGGAGAATTTCTAAACAGTGTTTTTGCACGTGTAGAAAACCACAGCATTTTCTTTGATGCTACAGACAGCAAGAAAGAAGAAGTGCTTTACAATTTACTTTCTGAGGACATTTTCGGGTTGACAGATGAAAACCTTAGAAAAGTGATTGATGAAAAAATATTGCCTTCATTTTTAAAATACCTCAAGCACAATTTGTTTTGATTTACGATAGCTTAGATATCATTCCAGTTAAACTGTTTTTCAAGATTTTGGAGACAGGAGAAACAAATTTGTTGGCCACAGAACAAACAGATAAGGATCTTGATACACTCTGGGAAAAACTAGAGAATGAACATGAAAGCCTAAATCAAAACAATAAAGCATCCAAGATTTTTAATCTATATCAAAAGATGGAATCTTTATCCTCAAAGTACAATGCCATCAATTTAGGAATTCGTGTGCTTTGGAAATATTATGATCATGAGTTAGCAGACATGCTGAATGATTATGGTTATAAATTCAATCATTCATCAAAATCTAAAAATTCAAATCAATATGAAAAGGATTTGGATAAGATCAGTAGAGAAAGTGAAGCTATTTTAAATAAGATTTCACAGCTCAAAAACAAACTTCCAAAAAAGCAAACATCAAAGAAAACCAATCTGGATGAAACCATTTTAAACTATTCAGCATTTACAGGTTCAGGCTTTATCGATACTAATAAAATAACTGTAACTCAATATTATGCCTTGATCAAAATTGGCAATGAAAAGCTAAAAACTTTAGAAACCAACAAACCTAAAAAAAATGGCAGAAGGTAAGATCACAAGAGAAGATATTGTCGATGATCGGGTACTCAATCTAGGTAAAGAATATGCTGAAAGTTTGAATCCTGCCATTCGTGCTAATCAAGAATGGGTCAATTCTTTTGATGAAATCAAACAATCTGCTTTAGAATATGCCAAATTAGAAAAGAGTTTTAAGGCTTCTAAAAACAGAAAGAATCTAATTGCACTTCAAAAAGAAGAGGAAAAACTAAGAAAACAAACCGCAGATGCTCTAAAAGCTGAGGAAGCTGCTAGAGAAAAAACAGCTAAAGCCGTAAAAGCTGAACAAGAAGCCCAGGCTAAAGCAAAAAAGGTAATTCAGGAAGAGGAAAGGATTAGAAAACAATTAGCTGATGCCATCAGATCTGAAGAAAAGGCAAAGCAAGCTGGTCTTGATACTGAACGCAAAGAACTTCAACTCAAAAGACAAAAAGAGCGCGCTCAAAAGAAAACTAAAAAACTCACTATTGCGGAACGTGAGGATTTAAAACTACTCAATAGAAATAAGCGTGAAGCGGCAAAAATGTCGTCTACACTTGCTACGGAATACGAAAAGCAAAGTGTAAAATTAATACAATTAAAACGTGAGTACAAAGGTCTAGCAATGGAGGAGGGCGAAGCCTCCAAAGAAGCTAAAGACCTCCTTCGTGATATAACCAATCTTGATAATAAACTTAAAAAAGTTGACTCAAGTGTTGGCGAATTTCAGCGCAATGTTGGAAATTATCCAAGTGCTTTAAAACATGCTGGTGCAGCTGCTAGAAATTTAGCCACACAAATGGGTGTTTTGGGTGGTCTAGATTTGACTTTCAGAGTACTCAGAGATGCTACGAGACGAGTAAGGGAGTTTGATTTTGAGATGAACAAACTTGCAGGTATCGCCGGCACAACTCGTAAGGAACTTAAAGATGTTCAAAGTGTCATTATTTCGGTTGCTAGCTCTAGTCCAAAAACTTCAAATGAAGTCGCAAAACTGGCCACTTCATTGTTTTCATTAGGTAAAACTAAAGAAGAAGTAAAAGCACTGACACCTGTAGTTAATGATTTATCAATTGCACTAAATACAACATCAGATGAAGCTGGGGAATTCCTGGTACAAACTTTAAATGCATTTGACAAAAGTGCCGAAAGTGGTGAAGAATTCGCAGATATTATTGCGAATGTTAGAACATCGACAGCATTAAACTTTCAAAGAATTCGTGATGCTATGGGCTATGTAGCACCAACAGCGAATGCGCTGAATTTGACACTTCAAAGAACTGCAGGTATCATAGGTACTTTAAATGATAACGGAATTAAAGCAGCCAGAGCAGGTCGGTTAATGAACACCTCATTTACAAGATTAAATGACAGGGGTTTAGGCTTGGATGAAGCTTTAGAAAGAATCAATAATTCGCAAGATAGATTAATGACATCTACTAAGTTATTTGGTGCTGAATCTTCCACATTAGGATTGATCCTAGCCGATAATATTGATAAAGTAGATGCCTACGAGAAAGAATTTGATCAAGCTGGAGGTAGTCTTAAAAAATTGACTGATGAGCAGATGAAGTCATTAGACAATCAAATAGCTATGTTAGAATCTAGCTGGGAATCTTTCATTTTATCCTTAGAAAATGGTGAAGGAACATTATCAAAAGTATTCAAACGAAGTCTGGATATCTTAAAAAACATGGTTGATGGAATGACTGAATTGTCAAAAAGTGAAGAACAGTTAAGGGATAAAACTTATAACAAAATATTACAGGATCGACTAAAATATTATAAGAGTTGGACCAACGAAGAAAATAAAAGAGCTGTAGCTCAAAAGGATATGAAAAATGCTCAAAATGAACAAATAAAATTGATGAAAGAAATGAGCAGATTGCAATCCGAAATAGATAATAAATGGAACTCTGCATTAGAAATTAGCGATTATAAAGAGGATTTAAAAGAAGTCAACAAAGAATACCAAAGAAACAAAGCTACAATTGAAGCAACAAATCAAGTCTTATCTGAAATGAATAGTTCTGATGATGGCAATGATGATAGTAATTCTGAAAAAATAGAAGAGGAAGCTAGATCGGTAGCATTTCTTAAAGGAAAAATTCAAGAATTAAAAGATGAACAACAAAAGTTAACGATTTCAGATAAAAGTAGATCTGTTCAAATCAATAATAAAATCAAAGCCTATGAAGATGAAATTGATGCAATTCTAGGCGTTAAAGAAGCTAATGAAGAAACTAAATTAAGTGAAGAGGAATTGCAAAAATTCAGACTAGAAAGACAAATCACGCTCAACAATGAACTTTTAAAAAGTGATAAGTCAAGTTTTGAAGAAAAACAAAAAGCGCTTCAAAATCGGTATGACGATGAAATCGAATTGGCAATTCTGAACACCAATGAACAGTCAAATTTGTTTGATCATTTGAGTGATGAAGAAATCAATGCAATAAAAAAGACAGGAAAAGCTTCAGAAGACATCAGAGCAAATCTGAATGACAGACAAATTCTTGCTTTAGAGAAATTCCTAGAAAAGCGTAGGCAACTCATTAATGAATCTGAAAATACATCAGATCAACTGGATGTTGAAAAAATCCAACAAGAAGCCAAAAGAGCACAGAACATCCAGCAAACTGCGATGGAAAATGAAATTAGGTTGGAAAATGAAGCTTTTCAAGCTAAAGAAGGAGTTTATGAAAATGAAGTTAATGCCGCAGAACTCAGAGAAAGAAGAATTGCAGAAATAAAAAAGAAGTATGCAGAGGAAGGTCTTCAAACACAACTTAAAGCTGTTGAACAATTATTAGCTAATGAAGAATTAAGCAAAGACAAACGCATTCAATATGAGCGACAAGTTGCTGAAATCAAACGTGACTTGTCCGAATTGTCAACTAAAAATAAAAAGGAAAAAGATAAAGAAGAGGTATCATCAGTTTATGCAAAAACTGAAAGGATTATTTATTATTCCTCGCAAATGGCTAATGCTGTTAGAGATTTAACAAATTCAATTTTTCAGGGCAGAATCAATGCAATCGATCAGGAAATCGCAAAACTTGATGAAAAATATAATCGTTGGCTTGAAAATGAAAATCTCACTGCCGATCAAGAAAAGGAAATTAGAGATAGGCAAGAAGCAGAAAGACAAAAACTCGAAAAGAAAAAACGTAAAGAGCAACGCAAACAAGCAATTCTAGAAAAATCGTTTGCTGCTTTAAGTATAGGTTTAACAACGTTACAAGCAACTATGGCCGCATTAGCACCACCACCTGTTGGACTTGGTCCAGTTTTCGGACCACCTTTAGCAACAGCAACAGCAACAATTGGTGCAGTACAATTAGCTGCCGCACTTGCTAAGCCTATTCCTCAGTATATGGAAGGTACAGAAGATCATCCTGGCGGAAAAGCTTTAGTTGGTGAAGTCAGACCTGAGGTTATTACTGAACCAGGAAAAGAACCTTATATCGTTGATTCTCCAAGTATTTTAGATTTAAAGAAAGGAACTAAAGTCACACCAAGTTTGGATGAATATAATCAATTGATGCGTGCTTCAATGCTAGCATCTGTAGATATCAATAACAAAAAGTTGAATGATTTTAAAGCGAGGGAATCATTTTCAGATAACAAAGATGTTATTGAGAAATTAGATTCAGTTGAAAATACAATCAAGAACAATAAGACTAAGGTTTTTGTCAATCAGGAAAAGCAACCTGATTTCAATCACGAACTATTTAGACTTAAAAATATTAGTTGGAATTCATAAATGGGACAAGTTAATCCAGCATATAACAATAGGGCAGAATACGAGCTTTATCAAAAAGGCTACGGCAGTATGATTATTTCTGAGCCAATCGGATGGAAAACGGATGATAAAGAAATGGCCAGGAATGAAGATTATGATGGTATTTTTCCAAAATTTTCAAATAACTTAAAGTTTTATGGAGATGCTGTTGACTTCATCCAAGCTGTCAAAGATATTTTTGACATCAATGCTGAAATCAGATTGAGCAAAAAGGAAAAGCACCCTTATGAAGATACCTGGTATTTGTCATATACTGGTTATCTAGATATGAGTACTTACACTTATGAGGATAACAAAATTTCTTTAAAATTCAATTCAGGTGGTCTAGAACAAGAGCTAAAAAACAGAAATAACAAAAAAATTGAAATTGAAAGGACCAACACATTAGATGGCCAACCTATTCCAGATTTAGAAACTTCAAAAGTAAAACTAGAAGGCAGAAGAATCTTTTTAAGGTCTAAATGGGAAATGGATCAGGATAATAATGATTTTAGCTTAACCACTTCTTACAATTGGGACGTATTTGATGGTGGTAGTGATATTATTCAATCCAAAAAAATTAGCTTACCACTAAAGCTCGAACAAAATTCTCATCAAAACTTAGCACAAACGCCAACTACTTTTTTTTCAACAGTAATGAATCAAGGCGATTTGAACCAGATGTTAATGTTTGATTTTTCAAGAGAAAGAACCTTAAATGTAAGTTTTAAAGATATTGGTTTCAAACCTAGAATTACAGAATTTGATGTGAATTGGGCTTACATAGCTATCCAAATCAATGTGTATGAAAATGGATTTGATTTCGATCATAAATCCACCACAACAATTTATGCAGCGACGAAAAATTATTCAAGTTCAAACTTAAATTATAATAATCCTGATGATCTTGAACAAATATCAAATCAATGGGTAGATGTAAATGATCAAAGTTTTGATATCACATTATTAGAAGGAGAATCTTTTGAAGTTGCTATTTTGATTCGCGGAGCTTTAGAAAGACAATTAGTGAACCGCTCAAGATATTATGTTGATTTTGATAATTTCCTAGGAAAAGTAACTGTAGAGGAAGACAGTGAATTTCAAACAACATTCACAAAGTCATTATTAGCTCATGAACTAGGTGAGCGTTTATCTCATATAATCACCGGAAGAACAAATATTTTCAAATCTGAAGTACTTGGTCGGACTGCTATTGGTTATGAGAAAAACGGCATGGCATCTATGACCGCTTTGTCTCATGGTTTTTGGATACGGGGTTTTGAAAAAGATGCCAGTGATGAAGAAAATAAGTACAAACCATTTACCACGACTTGGAAAGATTATATAGAATCGCTTCAAGCAGTTTGGAATCTTGGTTTAGGTATTGAAAATGATGGAAAAAAGGAGATTCTAAGAATTGAGGATAAAAAGTATTTCTATCAAAAAACCGTAACTATAAAATTGCCATACCAGGTTAAAAATGTCAAGCGTAGTGTAGCAAAGAAAAAATACTATTCAGGAATTGAAATCGGTTATGAAAAGGGCGGAGAATATGAGCAAGCTATGGGATTGGATGAATACAATGGAACCTCAACTTTTATAACACCAGTAAAAACTATTGATAACGATTTTGTAAAAAAATCTAAGTACTCGGCAGACTCATACGGTAGAGAATTCACTAGAAGAAAATCTAAAACATTATTTCCAACTGAAGATACAGACAGAGATAATGATATTCACTTAATGGATGTGAAACCAACGGAATTAGGACATTTCAAAATGCGAAAATGGCAGGATGATTTCGATGAAGAACCTACAGGAATCTATTCACCTGAAACTGCTACAAATTTGAGATTGACACCGTTTTGTATGTTAAAACGTCATGGCTGGATAATCAGAGCTTCAGTTTCAAAATTTCCCGATGAATGGATAAGATACACTAGCTCTACGGCTAACAGTCGGCTAAAAACAAAAATGAGTATAAATCCTGATCATACTTATGTAAATGGTCAGGAATATGCTGAAAATGATGATATCATTTCAAATGAATTGGAAAGGGAGCGATTTGTTCCAGAGTGGATTGAATTTGAGCATGTAGTTGAATTTGAAACCGCTAGAGATTTAGAAGGTTATACAACTATTTTAGGGAAAAGAATCCCAAATAAATATGGCCTTATTGAATTCATCAATGAATTCGGAGATAAGGAAACTGGATTTCTATTCAACGTAAAACCTAACGAAAAAGGGAAGTGGAAAATATTAAAAGCAAGTAAGTAATGGCAGAATTCAAAAGCATAGAGATAACTTTTAATAAGGATTTAGAAATAGGTGAAAACGTGTATTTCGAAATGCCTGTTTTGTTCTTAACTTATCCTTCAAATCATACTTGGGTGAATGTTCGTCAATCACCAAATCAAGTCACTAAAGGTGTGCCTATAGAAGATAGTCCAGGTTTAAGAAGTGCTATAAATTATCAAGCGGCTTTAGAGGCAGATTTAGCTGAAGAATATGGAATGAATGTGACAAGAACTGGAAATACAGTTAGAATTGCAGCGACAGACGTTTTTTATGGTTTTAACTGGGTTGAGGGTTCAAATCATGTGAGTTATGTGATAGATGATGAGACAGAAGATCTGTTTTTAATTACTTCAGTAACATTCAGTGCCGGAATCAATCCAAATGTAAATACCTGTCAAAATATCAGGATTCATGTTGAAACCACGATTCCTATAGCTGACTTAGTAAGTCCTGGTTCTGCTAACCCAAACCCAGGGCAAAACAATATGAGTTTTTATATTCCGCGTGGTCAACCTTTTCTGTTGAAACTAGAATCTGAAGAGGGTCAAACCGCAGAAATAAATTTCAACAATGGCATCGATGTTTTAAGTTCCGATAATCTTGATTTAGAAATTCAAAACACGCCTGGAGGTTCTAATGTAGTTGTAAACTTATTAAACCAAGGTGTAAATAATATAGTTGATTTTTATGCTGAGGTAGTTGGGCCACACGAGCTTGAACTCGAATATTCATTGGATGGTGAAACTTGGCAAGATTCAAATATATTTTCTGGATTAACACCAGGGAATTATACCTTGTATGTTCGTGATCAATTTGGATGTCAAACACAGAAAAACTTTGTTACTCAAGAAGCGGGTAGTGGTGCACCATATTTTTATATTTCAAAGTCCAATTCTATTCGATATGCCAACCGTGTAGATTTTGGAGATGCAGCCAATTACAAAACTGATGAAAATACGCTAAGCTGTGAAGTAAATGTGCCATTGCCATATACTGAAATCCAACAATTTCAATCTGCGGATATCATACGTACTCAGTTTTTATCAAATTATGAAAACATCACAGCTGAGGTTTTGGATTTAGAAACTGATGAATCGACAAATATTCCAATCGAGCAACATTCAACTAATATTGATTTGAATGATTCCAGAGATGCAATCATATATCCTTTACCGGATAACAAAACAGGTGTGTATTTTATCACTGGAAATATTTATAATTATAGTTCAGGTGAGGCGATTACAGATTATGCTTTAAATGGAAATCTGCCTGAATGGGGTGAAACTGGTAATTTCGTCAGAATTCAGAATGCTTGGTATCTCATAGAAGAGATTATTTATGATGATACAATTGCCGCTGATGTCATGGTTATTAGCAAGGAAACATCAGTTCAAACTGATGTTATTGCGAAATCAATTTACGATCGACGCAATTATGAGATTTATGAGTTTGAGATTGATTTTTTTGATTTTCTGAATAAAACCGTTCAAGTCAGAATCATTAATCAAGATGATAATTTTGGAACAATCACATTGCTTTCAGAAAAAATAAATGTCAAGGTAAAACATCCTGATACCATCGAAATTCGATATAAAAACAAACACAATACCGATATGTTCTATATGACTGGAATAGAACATAAGATCAGAATTCCTATCAATAAAGTTTCAGGTCAATCTGATGAAGAAACTGAAACTCAAAAAACAGATAGCACAACTGAGGTGATTTCTGCAACAGTTCATGAAGGTGATGAATTCGAGTTTGAACCAGTGACTAAAGAGATCATGCGAAAAATCATTCAAGGACTTACACACACGAACGTTTTAATTGATAGTGTGGCATACAAAAAAGAAGCTATTGAAATTGAAGGCCCACTGGGAGAAACAAATCTTTATATCGTTAAAGCAAGTATGATCAAGTCAAACAATGTATTTGATTCAACTTCAGGAAATAATGAATTTGCAACTTCAAATGTTGAAATTCCAGGATTTATAGATAATGGTGAAGATGGATTTATTAAGTATTAATCTCTGTCATGTTTTCGCCTTTGCAATTCTTCAAGGTCTTCCTTAGTGACATTCAGATTATTTTCAACTGAATAATGGTGATGATGTGTATGGAAATGACTAACTGAATCATCTCGTTTTTCCTTTGAACCAACGCCCAAAATAAGTTCTGTCACTTTCTTAAATACAGTGAAGCCAAAAGCAAAAACAACCAATAAAATCAGTATAAATATCAACATATCACAAATATAAGATTTTCTCATGTAATGTAACTTTATTTAGAATAGTTCTAAATAATACCTAGTTTTGTTTAATTTTAAGCTGCAAACAAGATATACATGAGCTTAATCACTCAAATACAACAAACCCTAGCTTCTTTAGTACAATGGCGAAATGATGTGATTGCGAACAGCAAAACCACAGAAGAGCTTGAATCAATAGAGGATATCAACAATGATGATCTAATTCGTATTTCTAGAAACGGTCAATCTAAGAAATCTAGTATTGAAAATTTCTCAAGCATTTTTGGAGATCAAAATATCAAAGGAATTACCAAAGCTGTTTATATCAATTGGAATACAAATGGTAATCGTGAAGCTAAAGTTGCTAGCTATTTAAATAACACATCAGAATTTACGGTTGAAGGCAATCAGCTTTTATTACTTAAGAATTATAAAAACCAAACCATGTATCAGGTACAAGATTGGAATCCTGAAGTACACACCTGGTTGTTTTTAAAAGGCAAAGGCACTTATCCTAATTCTGAAAACCCAGTAAGTGTAAATGATTTATACTATCTCGGTTTTACAGTAAAAGATTACAGCAATAATGAATTCGACCTTGGAGAAATCGGACAGATTCCAATCCAAGATTTTATAAATTCATCCAATGATGTTTTTTCAATAAATGCCGCAGCTCACAATATTTTCCTGACCACAAGAGATGGTGAGGATTTCATTTATCTCTATATCGGTTCTCAAATCTTAATCGGTGATAACAATCAGCCAGAGATTGATCCAGTGTATCAAAATGAATTTTTTGAAATCACAGCTCAAGAGCCAGCTGATGAACCATCTACTGGTGGTGCTCAAAGTGTTTTGGAGGAAGAAATATTGTCTAATGTAGAAATTTCAGAAGCGGCTCCAGCAGGAACTACATTTCCTGAAGGAATGACAATGACAGAATTTGTTCATGCAATAGCTATCAGTACTTTTTATCCTGATCTCATTGCGCCAAGTTTTTCATTGAATCGTTCCGGTTCTCAACTTAGAATCATAGGATCATCAACAACTTTTACATTGACTTTCAATTTTAACCGAGGAAAGATAAAGGGTGAAATTGTCAATGGTGTTTGGGATGAAAACGAAGAACAGAATCCAAGAGCAGGGCAGGCGACTGGATATGAAATAGATGGTGTCGAAACTGAAAACAATAGCCTTCAAGTGACAAAAACAGTTCAGCAAGGAATTAATGCTTTTGTGGCCAAAGTGACTTATGAAGATGGACCTCAACCAAAAGACAGTGTCAATAATGATTATCAATCACCATTAATAGGCGGAACATCACCAGAACGTTCAGCAAGTTTTGAGGGGATTTACCCTTTGTTTGCGACTGTAAACGCAATCAGTCAGGGAAATCAATTGCCGAATTATTCAATGTTAAATGCAAATAATATTGAAATTCAACTTGCTGGTGAATCAGGTGGAAACAAGCAATCCTTTTCAATTCCTGATGCATGGTTAGCAAATAGAGCACTGGATAAGGTTGAATATTTTAATCCAGTTTCTGGTCAGTTCGATACGGCTAATAAAATAACAGATTTTGACGCCAGTTCAGCTACCAAAACAATAGAAAGCCAAATAATAGGGTATACAAAATATACACATAATGGAGGTAATCGTGGCTCCATATTAATTCGATTAAAATTTTAGGTAATGGGTAGAGAAGTAGGAACATTTGTGTTTTCAGCTAATTTTGAAGTTACCAAGGAAGGAACTCTTGACGCTCGACAAATCGTTGATAACTTTGATGATTTGCTTGTTTTTAATTCTGGGAATTTTATTCCTAACGGATTTCCAGTTGCTGTAAGAGGAAAAAACAATGCTGATGAACGTGGTTTGTACGTTTGCATGGATAATGCCAATCTTAATCAGGCAGAATCTTGGGCTAAAATCACCTCGAATATAAATTTGGCTTTAGCCATCGATTCTAATGGGAATAACACAGAATTTAAAAATAACCCAAAGGATAGTAAAGGGTTTGATGATATAAATATTCTTCCGTTTAAATGGGATTCATATTTGACAAACAAATCAGTACTATTGAATAGTGATAATATTACACTGGGCAATAATTATAGTAATTCTTCAGCAAATAAAATTTTAGCAAATCACGGCTTATATTATTTGAGTGAAACAAATGATATAACAAAAGCCAACTACCCAGATTTAGGGATTTCAGGATTAAACCCATATAATTTTGATAGTGATTTCAACAAAGATTGGTCATTTGGATCAAATAGATCTATTTTAAATCTTGATTTTGAATTGAAAGATAATGAAGGTAATTATTTAGAAATAGTAGATAATCGTAGGATTCCAATTTATATAAAGTTTAAAGACAATCAAGGGAATGAAGTTCATTTCAGCTATTATTTCAGTACAAGCAGAGATTTAAAATTTTTTATTAAAAATATTTCCTATGAATCTGGAGGCACAGTTTTAACATTAAACCATGAAATTCCATTAAAGTATTTCAATTGGCTAAACGAGAGAGGTGGTTCTACCTATATTGATGCAACAGAAGATTATAAGAATGGCGGGTATAGCTTAGCTGGTAATCTTGTAATGGGTCAGGATTTATCACTAATAAACACCACAAACTCAGTAATACTAGGTTATCAAAATGGCACAAGTGCTTTTGGTTTAAAGTTTATCGAAGACTGCTTGATAGTAGGTCGTAGAAATTTAATAAGTGCCGAAAAGGGAAGTGCTGTCAGAGGAGCTTCTGTATTTGGTGAACTCAACATTTCTAGAGCTAGTGCTACAAGTGTTTTCGGTATTAGAAATATCGCCAATAGTGCGGGTGAAACCATATTTGGCATAAGAGCCTATGATATTAGAACTAATCAAGATGATAACCTTGGGAATGATAGAAAAGATATTGCATTCCATATTGGTATTTCAAACATTGGTTCTTTAGAAAGATTAAGTCAATTAATGGTATTTAAAAATGGCTTTATCAAACTTACAGAAGTACCAATAACTTCAATGGGGATAAACCAGTATACGCCTGGAGGTATAAAAGGTGGTTTTGGTTTAGATTCTGAAGATGGAAATAAGTTAAAGTACTGCCCTGATGGACAAAACTGGAAAACCGTTGCAACTACTGAAGATGTTCAGCAGTCTAGTGAAGAAACACCAGCCACTATAAAGCAAAAATATGAAGAGAATGCTAAATCTTTCAATGATACTTTATTTGATAGGTTAGCTGGTGACTATTACTTAAAAAAGTCAAGTAATCAAGAAATTGATTCTGAAAAAACTTATACGGAAATACAGAAACTGTGGAAAGGCGCTGAGTTCAGGTCTAATGGAAATGATAATAATGTTTCCAAGATATTTATTGATGAAAATTCGATTGAATATACTGTGAATGTAGGGGGTGATCCTCAGTATAATAAGTTGACTCCAAATGTAAGTGGTTTACAAGATGGAGAGACAAAAGAACACAAATTACCCAATAACCCAGGAACAATTGCCTCATCATATGATAGGGTCAACCAAGTTAGGTTAATAGAAATTGATATCAATAATGACACTGTTGTAGTCGATAATAAGGATTATAACATAATGATAAACTCAACCGATGGAACAGCTCCTATAGTCGATATGACTTCAGAGCTTCCTCAATCACATGGCAGGTTGATTAATATAAGAGCAAATGCAAGGGTTGATTTCAATATACCAATAAAAGATCTAGATGGAAATACATTTTTGCCAAATGGAACTAATGGTAATACCCAATTAGATGCCACTACCGCAGAAGCGGGAATTAGTTTACAAGCTATATCAGCAAATGTTGAAGCCCAACCAAATTCTATTATTAGCTCAGCTAATAATAGATGGTTTCTGTTAAAGAATAATAACGCATAATCAATACATATATGGCTGAAGATAAAAAGAACAAACCAGGAGAACCAAGATTGCCAACTGGTAATGAACATATAAAAGATGTTATTGATGACAATTCTGAAAATGATGAGACATGATACAAAATACACAAATACCAATAGTCGTATTGGTATTCATTAAGAAAGTTTTTACTTATTCGAAAGGTGCTTTATTTTTTATATCAACACCAATAGCGTTTGGATTTACTGAGCTTTCAAAAATTATATTCAAAGGAGTCAATGAGCGCGATATTCTCTTACCGCTCTTTTTATCAGGATGTACTTTTATGCTTTATGGATTTGTTTTCATAGGTGATTTTTTAACTGGTTTAAGAGCATCAAGAATAGAAGCAAGAAGAAAAGGTAGAAAGGACTTTGTAAAATCTTCTAAGCTTTGGAGAAGTTTCTGGAAATTTTTTGGAGTTGCTGCTATTCTATTGATCATAACTGTGTTTTCATTAATGATGACAGTATTTGAAAGTGATTTTTTCTATATGACATTTCTTGTTGCTATTCCTGCTGTAATGCTAATGGTGATACTTTATGAATATCATTCTATTGGTGAAAATCATAAACGAATCTACGGATATAAACCTAAGTATTACTCATTTTTTGATAAGCTAGCAAACGCTATTGAAGATGGAATAATTAATAAGGTTTCTTCATGGTTCGGTAAAGAATCTAAACCAAAAGACATTCCTGGAGTCAGTTCAGATAAATCTGAAAAAGAAAAAAGATACTAGAAATGAGAGCTACTCAAATTAAATACATTGTTATTCACTGCACAGCTGGTTTCAAAAATGCTGAAGCTGTTCAAGATTATTTTACCAGGCCAAAATCAAAAGGCGGTCGAGGTTGGAGAACTGGAGGTTATAATCGAATAGTTGAAGAAGATGGAACCATTAAAAAAATGTATCCGTTTTCTAGGATAACAAACGGTGTTCTTGGGTATAATGCAGAATCGCTACATATAAGTTATGTAGGTGGTTTAAATTATGAAGAATTTAAAGAAGGTAATTTCATAGCTGAAGATACCAGAACCGATGCTCAAAAAATAGCAATTGAACAATGCATAATTGAAGCTATTGAATGGCTTCAGGAAAACGGCAAAGATATTTATCATGATCTAATGATCTTAGGCCATCGTGATTTTTCTAATGACAAAGATGGATCTGGAGTAATTGAAAGCTGGGAACGAATTAAAGAATGTCCATGCTTTGATGCAATTCCTGAATACAAATTCTACAATTCAAATAATGGCAAAAAAGAACTCTTGCCTACAAATCGATAGTTATGAAAATCAAAATTATTCTAAGTCTTATTATTGTTGTTTTGGTACTTTCTTGCAAAAGCTTTCAGAAAGTTTCTGAAGAAAAACAAACGACTAAAATTGATACCGTTTTTGTCGAGAAAAAAGTAAATGACACTATGATCATTAAAGAGGTTAAGGAAGTCACCAAACCTGTTTATTTTGAAACTGAAATTCCTTGTGATGAAGATCAGTCTGGCAAAGTTGGTACTGGTAACAATATTTTTGATTATAAAATAAAAGATGGAAAAGTCCAATTTGATTTTCATATAGATAGTACCAAATGTTTGACACGTGAACAATATCGATCACAATTCAAATCTGATAGCTTGAGCATCAGAAAACAATTAGAAAAAGAATACAGATCTCAAAAGAAAACTAAAGTTTATGTTTATCCTTGGTGGGTTTGGGCGCTTGGTGTTGGCTGTATTCTATTTGCAGGTTTATGGACATATCAAAAGTTTTTTATACCAAGAATATAGTGTTTGTTAGCTTGTTTATTGCAAAACTCAAAATAATAAGGCGTTTAAGTATTCAGAATTGATGCTATTTAATAATTAGCCATTTTCCTTTAATCAAAAAATTTTTTTTTAAAATAAATCTTATATTAGTTTGCGTAAAGCAAACTATTTATTTATATTTGTACTCAAGAAATAGCAAGGGTTCTTTGACATAACGATAAACAATAAAAGTTACAAAAATGGAAAAATTAATTGATCGAGTTTGGGAATACTCACAAAACAATCCTGAAGGATTTACTTTGAATCTTGAAACAATGAAAGCTGTAAAATTTGGAATTGTAGTAGCCTACAATGAAACTCAAAATAGCTTTGGCAAAGAAGCCTTAAAGACGGTTATTAGCCATTCACTAAATCATAGTAAAAAAATTGGGGGATGGTTAAATGATGAAAATGGTTTTTACTATTATGATTCAGTAAAAATCTTTAAAAATTCAGAATTAGAAAAAGCAATTGAATTTGCAAAAGAGCATAATCAATTAGCAGTTTTTGATTTGACAAACTTAAATGAAATAAAAATTAAATAGGGGAGAAAATCTCCCCGCCCTTGCTTCTTTATTGTTTAGTAAACGGAAATCTAAAAAAATGAAAGCAAAGGAAAAAAAACAATTATTGATACACTGTATAGAGCTTCACGTTCAATGTGGGTATAGTATAGAGCAGTTTATCGGAAAACCAGTTTCGTATTTTGATATGGATAAGATACAAAACAGAGTTGAGTGGCTAAAAAATGAATTTCAAATTGAAGGACTATGAATAATCTAAATAATGAACAAAAACAATCCATACTCAATTATAAAAAAGCGGGTATTGATATTGAAGTAATGGGTGAGGACAAAGTTAAAATAACACAGTCCAAGCTAGTAAACGGTTACATTTTGAATCAAAAACAATTGGTAAATCGTGCTAAAGAAATATTTCCAGAATATAAAATAGTACCAGTTGTATTTTCATTGAATGTAAATCAAGTTAATATTGAGTGGATTGAAAATAGAATGAAAGAATTTGGTATCAAAAGGAATGATCTAATCAAACAGCTAGCTATAGACAAATCAAGCTTAAGTTTAATTTTATCAGGGAAAAGAGACCTTTCAAAACCAATGCGTGCAACTTTCTTTTTCTATTTTCTAACCTATGAGTTAAACCGTGATTTTAGGAAACATCTCAACTCAAATTGAATAGATTCACAGAGAGACAAGTGTGTCCCTCTGTGAATCTTAAATCAAATGATTTATTTATCTTTTAAGTTTCATGATCCAACCTTGATCTGGCAATTCTTCATTGTGCAAGTTGACTAGAAAAATATGTTTTTCAAATTGAGAATTAGGAAACTTGTAATAAAGTTTAGCTTTACGACAGTTACATTCAATTTTGAAAAACTCCAGCTTTTTAGGCATTGGCAAGTTTTTCATCTCACATGCTTTTTCAAGTCTAACTTTGCCAATTTTTAAAAGCAATTTTTCGATTTGAGATTTATCAGTATTTTCGAAAACAATTTTGCTCATATTCTAATATCAACGTTTTTTAGCATCTCCATTTCTCTTTTCTTTCTGTTAACCAAATATACCGAATTTGTTATACCAGGTGTTGTGTGTGAAGCTAACTTGCTAGAAAGGTTAAGTTCATTGTTTTCAATTTTACTATCCATTAGGTCAAGAAATAAGTGTTTCAGGGCATAAAAGTCTTCTTGAATTCCATATTTGTCTTTGACAAGTCTTTTCCAACGTTTTGTTATTTGATAGGATTTAATTGAATTTGGTCCTGGAACAAGTCCTTTTGAAAATACATAATCGTTTTTGCTTTTAGCTTTGCTAATGACTTCTTTCCAAAATGGAACAGCTGGTTTAATAATAGCTTTCATAGTTTCAACGTATTCTTTTCCTTTCTGAATAACAATTTTGTATTCTTGGTTTCTTAGATCAACATCTTTAACCTGAAGTTTCATCAATTCAGAGCTTCTAGATCCTGAATAAAAGAAAATCATTGTGTACAAGTAAAAGGTGTAATGATCCTTTTCTAAAATATCCAATATATTTTTAAATTCTTTGATATCAAGAATTTTTCTAACCTTTTTTACTGTTTTCCTTTTCCTGATATCTCGTATTGGATTATGAAAAAGCGCGCGTTTTTCTACAAGCTCATTAAATACTATAGATAAGTAGGAGAGGTGCTTATTAAATCGATTATTAGAAATATCCATAAAATCTAGAATATCCCTAATGTGACCAGAGTGAACATCTTTAGTCATTAGTGCTGGATATAGTTTCTTAGCTACTCTATGAAATGAGTTAACTGTCGATCTGATATCCTTTTTTGTTTTATCAGTGATTGGCAGGTTGGGATATGTTGTTTCAAGAGATTCTACAATCCACATTTCACCTAACTTATCAGATGAAGCTGTTTTTGGCTTCATGTATTTTTTAGTGATAGGATTGTAAAGTTTTTCTTCAAAGAGAAGTTTGATCTGTACAAAAAGAATTTCGGCGGCTTCTTTACGTTCCTTTAAAGTTTTGAAACGATTCAATTTTTTTCTGTAAGGAAATCCTTTAGGATACTTGTCACTGTAATCTGGATCGTAGTATTTACATTCTACATACCAGTTTTTGTTCAAATCTTTTTTTGAATTTGCTGTTTTCCAATTTTTAGGATGTACCCATATTTCAGAGTATGAGCATCCATAAATTAATTTAGTTGCCATAGTGTAATTACAATTTAGGGTTGCCGTTAGGGTTGCCTTTTGTGCAATTACAAACCGAAAGAAGATTTAGTTAAAAAGCCGAAATCCGCATTGGGAGCGATTTCGGCTTATTGTAGCGTGGACGAGAGTTGAACTCGTGACCTCCGGGTTATGAATCCGACGCTCTAACCAACTGAGCTACCACGCCATTTTTTTGAGTTTGCAAAGATAAAACATTCTTTTGTTTACACAAACCTGATTTAAAAATTATTTTTCAATAAAGATTTTATACTTCAGCCAAATATACATATATTGCTTTTCAATATTAAAGACAATAGCATGAGTGATAAAGTAAAATTTGAGATGGAGTTCCCTATTCAGGTTTCGCCAAATCTTTTATACCAATATATATCCACACCTTCGGGTCTAAGTGAATGGTTTGCTGATAATGTAAACTCCAGAGGAGAAATCTTTACATTCATCTGGGAAGGTAGTGAAGAAGAAGCGAAATTACTTACCAAGAAAACCGATGATCGCATCAAATGGCGTTGGCTTGCGGACGAAGACACTAATTATTTTTTCGAAATGCGAATCCAAGTTGACGAAATAACCAAAGATGTATCCTTGATGATTACAGATTATGCCGAAGAAGACGAAGTAGACGAAGGCAAAATGCTCTGGGAGAATATGGTTTCAGATCTTAAACAAATTCTCGGTTCAGCTTAATATTTTATTATGAATGTATGTTATAATGGCGAAATTCTGCCATTTGAAAACGCCAATTTGAAAATCGACAATCGTGCTTTCAATTATGGCGATGGTTTGTTTGAAACCATTAGAGTGATCAATGGTAAAATCATGTTTTGGGAAGCTCATTATTTCAGGCTAATGTCTTCTATGCGTATTTTAAGAATGCAAATCCCAATGGATTTTTCACCTGAATACTTAGAGAAAAAAATTCAGGATTTAGTTGAATCCAATGAATTATCAACTTCAGCAGCAAGAGTCAAAATCAATGTCTACAGGAAAAGTGGTGGACTTTATACACCAGAAAATTTTGATATTGGTTACGTTATTTCAACCAAAAAACTTGATAATCCATTTTACACCTTAACTGAAAATAATTATGAAGTTGAACTTTTTAAAGATCACACAATTCTTTCTGGAATGTTGTCAACTTTGAAGTCAACCAACAAATTAGTCAATATTCTAGGCAGTATTTTTGCTGAAGAAAATGGTTTTGACAATTCATTTTTAATCAATGAAAAAAAATCTGTGGTTGAAGTTACCAACGGAAACATTTTTGTAATTAAAGGAAATCAGATTAAAACGCCGCCCTTATCAGATGGTTGTTTAAATGGAATTATAAGAAAACAAGTTATTGAAATTATTCAAAAAATTGAAGATTTAGAAATTACCGAAGTTTCAATTTCTCCTTTTGAATTACAAAAATCTGACGAAATTTTCTTCACAAATGCCATCCAAGGCATAAAATCCATTACAAAATATAGAAAAAAGACTTTCACAAATAAAATTGCAAAACAATTGGTCGGAAAATTGAATGCTAAAGCTAGGTTGGCTGATGTTTAGTTATTATTAGGATTCTCTGGTGCGTTGCTCCATAATAAATATTCACCACCTAAGTTTTTCATTTTTTCTTGCCAAAATTCACCTTTAGTGTTTACATTGAAAACATCCTTGGGTTCTATTTCATCATCAATAACCCATGTTTTAGCTTTTAGTTCATCTTCCAACTGGATTGGATCCCAACCTGAATATCCAAGAAAAAATTTGATATTATTTTCGGTAATTTCTTTGTTATTGATGATTTGAATAATAGTTTCAAAAGAGCCTCCCCAAAACACGCCATTTGCAATTTTTATGCTTTCTTCAATGAGATGTGGCACATTATGGATAAAATAAAGATTGTCTTGTTCTACAGGACCACCATTAAAAATTTTAAAAGAGAAATTTACTTCTGGAATAATATCATCTAGATTGAACTCTAAAGGTTTATTTAAAATAAAACCTACTGCACCATCAGAATTGTAATGCGCTAGTAAAATTACTGATCTATTGAAAGTGATATCTCCAATTATAGTTGGTTCAGAAATTAAGATGTTTCCACATTTAGGTACCTCAGTTTCCATAAATAAGTTTTTATAAATTTAAGATTTTTCATCAAACAAATCAATTAAAGTTATAAAAAAAGGCCTTTTTATAAAAAAAGACCTTTGTTTTCTAAGAAAAATGTTTGGTTAAATCTTAGTTTACTGCTTTTTGTAAATCAGAACCAGCTTTGAATTTAACTACATTTTTAGCAGCAATTTTAATGGTTTTACCAGTTTGTGGATTTCTACCTTCACGAGCAGCTCTTTTTGAAACCGACCATGATCCAAATCCAACTAAAGAAACGCGATCACCTTTTTTAAGAGCGCCTTCAACATTTCCTAAGAAAGATTCTAATGCTTTTTTTGCTTCTGCTTTTGTGACACCGGCATCTTCTGCCATTGCATCGATCAAATTTGTTTTGTTCATAACTGAAAATTTAAATTTTGTAGATTAAACATTTTATTAACACTTTACAAATTTATATGGAAAAAATTACTGTGCAAGAAAAAGTTAGAAAAATCCTTGCTAAAACCCCAAAAAACCTTGATTTATCAACTGATTTCCGATTTTCAAGGCTGAAATTTAAGTTTATGACAAGAAATAAAACGAATTATCCCATCCCATTCCGTTAAGAAGTGAGGCGGTTGACATGCGTTTTTTTCCAGGAAATTGTAATTCTTTGATCAAAATAAAACCATTTCTGACCGCTACTTTTATCGATTTATCTTCTATAAAAGTACTTCCAATTGGTCTATTGTGTTTTTCAATTTGGTGCTGAACTTTATAAATTTTCAATTTTAAAACCTCATTGTTCATATTCAATTCTGTCCATGCTACAGGAAAAGGAGAAAGTCCACGAATGAAATTATGAATATTTTCAGCATCCTGATTCCAATTGATTTTCGTATTGGTTTTATCTAATTTTGGTGCGCCTTTCAATTCTGACTCTGCTTTTTGGCTTTTCGGAGAAATTTCTTGGTTTTGAATAGCTTCAACAGTTTTTACAACTAATTCTGCGCCGACATTCATTAATTTATCATGTAGACGTTCTACATCATCTTTTGGCAGGATTTCGACATTTTCTGAATCAATGATATTTCCCGTGTCGATATCTTCATCGATGAAAAAAGTAGTTACACCTGTTTCTTTTTCACCGTTGAT
This sequence comes from Psychroflexus aestuariivivens, assembly GCF_004010055.1. Taxonomy (GTDB): domain Bacteria; phylum Bacteroidota; class Bacteroidia; order Flavobacteriales; family Flavobacteriaceae; genus Psychroflexus; species Psychroflexus aestuariivivens. The sequence continues at coordinate 122,388 of NZ_RQVT01000051.1, forward strand.
AATCGCCCAATTTATAGGTGCTGCACCACGATAATGAGGTAGAAGTGAGGCGTGTAGATTGAAAGTGCCAAAACTTGGATATTCCCAAACCATTTTTGGCAGCATGCGGAAGGCTACAACAACTATAAGATTTGGATCACATTCTTTGAGTTCATTTTGAAATTCATCCGACTTTAAATTGGTAGGTTGTAGAATTTTCAAATCTTGACTCTGTGCATATTGCTTGACTGCAGAAGATTTCAGTTTTCGACCTCGCCCAGCAGGTTTATCTGGAGCGGTTACTACACCAACAATGTTATGCCCAGATTCAACTAATGCTTTGAGGCTGCCAACCGCAAAATCTGGCGTACCCATAAATAATATCTTCAATTTTCTCATGCTTTCAGTTTATAAGTATTAGTATGCGTAATTTCAATTATATTGTATTCTAGAAGTTTTTGAATTTGCTCCAGAACTTTATTGTTTTCAAAACCGCTTTGATTTATTATTTCTTTAGAATTTTTTTCACCATCTTTCAATTTTGATATAATAAACTCTTGAATATTTTTTGGGGTCTTTTTTGAATTTTCAGTTTTAGTTTGGTTGTTTTGGATGCAAACGGAACAAATTTTACAATTTTCAGAAAAATTCTCATCAAAATAATTCAACACAAATTTTTGTAAACAAGTTTGTGTTTCATCCACATAATCTAAGACATATTCTGCTTTTCTTAGCTTATTTGTTCTGTATTGAAGCGTATATTCCTTTAACGGATTTAGTGTGTATTTGTCTTCGCGTGGCAGTAAAAATGTAATACTCATGTCTTGTTTTATGATTTTTGCATCGAGTATTTTCTGCTGATGTAAAGCCTCTAATTGTTTGAAAATTTCTTGCTCAGAAAATCCAGTTTTTTTTGAAATCATTTTTACATTCAAAACTAATTCATTATCAAAAACACCACCATAAGTTCTAAGAATAGTTCGTGTCAACAAGGCGTATTGATTATTGTCTTCAATATAATTTAGGACTTGCTGACTGCTGACTAAAAATTTAATTTTAGATTTTTTCTGAAATGTTTTTGATAAAGTGATTACACTCAACCGATCTAAAAGATTCAGGGTGTTGTAGGTTAAATTTGTTTTGAGTTGATATTGTTTACAAAATTCATAAAAATTGAAATCAAATATTTCATTTTCGCCTTCACCATAAGCAATTCTGAAATATCTAGTCAGGGCTTTATAAACATTTTGTAGAGATTCAAAATCGGGAACGGTTTTGATAAACTGATCTTGTAAACGAATTTTATCACCATCGTTATAAATAATGACAGCCTCGGCATAAGTGTCGTCACGTCCTGCGCGTCCTGCTTCCTGAAAGTAACTTTCCAGACTTTCTGGTAAATGATAATGAATAACTTTGCCAACATTACTTTTGTCGATTCCCATACCAAACGCATTGGTTGCCACCATAATTTGCGTTTCTTCTTCCAGCCAAGATTTCAATTTTTTGTTTTTCTCTGAAGCATAAATTCCACCGTGAAAAAAATCTGCTTTAAAACCATTTTTGTTCAAGAATTCTGCAATTTCAACAGTTTTTGAACGATTTCGGACATAAACAATGCTATTTGATTTCAGATTTTGAAGTTGATTTATAATTTCGAAATGCTTGTCGGCAGTTTTAATTTTCTTTAAAGCAATATTACTCCGTTTGAAACTTTCTGAAATTTCCACAGCATCTTCAAGTTGCAATTCTTTTGCAATATCTTTTTTTACAGAAGCTGTAGCAGTGGCAGTTAAAGCCATAATGTTTATGCCTGGATGAATTTCTCTCAGCAAACTTATATTGCGATAGGCTGGACGAAAATCGTGTCCCCATTGAGAAATACAATGTGCTTCATCTATTGCGATTAAATTCACGTTCATTTTTCCTATCCTTGCTTGAACAATCTCTTGTTGCAAACGCTCGGGCGAAAGGTACAGAAACTTGTAATTGCCATAAATACAATTGTCCAAACTTTGGTCAACGTCTTTAAAGTTCATACCGCCTTCTAAATAAATAGCTTTAATGCCTTTACTTTTTAAATTTTCTACCTGATCTTTCATCAAGGCTAGGAGTGGAGATATTACAATGCAAATGCCAGGCATGGTAAGTGCCGGAACTTGAAAACAAATTGATTTCCCGCCGCCAGTTGGTAAAAAAACGCATGCATCTTTTTGACTTAGCGCAGCATCTACAGCTTTTTTTTGTGCAGGTTTGAAGTTTTCAAAACCCCAATAAGTTTTCAGAATAGTTTCCGGCGTCAATTTCATGTTTTTTTGATTTCGTTTAGAATGAAATCTATTCGTTCATTTATTCTAGCTTTAGGAACTTCAATGAGTTCATAACCTAAACCTTCGTAGGTGTTGATTAATGCTTTTTGAATTTTTGAAGCTAAATCTAAATCCTCAAATCTTTCGTTATCAGTTTTATAAATATCATTCCATATCGGAAATAAAAATATTTTATCATAAATATATGATTCATTGGCTTTGGTAAAACTTTCTGGGTAATTTTGGTCGAATAAGTCCATATAAGCGGTCACATCTGGAATTCCACGATCTATAAACACTTGATTAACATTGAGTTCTGCGGCATCTTCAAATTGCTTTATGCGTCCTTTGAGTAGCATTTCGCTAAATTTCAAAGGTTCTGTGAGGTAAAGCTGATCGATGCCACGTTGTCTTGCTTCTAAAGTTATTTCTCTTGAAACTTCTGGAAAACACCAATATCCATAATCGGTCAAAGTTTCTATCACACTAGATTTTCCGGTGCTTGGTCCACCGATGAGCAAATTCTTTTTTGGTTTCAATTTTGTCATTGATTTAAGCTACAAGAGTTTATAAAAACGATGAATAACAGTATATTTGCAAAAAAAATACAGATGATGACACCCAATCAATCTTCAGATGAATTTTATACAAAACTGAGAAAAAGGCTAAAAAAAACCAGTAAATGGCCTTCTCCATACTTGTATAAATTCATTATTCCAACTGAAAATCAGTCGAATATAGACACATTGATTGCCATATTTGATAATTTAGGCGCTGTTATTTCAACTAAAAAATCTTCAAAGGGCAAATATACCAGCGTTTCTGTAAATGTAACAATGAAATCGCCGGATATTGTCATAGAAAAATACAAAGAAGTAGGAGAGAAGGTGCAGGATGTGATTTCCCTATAAGCAGTTTCAATAATATTCCTTATTTTGCGTTCCATTAATAAAATAACAGAACATTGATAGATAATTTAGAGTACAATTCTGAAAGAAACGAATTGAAAATTCCAGAATACGGTCGGAATATTCAAAAAATGGTTGAATACGCTTTGACTATTGAGGATAGAGATAAAAGAAATCGAACTGCAAAAACCATCATTGATGTCATGGGAAATATGAGTCCGCATCTTCGTGATGTGCCAGATTTTCAGCATAAATTATGGGATCAGCTATTTATTATTAGCGATTTCAAACTAGATGTGGATTCTCCTTTTCCTAAGCCTTCTAAGGAAGAACTTCAAAAAAGGCCTGAACCTTTGTCTTATCCACAGAATTTTCCAAAATATAGATTTTATGGTAACAATATCAAACGAATGATAGATGAAGCCAGAAAAATTGAAGATGGTGAAATGAAAGAGGGTTTGACTTATACCATCGCCAATCATATGAAGAAATGTTTTTTGAATTGGAATAGAGATTCTGTGCCTGATAAGGTTATTTTTGACCACTTGAGAGAACTTAGTGATGGAGAATTGGATTTGAAAAGTGATGATGAGGAATTGAGCGATGCTTCAAATTTAATCAGAAATAGACGTCAAAAAACACAGAAGAAAAGTCACAAAAACACTAATCGTAACCGAAAACGTAAATATTAAATGGCAACTTTCCAAATAGAAGGCGGTCACCAACTGCAAGGTGAAATTCAGCCACAGGGTGCTAAAAACGAGGCTTTACAAATTCTTTGTGCAGTCTTAATGACACCTGAAGAAATTAAGATTCATAATGTTCCAGACATTAGAGACGTCAATAAATTGATTGAAATTCTTAGCAATTTGGGCGTAAAAATTCAAAAGCTTAAAAAAGGAAGTTTCTCTTTTAAGTCCGATGAATTGAATTTAGAATATTTGGAAAGTCAGCAATTCAAAGAAGAAGGGAGTAGTTTACGAGGTTCTATTATGATCGTAGGTGCACTTCTTGGAAGATTTGGAAAAGGTTACATTCCAAGACCTGGCGGAGATAAAATTGGCAGGCGTCGTTTAGATACTCATTTTGGTGGTTTTATAAAATTAGGCGCAAATTTTAGATACAATAAAGAAGAACGTTTTTATGGTGTAGAAGCTCCTAATGGTTTGAAAGGCACTGACATGTTGCTCGAAGAAGCCTCTGTTACCGGAACAGCTAATATTTTGATGGCAGCTGTTTTAGCTGAAGGGAAAACTACAATATATAATGCAGCTTGTGAGCCGTATATTCAACAGCTTTGTAAAATGTTGTCTGCTATGGGTGCAAAAATAAGTGGAATTGGTTCAAATTTATTGACAATCAAAGGTGTAGAATCTCTAGGAGGTTGCACACACACTATTTTGCCAGATATGATAGAAATTGGTTCATGGATTGGTTTGGCAGCGATGACTAAAAGCGAAATTACCATCAAAAATGTAAGTTGGGAAAATCTAGGAATTATTCCTGTCACATTCGAAAAGCTTGGTATTACTGTGGAACGAAAAGGTGATGACATTTTTATCCCTGCACATAAAGACGGTTACGAAGTTGCGACGTTTATTGATGGTTCAATTATGAATATCAGCGATGCGCCTTGGCCAGGTTTTACGCCAGACTTATTGAGTATTATTTTGGTTGTAGCTACTCAAGCTAGAGGTAGCGTTTTGATACATCAAAAAATGTTTGAAAGCCGACTGTTTTTTGTTGATAAACTTATTGACATGGGAGCCAAGATAATACTTTGTGATCCACACAGAGCGACAATAATCGGTCATGACTTCCAGTCTCAGTTGAAAGCCACAACGATGACGAGTCCGGATATTCGTGCTGGAATTTCACTTTTGATAGCAGCTTTATCGGCAAAAGGCACTTCTACGATTCATAATATTGAACAAATAGATCGCGGTTATGAAAATATAGATGGCAGGTTGCGTGCTATTGGTGCAAGAATTAACCGTTATGATTAATTTGTTTTAAAACTGAATTTTCATACAAAAAGCTTTAAATTTAAATCTGAACTTTTTGTATGAAAAAATTAGCTTTTATTTGGAGCGAATTGACCAATAGTTTTTGGTTCATTCCAATATTGATAATCCTTTGTGCTCTAGGATTGTCAGCAGTTTCTATTTATCTCGATCAACTTATTGATTTCAATACTGTGACTTATTTTAAATATTTTGTCACAGAAAGTGCAGATTCTGCTAGGAGCGTGTTGTCTACAATTTCAGGAGCGATGATTGGTGTTGCCGGTACGGTTTTTTCAATCACTTTAGTGGCTTTAACTTTAGCATCTAGTCAGTTTGGTTCGCGATTACTTAGAAATTTTATGCATGAGCGGCTCAATCAAGTTGTTTTAGGTATTTATGTTTCGACTTATTTATATTGCCTTATTATATTGAATGTTGTGAAAGATAATGATGGCATGCAATTTATACCAAGCCTATCTATTTTGATTTCAATTTTTGCTGCTGTTGCCAATATTGTTTTACTTATTGTTTTTATTCACCATATTTCTGTAAGTATTCAAGCAGATAATGTAATTTCTGACATCTCTGAATCTTTGACCAAAAATGTTGAATTCATATTTTCTGAAGAAATAGAAGAAGACTCTATTTCTAATCCATCTGAAGATGTGGAAGCTATAATCGAAAACTATTCGAAACATACAACTGTAAAAAGCTCAGAAAGTGGCTATTTACAATATATGCAAAATGAAACGCTATTGAATTTTGCTATTGAAAACAATATATTAATAATCACAAAACATAGACCAGGAAATTATTTGGTAAAAGGCGAGAAAATATTTGATATTTATACCAATTCTGATATTGATCAAGAGGCAATTTCAAATTTAAATTCAAATTTTATAACAGGAAAATCCAGAACGCCTCAACAAGATGCAGAACATGCTATTCATCAAATGGTAGAAATCGCTTGTCGTGCACTTTCTCCAGGAATAAATGATCCGTATACAGCCATAACTTGTATAGATAATTTAACTTCTACAATGTGTTATCTTACCAAAGTGAAATTTCCTGAAAAATATCGCTATGACGATGATGGAAATTTGCGTTATGTCTTACGACCGTTGACTTACGAAGGAATGCTAAACACTTCATTTCTACAGATCAGACAGTTTTCAAAAGGAAGTCCAGCTGTAGTGATCAGGCTGATGGAAGCTATGATTACAATTTATCAATTTACAAAATTTACTGAGCATCAAAAAGTTGTGTGCCGCCATGCACAGATGATTTTAGATTTAGCTGAATCATCTTTTGAAGATGACCATGATCTTAAAGACATGAAAGAACGCAGTCAAATAATTTTTAATAATAATTAAATTTTTAAAAACTATTAATTGTCTTTCTAATTTTAACAAGACGCGTCAGTAAACCTTCTAAAAGGCTTAAATCTAGCATATTAGCACTGTCGCTTTTAGCTTCTCTAGGATTAAAATGTGTTTCTATAAAAAGTCCATCTACATTATTGACAATTCCGGCTCTAGCAATAGTTTCAATCATTTCTGGCCGACCTCCTGTTACTCCTGAAGACTGATTAGGTTGCTGTAGCGAATGGGTTACGTCTAAAACTGTTGACCCAAATTTTTTCATAGTTGGTATACCTCTGAAATCAACAACTAAATCTTGATAACCAAACATTGTCCCACGATCTGTAATCATAACATTATCATTACCAGAATCTTTGACTTTTTGAGCTGCATGTTGCATACTTTCAGGACTCATAAACTGTCCTTTTTTTAGATTGATAACTTTATTTGTTTTAGCAGCAGCTACAACCAAATCAGTTTGTCTTACTAAAAACGCAGGGATTTGCAATACATCTACATATTTTGCAGCTAAATCCGCATCCTCTTCTTTGTGGATATCTGTAACGGTAGGAATCTGGAATTTTTCGCTAACTTTTTGTAAAATTTCAAGTGCTTTTTCATCACCAATTCCTGTAAAACTGTCAATTCTGCTACGATTTGCTTTTTTGAAAGAACCTTTGAAAATAAATGGAATCTCTAGCTTATGAGTGATTTCCATAATCTTTTCAGCAATATGCATAGCCATATCTTCGCCTTCTATTGCACAAGGTCCAGCTAATAAGAAAAAATTATTCGAATTTGAGTGATTTATTTTTGGTATATCTTTAATATTCATTTTTTATAATTTTGAACAAAGATAAGTATTTGAAAAATGTTTTTTCATTAAGCTGAATACAAATAAAAAACCTTGTCCATTTTTGAACAAGGCTTTCTAAAATAAATATTTACATTAAACTATTTAACTATTAATTTTTCAACAGTTTTTTGATTTCCATTAATAACTTCAATTAAATAAACTCCAGATTCTGTATTATTCAAATTGAAAAAATAAGTGTTTCCTGAAGAATTATTGCTGAAATCACTTTCCTGTACTAAACGACCGCGAATATCATAAATATTCAATTTAGCGTCGTCTTGAATTTGATTGGTCATATTCACATCAAACTTTCCATTTAAAGTTGGGTTCGGTGAAATACTAAATTGATTTTGTTCACCAAATTCATCTGAAGATAAGGTTTCACAAAACTCGATGGATACAGATTCAATAGTTCCAGTATCTCCAGCAAAACCATCGAATACAGCTACTATCCATTGGCCTTGCGTATTTAATCCTTCAAGATCAGCTAAATTATTTCCGGTAAAATCTGAAGAAGAGAATGTTCCTGTTAAGTTATTTTGACAATCACCTTGGGTAATTCCTGGGAAATTGTCATTGAAAGATAGATTAAAATTACTGTTACTACCGCAATTCAACTCCCACAAAGCAACTTGAGTTTCATTAGGATGCTGAATTAAAACTAATAAATCACCTACATAAGTATGGTCTACTTCAACGTTTACAGTAATATCATCAAAAGTAATATTTTCACTTACATTAATTACGCTAAGACCAGGCTGCCCTGGATTGAATTGACCAGTTCCACTTCCATCTGCAATATTAACAGGCGTGTCTGTAGAAGTAAATGTTGTACATTCGGTTGTAACTTCAGTATCAATAGCAAAAAACTGATCATTTACTGCATAAAAGATATTATCTACAGCTTCTACCATAATTCTAGCAAATGCAATTTGATCACTTGGAAGAGTTACCTGCTCAGAACCATCGTTTGCTGTATTTGAAGCTAATACTGTATCAAAATTATTACCACTATCAGTCGATAAAAGAATATTTACATTTGAAGTGTTGATTTGACCACCATCTGTACCTGCAACATCCCATTCTACAGTAATAGTTTCACCTTGTTCAAAATTTAGACCTTCTGAAGATTGAGAAGTTACTTGAAAAGGACCATTATCTGCAACATTCACTTGCATTGTTTCAGTCGAGACTTGCCCACCGTTGATATTATTATCACGGACTGCTAAACCAAAATTAAGTACACGAGAAACATCAGGTGTAACTTCCCATGTTGGTGACAAATTTCCGTTCAAAACTGAACTTATATTTGGCATATATCTTACAGGACTTGAAGAAGGAAGTGTCGATCTATAATTTGGACCTGATGGTGAAGACGCTTGAGGTGGTTGTGGATTAAATGTCTGATTATCCAATTGATCCCAAGTGTATGTTAAAACATCATTTTCATTATCGGTTGCTTCAGCTTCTAATTTAAAAGCTGTACCGTATGGAATAGTATAATCCTGAAAATTTTGGATTGAAGGTGCAGTATTTGAAATTGAAGACTCCTGAGCACAAAATCCACCATTTCCATCAATGTTATTTGAAATATCCATTATGCTGATATAGTGAAATGCAGCATCGCTATTGGATTGGACATTTGGTGCGCAAATCCCAGCATACGCCATAATCGTTGAACCACTTCCGGGTTCGTAGGCTGTAGCTCCATTCCTTGCACCTCCACATGCATTATTAAATGTATGATTTGCACCAAATTGGTGTCCCATTTCATGTGCTACATAGTCAATATCAAATGGATCACCGACCGGATTTTGCTGACCAGTTACACCTCTTGCTTTTTGATTTGGTACACAAACAACACCAAGTCCAGCAATTCCACCACCTCCGGTACTAAATACGTGTCCAATATCATAATTTGATGCACCAATTAAATTGTCGACGGTACTTTGGTTTTGCCCTAATAATACACCACCATTTTGGTTATTAAACGGATCACTGCCTCCATTTAGAAATATCAAATCATCGTTGTTTTGAACAATCTCTAAGGTAATAGCCAAATCTCTTTCATATATTTGATTTACTCTATCAACAGTTACTACCATTGCTGCTAAAACAGCTGCTTTTTGTTCAGCAACCGAACCGTTTTGTTGACCTGCTTGATTAACATGAAACTGAGAATATTCACCAGTACCTGATAATGCTAATCTATATGTTCTCAATATGCCATCGTCAATAGTCATGGTTACATTATCTTGATTTGACATTGATTCCGTCTGATCTAAAATTTCAGACTCCATTTTACAATTGAAAAATGATTCGTTTTTAGCATGGCTTCTCTCGAAAAGATAGTGGGTAACTCCATCTTTAGCAACGGGATTAACATAGAATGTTTTACTAGATTCTGGGCTGTTAATCATAGCATAAAAACCAAGATTTGTAAGTGTAATTCTTAGAATTTCGCCTGTTTTAGATTTTCCAACAAAAGAATTAATCAAAGGGTATTTTTCAGCTAGTTCACCTGAAATTGTGTTTGTTTTGAAAATTTCAAAATTAAGCAATTCGTCATTTCCAATTGGTATATCCATATTTATTTCGGAGCTTTGAGTTTCACTCCTAAGTGGTGCGTTTTTGAAATATTCTCTTATTTCATTGACATCTAAAGAAAAATAATCTGCTTTTGTAACTGTAGCAGAATAGTCTATCAATTCGTTTTTAGGAATTCTGTCAATATTAGTTTCTTCCCAAAAATTTTGACCATAACCTGAAAGTGTCAAAAGAATAGTGAGGATAAATAATAAATTTATTTTTTTACTCATAAAACTTATTTTTAATTAGTATAATTTTTATATTGCTACAAATTAATAATTTTTATTATCAAATACATAACTTTAATAACAATAATTTAAAAATTAAAACTAAAACTCATGAAATTTAAAATCTTTTTATTCTTTTTGTCGCTATCTTTTTCAGTAATCGCACAAATAGAAACGCCACAACCAAGTCCAAACATCAACATTACTCAAATTGTTGGATTATCTGAAGTCGGTTTAGCATACTCAAGACCATCTGCTAAAGGAAGAGAAATTTTCGGAAATTTGGTGCCATACGGTAAAAAATGGAGAACTGGTGCTAACGAAAATACAATCATAACTTTCTCAGATGACGTTGTGATTAACGAACAAACTCTTGAAGCTGGTAGTTATGCTGTTTTTACAGTCCCAAATAAAGAAGCCTGGGATGTTTATTTTTATGACTCTGTAGACAGTTGGGGATTGCCGAAAATGTGGGAAGAAGACATGATTGCTGCCTCAATTACAGTTCCAACAAGAACAATAGATCATCATGTTGAAACCTTTACGGTAATGATCGGTGCTATAAACATTAATAAAGCACATTTACAAATTTCTTGGGAAAACACTTTAGTCGAAGTTCCTATTCATTTTCCTACTGATCTTCTGGTTTCTGAGAATATCGATAAAGTCATGAATGGACCTTCTGCTAGCGATTATTATAGTGCTGCTGTGTATTATAAGGAAGCTGGAAAAGACATTGAAAAATCAGTAGAATGGATTGAAAAAGCAATGGAAATGATGGATGAAAAACCATTCTGGATGTTGAGACAACAATCATTAATTTATGCTAAAGCTGGCAAAAAGCAGCAAGCAATTAGTGCTGCTAAAGCTTCACTTGCCGGAGCTAAAAAAGCTAACAATGAAGATTACATCAAAATGAACCAAAATTCTCTAAAAGAGTGGGGCGCAATGTAATTGGTTACTTTTTATAAACACTTAAAAGCTGATTTATCTATAAATCAGCTTTTTTTATTCAATATTTCTAAAACTATTGCTATTGAAATAACCAAGCCACACCCAAATAAATTCAGCCATAAATAAGGCATCCAATCTTGCGAGTAGCCAAAGATTACAATCGCCTGTGTAATAATTGCAGCGATAAATACAGAACGACTGCTGACGAACTTTATAAAAAAGGCTAAGAGAAAAATTCCCAAAACATTACCATAAAAAATCGAACCGATAATATTTACCAATTGAATTAAATTATCAAATAAATTCGCTGTACAGGCTATAATAATAGCGAAAACGCCCCAACCTAAAGTAAATAACTTTGTAGCATTTAGAAAATGTCTGTCTGAGAGTTTTATAGAGCTATTGCGCTTATACAAATCAATTGTTGTTGTTGAAGCCAAGGCATTCAATTCTGAAGCGGTTGAAGACATTGCTGCCGACAAAATTACAGCCAATAAAAGTCCAACCAAACCTTTGGGTAAATTATTCAGAATGAAATGAATAAACACATAATCTTTATCATTGGTTTCAATTTTTTCATCTACTTGTTTTATTACATCTTTAGCTTGGTCTCTCAATTCAAATTCGCGCTCATTCAGTAGTTTCAGTTCATCTTTGAATGCATTCATTTCACTTTTAGAATGCTCTTCAGCAAACTCTTTGGCTAAAATATTTTTTTGATCTTGAATAACGATCAAATTTTTTTCTAATTGATTGAATTCCGTAGCATATTCTGAATTTTCAACAGCAGTTTTAGCCGCTGGATTAAAATTAATCGGGGAGTGGTTAAATTGGTAAAAAACAAAAACCATAATTCCGATTAACAAAATGAAAAATTGAAGTGGAACTTTTAAAATAGCGTTGAATATCAAGCCCATCTGACTTTCTTTCAAACTTCTTGCTGATAAATAACGTTGAACTTGGCTTTGATCTGTACCAAAATAAGAGAGCGCTAAAAAACTGCCACCTATAATTCCGCTCCAAAAAGTATATCTATTATCAAAACTAAATGAAAAATCCAATACATTCAGTTTGTCGTTAGCGCCAGCAATTTTCATTGCTTTATTAAAAGTGATATCTTGTGGCAAATCTGAATAAATCATAATAAAAGCGACAACCAAACCAATCAAAATTACTGCCATTTGTTGTTTTTGGGTTACATTAACAGCCTTTGTTCCACCGGTAACAGTATAAATAATCACCAAAACGCCTATAATAATATTCAAATAAAATAAATTCCATCCTAAAATGGCTGAAAGAATAATTGATGGCGCATAAATCGTAATTCCACAAGCTAAACTCCGTTGGATTAGAAATAAAAGCGCGGTTAAAGTCCTGGTTTTTAAATCGAATCTCGATTCTAGATATTCATAGGCTGTATAAACTTTTAAGCGGTGATAAATAGGTATAAACACCAAACAAATTACAATCATTGCTAACGGTAAACCGAAGTAAAACTGCACGAATCCCATGCCATCATGAAAGGCTTGACCTGGGGTAGATAAAAAAGTAACTGCACTGGCTTGAGTTGCCATTACAGAAAGGCCTACCGTCCACCATTCTGCTGTATTACCACCTTTGATGAAATCGTTGACGTTATTATTTTTCTTTGATTTTAAAGAACCGTAAATGACAATAAAAGCGAGTGTTGCTCCAAGAATTACAAAATCTATTATTGTCATAAAGCTTGAATTAAATTTGGAAGTTACGCATGAAGAAATAAAACAAAATGATGTAAATAACATTGAAAATCAGCACCAAAGTGTATGATTTTTTCCATTTGTATTTTACACCGTTCCTGTTATTCATTTCCCAAAGCAATTAGATTGACCAGTAATTTATAAGCACCTGAAACGCCTGCAGGCAATTCTCTGAAAAAACTTAAACCTGTGTAAACATAGTGACCTTTACCATAAGTAGCAACCAAAATACTGCTTTCTTTAGATGTTTCGTTTTTGTCATTCATGCTTATTACTGGAGTAAATTCATTACTCCATTCATCTGGGAAATATAAGCCACGTTCTTGAACCCAATTTTCAAAATCAGCTTGACCAATTTTATTTGGAAAATTCAAAACAGGATGAGAAGGATTCAGAAAAGTAACTTTAGCATTTTCTTCAGTAACACGATCTCTAGAAATTTTCATGTGGTAAGGTGCAACATTGTCCAATTTCAAGCCTCGATTTGTATTATACTGGACAATCATTGTTCCACCGTTTTCAACGAATTCAAACAAGTCTGACTGCTTATAAGCCAATGATTTGTGAATATTATAAGCTCTTATTCCAATAATAACAACCTCAAAATCTTTCAAAAGTTTTGCATTGATTTCTTCAGCCTCAAAAGTTTGAATTTCAAATCCTAAATCTGACAAGTTTTTAGCTACAGTTGAACCTGCGCCTTTGATATAAGCAATTTTTTTATCAACCAGTTGTATATCAAAATTTATAAATTTTGCTTTGGCACTTTCAATTAAAAAATGTTTGCCAATATGATCGTAATTGATTTCTGAAATTTTTTGTTCAAATTTTTCACCTGAAATTTCTAAACTCGGATTAATCTCAATTTCGGAATTTTGGGTTGGTGTTACTTCAAAAGTGAAACTTTTTGAATCACCAGCTTGTTCAATTTCAACTTGATGAAATTTAGGTTGAATTTGCCAATCTGATGGGGCGTCAAGTTTTAAACGACCAGATATATGGTCATCATAACTTTTGACGTCAACCCTTATAGATTTAGTTTCTCCATTTTTAAATGTGAAAACCGATTCTTGAAAAGCAACTGAAACTTTAGGTAAAATTTCAAAATTCTCATAAACTTCACCTTTTACGGGGTCATTATACTTGTAAATTAAAGCTTTGGTCAGTTCAAAATTTCTGCCTTCTATTTCAAAAATATAAGTGAAGTTTAAAGGCTCTGGAGTTTCTGGTAAACCAATTAAACTCGGATTATCGACTTTATATACACCGAGTTCTCCTTCAGACTTTAACCAATATGGCGTTGTATAATTACTGTTTTTAGGGATTTTAATAGTTTCAGAAAATTTAAAGTCTGCATTATTTTCAAGTGAAATTTGTTTTACATTTATTGACTTACTTCGGTTAAGACTGATAGATTTTAAGTTGACATCAACTGGACTTCTGTTGATAATTTCAAAATTAATAGCGACCGAATCGCCAGGATTTGCGTAAGCAGAACTACTTTTGGCCTCTGCGAATAGTCCTAAACAAGATGAAATGACTTTTTTGATTTGAGCTAACTTTTGTTCTCTCCAAAAGTTGTCTTCTATCTCTTCAATTGTCCCTAGAGCTTGCATAAGTTTGGGAATACTTTTCCAAGGTTTTTTAAAATTATAATTGTCTTCAACTTTATTTAGAATTTCACCAATAGCTTTGCCTTCAGGAATTCGCGTCCAAGTCGTATTTATGCCTTCAAAAGGATTTTGAGTAAAATTCATTTCACCTTTAACCAATTCTAGATATTCAATTTTATCGCCTCTAGAACCAGTATTTCCAAAGCCTTGTGATTTGTGCTGACTTCGACTAAGTGCTGCTATTTCGTTGTTGGACAAACCTTCAACAGGATAAAATTGATTGACATTGAGTTCTGTGAAATTGGATTTATCGGCAGCTTCAAAAGCTTCCTGACTTCCATAAAACCAAGGAGAAGTATTGAAGTACAATCGCTTTGGTTGCCAAGGTTTTAGCCTTTCAAGCTGGTTGGTATAGATTTGTTGTTGGTTTGATAAATCAAAAGCTTCCACAGAAAGTAGGGCAGAAGTGGTATGGTGTCCGTGAGTTGAACCAGATGTTCTATGATCGAAACGATTGATTACGATATCTGGTCGGAATTTTCGTAAAACCCGAACTACATCTGCTAAAATCTTGTCTTTGTTCCAGATGTCTAATGTTTCTTCTGGTGTTTTGGAATATCCAAAATCCTTTGCTCTAGAGAAAAACTGTTTTCCACCATCAATTTTTCTAGCTTGCAATAGTTCTTGTGTTCGAATTATTCCAAGTTTTTTTCCTATATCTGGACCAATAAGATTTTGTCCGCCATCACCACGTGTCAATGACAAGTAAGCCGTATTGGCGTTGTAATATTTTGAAAAATAAGTAATTAAGCTCGTGTTTTCATCATCTGGATGTGCGGCCAAGTAAAGCACATTTCCAAGAAAATTGAGTGATTGTATTTGCTGGTAAATTTCTGAAGCTGTGGGTTTTTCTGGAGCTTGGGCTTTCAGAATAAAAGTGAATAATAATATAGGAATCAAGCATAAAATTCTTCGCATAGCTTCATTTTTGCAACCAAATATAATTTTGTTTATAAAATTTATAGCTGAATTTAGATGCTTTTAACTAATATTAAGCTTTTACTCTTTCTCAAGTATAGCGTCTTTTTTCACTAATGAAACAGGTTTTTGCAATAGCAAGTTATTAGGATAAGTGACTAGTTCGCCTTCATCAGTTCTTAGGTGAAGCTGAAAAGATTTTATGTCTTCAATAATGGCTTCCAAAGGAAATTCTTTATCATGAATTTGAATTTTGTCACCAATTTTATAAGGACAGGAAAAAAACATGATGATACCCGAAGTAATATTGCTTAATATTGACCAAATGGCAAATAAACCAATGCCGATGACTGCAAAAACAGAAGAAAAAACCAGTGCAAGTTCACGAACCTCTACGCCCCAAGTCAATAGCAACGAGAAAATTGCAATGAATGACACCAACACATTTATATATTTGAAAATCAAGCGCGTTCTACCAATATTAATTTCGTCGCGCTTAGCAATTCTATTGGCAGATTTTTTCAAAATAAATCTGAGTAACAATAAAACTAAAACCACAATACCAGTCCAAATCAACTGCTTGTCGTTATTGAAAATGAATTCTTCAATCATATAATCTAAGGTTTAAAGTATCGCGCAAATTTAAATATTTATTCGAATTCATTTGCCAATATTTTACTTTTAAACGCTCCATTTTTTTGGCTGATGTCACCAAAGTATCTTTATTTTTAATTTGAATTTCCTCCCATTGTTCAATCTCGAATGGAAAGTTTTTGTTTTGATATATTTTTAAATTTCGATTTATAGAATCATAATTTACTTCAGTTACTAAAAATTCATTTTCATATTGTTGAATTTTAGCAGAATATGGTTTTATATCGATATGGTTCAACCTGATAAAAGCAAAACTTGGTAGTAATTCCTGAGTTCCGGTTTCTATCTTCCTGGGTTGAATGCGAAGTCGTGTCCAAAGTTCATTTTCTGTAAGAACAGGAGAAATATTTAAATTCTGGTCAGCTTCACCTTCAAAATAAGAATGCGAAACGATTTCAAAATTATCACGATGATTGAGTTGTGCATAAGTTTGGCCACACCATTCTTGCGTACTCGATGCGATTTTTAAAACTGGTCTTTTTTCAATCAATGGCAAAAAAGTGCTTTCAAGGATGTGATAGGGATAAATCCCAGTATTGAATGATTTTGTTGCATTCAATTTCATTACATTAATGTTGCTGGGGTTTTGTTGATTTGCTTTAACTTGTTGCTCTGGCAGAAAATCTTCACTAACAAATATCAAAACCGCCGTGCCTTTTCGTTTTTCTCCGTAACGGTATTGAGTCAATTCATAACTTGTGAGTTCTGCTTTGCCGTCGTACCAATAGTCTTTGAAATCTTTACTTAGATTTCGAGATTCATAAGTTTCAGAAATCGAAGAATTTGGAGAATTTTTGCAAGCCAAAATGCTAAGTATGAATAAGAAACTTAAGTATTTCATGATTATGGATTTTTTTTATTTTTTCTAATCTACAAATTCTTCTAGACTAAGATACAATTTATCTATTGGCAAACCCATCACATTGTAAAAAGAACCTTGCATTTCAGAAATTCCAATTTTGCCAATCCATTCCTGAATGCCGTAAGCACCAGCTTTATCAAATGGTTTATAATTGTTGATATAAAACCATATTTCATCTGCACTTAGTTTTCGAAATTTAACTTTAGTGACATCGTAAATCACTTTTTCTTTGTCTAAAGTTTTGATGCAAACAGATGAAATCACTTCGTGTGTGGCATCCGATAAAGACGAAAGCATTTCAAACGCATGATTTTCATCACTAGGTTTGTTCAGCGCCTGATTTTGATGCCAAACTATGGTATCGCCAGTAATGAGTAAGTCGTTAGCTTTTAGGTCTTGAAATTGGTCAGCCTTTAATTTTGCTAGAAAATTGCTGATTTCAGCATGTTTTAAATCATTGCTAAAATCTTCATCGACCGAACGTAATTTAACCTTGAAATTAACGCCAATAGCTTTCAAAATTTCTTGTCGCCTTGGCGAACCAGAGGCTAAAATTATATTCTTTTGATTGATATTTTCAATAATCATTTTATATGAATTTAAAAATTAACATCATAAACAAACCTAATAAATAAACATAGCTCAAGTATTTTTTCAACTGAATTATTTCCTGTTTTGACCGTGTTTCCAAAACTTTTTTTGAAATAACAATGAGCGGCAAAACGATCGTGACAAACACATAAAACATGAGTATATTATATTGAATAAAATAAGCCAAAGTTGAACTGATAATCAGTAATACTGCTAAAATGATAAAAAAGAAAGCCACAAATTGACTTCGACTTTTACCGATTAGAATAGGTAAAGTAGATTTTCCAGAAAAATAATCACCTTGAATTTCTTCAATATTTTTGAGAATTGAAGAGGCAAAACTCAACAGGAAAGCATTTAAAGTAAATATTGAAATAATATATATTAAAAAATTTTCATTCAGTAAGTTAAAACTTGAACAACCTATAATAATTATTGAAAATACTGAAAGAAAACTCTTGACAAAATTTCCTAAAATTGCTATATTTTGAAAATAAATGGCATGCGCTAAATACAAAATCGCTCCCAAAAGAGTGCAAGAAAAGATGAGCCAAGCTTTGTCTGAATGAATTGAAATTGCAAATCCTAGTGCTGAAATTAATCCCAGAAAAGTGAAAATGAAGTACAAAATCAAAACAGACTTAGAATTGATTTTATTCATTTGAAAATTCATTTTCGGATCATTAATTTGAATCGATACAGAATTATATACGTTAATAATAATGTTTGCGCCAGCATACTTAAAACCCAAAGCTGAAATCAGTAGTAAAAATTCAAAATGATTGATTTGAATTTCAAAAGTAAAATAAGGAATAAGACTGAATCTCATCAAAAGTGCCATCAAAACTAACATTGCTAGATTTCTCCACTTGATGAGATTCAGAAGTGACATATTAAAGTATTAAAATTTCCATTTGCCTTGCACTTTCATGACTTGCTCTAGCAAATCACGAACGCAACCTTTGCCACCACCTTTATGAGAAATGTAAGCTGAAGCAGCTTTGACTTCAGCAACAGCATCTTGTGGACAGGTTGGCAATCCCACTAATTTCATTGGATATAAATCTGGAATATCATCGCCCATATAAGCCACGTGTTCGGGATTAATGCCATAAACATCAAAAAATTCATCTAGACAAGCCACTTTATCATCAATGCCAAGGTGAATATTGGTGACGCCTAAATCGCGTAATCTCGCACGAACTGCTTCGTTTTTTCCACCAGAAATAATTGCAATTTCATAACCTTGATTCATGGCGTGTTTCATGGCAAAACCATCTTTTACATCCATGGTTCTCAGTAAGTCACCAGAAGTTGAAATTTGTAAAGCGCCGTCGGTTAAAACACCATCTACATCAAAAACAAAAGTGGTGATTTGGTTCAGTAATTCTTTGTAATTTTTATTCATATTTTTTTATAATCGAGTTTGTGAAAAGTTGATAAATCCTTCGAATTTGTTCGTCCGATATTTGTGACAAATGTCGGTCTATGGTTTTAAAATCTTGCCTTACCGCAGGTCCTGTTTGTGCTAATTTTGGACTTTGCGTTTGTATTTTATTTGCAGTCTCCAATATCAAAGCTTTCAAAATATCGAAAGGAATATCCTCTTTTTTGCAAATATCTTCAGCAATTGTATATAAATGATTTGAAAAATTATTCACAAAAACAGCCGCTAAATGTAAAGTCTGTCGTTGTTTGGAATCAATTTCAAAAACTTGTTTTGAAACCTCTTTGGCGAGTTTTTTTAAAAGCTGAATGCCAGATTTAGTATTTGACTCCAAGCAAAATGGAATGTTTTTATAGTCCAGTTCGGCAAATTTTGAAAACGATTGTAATGGATAAAACACGCCAGATTGTTCTATGTTTTGCAATAAAGGAAAACTGCCAGAAGTATGCGCAATCATTGTGTTTTTGTATTTCAATTGACTGGCGTAATCTTCAATGACATCGTCTTTCAAACAAATTAGATATAAATCTGCGTCTTTTAAATTATTAATATTATTGCAAACTTCAGTTTTATTTTTGAAAAATGATAAACTTTCTAATCGGTGGTTATAAACCTGAATAACTTTGGCTGATTCGCTGGTTTCAAATGCCTTAAACAAATGTGTTGCCACATTTCCTGCGCCTAAAATAACGATGTTCAACATAGGTTTTATTTTGAATCAATATTACAAAAATAGGAGCAAACCCGATTCAAATTCAACTAAAATTGAACATTAACAAATCGATTTTTTGAATAAATTGAAATATTTTAATTAAAATTCAGAAGATAAATTTATTTAAAAATTAAAAAAGTAATTTTAAGTTTAAAATAAATGCTTTTCAACTGGTATTTCGTATTTTTTTTCAAACCTAAGATTAACACAATTTCAACGTTCGTCTCTCTCACTTTGACTTAAAAATCTTAGTAGTTTCAGTATCTTTGCGCCCAATATATTTTTGGAATCATGTTAGAGAA
Source organism: Psychroflexus aestuariivivens (assembly GCF_004010055.1). Taxonomy (GTDB): domain Bacteria; phylum Bacteroidota; class Bacteroidia; order Flavobacteriales; family Flavobacteriaceae; genus Psychroflexus; species Psychroflexus aestuariivivens. The sequence goes on from NZ_RQVT01000051.1 coordinate 142,475, forward strand.
AAAAATAAAAGATATACTGTTTTCTACAAGATTGATGGCGGTCTTGTTCATTGTTTACGCTGTTGCTATGGCTATCGGAACTTTTGTTGAAAACTCTTATACAACAGTAACTGCTCGGGAATGGATTTATGATGCGTGGTGGTTCGAAGTTATTATGGTCTTTTTTGTGATCAATTTTGTTGGTAATATTTTCAGATACAAATTGTTACGAAAGAAAAAGTTGACAACTTTAGTTTTACACTTGTCATTTATATTGATTTTGGTTGGTGCTTGGGTGACAAGATATTTGGGTGAAGAAGGCATCATGCCCATTCGTGAAGGCGAAGTTGCCAACACGATGTTATCTGAACAAACCTACCTTTCAACTTATATCGATGGAGAAATTGAAGGTGAACCTAAACGAAAGAGTGAAGACCACAAGATTCGATTAGGCCCAAAAATTACCAAAGGGAAAACTATAAAAACCGATTTCAATGGCGACCCAATAAAATTTGAATTTTTAGAATATATCCGTGGCGCTGAAGAAGGCGTTGTGGAAAATGAAACCGGAGACTACTTTTTGAAAATTGTAGAATCAGGCGATGGGACACGCCACGATCACTTTTTGAGATCTGGAGAAGTTGCTAGTATTCATAATGTATTGTTTGCATTCAATAAGCAAACTGATGGCGCAATAAATATTGTTGGAAGTAATGAAGTTGGTTTCAAAATAGAATCTCCATTCGAAGGCGAATGGATGCGAATGGCCGACCAAAAAAATGGAGAATTGGTAAAGGATTCTATTCAGGACTTACAAATGCGCTCCTTGTACAATATTGGCGGCATGCAGTTTGTAATTCCCGATCCTGCAATACGTGGTTCTTACGATATTATAGAAAAAGATATGGTAACCAATAATGATCCTGACGGCATTAAAGTGAAAGTTTCTGCAGGAAATGAAAGCAAAAACATTTCGCTTTTAGGTGGAAAAGGTTTTCAAATGGATATGAAAAAAATAGAAGTTGCTGGCTACGATATTTATATGCGTTACGGAAGTAGAGATGTGAAATTACCATTTTCATTGAAGTTAAACGATTTTATTGCGACTAAACATCCTGGTACTGAAGATCGACGCCAACCGAGTTACGAATCTTTCAAAAGTAAAGTAGAAGTGGTGGATGGCAGCAATTCTTACCCTTATGAAATCTATATGAATCACGTTTTAGACCACAAAGGTTATCGTTTTTTTCAATCGTCTTTTGATCCAGACGAACAAGGTACCATTTTGTCGGTAAACAATGATTGGTGGGGCACTTGGATTACTTATATTGGCTATTTTCTATTGTATTTAGGATTAATGGCAATTATGTTTGATCCAGGTTCTCGTTTTGGTGAATTGCGAAAAAAACTTGAAAAGATTAAAGTGAAAAAAGCCAAAACCGCAAGCCTTCTTCTTGTTTTATTTTCACTTTCAGGATTTTCTCAAACGCAAAATGGCAATGTTGTCGAAGAACAAATTCCAACCCATGCGGAATCTATTGAAGCTGAAACAGATTCGATTATAGATACAGAAGATCATGAACATCAACTGATCAATTCGGTGGATTATGACAAGGTTGTGAAAATGATTCAAGCAAATACGGTAGAGAAATCTCATGCTGCAAAATTTGGTGAGTTAGTTATTCAAGATTTTGGAGGCAGAATGAAACCTATCAATACTTATTCATCAGAGTTGTTGAGAAAACTGGGCAAACAAGATGAATATCAAGACCTGAACAGTGATCAAGTCATGTTATCGATGATAGAAAATCCGCAAATTTGGTATTCTGCACCTATCATTTCAATAAAAGCTAAAAACGACAGTATTCATCACGTTTTGGGCGTTAAAGAAGATATTAAATATGTTTCTCTGACCGATTTTTTCACCATGCAGGGAAGTTACAAATTGGGTAAATATTTAGACGATGCTTATAAAGCAAAAGTGCCAAACCAATTTCAGAAAGATTTCATCAAAGCAGATGAGAAAGTAAACCTGATTTACAATACATTGCAGGGCAAGCAGTTCAGAATATTTCCTGTTCCAGATCACCCGAATAACAAATGGGTCGCTTATCCAGAACTGGACGAAGAAGACTATTTTACGGGCGTGGACACTTTGTATACTAAGCAAATTTTGCCGCTTTACATGCAATCGCTTAAGCAAGCACGTCAAACTGGAGATTACGAACAATCGAATGATTTGCTTTTAAGTTTGAAATCTTTTCAAGAAAAGTACGGCAGCGAAGTTTTGCCAAAAGAGGAAAAAATTCAGGCTGAAATTCTATATAATAAAATCGATATTTTCAATAAACTTTACAAGTATTATCTCTACATCGGATTGATTATGATTTTGTTTGTGATTCTGAAAATTTTCAAAGAGAAGAAATCCTATAAAATTGTAATTAACGTCAGTAAAGCTTTGTTGGTTGTGTTGTTTTTAGCACATACTGCTGGATTAATTGCCAGATGGTACATTTCTGGTCATGCGCCTTGGAGTAATGCATACGAGAGTATGATTTACGTGGCTTGGGCGACTATGTTTTTTGGTTTGGCTTTTGGCCGAAAAAGTGAATTAACAATGGCTTCCACAGCATTTATCACTTCCATAATATTAATGGTGGCGCATCTTAATTGGTTAGATCCTAGTATCGGAAATCTACAACCAGTTTTGGATTCTTATTGGTTGATGATTCATGTTGCGGTAATTGTTGGTAGTTATGGACCTTTTGCCTTAGGAGCAATTATTGGATTGGTCTCCTTGTTTTTGATTATTGCGACTAACAAATCCAATGTGAAGAAAATGAAATTAAATATTCAGGAACTCACCATCATCAACGAATTAGCTTTAACGGTTGGTTTGGTGATGCTAACAATTGGGAATTTCCTAGGTGGACAGTGGGCCAACGAAAGTTGGGGACGCTATTGGGGCTGGGATCCGAAAGAAACTTGGGCGCTAATTAGTATTATGGTTTATGCCTTTGTGATACACATGCGTTTAGTTCCTGGATTACGCGGTTTATTTGCCTTCAACTGGGCGGCAGTTATTGCTTTCGGTTCTATATTAATGACCTATTTTGGTGTGAATTTTTATCTCACTGGTTTGCATTCTTACGCCAGTGGTGACCAAATTATCAGCTATCAGTTTATCTTGATTAGTCTGGCTGTTTGGGTGATTTTAGGTGTCTTGGCAAAATATAAATACAAGAAATTTTATTAGTCTTTGGTTGATTTTTTTGAAAAATTGAACCTAATTATATTTTTAATTAATGAAGTTATGATTAGAAATTTCTGTGTTAAAATAATTTTTATTTTTGATTAATTTGGCACAAAACAATCTTGGCATATGTATTGGTAGTGGTAGGTCATTATAAACCTTAAATAAATTACCATGAAAAAATTAAGTACAATTTTGTTAGTTATGTGTTCAATTCTAACAATTTACGGACAAGAACAAGAAGACAATTTCAGTATTGAAAAAGGCACCTGGAGTGTAGAAGGCGATTTTTCAATAATTTCTAGAAATACAAATACTGAATTTTCAGATAATAACGATTCTTCTAGTGATAATTTTAATTTCAGTATTTCACCAAAAATCGGGTATGCAGTTGATCAAAATTTAATTGTAGGATTAGGTTTAGGATATGGATATGCAAAATCTGAAAATGAAAGAGAATCATCTTCAAACAATCAAACTTCTACAACTAATTCGTATAGTATTTTTCCTTATGTTAAAAATTCTTTCCAATTAATGAAAAATTTGCCTTAAATCTACAAGGAGAAGGCAGGTATTCTTTTAGTGATAATACTTCCGAATTTGATAATATTGAAAATGAATCAACACAGAACATTTTTTTTATTGGCATCAGACCGGGTATAAATTATAAGTTATCAGAAAATATTTTACTACAAGCCAGTTTTGGTACTTTAGGTTATGAAAGTACTAATCGAGAATATGATTACAATCCTGTTACTGAAGAATCAAGTTCATTTCGATTGAATTTAAGCACTTCTACTTTAATATTTGGAGTCGCTATCCTTTTATAAGGAAATAAAAAATGATTTTTTAAAATAGTGTACATTATTATATAATTTAATGTACACTATTTTATTTTTTTATGTACAATATTGAACTTTATTACTAAGAATAAACATTACATTTATAGTTCATAATATAAAAACTATAAATCATGTCAGTTAAATGTACGATTTCGAAACGCGGTAGTGGCTTTTCTCAAGACCAATTGCCGCGTTTTCATTTGAAACCAGTTTATAAAACGACCATAAGCATAGATCAATTGGCAAAACGCATCAGCGAAACATGTACTTTATCTCAACCTGATATTATTGCTTGTCTTTCCGCACTAAATCTTGAAGTTAAAGACCAATTGCAACAAGGCAATAGAATTGATTTGGGTTGGTTGGGGACTTTCAAACTTGCTATAGAAACACAATCTCATACCGATCCTTCTAAATGCTCACCAAAAGATATTAAAAGAGTGAAAGTGAATTACCAGCTCAATAAAAACCTGAAACATGAACTCAATAATTTAACGCATTTTAAGGTCGACTCTAAAGCAAAGTTAAAGTATAGTGTGGATTCTGATTTATAACATGTATTATGTATGCTAAAACAAGTTTTAATGATGAGTTTTAAAAAGGAAATGAAAAGATTTGGGAAATAAGAATATTAAATACAGATATTACAATAACTAAGAAAGTAATAGCCAAATAAATTTTCAGCATTACAGCATTTCGGCTGAAAAGTAGAGTTTTAGGTTTTTCTATAAATAAAATCATTAAAATCAAAAATAATTATTAATTTTCCCACATTGTTACAATAAACAATACATTTGTGCCTTAAAAAATCAACCATTTTCAAATAAAAATAAAATGAAAAACATCTTAACTGTATTATTGAGTTTTTGGTTCCTAACAACATATGGTCAAACTGAATTTATTGAAAGTGATTTTATCAAATCAGAAAGAAAAATTAACTATCCAATTAAATCTTCAACTACAAAAAATGGAGATATAATAGTTTTGAGTGTAGGAAAAAATAGAGGCTCTTACTCATATAAAAGAGACTATACTTTAATTCATTACGATAAAAATTTAAAATTAATTAAAGAAAAAAAAATCTTTGAAAAATTTAAACACACTATTCTTGGTTTTGAAGTTGTCGATAATTATGTAAATATTATAGTAGCAGATAAGTATGAAAATAGGATGAAAAAAGTGAAAAGATATTTTTGTCCAGTTGATGATTTTGATATTCAAGAACAAACCCTATATGAGAGAAAAAGTGGTAAGGGATCTGCAGATTTTTCTATATCAGAGAATAAAAAATATTATAGTTTGGTGGTAGGTGAAAAAACTATCAGAAAAAATCTTTTATATTTCGAAAAAGCTAATGAAATTTTGAACTTCAATAGCAAATTTGAAGTTATAGAAAGTTATAATGTTGAAGATATGCAGTCTGAAGATATTTATTCTGTAGAATATATTTATACTTTAAATGATAATACCACATTACTTCTAGTTAAAGAAGAAATCGATAAAAATGACTTTGTATATAAATTTATAAAAGTCAAAGATGGATCTAAGGATATATTGAATATAGACCTTGATAATAAAATTGTAGAAGATTTGGAAATATTTATAAAAAACAACCAAGTATATTTAGCAGGTCATTATTCTAATGATAAAAAATCACGAGAATTAAATGGGTTTTACTTTTCAAAGTTGAATCTTCAAAATTTTAATCAGGATTTCGTAAATACCACACCTTTTGAAAAGGAATATATTGATAAAATGAATTTGATAACCTATAATTCAGACTCAGATCAAATAAAAAATCTTGAAATATTAGATTTTTATGAAACCAAAGATTCATATATTCTTTTCAACGAAGCATCTTACGTTCACACTATTCCTTCGACGCAAACGAATAGTAATTCTGCAGTAAGTTCATTCTATTTTGGAAATATTTCTATCAATAAATTCGATAAAGAAGGAGAATTAAAGAAATTCAAAATTTTATACAAGAATATTAGAAATCAAAGTAACTATCCAGAAAATAGTTCAGTAGCAATAATAAAAAAACAAGATCATTTTCATATTTTTCAAAACTCTTCATCGGTAGAAGAAGATGGACAAAAAGTTTATAAATACACTGATAATGAAAGTTTCAATTATGAATTCATTTACAATCATGATTTGGAACAAGAAATCAAAAAACATGAAACACTTCCATTAATTCCAGTTAATTATAACAGTTTTAATAATGACTTCTTACTACTTTTTTCTGATGAAACTGATGGTAGCAGATTAATTAAAGTTACTCCTGAAAATTAACATCAATAAAGTTAGATTAGTTTTTTATTACAGAAAGTAGAGTTTTAGGTTTTTCTGGAAGTTAACACCATAAATCAAAAATTATGACTAATTTTCTCGAACAACTAATGACCTAACTGATAGTATTCATCTTAATAACATAAAATCAATAAAAATGAACAAAAAAAAATTAATATTCGATTCTGGCTTTATCTTAAGCGCTGGCGCCATTCTAATTATCTTAGATGAGTTAGAGTTGCTAGAAAAATTTACTGGATTTGAACTCATTCCTTTACTTATAGTTTATTACTTCGGTCAGTTTATCGAGAGAAAAACAAGTACTAAATTGGAAAAACAAAGCGATTGAATATTTTGTTGACTAATAAGAATAAATAAAAATTATTAAAACCAAAATTTATTTTAAAAATAACTTGCAAAACCTAGGTCGTAATTTATAAAAATATAAAATGAAAATCCTAAGAGTTCTAGTAGCAATTATCCTGGTTTCGTTGTTTTCTTGTAGCAAAAAAAATAATTTGACAGATGAACAAATAAGTCAAATTGAAAATGAAATCGCAGAGTTAGAAACCTTTGACGCTAAAAAATTATATTTAGAGAACATTTTTTTCGATGATCAAGCTGTAAGAGACGATTCAGACTTGATTTTAAAATACGGTATGGATTCACCTAAATTTTCGGAATATATAAAAGCTCAATTGAAACAAGATGAAATTAATCTAGTTAAAATTGAAAAATACTTAGAAACTTATGGATACCCAGATAAAAAAATGGGGCCAAAAGCGACAACATCTCCTTGGATAGTAATTCATCATGCTCCAGGCTATCAAATTAGAGAAAAATATTTTGAAATAGTTTATGAAGCATACTTAAAAGATAATATTACTGAGAATGCAATTTCTTTTTATTTAGGCAGAATGTATTCTAAAAAGAATGGTGAAAGATTACGAATGGAAAGTCCTTATAAACAGGAAGATGAAATCAATCTTTTGATTAAAGAATTGAATTTAGATAAGAAGAAAATTAAAGTTCAAAAGCAACTTGAAAATACCAACGATAACATCTAAAGATTTGAATTTCGTAAATACCGAGTTTTTTGATCTAAATAAATATTATCAAAATGCTACCGAATAAGCTTAATTTCAAAAAGGTTTTGAAATTATGAGGTAAAATACCAACCAACAAGCAGTTTTTTTATTCCCCACCATTCCAAATTCTCCAGGCTTTTTCTGCTTGGAAGTTCAGCATTTGTTCGCCATTCATAATGTTTGCTCCATGTTGTTTACCCTGGGCTAAAAAAGTGGTTACAGTAGGATTGTAAATCAAATCATACAGCAAATGATGTTCGGTGATGAATTCAAAAGGAATAGGAGGGCAGTCGCTAGTATTTGGATGCGTGCCAAGGGGCGTACAATTCACAATAAGTTGATGATTTTTCAAAATATCTTCATTCAAACTGTCGTAAGTATAATCTGCAATATTTTCGTTTCTAGAAACAAGAGAAACTTCGTAACCTACAGATTTTAAAGCATAAGTTACAGCTTTAGAAGCACCGCCTGTGCCCAAAACCAAAGCATTTTCATGATGCGGTTCTATCATTAAAAAAATAGATTTTGTAAAACCATATACATCGGTATTGTAGCCAATTAATTTATTATCAATTAACTTAATTGTATTGACTGCACCAATTTTTTTAGCCAAAGGATCGATGTCATGCAAAAAGGGAATAATTTTTTCTTTATAAGGAATTGTAACATTCAAACCATCCAGATGTGGATGATCATTAAGGACATGCATAAAATCATCAATTGTTTTAATATCAAAATTTTTATACTCTGCTTCAATTTTCAGTCTTTTAAACTTATTATTGAAATAAGCTTTTGAAAACGAATACTCTATATTTTTCCCTACTAATCCGTATAATTTCATATTATTCTACTTTTCGGCGGTTGTCATACCACGCCAGACTCAAAACTATTAAAATTCCTATAATGATAAAAAAAATGCCCCACCAAGTTTCAAAATCAGTAATACCTGGCCAATATCTGGAATAATTATCTAAAACACGATCGCCATTGGCATCATAAACAATTTCTCCACCAGCCGTAGTTTTGAATATTTTGTCTTTCCAAGGCCAAACAACACCTAAACTACCTGTTATAAAACCAATGATGATAGCAAAAGTAATATTTTTGAAATGCTTTAAGACATAACTGAGTATATGTGACAAAGTCACCAAACCAAATACAGAACCACCTGTAAAAACTGTCAAAACCTGTAATAACCGCAAGCGTTCAGAATTATTTGTAAATGAAAAATCAAATTTCAAGATGTCTACTATAGTGTCGTATAAAGCATTGACCGAATCGACCAAAAGCAAAACATAATTGCCCAATAAAATTAAAACAAATGAACCAGAAAGTCCTGGTAGAGTCATTCCTGAAACGCTTATAATTCCACAAAAAAATACAAACCACAGATTGTCATTTTCCGTCGCTGGTTTCAAAAAACTAATGCTAATGCCACCTGCAATACCAATTGCAATGAAAATTAGATTTCGCATAGATTTCATTTCAAAATCCTTCGCGATGTAATAAATCGAACCGACAATCATACCAAAAAAAGTTGACCAAACATAGAGTTCGTAGCGTTCAATCAAAAAATCCAAGACCTTGGAAACGCTAAAATAGCTAACAATCATACCCAAGAAAAGAATTCCTATAAACTTCCCATTGATGTATTGGAATAAGCTCTTTAAACGACCATTTAAAAGTAGGATAAGCGATTTATAATTGAATTTTTGTAAAGAATAAATAAATTCTTCATAAAAACCAGCCACAAAAGCAACCACGCCACCAGATACACCTGGAACTTTGTTGGCTGCGCCCATAGCTAATCCTTTCAGAAATAGAAATATTTTATCACTAAGCGTCCTTGTGCTTTGCATCAGCAATTGGTTTTATCTCCGCTAACTTTTCTAAAGCAATGATAAGCAAAAATCCTATGATAGCACAGACAATCGCTAAAAGCAATTGAGAATCGCCTTCAAAATTGTTTGGCAAAACAGAGACTTCGCTTAAAATAATTTCTTTGTCTTTGACAACTTCAGATTCTAGGACTTTTTTCCACGGCCAAATTTTATTGAGTGAACCAGCAATAAATCCTGTTAGCAAGGCTAAAGTCAAAAATTTGTAGTGATTAAACAACCATTTCAATATTTTTGAAAAACTCAACAAACCAACGATAGCACCAGCACCAACTAGGGCAATAACTTTAAAATCTAAGTTAGATACAGCTTCGCTCACAGATTTGTAAGCACCCAATAATACTAAAATAAAGGCTCCAGAGATTCCCGGTAAAATCATTGCGCAAATGGCAACTGCACCACAAAGTAAATAGTATAACGGATGATCGATGCCTTGGGAAGGGGTTAACTTAGTGATACCGTAAGCTATTGCACAACCAAGGACTGCTGCTAGAATCAATTTCCAATTCCAACGATCAATTTGTTTACCAACATACCAAACACTGGCGACGACTAAGCCAAAGAAGAATGACCAAACCAAAATAGGATAAGTTTCGAGCAAATAATTTGTTAAGCGCATCAAAGTAAAAACACTGACAAGAATTCCAGCAAAAAGTGCTAAGATGAAATTACCATTCAGTTGTTTCCACATAGCAGAGAATCCATTTTTCTTCCACGTGCTCACCAATTGAAAATTTACATTGCCAATCGTAGTGATCAATTCTTCATAAATTCCGGTAATAAATGCAATCGTGCCACCAGAAACACCGGGTACAACATCTGCCGCTCCCATACCAAGGCCTTTAAGACCGATGTTTATGTAGGATTTGAAGTCTCTTTGCATAAGAATATATTTTGGCTGCAAAATACATTTTTTCAAAATTGTTTATTTCAAATCTGAAATTTAATTCATATCAGTTTTTTGAATGAATTATTCTAAAAAAAAATCTAAGAATCTTATTTCTAAACACTCAGCTTTTTCCGGCAAAATTTGAAATGGAAAATCTTAAATATCAATTGGAATTTGAAATATTCACTTACTTTTGCAGCTGCAGGTCGCCTTATCGCTGTCCCGGATTCGGGAGAGAGGAAAGTCCGGACACCATAGCACAACATAGCGGGTAACGCCCGTCATTCTATTTAGTTTTTCTAAATAGGAGCGGACCAGTGCAACAGAAAGCAAGTACAGTTCGGCTGTAGTGAAATCGGTAAACTCTATGTGGTGAAATGTTATGTAAACCAAGGCTTGAGGGTTGTGCGCCCAATCTTGGAGGGTAAACAGATTGAGGTTTTTGGAAACAAAAATCCTAGATAAATGATAAGGCGTTTGATGAATTTCAAACGACAGAATCCGGCTTACAGACCTGCTTTTTATTTTTTTTTGAAAATAATTTCTACTCCAGGCAACTTTTATTGAAATACTTTCGTCTATGTTAGTAGAAGCAAAGTTGTATTTTGAAAATAATAAACTTACATAAAGATCTAAATCGCGATATAAAACGAGCGCAGAACAACGATAGAAAGTCGCAGTTTTATATCTACAAAAGATTTTCGCCCAAAATGTTGAGTGTTTGTAGAATGTATATTTCAGATTTACAGTTTGCAGAAGACGTGATGTCAAAAGGTTTCTTGAAAGTATTTGAAAATATAAATAACTATACATTCAATGGAAGTTTTGAAGGCTGGATAAGAAAGATTATGGTCAATACGGCCATCGATTATTGCCGACAAAAGAAATCCTTGAGTTTTTCGACAGATAACATCGAGATCTATGAAAAGTATGAAATGCCGAGCATCAATGAATTTGACGCTGATGAGATTCAAAAATTCATAGACTTGTTACCAGAAGGATATAAAATAGTTTTCGTAATGTTTGTTGTTGAAGAATATTCGCATAAAGAAATTGCGAAGCAACTCAAAATTTCAGAAAGCACTTCGAAATCACAATTGTTCAAAGCCAAAAAGTTTCTGAAACAGAAAATAGAGGCACAAAAGAAAAGTACACATGAAAGAATTTGAAAATAATATAAAAGAAATGCTAGAGTCTCGTCGGGAAACCCCGAGTGATGAAGCTTGGCTGAACATCAGTAAGAATTTAGAGAAAAAAACTGTTCAAAAATATAAACGTAAATACTGGATGATTGCTGTTGCAGCTAGTTTTATAGGCGTCTTAGTGACATTAGGAATTTTCAATTTGAATATTAAAACAGAAAATCCAACAGTGGTGACTTCACCTGAAAATTCAATTAAAGAGATTCAAGATTCAAAAGTAATTGAACGACCAGTTCTCCAGATTGCAAATGTCTTAAAGCCAAATAAGAAAATTAAAAATGAAGTTCAATTGCCGAATTCTAAATTTGAAATAATAAATTTTAAGCAGATTGAGAAGGTTCAAAAATCTAAAATAAATTCAACAAAAGCAGAAAGTTTATTAGCAGAAGTGGAACAGGAATTAGTCGAAAATGAAGCAGAGGAAAAGTTACTTTCAGAAGTTGAAGCTTTACTGGCTGAAGCCCAATCGGATTTAGACTCGGACACGAAACGTAAAATAATTGATAGAGTTGATCCAGCTTCACTCTTGGCCGAAATAGATCCTAACAGTAAGATGGATTTTAAAGATCTTATTATACAGAAAATAGAAGATAATTATAAGGAACTCAGATCGAGTTTCACTGCTAGATAGTAGAATTAGCCTGGATAATTGACTTTCAAAACGCGCGGTAAATTTTTTGGAAGTTGACTTGTCCTTAAATTAAATATTTAACCTTTAAACAAAAATTAATTATGAAACCAAAAATGACCATTATTTTGGCTTTTTTACTAAGCCTTTGGAGTATCGAAATGATTGCGCAAGACAGAGATTACAGCCTTTTCAGTAAAAGTGAAAAACTAGAGCTACAATCTTTAGAAGCGAAAATTGAAGAAGAAGCTAAGTCTGAATTGAAAAACACCGTTAAGACTATAAATACACAATTAGAAGAAAATGAAATTAGTGAAGAAGAAGCCGATAAGCTGAAAAAAGAAGCTGCAGAAAATTCTGCAAAGAATATTGAAGAGTTACAAAATGTCCTTTACATCTGGGCAAAATATCAAAAACGAAACAAGGGAGAGATTAACTTCGATGATTTTGATAAGCAAACAGAAATTGAATTTTTAAGAAAATTAGGCTTCGATAGAGAATATACTTTCTCTATAGATTATGAAAGCAAAGATGAAGATGATTCTGAAAAATCTAAAAAACCTCTCAAAGAGCGTGATTTACCTTATTCTCCAAGGACAGATGGTAGCGTATTTTGGAGTTTATCTTTCAATAATGCTGTCAAAGACGGAGAAGGTTTTGATGATACACCATTCAAATTTGCTGGTAGCCGTAGTTTTGAAATCGGTTACGAATGGAGTACTCGTGTTTTCAAAGAATCAAATTTTTTAAGATTTAACTATGGGTTTTCATTTCAATTCAATGGCTTGAAACCAAAAAACAATTCTATTTTAGTAGAAAACGGAGAGCAAACTGATTTAGTTCAATCTGAAATAGAATTAGACAAATCTAAATTCAGAATGGATAACTTAATTATTCCGTTGCATTTACAATTTGGAACTAGCAAAACTACAGTACTTGATAACGGTAATAAACGCTTTACCGATCATGATTTCAAAGTCGGAATTGGTGGTTTTGTAGGAGTTAATCTTTTGAATACCCAGAAAATTAAATATTCTGAAGACGGCGAAAACTTTAAAGAACGTAGGAGAGATGATTATAATACCAACGATTTGCTTTACGGTCTTAGCACTTATATTGGTTGGGAAGATTTTTCTGTTTTTGCTCAGTATAATGTCAATCCAATTTTCAAAGACAACGCAGTGGATTTAAACAACTTCCAAATAGGAATGCGTATTACGCTTTAAAAGAATACTAATTGATAAAATTAAAAAAGGCTAGTTTCATTTTGAAACTAGCCTTTTTTGTAAGTAAAAATTTCTAACTTTTAGATTTTAGTGAGAAAGTTCTCGCAAAATCCTTTTTTGATAGTTCGATTTATAAAAACGAGTATCCTAAAGCGATAGAATAAAATTTGTTTTTACCTTCAAAATTTTCAAAGGCGTCTGTAAAACCAACATTATAACGAGCATCTACTCTAAGTCCTGAAGGTAAATTCAAACCAACACCAACAGCGCCAGAGACGTCTAATTTTTCAGATTCAATAAAATCTGATTCGTTAACTAAATAGCTGAATTGTGGACCCGCCTGAACATTAAAGATTCTTAAAAAGTGAATTTTCGCAATAATTGGTACTAGCGCATAATCCAAATCTACTTTTTCAGAATCGAATTCTGCCCCTTGTTGAGAAAATAAGACTTCCGCATTTACAGATAGCGCATTAAACCTTGCACCGATAAAAACACCTCCAGTAAAACCAATCTTACTATCAGGATCTCCACCTTCAATATCTGCGATTGAAGCATAGTTAACACCTGCTTTGATTCCAAAATCTAAATCTTGAGCCTGAGTTGTAGCTGCTCCAAAAACTAAAGCAATCAACAAAGTCAATTTGTAAAAATTTTTCATAATTTATGTTTTAAAGTTATTCAGTAAAAATATGAATTATTTCAGATTTGAATTTAAAATAATAATTAATTCTTTAAGATTGATATTGATATCCAAAATATGTCCCTGTTTGTTCAATAAATAGTTTTGAGGTAAATTCACAATGCCTAAATCATTGGCCAAATCGCCTGTAAAACCTTTAGTGTCAATCAGGTTTTTCCATGGCACAACATTCTCCATCAATTTTTCTATCCAAACTTCTTTATTCGTATTCAGGGAAATATCAACAATTTCAAAGCCTTTGTAATTATAAACTCGGTAAATCTTTTCCAATTGTTCGTGGTTCATTTTACAATTGTTGCACCAAGTTGTCCAAAATTGAACAAGAGTTAATTCGGCTTCACCATCTATTATCTTTTCTTTTTCATTTTGAATATTGGTCAATTCAGGATTTGGAAACTTATTGCCTATTTGAAATTCTTTACGTCTCTCAAGGTATTTTTTAAAAAGCATAACATCTTCATCATAAAGCTGATTTTTATCAAATTTTACATACAATTTTTGTAAATCATCATAAAGCAAAGTTTGATCTGTAGCAATTTGCGAGAGTCTTTCTCCCAAATAATCATGATTTGGATGTGCATCTATCAAACTGTCCATCAATCGGAAAAGTTGATTCCGATTGGACTTTGAAATTTCAAAATCATTATAAAACGATTCAAATTTTGTCTTGAGTTCTGTCGTAGAATTTTCTGAGATTCTGTTAATGAAAAAATTTTCGATGGGCTGACCAGCAATTGTATCATTTTCAATTAAAACCTCAACGAAAATCGTGTCGTTTGGTGAAATATAAATCCGTTCGGAAGTGTTTTCATCATTAAAAATTAATTTAGAAACGCTTGGACTTTCTATTTCTCCTCTGAATTCAAAAGTATTGTTTTCGACTTTTGCTGTGTCCGAAGTTTGATTGTATTTCAAAATAATTTGTTCACCAAAATCACCACTTATGATGCCTTTTAGATAAAATTGATCGGTTTTGGTTTCTTTTTTAGTGGTTTCACAACCCATAAAAACGATCAGAATTATGCTGAATAAAAATAATTGTTTCATAATTTTAAAAATATTCTGCAAATTAAAAAAGGCTGACGAATTAACGACAGCCTTTAGTCTCATATTTATTTATGATTTAATTGAAATCCTTAATTTTTTCACTTAAATCATAAACTTTTGCATTTGGTAAAATAGATTCAAGAATGCTACTTCCCGCAGAACTTCTGTAACCGCCAGCACAATGTACCATAATCGGTTTATCTGTTGGAATGTTTTTAGCAGTATCGCGAAGTTCATTTAAAGGATGATTTTTTGCAGAATCGAATTTTTGTGAATCTTCAAATTCACTAACATTCCTGATGTCGATAATGGTATATTTATCTGGATTTTCTTTAAAATCTGCATAATTTAAATCTTCTGAAGATTCGAATTCTGTTTTTCCTAAAGTCAAGACTGCTTTGACTTGGGATTCATAACCGATTTTTGCAATTCTAGAGAGAATCTCATCGTAGTCTGAAATCGAATTCAATACCAAATAGAACTTTTCATTCGGCTTGATAATCGCACCCAACCAAGTTTCAAATTTATCTTTTTCAGTTCTAGCCATAATATTGAAACTATTTTTCAAATGATTGGCTTTAAAACTTGCTTCAGGTCGCGTATCAATGACTGGCGCATCTGCAGAAAAAGATTCAATGTTCAGTTGAATTTCGATATTTGACACTGAGGCTTTGAAATTCGCTGCACCATTTTTATTGATGTCCACATCATGTCCGAAATAGGAAGGAATAAATGGTTGCCCATCCAAAATTTCATTTACAAATTCTTCTTCCGTTTGCTTTTGAAACGCCCAGTTTCCAATGCGTTCGTTACCTAAAGTACTCACGTTGTCACTGCTCATATTTTTGCCACACAAACTTCCTGCGCCGTGTGCTGGATAGACCCAAACATTATCGGATAAATCATTGAATTTGGTGGTCATAGTTTTATACATGGCTTGGGCCAATTCACGACGTTTTGCCGTCATATTGCCAGCTTTTTCTCTTAAATCTGGACGCCCAACATCTCCGATAAATAAAGTGTCTCCTGTGAAAATTGCTTCTTTGTCAGAAGTTTTGTCTTTTGCATAAATCGTGATACCATCTGGCGAATGTCCTGGCGTATGAATGGCTTTGAAAGTGGTTTCACCCATTTCAAAAGTATCGCCTTCATCAAAAGTTTTGTGGGGGTAATCCGCTGCTACAAGTTTGCTTACATAAATATCAGCGCCAGTTTCTTTGTGTATTTGAAGATGACTACTTACAAAATCGGCGTGTGGATGGGTTTCAAAAACAGCCACAATTTTGGCATTGTTTTCTTCAGCAAATTCATAATAAGGTTTTGGATCTCTAGCTGGATCGACAATTGCCATTTCTCCATTGCTCACAATAGCGTAAGATAAATGGGAAAGTGCTTTGTCGTTATATTGTTTAATTGTCATAATGTATTTTTTTAAAAGATTTATTGATTCATTCTTCCTGTCGCGCAACTCACAAAAGATTTGGCTTTGTTTATTATAGAATTCTGATCGCCTTCAGCTGGGTAACCCAATTTTGTAAGTTGAATTTTGACATTTTCTAAGATATTATTAGAATCGTATTCAAACTGAATGCTAGATTTTTCAACATCTATATTCAAATTTGAAACGCCATCTATAGTTTGAATTTTCTTGGTAATTGTACTGGCACAACCACCACATTTTAAGTTTTGTATAATTATATTTGTTTGCATATTAGTTGTTTTTAATCCATTTGATATATCCGCCTTCTAAATCTATGATGTTTTGAAAACCAATAGAAACCATAATTCTCGCGGCTTTTTGACTTCGATTGCCACTTCTACAATAAATATAAATTGGCTCAGATTTATTGAATTTATCTATTTTCGTTTCAAAATCTGATCTTAAAACGTCAATATTTATTGATCCATTTATTTTTCCTAGTAGGAATTCATTTTTTGTTCTTACATCTACGAGCTGAACATTCGGTTTTTGAATGGCAACTTTGTATTGATTAGCGTTGATTACGCTAATTTCTTTAAATTTCTTTGTTTTAAAAATAGAAAACATAAATTAAATTTCCTACAAATTAAAACGATTTAAGCGAGCCCTACAGTAACAAAAGTTACGAATTTAGTTTTAGAACAATTTGATAGAATTACGTTGCAAAGCGATTCTTTTTTCTTTTTCCAATTGTTTCAGTAGTCTAGAAACAACCACGCGACTGGTATGAAGATCGTAAGCGATTTCTTGGTGAGTAGTTTTGATTTCCGAATTTTCATAAAATTTTGCTTTATTATGAAGGTATTTTAAAAGGCGTTGGTCCATTTTTTTGAAAGCTATATTATCAATGGTTTCCAAAACTTCCATTAAACGGTTGTGGTAACTGTCGAAAACAAAATTTCGCCAGGATTTATATTTCGAAATCCAAGCTTCCATTTTTTCAATAGGAATCATCACCAGAGTGGAATCGATCTCGGCGACTGCTCGAATTTCGCTTACAGCGGTTGCAGTACAACAGGAAAGTGTCATGGCGCAAGTTTCTCCTTTTTCTAGAAAGTAGAGGAGAAGTTCAAAACCTTCTTTGTCTTCGCGCATCACTTTGATGACGCCGTCCAAAAGCAATGGCATTGCCGTCAAATATTGACCGATACGGATGAGTTCGTCACCGGATTTTACTTTTTTGACAATTCCAACTTCATTGATTTCTTCCAGCAGTTCTTCTTCAAAAATATGGGCGTAATTTGTTTTTATTTCTTCTAACATTATTTAGTAATTGATATTTTTGCACTAAGATAGAGATTTCAACAAAAACTAGAATCCATTTATGGCGCATTATTTCAAAATATTCAAACCTTATGGCATGTTGAGTCAATTTATATATAACCAAAAGCAGCGAAAAAATAAACGTTTGCTAGGAGAGTTGGGGGAATTTCCTGAAGGAACAATGTCTGTTGGTAGATTAGATGAAGATTCTGAAGGATTGTTGTTTTTGACCACTGATGGAAAATTCAGTTACAAAATTACATCTACAAATGTTGACAAAGAGTACTGGGTTCAAGTGGATGGTATTATATCTGAAAAAGATGTTGAAAAGTTATCAGATGGTATTGAAATAAGTATCTATGGAAAACCTTACCAAACATTGCCTTGTGAAGTCAGATTAATGTCGCCTCCACAAAACTTACCTGAACGAGCCAAAAGAATTAGAAGTGAAGCACATGGGCCGACTTCTTGGATTTCCATCGTTCTAAATGAAGGAAAATATCGACAAGTTCGTAAAATGACTGCTAAAATTGGATTTCCAACTTTACGTTTAATTCGTTATCGAATTGGAGATGAAACTATTGAAGGAATGGATTCTGAAGAAATACAAAACATTAGTTTTTAGTTAATTAAGTAGTTTTATCTAAAGTCATTAATTATATTTTTCATTTTAAAAAAATCATTAAAAATAAACCTCAATTCTCTAAGTTTAATGTGAAATAAATTCTATTCACAAAATGAAATCCTAAACTTTATAGCTTTCAAAAAAACCTTACATTTGCGCTTTTAAAATTGAAGAATAAAACTTATGAAAGCAGGAATTGTAGGCCTACCAAATGTGGGGAAATCCACATTATTTAACTCGTTATCCAATGCCAAAGCACAAAGTGCGAATTTCCCATTTTGTACTATAGAACCAAACATAGGCGTAGTAAATGTGCCCGATCCGAGATTACAAAAGTTAGAATCTCTGGTTAATCCAGAACGCGTTGTTCCTGCAACAGTTGAAATTGTTGATATTGCAGGATTGGTCAAAGGGGCAAGCAAGGGCGAAGGTTTAGGAAACCAATTCTTGGGAAATATCCGCGAAACCGATGCAATTTTGCATGTTCTGCGTTGTTTTGATGACGATAACGTTGTTCATGTTGATGGTAGTATCGATCCGATTCGTGATAAGGAAACTATAGATATTGAATTGCAACTTAAAGATTTAGAAGCTGTTGACAAGAAAATTGAAAAAACTAAACGCGCCGCAAAAACTGGCAATAAAGAAGCACAACGTGAACTTGGTGTTTTAGAAAAATTAAAATCAGGTTTAGAAAGCGGTACATCGGTTAGAGCCCTTGAAATTCCTGAAGAAGACCGTG
This sequence comes from Psychroflexus aestuariivivens, assembly GCF_004010055.1. Classification (GTDB taxonomy): domain Bacteria; phylum Bacteroidota; class Bacteroidia; order Flavobacteriales; family Flavobacteriaceae; genus Psychroflexus; species Psychroflexus aestuariivivens. The sequence continues at coordinate 161,635 of NZ_RQVT01000051.1, forward strand.
AAGATATTGTAAAACCAATGCAATTTATCACAGATAAACCCGTCATGTATGTTTGCAATGTGGACGAAGCTTCAGCTGTTGAAGGTAACGCCCATGTAGAACGTGTCAAAGAAGCTGTGAAAGACGAAGATGCAGAAGTTATTGTTTTAGCCGTTGGCATTGAAGCTGACATTGCTGAACTTGATGATTATGAAGAACGTCAGATGTTTTTGGAAGATATTGGCTTATCCGAAGCAGGTGTGGCAAAAATGATTCGTTCTGCTTACAAATTATTGAATCAACAAACTTATTTTACGGCCGGAGTGAAGGAAGTACGAGCTTGGACTGTAAAAGTTGGTGCTACAGCACCACAAGCAGCGGGCGTAATTCATACTGATTTTGAACGTGGATTTATCCGTGCTGAAGTTATCAAATACGATGACTTTGTCAGTTACGGTAGTGAAGCTAAAGTTCGAGATGCTGGAAAACTTAATGTTGAAGGCAAAGAATACATTGTTAAAGACGGAGATGTTATGAATTTTAGATTTAACGTTTAAATACAGTTTCCAACAAATATAAAAAGCCTCAGTTTCTAATTTAAACTGGGGCTTTTTTAGCCTTATAAAAGTTTATCTTTGCCGAAATATTATTTTTTATGCCAGTTCATTTCTCCGATTTAGGAATCAATATACAATTTCAAAAAAGCTTATCTGAATTACAAATTTCTGCACCGACAGAAGTTCAAGAAAAAACCATTCCCATTATACTAAATCAAAAGGAAGATTTAGTGGTTTTATCAAAAACCGGAAGTGGAAAAACAGCAGCCTTTGGCTTGCCATTATTACAATTGATAGATTCTGAAAATACTAACATACAAACGCTTATTTTAGCACCTACTCGAGAATTAGCGCAGCAGATTTATCATAATCTTTCGTCATTTGCTCATAATCAAAATCAGATTAAAATAGTTGGACTATATGGCGGAACACCAGTTAAACCACAAATAGAAGCTTTATCAAACACCACTCATATGGTCGTGGCGACTCCAGGACGTTTACTCGATTTGATGAAACGCGATGCAATCGACCTTAAAAACTTGCAGTATTTAGTGTTAGACGAAGCCGACGAGATGCTCAGTGCTTTAAAAGAAGAAGTCAATCAAATTATTTCTGTGATTCCACAATCAAGGCGAACTCTATTATTCACGGCGACTATGCCAGGAACACTTAAGCAATTGGTTCAGAATTACATGTCAAAAGATGTCATTCAGATTGAAGTTGATACAGAAACTCTTGGTCATCAAGATATTGATCATCAATATGTGGTTGTTGAACCCATCGAAAAGTTAGAAGTATTACTTCATTTTTTGAATTCGAAATCTGGTGAACGTGGTATTATTTTCTGTAAAACTAAAGCTGCCGTCAATAAATTAGCCAAAAAATTAGCGATTAACAGGTTTTCATCGGGGGCAATTCATGGAAGTCTCACACAAAAAATACGCGATCGCATTATGGAGCAATTTCGCGCTGGACAAATCGATATTTTAGTGGCAACTGATTTAGCTGCACGTGGCATTGATGTCAAGGAACTATCTTTCGTAATCAACTATCATTTACCAGACACTTTTGAAGCCTATGTCCATCGTAGTGGTCGAACCGCAAGAGCAGGAGCAAAGGGACTTTCTTTAAGTATTTTGCAAACCGATGAAGTTCAAAAGATTCCAGAATTTGAAGCTGCGCTAGGAATCAATTTTTCTAAATTAGCTAAAGCAGATGCTCAAAGCATAGAAGAAAATAATGCGCTACTCTGGGCAAAGAAAATATTTAAAACTAAACCTAATAGAGAGGTTTCAGAAGAATTTAAAGGGAAAATCAAAACGATTTTTCACCATTTGACAAAAGAAGAACTTTTAGACAAAGTTTTAGCTGATTATCTAGCTCAATCAAAATCAGATTTAAAATCATCAGGAAGTTCAAAAAAGAATTAATTATTATGGCAAACCACATAAAATCACAACAGGATATTCTGAATAAGTTAAAAATTCAAGCTTTAAATCCGATGCAGGAAGAAGCGATTCCTATAATTGAAAATTCTACCAATACCATTATTTTATCACCCACAGGAACGGGAAAAACATTGGCTTTTTCATTACCACTCCTAAAAGCTTTAGATCCTGAATCTTCCGAGGTACAAGCTCTTATTTTAGTTCCGTCAAGAGAATTGGCTATTCAAATTGAACAAGTCTTACGTTCAATGGGTTCAGGACACAAAATCAATGCTGTCTATGGTGGGAGAGCTATGGCTAAGGATAAAATAGAACTAAAGCATAATCCAGCCATTTTAATAGGAACGCCAGGCCGAATTCTCGATCACTTTACCAGCGAGCGTTTTTCTAAAACAGATATTCAAACCCTTGTTTTAGATGAATTTGATAAGTCTTTAGAAGTTGGTTTTGAAGAAGAAATGAAAGCTATTATTTCGCAATTACCTAATTTAAATAAACGTGTTTTAACTTCTGCAACACAAGGCGTTAAGATTCCTGGTTTTGTACATTTAGATCAACCTAAGACAATCAATTATTTAAACGTTAAAACACCTTCTAAATTAAGTATTAAAATAGTGGTTTCACCTACTGAAAATAAGTTGAAAACATTACTGAATTTAGTTCAGCATATTGGCTCAGAACCCGGTATTGTGTTTTGCAATTTACGTGAAAGTATTGCTGAAGTCAGTGCATATTTGACGCGTCATAAAATCAGTCATGCTTGTTTTTCTGGTGAGATGGAACAAAAAGATCGGGAACGGGCATTAATCAAATTTAGAAATGGTACATGCCAACTACTAATTGCTACAGATTTGGCTGCACGTGGAATTGATATTCCTGAAATGAAATTCATCATTCACTATGAACTTCCTCGACACGAAGAAGAATTTATTCATCGAAATGGCAGAACAGCAAGAGTGAGCGAAAAGGGAACTGCTTATATTTTGAAATGGGAGCGCGAGACTTTACCAGAATTCATTAAAGATGTGAAAGGGATAGATGTTTCTCAAAAAGCTCCAAAAAAATCCCAATATTGGGAAACTCTTTTTGTTTCAGGTGGTAGAAAAGACAAAATTTCTAAAGGTGACATTGCCGGTTTGTTTTTTAAACAAGGTGTATTAAATAAGGACCAACTCGGTTTAATTGAACTTAAACCTGATTGTGCATTTGTCGCTGTTCCGTTAGATCTTGCGGACGAATTAGTCGAAAAATTAAGTGAATCCCGTTTGAAGAAGAAAAAAGTTCGAATTAGAGTTTTAGATAGTTAAAACTAATTTCAAAAGAAATGAGAATAGCATTTTTAAAATAACGATGTAGATTTTTTCTAATGATGAAAAAATTTGAATTCTAATTTTTCCCCCTAACATCGGTTCTAAAACTTCCCATACATTTTGAGCAACGATTTCATGTCCTTCTGCTGTAGGATGAATGCCATCGCTTTGATTGAGTGATTCAATGCCACCTACATCTTTCAAAATGAATGGTATAAAGGCTAGATCATTAGTTTTTGCGAGTTCTTGATAGAGCTGTTTGAATTCTGATGTATAAGTTTCACCCATATTTGGCGGTAATTGCATGCCAGCTAAAATTATTTTTGTTCCTGGACTTTGTTTCTGAACACTGTTTATGATTGCTTGAAGATTGCGCTTTGTTTCAGATAAATCTACGCCACGCAATCCATCATTTGCCCCAAGTTCTAATAGAAAAATATCAATATCTTGTTTCAAAATCCAGTCAATTCTACGCTTGCCGCCAGCGGTAGTTTCACCACTCACTCCAGAATTAATAACTTCATAATTCAGACCCAAACTGTCAATTTTTTCTTGCAAAATTGCAGGATAAGCTTGGTCAGGGTCATCAAGACCGTAACCGGCAGTAATACTGTCTCCAAAACACAAGATAACTTTTGACTCTTTAGATTTTGATTTGCTTTCGTTTACACTTTGGGTATTTTCAGTTTGTGTTTCAACCGTTTCATCTTTCGAGTTGTCAGTGACTTCTTTATTTTGATTGCCATTACAACTTAGAATCAGGAATAGAGGAATTAAATAATAAAACTTTATGATTTTCTGAACAAATGAAATTACTGTGTTTGAAAGCAATTGTTTATTTTGGAATTTAGACATAAGTAGTCAATTAAATTAAACATGATATGCCAAAGATATTGAAGATTGCTGGGTTAACAAAGACTTATTCTAGCGGTCGCAAAGAATTAACGGTTTTACAAGACATTTCTTTTGAAGTTGAAAAAGGTCAAAGCTTTTCAATTGTAGGTCCTTCTGGAAGTGGAAAAACAACTTTATTAGGTTTATGTGCAGGTTTGGACAATCCAGATTCTGGTCAAGTCGAATTGTGCGGTCAAGACTTAAATGCTTTAAATGAAGATGAACGCGCTCAACTTCGAAATAAAGAAGTGGGATTTATTTTTCAGAATTTTCAACTCTTACCGACATTAACGGCGCTTGAAAATGTGAGTGTCCCTTTAGAACTTCAAGGTTCAAAAAACGCCACTAAAAAAAGTATGGCTTTATTGGAGAAAGTGGGATTGGCTAAGCGTTCGGATCATTATCCTTCACAACTTTCAGGTGGAGAACAGCAACGTGTAGCTTTAGCAAGAGCTTTTGCCAACGCGCCATCTATTTTATTTGCCGATGAGCCAACAGGAAATTTAGACGAAGAAACGGGAGAAAAAGTGATTAAATTATTGTTCGATTTAAATCAAGAAGCCGGAACAACTTTGGTTATTATTTCTCATGATTTAGACCTCGCCAATCGAACTCAACAAATTTTGCGCCTGAAAGGAGGTCAAGTCTTAACCAACGAACGTATAAAAGTCTAATAAGTATATTTCCATTACCATGAATTATAAAACCAAATGGCTTTTTAAAATGGCCTGGCGTGATGCCAAAGCAAGCCGAGTACGTTTGTTACTATTCATGTCTTCAATTATTTTAGGGATTGCCGCTGTGGTTTCCATTCAGTTGTTTAGTAGTAATTTAACTGACAACATTCAGCGACAATCTAAAGCCTTGATGGGAGCAGATTACATTATAGATAGCCGACAAACTTTGACAGATCGCGCTCAAGCCATTGTCGATTCTTTACAGCCTGATGCCTCTGAGGTGAACTTTGTATCGATGGTTGCATTTCCTAAAAATAACGGCACGAAATTGGTCAAAGTGCGCGGGATAAAAGGTTCATTTCCCTTTTATGGTAAAATTGATACACAACCGACTTCAGCAGCAGATAATTACCAAGAATCTGGAGGCGCTTTGGTTGACGCTACTTTATTGCTTCAATTCAATATTCAGCCTGGCGATTCTATCAAAATCGGTGAACTTACTTTACCTATAGCAGGAGCATTAAAAGCTATTCCTGGAACTACTGCTATTTCTTCTTCAGTGGCACCACCAGTTATTATTCCTGAACGATTGGTAAAAGAAACCGAACTCTTGCAATTTGGAAGCCGTAAAGAATATCAGTTCTTTTTTAAGGCTTCAGATACTTTAGATTTGAAACGATTTGAAGAAAAGATTGATCCAATGTTAGACGCTGAAGATGCTGATCTAGATACACATACGAGTACAAGTCAGCGATTAGGACAACGCTATGAAAATGTTGGTCGGTTCTTATATTTGGCAGCTTTTATTGCATTGCTTTTAGGCTGTATTGGAATTTCTAGTTCTGTTCACATTTATATCAAAGAGAAACTAAAATCTATAGCTGTACTGAAATGTATGGGTGCTTCCAGAACACAAAGCTTTCTTATTTTTCTTATTCAAATTGCTGGTATTGGTATTGCTGGTGGTTTTATTGGTTCGTTAATTGGTATTGGATTACAAGGATTATTTCCTTATATATTACAAAGCTTTTTACCTTTCGATATTGAATTCAGCATTTCTCCACAACCTATATTTATTGGCTTGTTTTTGGGTCTTTTTATGTCAATTTTATTTGCTTTACTGCCATTATTAAGCACTTGGTATGTTTCACCTTTGGAAGTTTTGCGTGTAAATGAACAAGCGAAACAAGGTCCAAAGAAAATGCGATTTATTGTGTTTTTCGCTATTATATTATTTCTATTCTTGTTTTCCTTTTGGATGCTTGAAGATGCAATTTACGCATTAGGTTTTGTTGGCTCAACTCTAATAACTTTTAGCATTTTAGCAGGTATTGCTAAGGGAAGTATGAAACTCATTAAAACTTACTTTCCAAAATCTTGGGGTTTTACCACACGACAAAGTCTTTTGAATTTATTCAGACCCAATAACCAAACCCTGGTATTAGTTGTATCTATTGGTCTGGGTACTTTTTTAATTAGTACTTTGTATTTTACCAAAGATATTTTGCTGGCAAAAACTCAAGTCGAACAATCTTCTGAAGATGCCAATATCATTATCCTAGATGTTCAAAGCGATCAGCGTGAAGCCTTGAAACAGAATTTGATCAATCGAGACTTGCCTATCATTAGCAGTATTCCGCTAGTAACCATGCGAATGCATAAAATTAAAGATCGATTGGTAAAGGACATCGAGCAAGATTCGACTGCCCAAATAAACGGTTGGATTTTGAATCCTGAATTCAGAACCACCTATCGAGACACGCTAATTGATTCTGAATCTATTATTAAAGGCGAATGGATTCCTGAACTCCAATCTGAAGATTCAATTAAAATATCTATTTCTGAAAATATTGCTGAAGATGCCAAAGTTGATGTTGGTGACACTATTGTGTTTAATGTACAAGGTGTCTTGATGGAAACCACAATCGGAAGCATCCGTAAAGTGGATTGGGGACAAATACAACTCAATTTTAGTATTGTGTTTCCAAAAGGCGTTTTGGAAGATGCACCTCAGTTTAATGTGGTCACGACAGCTGTTCCTGATGAAGCAACTTCAGCTGAATTACAACAAAGTTTGGTTTCTGAATTTCCTAATGTTTCAATAATCGATTTGCGTCAGGTTTACACTATATTGGAAGATATTTTAAGCAAGATTTCATGGGTGATTAACTTTATGGCATTTTTCAGCATTTTGACTGGAATTATTGTTTTAATTGGATCAGTTCGGACTAGTAAATACCAACGCATCAAAGAAAGTGTGTTACTTAGAACTTTAGGTGCAACGAACAAGCAAATCTTAAAAATTTCAGCTTTGGAATATGTGTTTTTAGGACTGCTAGGGAGTTTTGTTGGGATTCTATTGGCGATAATAAGTAGTTTAGCTTTGGCTGTTTTCGTTTTTAAAGAACCTTTTGTACCATCATTGATTCCGTTTATCGTATTTCTGCCTGGCATTACACTTTTGGTTTTGGGCATTGGTTTAAGCAACATTCAACGGGTGCTGAGTAGTTCGCCTTTAGAAGTTCTTCGTAGAGAAGGCTAGTGGTGTAAAATTTCAGCCCTGATATAAATTTAATTTTGTCAATAAATAAGAAATAATGGCTCAATCTAAAGAACAGACTTCAAATTTTGCTTCTCTGCGTTTTATTCCACGTTTTTTAAGTCGAGTTTATCAAACACATTCAGGGTTATTTATTGGAAACGTTCTCCTAAGATTGCTGAAATCCTTGATTCCGATTGCCTTATTATGGGTTGGTAAAGAAATTATTGATGAAGTGATTTTACAAGTTGACCTTGAGCCTTCAGATTTGACGCGTTTATATTGGTTGATTGGAATTGAGTTATTATTGGCGATTTTGAGTGATGTTTTTAACCGTTTGATTGCTTTGACTGATGGCTTATTGGGCGATTTATATTCAAATGCCTCTTCAATTGAATTAATTCAAAAAACGGCAAAAGTCGAATTGGCTAGCTTAGAAGATTCTGAATTTTACGATAAATTAGAACGTGCACGACAACAAACAACCAGTCGAGTGTCACTCATGTCGAATGTACTGGCACAAATTCAAGATATCATCACAATTATATCTTTGATTTCAGGATTGATATATTTTTATCCGATTCTTATTTTGCTTTTGGTGATTTCTATTATTCCTTCGTTTATCAATGAATTAAAATACAGTCAATCCAGCTATTCACTTCAAAAAAGTTGGACGCCAGAACGCAGAGAACTCGACTATATGCGAATGATTGGTGCTAGTGATGTAACAGCTAAAGAAATAAAATTATTTGGCTTGGCCGATTTTATCAGTAATACTTTTAAGCGAATATCAGACAAATACTATAAAGCCAACAAAAAGCTGTCAATTAAAAAAAGCCTATGGGGCGGCATATTTCATGTTTTAGGCGATTTAGCCTATTATGGCGCTTATATTTTTATTGTTCTCAAAGCAGTTGCTGGTTTTGTAACAATAGGAGATTTAACATTTTTAGCAGGATCTTTCAGTCAATTGCGAAATCAACTGCAAACCGTATTTTCTCGCTTTTCGAATATCACCCAAAGTGCGATGTATTTGCAGGATTATTTCGAATTTATAGACATGGACTTTAGTGATGATCATCCTGAACAGTACCGTGAAGCGCCAACAGAATTTAAAGATCGCATTACTTTCGAAAAAGTAAGTTTCAGCTATCCGCAATCTGAAAAAGAAGTTTTATCGAACTTAAGTTTCGAATTGAAAAAAGGGGAGAAACTTGCCTTAGTTGGCGAAAATGGTGCCGGTAAAACCACTTTAATCAAGCTTTTATTACGATTATACGAACCAACTTCTGGTCAAATTTTAATGGATGGCGTACCAATTCGCGAGTACCGAAAAGAAGATTATCAAAAAATGCTGGGCGCAATTTTTCAAGATTTTGTTAAGTATTATCTCACCGCTAAAATTAATATTGCTGTTGGCAATATCGACGAAGAACAAAATACCGACAAGATTAAAGGTGCTGCAGTGCAAAGTTTGGCTAATGATGTGATTGAAAGTTTGCCGATGGGTTACGAGCAAGGCTTAGGACGACGTTTTAAAAAAGGAGCAGAGTTGTCTGGTGGACAATGGCAGAAAATTGCTTTGGCTAGGGCTTATATGTCAGACGCACCTATTATTATTTTAGATGAACCAACTTCAGCTTTGGACGCGCGAGCAGAATCTGAAGTTTTTCAGCGTTTTATTGGTTTAACGAAAGACCGCACAAGTATAATTATTTCACACCGATTTTCAACAGTCAGAATGGCTGATCGAATTTTGGTATTACAACAGGGTGAAATTTTAGAACTCGGTACTCATGAAGAACTTTTGGCAAAACCAAAACTCTATGCAGAACTTTTTGAACTGCAAGCTGAAGGTTATCGTTCATAAATCTCTCGCCAATATTTTTTATCAATTTCATAAATTAGCTCTGCCAGATATCATTAAAACTAAAATAGAGTAGGAGGTTTGAAAAAAATTCCAATATCATAAACTTTAAATAACTGGTTTTAAGTTATTTGAATAATTTAATTTGAAGTCATTGAATCACATATATTAAATGATAAAAAAAGAATTCCTATAACATTTTAGTCTACTTTTGCCGCTTGAAAAATTTTGTACATGAAGCGTATTAACGAATACAAAAAACTCTTTGGGGTAGAGTCTAATATTGAATTGAAACCGCTAAAGAAATCATACCGTAATCTTGTGAAAGAATGGCATCCTGATAAATTTCAAGACGGTGACGCATTAAAATCTGAAGCTGAAATCAAAAGCCGTAAAATTATCGATGGTTATCATTTTTTGGTAAGCATTGCCCCGGAAACAATTGAAGCCAATGCTTCAAAATACGCTGAAAGTGTCAACACTGGCATTGCAGATTTTCAACACAAAGGCATGTTGTTGGAAATTACCTTTATGGATGGTGCGACTTATGAATATTTTGGAGTCACCAAACAAGTTTACATCAAAATGATCAACGCCAACAAACTGAACCGTTTTGCCAAGCGGTCGATCTTTCCAAATTATACCTATCGCATGAGTAAACGCGAGCAATAGCGTTTTTGAGAAATTATAAATTACTTGAATCCAGCTTTAAATATTCATTTTTTATAGTGGCATTTACTCGTTCAGCATAAGCATTATCTTGAGCTACCACACCCCATACTTAGTTTTATACCAGCATCTTTAAGCATACTTGGTATGCATTAATATTGTATTGAGAGTCTCGATCTGTATGCAATTTTAAATAGTTCGTATTCGATATCGAAAAGTGAAAATATTGAAAAAATATGACAATTGTCTTTTAAATCCAGACAAAATGCGTAAATTTGTGGTGTAATTTTTAAGATATGGATACCGATAAATCAAAACGAGGAGAAATAGCCTATCAAATCCTGTTTCCAGATGAAAACCAATCTGTCGAAAGTCAGCATGAATCTGTGGATCAAGTTTCAGATGTTGATGTCATTTATTCATCCAGAATACTCGATGACGATAGTAGTTTTATAAAACTCATAAACGCCACAAGACGGGGTTTGCCTTTTAAAAGTTTAAGCAAAGCGCTAGTTGTTATGCCATTTTCTATCCAAGAATGGGCGGATATTCTTCATATATCTACACGATCTATCGATAGGTTGAAAAAAGAACGGAAAAAACTAAATAGCTCCCAGTCTGAAAAACTCATTGAAATCACCTTACTTTACGATTATGGTGTAGATGTGTTCGGATCTTCAGAGAAATTTTCCAAATGGTTGAACAGAAACAACATCGTTTTAGGCGGTGTTGAGCCGAAAACCCTTTTAGACACAAATCAGGGCATCCAAGCCGTAAAATCTGAGTTGTCCAAAATAGAATATGGAGTTTTGGCCTAATGAAAATTTATAGACTGTCAAGACGGAAATACGCCAAAGATCTTTCAGGTACTGGAGCTAGACTCAATGGTGGGCGATGGAATTCTAGAGGCAATGAAGCTTTGTACACGGCGGAACACATTTCTTTAGCTAAACTTGAAGTTGCTGTTCATTTGAATTTAGATTTGATTCCAGATGATTATTGTTTAGTTGAAATTGAATTGCCAGACGATTCCAAAATCAAAACCTTGAAAGTCTCAGAGCTTCCCAAACATTGGGATTGTATTCCTTATGCGAAAGCTACACAATTGATTGGTGACAGCTTTTTGAGTGAGACTCAATTTCTGGCTTTAAAAGTACCGTCGGCTATCGTTCATCAAGAACATAATATTATTCTAAATCCAAATCATCCTGATTATAACACAATCCAAATTTCAAATATTGAAGCGTTTCAGTTTGATAGTCGGTTGTTTGGTTAGAACTTAAAGCTAACGGTTTTCAACTGATTGAACTATCTAGAATCTGCTGCGACTATAAACTATTAATAGTATATTATTTATAACCTCGGTGATAAAAAACTTAATCTTAAATAATACTTTTGTTACATAATTTATATTATGTAAAATAGAATAAAAAAACTTCAAGCATTTATCATAATTGAAATAACTCACTATTTAATCTCTTCTTCTATTGCCTCAGCACGACCGCCATAATTTATGCCTAACCTGTGCGAACTGTTGACGAAAATATCAGTTTTGAGATTTGGGAAGATTTTTATACTAACCTGAAAACTTTCTGTGCCGTTACTTATTGAAAACTCAATGTTATAAAAATTTTTCTTCTCATTTTTTTCAATAACCAAATCCTTAGGTTCACCTTCAAATGTTATTGATTGGTCAGAATTGTAACCGCCACCAGATTGTCTTTCGCCATAATATGGCAAATCAGCTGAGACGCTATCTCCTTCAAATTTTAAATAATTTGCATTTCCAATCAAATCAATTCTACTCACGCTGCTGCCATTTCCCAACAATCCGCTTTGTGCAATATAGTTCATACTAGTTGTTGATGAAGGTCTTGCCCAATTAGATTCAATTTCAAAAGACTTGCTTTCGACCAAGTTGGTCAACTTTTGCATATTTTCTTCAGATCCTTGCTGTTTTGAAGCCGCGCATCCACAAACGAATATACTGATGAGTACAATATAGAATTGTTTTGAAATTATATGTTTAAAAAAGTAAATCATACCACTAATATACTAAAAATCAGTAACATTTATTAATGATGTATAAAACTAACGAACATTGATAATGCCATCTTTTATTCTAGAAATTACGGCTTGTGCAGCAGATTCACCATTCAACATGGCTGCATTCAAAGACCCATTAGCCAAATGATCGCCCGCTAAAAAGATTTGATCTTTCAGTTGAGTTTCAGATTTTGGCAACATATAGTTTACGCTTGGCATTATTGGCAAAGCTTTTTTGATGTGATAATATTTTAGAAAATCTATACTTTCAATATTTGCATATGATTTCAGGTCGTCAACAACTTTTTCTTTAAGTTGTTCTAAAGTCAAATGGTGTTGTTTTACAATACTAACTGACAAAATATGAGAAGTTTCATCAAGTTTTGAAACGTAATAAAAATTGTTGACCAAAGATTTTTCATCTGAAATTAAACCAATCATAGGTTCTTTGAAATTGCGATTCTTCACTTTCAAATAAAAGTTTTCAACGGATTTCCAATCAACGCTTTGGTTTTTCAAATTTGAAATTAAACCGCTAGCATCCGTTGCGATAATGATATAATCAAAAGTTTTTGTAGTTTCATTTTCAAAAGTAATCACTTGATCTTTAATGTTTTTCACGTGTGAATTAAAGTGAAACTTCGTGTGTTTCAATTTTGCTGCTAATTGATTTGGAATGGCTTGAATCCCTTTTTTTGGAATTGCCGCACTACCTTCACCAAACATTTTATAAACAAATTCAAATTTTCTTGAAGAGGTTTTTAATTCACTTTCCAAGAAGATTCCACTGAAAAAAGGAAGAAAAAATTTATGGATTATTTCATCTGAAAATCCAAAATCTCTTAAATATTGAAAGCTTGTTTGTTCTTTGGCTAGAAAAATATCATCAAAAGATTTCTTTTTCAATAAATTGTTCAGTTTCAAAATTTTCATTTTATCTGAAAAACTGCCTATTTTTGAAAAAATCGTAGGAATCAATAAACTCAATTGTCTTGTTGGGTCGCCGATTTTATCAGCCTTTCCCCCATTATAAATCACAGCACCGGGATAAAACTTCTCCAATTCCAACAAATCGTAATCCAAGTATTTTTGAGTAGCCGGATAACTTGTCAACATGACCTGAAAGCCGTGATCGTAGGAATTTCCATCTCTATAATCTGTTTTGACGCGCCCACCTACTCTATCGGTTGCTTCAAATATTTCAGGTGAAAATCCTGCTTGCTCCAAATTGATGGCAGCGACCAATCCACTTAAACCTGCACCGACAATCGCTATTCTTTCATTTCTCATTAAAAATTATATTTTGGCTACAATTTCATTAAAAACTTTTGAAATAAATATGAAAATATTGCTAAAAGTTTCCAATCAGCTTTATAAATTCATATTTTAGAGAAAAATTTAATTTAATTATGAACGACAAAGATATGGGAGTTATCGCGAAAAGTGAAAATGAATTGAAACTATATTACCACCCAGACAATAGAATTGCTAAGCAAAGTATCGCTGTCGCAGAAGCGACAAATGCTGAAAAACATCTAGTCAACTTGGCTGAAGTGAAGTTAACAGAAACACAATGGGCAGAGCTAGCAAACATGCTGGATATGAAGCCGACAGAGCTTTTCAATACAGAACATGATTTGGTAAAAGATAAGTTAAGCGATTCTCCTGAAATGGATGAAAACGAGGCTTTGAAAGTCCTGACACACAATCCTGAAGTCTTGATGCATTGCATTGCTTTGCGTGGTAACAAAGCTATTTTGGTGAAATCCATCAACGATATAATGAAATTGCAGGAAATGGATTCTAAAGATGCACCTTTACCTTAAATCTCTTAAAAATGATTACATAAAAAAATCGCTCCATAACAGAGCGATTTTTTTATGCCCAAAATTTTCTGAATTATAATTTCTCTTTAAAGTCATTGATAATTCCACCTTTGATTAATATTTGAATTTGGCGATCACTCAAAGTATGTTTGGTTTCAATTTCAATCTTTTTGTCGTTGTCTTTGTGAATAATAACTTTAATATTATCACCCGTTTTCACAGATTCTACAACATCTTTTAATTCAATTTCGTCACCTTGTTCGATTTTATCGTAATCAGATTCATTAACAAATTCTAAAGGCAGAATACCAAAATTCACTAAATTCTGCCAAGCAATTCTTGCGTAATTTTTTGCAATAACAGCCACCTGACCTAAATATTTTGGAGCCAAAGCTGCATGTTCGCGACTTGAACCCTGGGCGTAATTTTCAGCAGCAACCACAACATGTCCTCCATGAGAATCTTTAGCTTTCATTGCGCGATCATAAAAAGATTCATCGATAACTGTGTAAGAGTATTTGCTAATTTCAGGTAAATTACTTCTGTATGGCAAGACTTCAGCACCTGCTTTTAGGATTTCATCTGTAGAAACGTTGTCACCCATTTTCAATAATACGGGCACGCGATATTCACTTTGAAGTTTAGGAATATGGGGCAAGGTTTTGATATTAGGTCCTTTTTCTAATTCAATATCTTTGTTGTTGTCTATTGGAGCAACCAACATATCGGTATTGATGATTTCGTAAGTTGGATATTCAAACTTCGGATATTTCATATCATAAAGTTCTTCAAGATCTCTTGGATCGGTGATTTTTCCTGTCAAGGCAGAAGCTGCAGCGGTTTCAGGACTACATAAATGCACTTGATCGTCCTTAGTTCCACTTCTGTCTGGAAAATTCCTAGGCATCGTTCTTAAACTGATTGTTCCACTCGCTGGCGCTTGACCCATTCCTATACAACCCATGCAACCCGATTGGTGAAATCTAGCACCAGATTTTATGAGGTTTCCAAAAGTTTTGTTATCAATCATGTTTTGCATAATTTGTCTTGACGTTGGGTTGATATCGAAACTTACTTCTGGACTCACGCTTTTATCTTTAACGATAGCACTTGCTACCCAAAAATCTCGTAATCCAGGATTTGCCGAAGAGCCAATGACGACTTGACTGATTTCTTTACCTGCAACTTCAGAAACAGGAACAACATTTCCAGGACTTGTCGGTAAAGCAATCAGCGGCACTAAATCATCTAATACTATTTCATCATGCAACTCATATTCGCAACCTTCATCCGCTAACAATTCTGTCCAATCCTCTTCTCTGTCTTGAGATTTCAAAAAACGTCTAGTTTCTTCATCACTAGGAAAAACAGTAGTTGTGGCACCAAGTTCTGCACCCATATTGGCAATCACATGGCGATCCATGGCACTGAGTTCTTTGAGTCCATCACCGTAATATTCAATTATTTTTCCAACGCCACCTTTCACATCATGTCGTCTCAACATTTCTAAAACCACATCCTTGGCACTTACCCAATCTGGCATTTTTCCAGTAAGTTTTACACCCATGACTTGTGGCATTTTTACAAAATATGGCTGTCCGGCAATAGCGGCAGCAACGTCTAAACCGCCAGTTCCAATGGCTAACATTCCTAAAGATCCAGCCGCACAGGAATGTGAGTCTGAACCGACTAATGTTTTGCCAGGTTTTCCAAATCTTTCCATGTGAACCGGGTGACTCACGCCATTTCCTGGACGACTGAACCACAATCCAAAGCGTTGTGCGGCTGACTTAAGAAATTTGTGATCGTCAGCATTTTTGAAGTCAGTTTGTAAGAGATTGTGGTCTACATATTGAACCGCAACTTCTGTTTTAGCACGATCTAAACCCATGGCTTCCAACTCCAATTGAACTAAAGTTCCTGTGGCATCTTGCAATAAGGCTTGGTCTATTTTAAGGCCAATTTCTTCTCCGGGCTTCATTTCTCCCTCGATTAAATGGCTTTTTATCAGTTTCTGTGTGACGTTTAGTTTGCTCATAATTATTTATTTTAACGTAAATTATTAAAATGAAATCGCGAATCAAATGTTTTTAACTATTATTTAAATTCACTAACAAACCTGCGCCTGAGTTTGAGCGTTTATTAAAAATAATTACTTTTGACGAAAATAAATATATGGAAGTCCTTGATTTCAGTCAAAAGAATTCAATTTTGAATCAATTTATGAGACAATTGCGTGATGTCAATATTCAAAATGATAGGATGAAATTCAGAAGAAATATCGAAAGAATTGGTGAAATTTTAAGCTATGAACTCAGTAAATCAATGAATTATAAAGCTGAATCTTTCAATTCTCCTCTATCAGAAATGCAAAGTCCCCAACTTCAAAATGAAATTGTTGTCTGTTCGATTTTACGCGCTGGATTGCCACTGCACAATGGCATTTTAAATTATTTTGATGATGCAGATAATGCTTTTATTTCCGCATACCGAAAATTGAAACCAAACGGAATTGATTTCAATATAGAAGTTGAATATTTTTCCTCACCCAGTTTAGAAGGTAAGACTTTGATTTTAGCAGATCCAATGTTGGCCACAGGGAATTCTATGGTGAGTGTTTATGATGCTTTATTAAAACACGGTCAACCAAAAGACATACATATTGTTTCTGTCATTGGTGCCAAAGCTGGCGTAGAATTATTGGTAGATCATTTTCCGAAATCTACAAAATTATGGATTGCTGCCATAGATGAAAAATTAAATGAGAAAGGTTATATTGTACCCGGATTGGGCGATGCCGGAGATTTAGCTTATGGTTCAAAATTATAAAAATTAAAATTCAATACATTAAATATTAAACAATGAGAAATTACACATTATTAGGTCTTGCTTTGGTTTTTACATTTTCATCTTGTGTGTCCAAGAAGAAACTTACAGAAGAAGAAAACAAGAATAAAGCTTTACAAGAAGAAGTCGCTGAGTTGAGAAGCGAAAAAGATAATTGTCAAGAAAACGTCGCTGAAATTGAAGACGAAATGGAATCTTATGATTCTAAAATTGCTAAACTTCAGGGCGATAATGACCGCAAAATTGATTTAACAGAAAATGGTGGTGTTATTTCTGGAAAAACCAGAAAAAACATCAAAGATATTTTTAAAAATATTCCTGAAAATCAAAGAAATCAGGCCAAAACTCTAGAAGATTCTATCAATTTGGCTGTTGCTCACAACATTAAAGCGAATTTAGCTGAACAGTTTGAAGGTGAAAATGCTTATGAAAATATCGATGTTAAAGTCGATAAATCCATTGTTTTGATATCATTGACAGATAAAATTTTATTCAAAAGTGGCAGTTACTGGGTAGATAGTAAATCGCATAAACTTATTGAAAAAATTGCTAATGTCATCAATTCAGAACCAAACATAGAAGTTAGAGTTGAAGGACATACAGACAACAAAGCTATTGTTGAAGGTTCATTTTTGGAAGATAACTGGGATTTGAGTGTAAGACGTGCTGCTTCTGTAGTAAGAACTTTAGAAAATAAATTTGGTGTGAATGGTGATAGAATGATTGCATCAGGGAGAAGTGAATTCAGCCCTGTAGCCGACAATTCTACTGCTGAAGGAAGACAATTAAATAGAAGAACTACAATTCTTTTGTTGCCAGATGTTAAAAAATATATGGAAATCCTAGACAGATAGAATTTTCAAATCAAAATTTTAAGCGCATAAAATCAGTTTTTATGCGCTTTTTTTATGTTGAATTTTGAGCAACAAAAAACCATGAACATTTAATTAGTTCATGGTTGAATATTTTAAAAACAAAATCTATTTAGCTAAACAAATTTAGCAATCAATTCTTCTAAATTCACTGCATTTTGCTCGCCAGTTTTCATGTTTTTTAGATTGTAAACTTCAGCATTCATTTCATTACCGCCTGCCAAAACAACATACGGAATGTTGCGTTTATCGGCATAAGTCATTTGTTTTTTCATTTTGGCAGCGTCAGGATATAATTCTGCAGCAATGTTCTTTGCTCTCAAGGCGCGAACAGCTTTCATCGCATACATGGCTTCAGTTTCACCAAAATTAATAAAAATCACTTTGGTATTTTCGGTAATAGTTTCTGGGAACAAATCGAGTTCTTCCAAAACCAAATAAATCCTGTCTAAACCAAATGAAATGCCAACTCCGCTCATATTTTTAAGGCCGAAAATTCCGGTCAAATCATCATATCGTCCGCCACCGCCAATAGAACCCATGTTGACGTTTTCAGGTGCTGAAATTTCAAAAATCGCGCCAGTGTAATAATTCAACCCACGTGCTAAAGTGACATCTAAATCCAATTTAGCGGTTTGAAGCGGCATGGCATCGATGGCATTTTGAAGAAATTTTAGTTCTTTGATGCCTTTTTGTCCAACTTCAGAATTGGATAATAAAGATTCTAACAAAGTTATTTTTTCAGAAAAATCACCTTTAAAATTAAAAATCGGTTGAATATTTTCAATAGCATTTTCAGAAATACCTTTGTCCAGCATTTCTTTTTTCACGCCCTCCTCGCCTATTTTGTCAAGTTTATCCAAAGCAACGGTAAAATCGATGAGTTTATCGCTTTCGCCAATCACTTCTGCCAATCCTGATAAGATTTTACGATTATTGAGTTTGATGTGGACACCTTCTAATTTCAAATTTGAAAACACGGCATCATAAAGTTGAATAAATTCAACTTCTTGCCACAAACTATCGCTGCCAATCACGTCGGCATCGCATTGTGTAAATTCCCTAAAACGTCCTTTTTGAGGTCGATCTGCTCTGTAAACATTTTGAATTTGGTAGCGTTTGAACGGAAAATCAATTTCATTTTGATGCTGAACCACATATCTGGCAAATGGTACGGTGAGATCATATTTTAAGGCTTTTTCAGAAATTTTTGGTGCAAACTTCAAACTGTCTTTTGTTGAAAACGTGTTTTCGCCTACTTTTTTCAAAAAATCCCCACTATTCAAAATTTTAAAAATCAAACGGTCACCTTCATCGCCGTATTTTCCCATTAAGGTGTCGGAGTTTTCAAAAGTTGGGGTTTCAATAGGTTGAAAACCAAATTTTTGGAAATTCTCCTGAATGGTTTTGATGATATAATTTCGCTTGCTGACTTCTGCTGGAGAAAAATCGCGCGTTCCTTTTGGTATAGATGCTTTGCTTGCCATGATTTATGATTCTGATAAAAATGCTAAAATAAACTACTTTTCAACCATTTGATTGAAATATTTATAAAGTTCACCTTTTGTGATATGTGCACCTTGTTTCATCAGTGCGAAAATATCTTTATTGCGGTCATCGCTCAATGCTTTGGAAGACGTATAGATTTCAACATCTTCATTTAGCAAGTTGTCACGCAACCATTGAAAACCTTCTTTGGTATTGATATCCACAGCTTCATTGTTGATTCTTATGCCAATCAAATTGATAGCGTTGTCGGTAAATTCAAATAGGAAAAGTTGTTGCGGAGAAAAATGTTCTAGATAATTCACTTTATTCAAAACACCTTCCCAAACCAAATCGCTAAATACGTCAAGTTCGTCTTCAGCTACTTTGGGTTTATTGCGTTTGATGTTTTCCCATTCGTCTTTAGTAATGGATTGAGATGCCAAAAAATTGGTGAATTCTTTGTGCATTTCTTTGAGTTGTTCTTGTGTAAGTCTCTCGTATTTCATAGATACAAAAATAAAAAAGACCGATAGTTTTTGCTATCGATCTTAATTTATAAATTTAATTTCTTTAAGTTGAAATCAAATGAAGTAATATTTAGTTTTCTCCAACTACTTCAAAAGTAAAATCTACAATCACATCTCTGTGGAATCTCAACTTAGCTTCATACTGACCAAGTCTTTTAATATTTCCACCAAGAATAGTAATGTATTTTTTGTCGATATCTACTTCGTGTTTAGCCAAAGCATCTTTCAAATCAGCAGCAGTAATACTTCCGAAAAGTTTATCACCAGCACCAGTTTTAGAAGTAATTTTCAAATCAACTTCTTTAACTTTTTCTGCTAATTGCTTAGCTTCATCAACTACTTTTTGTTCTTTATAAGCGCGTTGCTTAAGGTTTTCTGCCAATACTTTTTTTGCAGAAGGCGTTGCCAATACTGCAAAACCTTGCGGGATTAAAAAATTACGACCGTAACCGTTTTTCACAGATACAAGGTCATCGGCAAAACCTAGATTGTCAACGTCTTTCTTTAGTATAATTTCCATGTTTTTTGCCTTTTATTTTAATAAATCTCCAATGTATGGCATCAAAGCTAAGTGACGAGAACGCTTAATAGCTTGAGATACTTTTCTTTGGTATTTCAAAGATGTTCCTGTCAATCGTCTTGGTAAAATTTTACCTTGTTCGTTAACAAACTCCATCAAGAAATCCGCATTTTTGTAATCAACATATTTGATACCGGCTCTTTTGAAACGGCAAAAACGCTTTTTACTTTTAGTTTCAATGTCTAATGGCGTTAAATATCTAATTTCGCCATCATTTTTTCCTTTCGATTGTTCTTCAATTGTAGCCATAATTAAGCGCTTTTTTTCATTCGTTTAACTCTCTCTTTAGCCCAATCGACTGCAAATTTGTCTAGTTTGACGGTTAAATAACGCATCATGCGCTCGTCTCTTCTAAACATAACTTCTAAAGGATCGATTGTTGTGCCATCGACTTTGTACTCAAATAAGTGGTAAAATCCACTTTTCTTGTGTTGAATTGGGTAAGCTAATTTTTTCAGCCCCCAATCTTCTTTGTTCACCATCTCTGCACCTTTAGAAACAAGAAAATCTTCGTATTTCTTTACTGTTTCCTTTATCTGATCTTCAGATAAAACGGGATTCAAGATGAAAACAGTTTCATAATGATTCATAATTATACATTTAATTTTAATGCCTGCAAAAGTACAATATATTTTGAATACCACAAAGCCTGTTATTGTTTTAATTTCACAATTTAGGGAACTCTACTTTTCTCTTGAATTAAGTCTTCAAAAGGCTTTATATTTACAAAAAAATATAATTATGAATAAATATATAGATCATACATTGCTGAAAGCCGACGCAACTTTGCCTCAGATTCACAATTTATGTGAAGAAGCTTTGGCACACAAATTTGCTACAGTTTGCATAAATTCTTCCTACGTAGAAGCTGCTGCTGAAATCCTTAAAGACAGTGATGTTGATGTTTGTACGGTTGTTGGTTTTCCGCTTGGCGCCTGCCTGACAGAAGCGAAAGTTGAAGAAGCTAAAAGCGCTATTGACAAAGGAGCAAGTGAAATTGATATGGTAATTAACCAAGGATTTATGAAAAGTCATAAATTTGCGGAAGTTGAAAATGATATTCGAGCGGTTAAAAACGCCATTGGTGACAAAATACTAAAAGTCATACTTGAAATTTGTAACCTTACTGATGAAGAAATTGCGAAAGCTTGTCAACTTTCTGAAAGTGCTGGCGCAGATTTTGTAAAAACTTCTACTGGTTTTGGTAGTTATGGTGCTACAGAAGACGCGGTTAAAATTATGAGAAAAAACGTTTCTGACAGAGTAAAAATAAAAGCCTCGGGCGGTATTAAAGATTATAAAACTGCCAAAAGATATATTGATTTGGGTGTTTCTAGAATCGGTGCTTCTTCAGGAATTGCCATTTTAGAAGGCGGAACTTCGAATTCAGACTATTAAAAATTTAAAATTTATGAGTGTACATATAGAAGCTAAAAAAGGTGATATTGCCGAAACTATACTTTTACCTGGCGATCCGCTAAGGGCAAAATGGATTGCTGAAACTTACTTAGAAAACCCTGTTTGTTACAATAATGTTCGTGGAATGCTCGGTTATACTGGTCATTATAACGGTAAAAGAATCTCTGTCCAAGGCACAGGAATGGGAATTCCATCTATAAGTATTTACGCCCACGAACTTATTAACGAATATGGTGTGAAAAATTTGATTCGTGTGGGAAGCGCTGGCGCAATGCACGAATCTTTAAACATGCGCGATGTTGTAATTGCTATGGCAGCGTCTTCAAATTCTTCCATTAACAGAAATCGTTTTGATGGTGGGGATTTTGCGCCAACTGCAAGTTATGATTTATTTAGCAAAGCAGTTAACACGGCAGCACAACAAGATATTTCTATTAAAGCAGGAAATGTTTTGTCTTCAGACTTATTTTATACTGATGATCCTGAAGATTACAAAAAATGGGCAGCATTTGGCGTTTTATGTGTAGAAATGGAAGCCGCAGGATTATACACGATTGCCGCTCAACATCAAGTCAATGCCTTGGCAATTTTAACCATTTCAGATTCTTTGGTTACTGGAGAACGTACAAGTGCTGAAGAGCGAGAAACGACTTTTGATAATATGATTAAAATTGCATTAGAGCTTGCCGAAGATTGATACAAAAACTGAAATATTAAAGCAATTTCAAGGATTTCTGAATACCAATTCGATAATTGATCAGATGCCGAATTCAGAAATCCTTGCTTTTGACCCCGCTTCAAAAATCGATTTTGATTCTGATGAATTCCCGTTTGAAGATATCCTGAAACATAAGTTTGTAGGAAAACGCGCAGAACATTTTCTCTATTATTATTTTTTAAAAAGCAATCATTTTGAAATCATTTCTTTCAGTCTGCAAGTGATTTTGAATAAGCAAACTTTTGGTGAGTTTGACTTTATTGTAAAAGATTTACGGTCAGATGAAATTCTTCACATAGAATTGGTCAACAAGATTTATTTATTTGATGAAAATCTTCACGAAGACATTGATTATTGCTGGATTGGCCCAAATAGAAAAGACCGATTTTTGGATAAAATCAACAAACTAGAACAGCACCAATTTCCATTATTGTATCGACAAGAAACTGAAAGTTTTCTTGAAGATTTGAATTTAAAAACTATAAATATTTCACAGAAAATATGTTATAAAGCAATTTTGTTCATTCCTGAAAATTGCAAATTTCGATTTTTCAGAACAAATTTGAATTGTTTGTCAGGCTATTATTATCGGTTTGATGAGATTTTGAACAAAAAATGGCAAAAACATCAATTTTATATTCCTGAAAAATTGAATTGGTTTATTGATGAAACTCAACACAATGATTGGGAAAATTTTAATTCAGTTTTAATCAAAATCGAAAAATTGCTCGCCAACAAACAATCACCGATGGTCTTTAGAAAAAACGAATCTGGTGAAGTTTTTAAACTATTTGTAACTTGGTGGTAGCTACAAATACCTGGATTCAATAATATTCATATGGTGTTTTTCGTGACCATTCAAAATGAACGGAATAACCCGCACTGAAAAATAGCCACCACTCGCCTGCCCTTTATTTTTCAATGTTTCATCTGAAAAACTTTCATACATAGAAATAT
This sequence comes from Psychroflexus aestuariivivens, assembly GCF_004010055.1. Lineage (GTDB taxonomy): Bacteria > Bacteroidota > Bacteroidia > Flavobacteriales > Flavobacteriaceae > Psychroflexus > Psychroflexus aestuariivivens. Next base: position 184,855 of record NZ_RQVT01000051.1, read on the forward strand.
TTGATAAGCGAAGATTCCTGTATTCTTCAATCATACTTTTCAAACTTCTATCGTTAGCGTTACAGTTTTCGGCATATTCGTTTTCATCGAAACCAGATAATTCACTAAAATCATTTCTTGCAAAACGCAATGCTCTGTAACTAAAAATTCTTTCAGTGTCAATCAAGTGTTGAAAGATTTGTTTTGGCGTCCATTTTTCAGGTCGATAACGATGCATTAATTTTTCCTCAGGTAGCTTTTCATAAAAATGTATAAGAGAAAAATAACTTTCTAATACTGAATTTAAACTTGTGCCTTCCGATACCAATTTGAGATAAGTATCATAGTAAGACTTGTATTCGTCGGAATGGATATCGGACTTTTTCAATATGTTATTCATATTAATCCACACGTTTTACGTATTGTCCATCTCGTCTCTGTTTTTCTTCACGTAACAAAGCAAGTTCACGACCTGTTTGTCCTTGAACGGAAGAGTTTTCTTGCGCACGACGAATTAAATAAGGAACAACATCTTTTATTGGTCCAAATGGCACCAACTTAATCGCATTAGAGTTTATTCTTCCAATATTATAACTAATATGGTCACTCATTCCATAAAGTTGACCAAACCAAATTCTATCGTCACTCAATGCAATTTCTTTTTGGCTCATCAACTGTAAAGCCATGTAAGTACTGACTTCATTATGAGTTCCTATAAATTGAGAAATATCTTCAATATTATCGATACAATAGCACATAATCGCGTTGAAATTAACGTCTGTTGCTTCTTTATCTTCGCAAATAGGTGTCGAATAGCCTTTGCGTTTTGCTCTGGCATTTTCTTTTTCCATATAAGCGCCACGAACAGTTTTGAAACCTAACTTAAAACCTTTTTCGGCTGCTCTTTCGTGAATCTCTTTCACATAAGACAATCTATCCCAACGATAGCATTGCAAAGTGTTATAAATAATAGCTTTTTCCTTATTGAATTTGCTCATCATTTCTTCACACAAATCGTCTGCAGCATCTTGCATCCAAGATTCTTCAGCATCAATCAGTAGTTTGGTGTCATGGTCGTAAGCCGCTTGACAAACCTTTTCAAATCTTGCCTTAACATTCTTCCACTCTTTTTCTTCGGTTGGTGAAAGCGGTTCGTTGGCAGTAACTTTTTCCCAGATTTCAAAACGACCTAAACCCGTAGGTTTTGCAACTGCAAAAGGTAATTCTTTCGATTTTGAAGCATATCGTATAATTTCAATTTTAGTATTTGCTGCTTTATCGAATTCTTCCTCGGTTTCTTTACCTTCAACTGAATAGTCCAAAACGCTATGCACATTTTTAGAATACATTTTTTTGACTAAGGGCATGCAGTCGTCTTGAGAGACACCACCACAAAATTGTTCGAAAATTGTAGCTTTTATAATCCCGTCAATTGGAAGTTTTAACTTTAAAGCTGCTTTGGTTCCAAAGGTTGAAATTGGAACAAAAAAAGGAATGTTCATTAAAGAAAAAATAAATAATGAACGTTTTAAGTCTTTATCGGATTTTAATACAAACGCATGTTTTGTATTATTAAAAATCTTAGTATCAATCATATTTTATTTTAAAAAATTATATTCAAATATACCTATTGAAGTCTTATTTTCGTGCTTAGTATAATGCTATTTTTATAATCTTAACAAAGCTTTTTATAGATGAATTCAATTCTTTTAAATAAATGCCAAATTATATTTCAGCCAGAAAGTTATACTTCACTAAATTCCTTACTTAAAGGCAAAAGCTATTCCTCTGTTTTTGTGTTAGTTGATGAAAATACACATCATTTTTGTGCTCATTATTTACTTCAAAATTTGGAAACTGATCTAAATATTGAGATCATAGAAATAGAGCCTGGCGAAAATTTTAAAACGATTGAAACCTGTTTGCAAATTTGGCAAAGTTTGAATGAACTTGGTGCAGATCGAAGTTCGCTTTTAATTAATCTTGGTGGTGGAATTGTGACAGATATTGGCGGTTTTGTTGGTTCAACTTTCAAAAGAGGAATTGATTTTGTTCACATTCCAACTACTTTACTTGGTATGGTAGATGCCTCAATTGGTGGAAAAAATGGAGTAAATCTAGAAGGTTTGAAAAACCAGATTGGCGTAATTCGACCACCTTTACAAATATTGATCGACGTAGGGTTTTTAGCCACTTTACCACAGCAAGAAATGCGAAGCGGTTTAGCAGAAATGCTTAAACATGGACTGATTTCAGATGAAAAATATTTCAACAATTTTGAAGATTTGTCAAATTTTGATATAGAAAAAATTAATGATTTTATTTATGAATCTATTCAAATAAAAACAAATATCACAGAAAAAGATGCTGAAGAAAAATCTTTGAGAATGCAACTAAATTTTGGTCATACTTTAGGTCATGCTATTGAAACCTATTGTATGAATTCGTCTAAAATGAACAAACTTCTACATGGTGAAGCTGTAGCCATCGGAATGATTTTAGCTTTGTACTTATCTGCTGAAATTTGTAATTTCCCTGTTAATCAACTCGATAAGAGCTCAAAAATCATAAATAGTTATTTTGACAAAGTTGATTTTGACAAAAATGATATTAAAGAAATTATCACACTTTTAATTCATGATAAGAAGAACCGCAACGGAAATATCAATTTTGTACTTTTGGAAAACATCGGCGTAGCAAAAATCAATTGTCAAGTCGATTCAGAATTGATTTACAAAGCATTTGAATTTTATAAAAATCTATAAAAAAAACCGTCTCAAGACGGAGACGGTTTCTGAATTTTTTAAATAAATATAATTTAAGCTGAAGCTTCTTCAGTTTCAGGTTCAACGATATCTTCAACGCTATTCAGATATCTTTCTGCATCTAACGAAGCCATACAACCTGTACCAGCAGCTGTAATGGCTTGTCGGTATTCTTTATCTTGAGAATCTCCACAAGCAAAAACGCCTGGATAATTTGTTTTTGTTGATTTTGACTTGGTTATGATATAACCAACATCATCCATTTCTAAATAATTTTTGAAAATATCTGTATTGGGTTTGTGTCCAATAGCGATAAAAAGTCCAGTTATTGAAATTTCTTCCTTTTCGCCAGTTTGGTTATTAACGATTCGCAAACCTTCTACAACTTGATCGCCTAAAACTTCATCGACTTCGGAATGGTATCTCAAATCGATATTTTTGGTATTTTCTACACGATGTTGCATAGCTTTGGATGCTTTCATTTCTCCTTTTCTAACTAACATCGTGACTTTAGTACAAATGTTGGCTAAATATGTTGCTTCTTCACAAGCCGTATCTCCACCACCTACAATGGCAACATCTTGACCCTTGTAGAAAAATCCATCGCAAACTGCACAGGCTGAAACGCCACCACCTCTTAATTTTTGTTCACTTGGTAAGCCTAAATATTTGGCTGAAGCACCTGTAGAAATAATTACAGTATTGGCTTCTACCCAATTTTTATTATCGATTTGGGCTTTGTGAATTCCACCTATTTTATCGGAAAGTTCAACTTTTGTGACCATACCAACGCGAACATCTGTGCCAAATCGCTCGGCTTGATTTTGCAAATCAACCATCATTCTTGGACCGTCAATGCCTTCTGGATATCCTGGGAAGTTGTCAACTTCTGTAGTTGTAGTCAACTGTCCACCAGGTTCCATTCCTGTATAAACTACTGGTTTCATATCTGCTCTAGCCGCATAAATTGCTGCTGTATAACCAGCAGGACCTGAGCCAATGATTAAACATTTGATGCGTTCTATATTTTCTGACATAATTGTAATATTTTGTACAAAGGTAGGAAGAAAATGTAATTCCTTACAGTTTTAATGATTATTGAGATGATAAAATTTATAATATAATTTAGTTTTGGATTCCAGTAGTTTTATCCATTTTTTTGAAGTGCTTTCAATGCTTTTTTCATGTGTTTAGAAGCATCTAAACTATTGAACTTTAATATAAGTTTTCCATTTTCATCAAAAACAAAAGTTTCTCTACCAGGAACTAAACCTAAAAGACTTTTTTTGACACCAAATTTTTTTCTAAGCTTTCCTTTGCTATCTGATAAAAGAATAAATGGCAACTGGTGTTTATTGGCAAATTTCTGATGTGATTTTTCAGAATCATTACTGATGCCAATAACTTCCGCACCAACAGATTTGAAATCTTCATAACTATCTCTGAAATTACAGGCTTCCTTTGTACAGCCAGGAGTAAAATCTTTAGGATAAAAATAAATTACCAAAGGCTTTTGACCTTTAAATTCTGATGATTTGATGGTGTTTCCTTCTTGATTTTTTAATTCAAAATCGGGTAAAGTATCACCTTTCTCTAGTGCCATAATTACTTACCTTTATAAGTTACAAAATTTCTTGGTGTCTCGTATAATGTTACTTCCAAATCATGATTATGATCTAATTTTGATTTCAATTTGTTCCAAATGACAACAGCAATATTTTCAGCAGTTGGATTCAAACTTTCAAACTCAGGTACTTGTTCATTCAAATTTTTATGATCGAAAGCATCTTCTACTTCAGACTTAATAATGTCTTTTAATGTTTTTATATCGATAACATATCCGGTTTCAGGATCAATTTCGCCAGTTACTGAAGCAATCAATTCATAATTATGTCCATGAAATTGTGGGTTGTTACATTTTCCAAAAATCTCATCATTTTTTTCAAAACTCCAATCTTTTCTATAAAGTCTGTGAGCTGCATTGAAGTGTGCTTTTCTGTGAACGGTAACTTTCATAAATTTATATTGAAGTTGAAGTCATTTGAGATTTGTGCTTTTTGAAAATGATCTTAAACCACTCTGTATATCGTTCAGGATATTTCTGAATATCTAGTTCCAAATCTTCTAAACTAATCCATTTCCAATCGTTGACCTCTTCAGGGTTTATTTTTGGTTCATCATTATAACGACCAATTAAAATATAGTCGTACTCATGTTCTGTCAGACCATTTTCAAAAGGTGCTTTGTATATGAAAGATATAGTTTCTTCTAAATCTGTAGAAAAACCCATTTCTTCATAAAGCCTTCGTTTACCAGCTTGAATATTAGATTCGTTGAGCTTTTGGTGACTGCAACAAGTATTTGTCCACAATCCTGGTGTATGATATTTAGTCAACGCCCTTTGTTGAAGCATCAATTCGTTTTTGTCATTATAAATAAAAACGGAAAACGCACGATGCAATTTTGCTTTTTCGTGAGCTTCAATTTTTTCCATAGTGCCGAGTTCATTGTCGTACTCATCCACTAAAATTACATATTTTTCTTCTTTAGTCATGTGTCAAAAATACAAATTCTGTTTGAGCAAGGTTAAAAATAAAAAAGCACCTTTATACAAAAGATGCTCATTTATGATAAATTTAATAAATATTCAGTTTAGTAAATTCGTTGTTTGCCCTTCAAAGCAATCACAAATGCATCTGGTGCACCTTGTTTTCTCAATTTATTTTTATGAGCGTTGGCTTGTGATTTTGTTTTGAAAGTTTTGGAGTAGAAACGTATATAACCGTCGTCATATTTGTGATAAAACGTATCTGGAATATTGTCTACGCTTGCATTTTTCATAGATCTCACTGCTGAAACTTGAACTGTGAAAACTTTCTCAGAAGAATTGAAATCGTAAGGTTCAAAGCTAGATTCGCTTGGAGTGTTATCAGCCTTGGCTTTAGGTTCAAAATCTTCATTTTTCGCGATTTTATCACGCATTTCCTTAGGTGTTTCATTTTCATTCAGAATAATAAACTCTGATCTTCTATTTAAAGCATGTTGACTTTCGGTACAATCCACGCCATTGCTACATTCATTGACCAATTGTGTTTCGCCATAACCTTTACCAGAAATTCGATTTCTTGAGATATTTCCATTTTCAACAATATAATTTACCGTCGATTGTGCACGTTTTTCAGATAGAATTTTGTTATAAGCATCTCCTGCCCTACTATCTGTGTGCGATCGGACATCAATCTTCATATTTTTGTAGGTTTTCAATAGGGAAATGACTTTCTGTAACTCTACTTCAGCTTGAGGTGTAATTTGTGATTTGTCGAATTTGAAATAGATTGGATCTAACTGTAAAATATCACTCAAATCATCGCCTTGTTTTGCTCTGGTAACTCCTAAATCGTTACCTTTTGTCATTACCATATCTTTCTCAATTTCAGCTTCATAATCACTACCGGAATTGATTAAATCTTCGTAGGTTTTGAAGCCATCTTTACTCACTCGAACAATATATCTGGTTTCGCATTCTACTTCAAATTCATATTCACCATTTTCATTTGTTGTGGTAGTTTTGAGTAAATTCAAATTTTCATCAAATAGTTCTACTGTTGCATCAGGAATCCCTTCACTTTTATTGACTTCTACCACGCGACCTTCATATTTTTGCTGGCAACTGGTAATTAATTCGTCGGTTTGCTCTAATCGATAAATATCATCCTCTCCAACAGTACCTTCTCTGTTAGTCGCGAAAAATCCTAATTTCTTCTCACTGTCAATTATGAAACTAAAATCATCTTTAGAACTATTTATTGGGCGTCCCAAATTGAAGATTTCACCATAAGTATTATCGTCTTTGATTACTGTGACATAAACATCTAAACCGCCAAGACCGTTATGTCCATCTGATGAGAAAAATAACAGATTATCATTACTCACAAAAGGAAAGCTTTCTCTACCTTCTGTATTGATTTTGCTCCCTAAGTTTCTGGGTTTTCCAAAAGTTCCATCTTCAGAAATATCAACTACATAAATATCTGACATTCCATTTGTGCCTTGCATATCTGAAGAAAAGTAAAGTTTCGTTTCATCTTCATTCAAACTTGGATGTGCGTAGTTGGAGTTTACACTAGTAAAAGAAAGTGGTTCAGGATTCTGCCATTCATTATCTTTTCTTTCAGATTTATACAATCTTAGGTAATTTGTTCCGTCTTCGCTCTTTTCCAGCTTACCATCTTTCATACTGTTTCTAGTGAAATAAACTGTATTTCCATCGTCGGTAAATACTGCTGAAGATTCATGAAATTTGGAAGTTAATTTTTCTGAAAATTCTTTTGTATCGCCAGTTGGTACCAGACTGCTATCAACTTCAACTCTATAAAGGTTCAAATAAGGCTGTTTGTTCCATTCATGAACACGTTTCATAGAGGATGAAATTTCTCGATTTGAAGCAAAGATTAAAGTGTCTCCGTAAAGAATTGGTGCAAAATCTGACAATTCTGAATTGATTTCTAAAGTATCAATTTTAAATTTACCTGATTGCATTTCTATCAATTCCAGATAGTTGCGTTCATTTCTCAAATTTTTCACTCTAGAATCAGACTCTCCGTTTAGCTTGTCAAATTCAAGCATAATTTCGTCGGCCTTATCATAAGATTCTACGGCTTTAAGGGCTTGAGCATATCTAAAAAAATATGCTTTTTCTTGATTTGGATTAATTTCAAAAAGTTTTTCATACCATTTTTTGGCTTCCTCCATCTCACTGTTAAAATAATAAGAATCACCTAGTTTTTTGAATAGGTTTTCGCTTTCATATCCAGCTTCAGCAACTTCAAGATAAACCTCTTGAGCGTCTATAAAAGCGTAGCTTTCGAACATTTTGTCTGCTTCTTTTAGTTTATCGCGCTGACTGAATCCAGTTGCACAAAACATGATGCAAAATATAAATGAAAAAAAGTATTGTGTTTTCTGTTTCATGATTAAAAGAATCTAGGCGTGTACATTTTCTTATATCTTTTGAATAATTCAAATCTAATAAAGAATTCAAAAGTTCCATCATTATAAGTCGTAAATTCAGTTATATCGCTATCGTAGGCTACTCCCATAAGTATTGAATCTGAAACTTGAAAACCGACTATACCAGAAAAGGCTGCATTGAGGCGGTAAGCCGCACCAAGAGTGAATTTTTCATTGAATAAAAAATTTGCAGAAAATTCACCTAAAAAAGGTGCGCCTTCAACATGTCTGAATAAAAAAGAAGGTTTGAATAATACTGTTGGCGAAAGGTCAAAAACATAGCCTCCCATCATATAATAATGTAATCGGTCTCTTGCTTGCGTTTCTGAACTATTTATTTCTGTGAAATGATTGGTTTCCAAAACTGATGGAACGCTTAGACCTATGAAATATTTATCGTTATGTAAAAGCATTCCTAAGCCAAACTCAGGAGATATTTTATTTTCTATTTGATTTTGAAAATTTGGATCATTAGGGTCAAAAACATTTAATTCGTTAAAATCCACGCTCAGCATGCTCACTCCTGCATTCAAACCAAATGAAAGCTTCGTGTATCGAGAAACATTGAAAGAATAACTATACACACCAGTAATTTTGGAATCTCTAGTCACCCCGATTTGGTCGTGTGTAAAATTTAAACCAAGTCCCATTTCTCCATCACGAATTGGAGAATGAGCTGAAAATGTTTGCGTTTGTGGTGCACCGTCAAATCCCATCCATTGTGATCTATGTAAAGCTGTTGCACTGAATACACCACGAGAACCAGCATAAGCAGGATTTATAATCATTGTGTTATACATATACTGTGTAAAGTTTGGATCTTGCTGAGCTTTTGTACTATTGAAGCTGAGCAGAACTAAGCTGAAAATGAGTATATTGAATTTCAATTTTGTTGACATAATAGATGATTAATTTAAATGTAAATAACCTTTATACTCTTCTAAATCACCATTTTGATTAGTAAAAGTAAGAACATAGAAATAAGTACCAGTTGGAAGTTTTTTATCTTTTTGAATCGTCACATTTCCATCGCTTTCACCTCTAAATAAATTTGTGTTTGGCTGGCCATAACCTTTGACATCAAAAACTTTAACGCCTTGTCTGTTGTAAATTTTAAGATTATTGTCTGGAAATGCTTCAATACCATCTATTCTAAAGAAATCATTCTCAAAACCATCTTCATTTGTAGAAACTGCATTAAAAATTTCGATACCTGTAAAAAAGCCATCATTTTCAGCAAATATTGGTGTATTGCTGACTGAAACTAAAGTTGAAGTAGGATTAGTTCCTTCAGTTTGAACAGCGTCTTCAGGAAAGTCTGAATCTGTTATGTCTATTTTTGAAACTGTGTTTCCAACTGGAACAAAAATATTCCAATCGCCATTATTATCTGTTGTAACTACTTCTACTTCACCAAGTGAATTTGTGATTTCAACATCAACATCGGGCATATCTGGCTCATTAATATCTTGTGATCCACTTCCATTTTCATCAAAATATAAATGTCCGGTTAATCCTATAAGTTGGTGGAAACCATCAACTTCATAAACGATATCAGCAATTGGAATATTAGAAGTTGTTGGATTTGTCCCGTCAGTTTGAATCATTCCAATCGGAAAATCAGGATCGTTAACATCAATAAAAGATTCTGTAGTTCCAATAGGAAGGACTAATGACCAGAACCCGTTAGCATCAGTTTCTTCAATTATTATATCTCCTAAGGCGGTTGTAATTTCAACATTTATATTAGGAATTCCCCCTTCGCCGATATCTTGCATTCCATTGTTATTGATATCGAAATAAAGCAGTCCAGAAAGTTCTCCAGATTCAAAAAATCCATCGATTTCTGATACTGAACCATTATTGATAACATTTATACTTGAAGGGTTTGTACCTTCAGTTTGGGTTGCACCTATAGGAAAGTCTGGATCATTTTCGTTTATAAGTGTCAGCGTATTTCCTGCTGGTAAATCTAGAGACCAATCTCCGTTTGCATCAGAAGTTACTATTTGAACTTCACCTAAAGCATCAGTAATTTCAACATCGATATTTGGCATATCAGGCTCATTAGCGTCTTGTATTCCGTTACCATTATTATCGAAATACAAATGTCCACTCAGTTCTCCTTTTTCGTAAAAGCCATCGATTTCAGAATAAGACTGATTCAGTGCAACATTTGTTATCGTAGGATCAGTGCCTTCTGTTTGAATTGCTCCAGTTGGAAAATCAATATCATTTTGGTTGATATCTACAGTTGTAGATCCGATAGGCACGGTTAAATTCCAGTTACCATCAATATCGGTAGTAGTTATAAAAGTTTCATTTTGAGAAGTTGTTATTTCTACATCAACACTTGGCATATCTGGTTCATTATTATCTTGTGTTCCGTTACCATTGACGTCAAAATACAAATGCCCACTCAGTTCACCAGATTCAAAGAATCCATTAATATCTTGAACATCAAGACCGTTAATTAATGTAAACGTTGTTGGGTCAGTCCCTTCTGTTTGGGTTGCGCCATTTGGAAAATCTGGATCATTTTGATCGATGTCGGCTTGAGTTAAACCTGCAGGGAGTAAAAGATTCCAGTCACCGTTGCCATCAGTAGTTACGATTTGGGTTTCACCAAGTGCATCTAAAATTTCAACATCTACATTTGGCATGTCGGGTTCACCAGCATTTTGGATTCCATTACCATTTAAATCGAAATATAAATGGCCTGTAACTTCAGAAGATTCAAAAAATCCATCAAGCTCAGAATAGGTTTGATTCAACTGAACATCTGTATTAGTAGGATCAGTTCCTTCTGTTTGAGTAGCACCGGTTGGAAAATCTGGGTCATTTTGGTCGATATCAACAATTGTAGAACCTACAGGAACTGTTTGATTCCAATCTCCATTGACATTAGTTTCAACAGTAACGACATCACCTAGAGAAGTTGTAATATCTACATCAACATTTGGCATATTTGGTTCATCAAAATCTTGCTCTCCATCACCATTAATATCAAAATACACATGTCCCATTACATTTCCGGATTCATAAAAACCATCAATTTCTTGCGCTATAAATCCATTTGACACAAGCGAAACAGTTGGGTTAGAACCTTGAGTTTGTGTCGCACCTGTTGGAAAATCTGGATCATTCTGATTAATATTAGATATAGAAATTCCAACTGGAAGCTCTACTGACCAATCACCATTAACATCTGTTGTAACAGTTTGAATAGCTCCGTAAACATCTGTGATTTCCACATCTACGTTTGGCATGTCTGGTTCGCCAACATCTTGTGTACCATTTCCATTTTGATCAAAGTATAAATGACCTGTCAATTCACCAGATTCAAAAAATCCATCTATTTCATTTAATGTTTGTCCAATTACAACACTTGTCGTTGTTGGGTTGGTACCTTCAGTTTGGGTGGCGCCAGTTGGAAAATCAGGATCGTTTATATCAATAATAGAAGTGGCATCGCCGATAGGTAGTTCGATACTCCAGTCGCCATTCGCATCGGTTACAAGTGTTGTAATTTCGCCTAGTGCATCTGTGATCTCAACATCTATATTTGGCATATCTGGTTCATTCCCTTCTTGTGTCCCGTTACCGTTTTCATCGAAATATAAATGTCCAGTTAATTGACCTGAAACAAAAAATCCATCTAATTCAGTTATCGTTTGTCCACTTAAAACGTTTGTCGTTGTTGGATTGGTGCCTTCAGTTTGTGCGGCTCCTGTTGGGAAATCTGGGTCGTTTTCATCAATATTTGAAATCGCATCGCCGATTGGTAATTCTAAACTCCAGTCGCCATTCGCATCGGTTTCTTCTGTAAATGTATTTCCAAAGACATCAGTGATTTCAACATCTACATTTGGCATATTTGGTTCGCCAGCATCTTGTGTTCCGTTACCGTTTTCATCAAAATATAAATGACCGGCTAATGTTCCCGTTTCGTAGAAACCATCAATTTCACTTGAAGTCTGACCGCTAACAACAGTTGTCGTTGTTGGATTGGTGCCTTCAGTTTGTGCGGCGCCGGTCGGAAAATCTGGATCGTTTTCATCAATAATAGAAGTTGCATCGCCGATTGGTAATTCGATACTCCAGTCGCCATTCGCATCGGTTTCAAGTGTTGTAACTTCGCCTAGTGCATCTGTGATTTCAACATCTATGTTTGGCATATTTGGCTCATTCCCTTCTTGTGTGCCATTTCCATTTTCATCAAAATATAAATGTCCAGTTAGTTGCCCTGAAACAA
>NZ_RQVT01000006.1 GCF_004010055.1 Psychroflexus aestuariivivens
GGCTCCGTTCTCTTGCCAGTTTGTGTAAATATTTGCATCAGAATCTACAGCCGATGTGACAAACCTAAAACTACGATTGGCTGGAAAGTAACGTTCTACTGTAATATCACCACTTCCTGAGACATTGCCTGTAAATTCATCGAGTTGACCAGTTGAATTTTGATTGCTTTTGAAAATAATTTGGCCGTTATTTGTAATACTTACCGCAACAGATAAGACATCATTAATTTCAAGAACTGCATTATTATCAATTGTAATTTCAGCTAGACTCATTGGAGTCGAAAGTATAGCTGAGTGATCTACCACCAACATGGTTTCTGTTGAATTTGCATTTCCATTTGGGTTGACATTTTCAAACCAAGCATTATTGACATAAATATAATCTGCTTGTCTAATATTCACATCAAAACTAAAATCTTCAGTATTTCCGCTTTTATCATAAACGGTGAAGCTATTGGTAGTTACGCCGGGTGAAAAATTTTCACCGTTAGCCAAACCAGAAGTTTGTTCTATAGCGTAAGGTATTTCAATAATAATCTTTCTTGACATTGGAGTTGCACCTGCATCATTCCATAATCCAGTATTTAATAATTCTACTTTATCTTCTACTCCATTAAAGTTATTAGGTTCGTTTTGAGACCAATTGGTGTAATCAAAAGTTTCGCCATTTATCCACTCAAATTCAGTTGGGCTGACTCGTATTGCTCCTAAAAGAATATTATTTAGTCCAAACTCATCCATTTTATTACTTAAGAAGGTATTTTCAGCTTCAGAATTTACTGCAACTGCATAAGCATCTGGAATGTTTTCTATAATATCTAAATGGTCTTGTATATCTTCAAATCCTTGATCTGAATAAAAATATGTATGTCCTTCAAACGTACCTAGTTTAGTAAAGTTAGTTGGAGTTGGTGGAAAGTTATCTAAGCTGATTGCTATTCCATTATTAATGCAGTTGTCTTGTACATTTGGCAAGCTGTAGGTAATTTCTTTACCATTTTCATCTAAGGTATAATCTGTTATATTGCTTAAGTTAGTTTGCAGCACTACAGCTGAATTATCAAGTACATCTACTTCAACAATAACTTCTTCAGTATTTCCAAATTGGTCAGTTACACTGTATGTAATTTGATTAACACCTACATCTTCGCAAGAAAAATTAGTATTAGATAAAGTTTGTATCAATGGTAAATTACAAAGTGTAGCGGAGTTTTCATCTATGTCATTAACGCTGATTGAAGCGTTGCCGTTAGCATTTAAATTTACAGTAGCGTTTTGTGTATTCAGCGTTAAATCTGAAGTTGAAAAACTGTATACGTCAAGTATTTCTGTTGTAGTTCCTGCAACATTACTCACATTAAAATTGATGCTTTGCGGAGTTAAACTGCTTACATCAAAAAAGCGAAGGTCAAACACCCAGTCATCTGCTGTGGCAAGATTTGCAGCTTCAATAAAATGCAAGTTTTCATCAGCAATACTTAAAGTTTCGCCTTGCGCATAAGTAGAATTATTGGCTAATAAAACTTGTGGTCCTGAAACTTGTTTTAGCAAATAGACTTCGTCGGCTTCCACATATATAGGTTTGTTGAATTTTGTTGTGGTAAGCACTGTTGAATTGGCCATTACATCAAGCGATGCTTCTCCAATTTTAGTAATGCCTGTTCCTTGACTTGAAGTTGAAAATTGATTTTTGTACACTTCAAATGAAGCTGTTGTGGCGATTGAAACTTCTTCCACTAAAACCGATAAATGTATAATGAAGCCATTGCTTGGTGCTTGAAAACTTTGGTAGCTTTCTGCTGTTGTGTTTGCTGTACTTGCTGAATTTCCTATGTTTTGCGGATTGCTTACAAAACTGGCGTTGCTACATGTAATGTTTTCTGAAAATGAAGTTGAAATGTTTCCCGTTTCTTCTTCAACATGAAAAGAAAGTAAATTTTCATTCAAATTAAAGGGAACGGAGTTTACATCAACTAAAACAGGCAAAACTTCTACTTCGGGTACTGTAAATGCTTGGGTAGTAAAGGTAACAGAAACCGATTCACTTTCACCTAAACTCGAACCACAATCGGTTGTAAAATACAGTTGATAATCCGTTTCGTCTGAAAGGCTTTCTAGGGATATACTTGTAAGGTTAGCTGCTAAACTTCCCGTTTGTTGCGGTGTTGCTGCTGAAGGATTTTCACCTTGCAAAAACAAAGCATAATTGATGTTTTCTGTAGAAGTTAACGGGTTTGTCCAAGAGAAGGATGCGGTTACTGCAGAAGCTTCATTCAAACTTAGGTTTGTTACGGGTAAACAGGTGAATTTTTCTATATTTAAATCGAAGGAAGTAGAATGATTCACATCATTTCCTGAAATAACTATATAATAGGTTCCTTCTTCTAGAAGTGGAAGTAACTCAAAACTACGACTGCCCGCTGCTTCCTGAAAATCGTAAGCTACTACTTCTGTAAAGGGTGCACATCCTTGCAAAACCATTAATCCGGTGTTTGCGGTAACATTGTTTAAATGAATGTTGTAAAAAGCATTGTTTTCTGGTGTAATGTTGTACACGATTTCTTTGCCTGAAATAAATCCGCTTTCTGCTAATCCGTTGGACTGAACTGCATTGGCTAAACTTGGTAAATCGCTTGAGCTGTAATTAGCAGTAAAACCAGTAGTGTTGTTGGAAGTAGTAAAAGGAAAGTCCAAAATATTAATCGGATATTCACATAGATTTCCAGTTTTATCGGTTGTAAAATCTACAGAAACCCATTCACTATTAGCCAAGTTAGGTTGGCAATTGGCACGAACATAGACCGTGTATTGCGTGTCTTGTGTAAGACTTGTAAGTGTTGCTTCGTTGTTGTTAACATTTGCAAAAAACTCGGCATTGGCTTCAACTGGAGTTTCACCTTGTGGCATTACCAAAACATCGTAACCGTTTAAAGTAACTTCGGGTTCTTCCCAAGATAGTTTGGCTGTTATATCTTTAATTTCAGCAGTAACTAAATTATTAGGTGTTTCAGAGCAGTCGTAACAGGAAACTCGTAGTTTGTAGTTTATAGAAGTACCATTAGTTACAAATGAGCTATTTTGCGCCCTTATACTTAATGATGCTTCTGCATTATTTGCATAAAAAGTCCCTACGCTAGGTAAGTTTTGATTATTCGATATGGTAGCTAAGCTCGGGGCAGAATTGCTATCTCCATTAAGTAAAGAAATAGTGATGAGGTCTGGAATGTTTCCTTCTTCAAATTCTACTTTTAGCATTTTGCCTGTATCAGCAGCAACAAATGTAGTAGTTTCATCTCTTGGGATGTAATTGGCTATAGAATTATAAATAGGTGAAGTAAGTGTTTCGTTACAAGTAACTAATGTTTCAGGTAAAGTTGAAAATGTTAAGCGTTCTGTTGTACTTCCGAAAAATTGTTGTCCTCCATCACAAGTTGTTCTTACGTAAGCATCGTAAAGTGTATTCTCATCTAATCCTGTGAACTGAAAACTTGTATTATTGGTTACTCCCACTGCAATAGCATTATCCACATCTAAGGTTTCACCTCTTGGCATCAATACATATTGATAATCGATTAATGTAGATTGTTCTCCTGTCGGGACTTGCCAAGATACGGTCGCTGAATTTGATGCTCTATTATTCAAAAGAAGGTTATTATTTCTTACTACATTACCCGAAACTACAGAGAGTTGAGTAGTAAATTGAGGGCATGAGCTCACTAGGTTACCTACAAGTATAGAATGGCTTTGGGTGTTATTGTTGATTTTTTTCAAAGAATACCCAATGTAAATAGTTTGCCCTGCGTAATCAGACAAATTAATATTAGGTACTGACATTTCAGTTCCATTAGAAAGTAGGGTCTGGCTGTTATGGACTATGGTGAAATCTTCAAAGTTTCTAGTTTGGGTAGATATTCTTATTTCAAATCTTGTATTAGGAGTGAAGGTAGAAAAATTTGAAGGATTCAATTGAATTTCACCATAGCTATTAGGGGAAATTTGAATTGGTGGAGAAGCCGCAATAACTTCTATCCCTGTAGGTACGTTATCTACTAAGGTCAGTTGATTTGACATGCTATAAGTATTAATAGAAACTTCACCTTGCGGAGAAACAAACCTCCTAACTTCGATCCAATTATTTGTATTGAATGGAGGTTGAAGAATCTGATTAGGCACATTGAAGCTTTTACTTAACCACGAACTTAAACCATCAGTTAAGCCACAATCGGCTCTAACATATAGGCTGTAATCTGCTCCTGGACTTAATCCTGAAAAGCTTTGTTCTGTATTTGTTGTTGTACCACTTGCAACTGCTGTTGCCACATCGGGTGCTTGATTGCCATTCATTAACACATATACATAGCCTTCAGTTGCGTTACTAACTGAATTCCAAGAAGCATCAAAAGAAGAAGTAGTTAAATTTTGTATTTCAAGATTTTGAGGAGATTCACAAGTTATTGGAGCTTCACAAGTAACATTAAATCTAATTTGCCTATCTTCCGTTAATAAGTTTGAAGGGCTTACAGGTAAATAAACTATGCTTGCGGTTGATGAATTAATGGTTAGTTGATCTCCCGGACTTGGAGAATTACTTGGGTTGTATTCAAAAATATTATTTCCTGTACCATTTAGGCCATCGTATACAACAAAAATAGTGTTGTTTTGTTCTGCAATAGGGACATTAAAATTTTGGTAATCAATAATGATATTACCTCCTGTTGGATTGGAATAATTGACAACACCAATTGCAAAAAATGAATTAAAGAAATCGATTGGAAAATTATCTACGGAAGGGTCTCCAAGACCTCCATAAAGATTGGTAAATGTACGATTGCAACCACCTTGCACTGTGAATTGTTGTGCTTGAATTAGAGATGTTTGCACTACAACAAAAAGAAAAAATAGTATTTTTTTCATGTAAAATATTTTATTGTAAAAGTAGATTTTAATTTGCAAAGTCTAGTACTTATTTTTTACGTAGTACTACGTATTGTAAAAGCAAACTAATCTTCCACATCAAAGGCGTGAAAAAGCATTACATAAATAGCGGAATAATTTACACCGCTATAATTCGGCATGACATAGATATTTTAATAGCTAATATGGAATCTCTCAGTGTTTGATATGATAGAATTAGCATAATAGATAAAAAATCTATGATGATTCTTCAAAAAGGATTTGGATTTTTTGGCTAGATAAAATTTAAAAAATTAGCTTGAAATTTCTTCGGTTATATAAACTATTACAAACTAAATCTCAACAAAGACAGCTTAAATAAAATCAGCTTCTAAGCAAATTTCAATCAGAACGAAAACTTTTAAACTTAGCACAAAAACAAGCCTAAATAGAATTGCATTTAAATATTTTTTTGAAATAAAAAACCCTCAGCAAAATGTTGAGGGTTTAGCAAATAAATTGGTAGTTAATCTACTTTCTTTGGTTTATTGATTTTATTCCCAAAATTCCACCGACAACTAAACCAATCGCGACAAGACCGCTGATTGGTAGTTCTGCATCTTCCACGGAAGAATCAAAACCCGGTGGTAATTGTGCGTAACTCATGCAGGTTACAAAGCTAAGCACAAGCCATATCATGTATGGCTTGACTTGCTTTGGTTGGTTTTGCTGATTACTATTTTTCATGATTGTTTATTTTAAAATTAACTTCTCTTTGAAAGACTGTTTGCCTTGGGTCAACTCAAGAATATAAACACCTGATGACAATTGATTCGTCTCTACATTTAAAACTCCATTGCTGTTTACTTTCAGACTCTGTGACATCACTGTTTGACCAGAAATATTGAATAATTTCAAATCTACATCTTGACCAGCCAAATGAGTCGTTTGAATTGTAAACTCTTGGTTGGTCACAGGATTTGGATACACACTGAATCCT
>NZ_RQVT01000011.1 GCF_004010055.1 Psychroflexus aestuariivivens
ATGAAATCGAGTGAGTTATTTTTCATCTGTGGCGGGGGATTCCGTAGATTTTCTTAGAGTTTTATTGTTCGCCTAGATTTTTTTGTTTCTTTTTTCATCAATAGAAAAAAGAATGGAATGTTGTTTTTCTAACGTAAATATCATTTTTATCTAAAAAAACCTAGAAACGTGAAATCTATTAGCTAAATGTCACTTCGAGTGATTTTACTAATGCGGCAAGCAGTAGGAAAATTGTATCGAGAAGTCGTTCTAACTAAAGCATAAATAGTTCTCGATACATTTATTAAGCCCTTGCCGGTCGTACTAAACACTCGAACTGACAGAGTGAGATTTCAAATTTTTCATTTCAAATTTATAGGTCTGAATTCTAAAATCCAACATCTCCCTCTCCAGCTATAAGCTATAGGCTGTAATCAATAAGCTAAATGCAAAAAGCCAAAAGCCAACAGCTTCAAGTCACCAATCTCACACCACCTCAAACATGTTTTAGCACTGAAATCCCTGCATTCACGACAAGGCAAACATTAACAAAGAAATTTAGTGATTTTATTTTGGTTTTCTTTAAGAAAACGTCTTTATTTGTAGGTTGTAAGCGATGATTATAAGTTGCTTATAAAGCTAATGTTTAGTCAACTTTTGCATAACATGGCAAGTGTATTTTAGCCGATTCTAAAAGCTGACTAACCAAAGCTAAGACAAAAATGAAAACATTTCATCTCTGACCTGAAAATGGGACTCAGAGTGGCGAAGCCGTGGAGAATTTTAGCCAAGGTAGAATCAGAGTCAGTGGCTATTGGCAAAAAAAAGCCTAAAGATTGTAATTTGTGAAAAACATAAATTTATTAGCTCTTAGCTTTTGGCTATTAGCAAAAACCAATCGCCGAAAGCCAATCAACAACAAATGAGAAATTTCAGAAAGTGGGAAGTTTATAATAATGCTAAAAGTTGTTCAGTTTTAGTATATCAAATTACAAAAGACTTTCCAGAAGTTGAAAAATTTGGATTAATCAGTCAAATAAGAAGAGCTTCCGTCTCGGTAGTGGCGAATACTTGACCTGTGAAATAAATTCAAAATCTTATGAAAGATTTTTTCTATATATACGTTTTAAAAAGTATAGTTGATGGTGAAAACTATACTGGATATACAAATGATTTGAATTTACGAATTGAGCAGCACAATAAAGGTTATGTAGAATCTACCAAAAACCGAAGACCTTTGAAGATTATTTATTTTGAGGCTTGTTTGTCACAAAATGATGCTTTGAAAAGAGAAAAATACCTCAAAACGCATTATGGTAAAATGTTTTTAAAAAAACGACTCAAATCGTATTTCACAGGTTAGACAGAAGGTGCTAGTAGATCAACAGATAAGAATTTTAAACACTTTTTGACGATGTCTTTAGGCTCATCTTTCGAAATTGAAGCTCAGTTAGATATTTCATTAGAATTAGGGTTTATTACAGAAAAAGATTATAAGGAAATCAGCAGTAGAAATGAGGTTATCCAAAAACAATTAAACGCTTTCATCTCAAAACTTAAAAAATATTAACCAACAGCCAAAGGCTAATCCCCAACTGCCAAAAGCCAACAGCCAAAGGTTAATCGCCAACCGCATTCGTTAAAACCAATTATAAAGTGAATAAAAGCAACAAAACCATATTAATAACAGGAGCCGCGGGTTTCATCGGCTACCACTTGGCTGAAACACTCCTTAAACAAGGTCACCAAGTCATTGGTTTGGATAATTTGAATGACTATTATGCGGTGCAATTGAAACTCGATCGCTTGAAGCAATTGGGAATCCTGGAAGTGAAACAAGGGCAGATGGTGGAGAGCGAAATCCATGGCAAGCAATGCCAATTCATTCAGTTGGATTTAGCAGATCGCACCGAATTGCCGAAGTTGTTTGAAGACTTTCAATTTGATAGCGTCTGTAACTTAGCCGCTCAGGCTGGGGTGCGTTACAGTTTGGAAAATCCGATGGCGTACATCGATAGTAATGTGGTGGGTTTTGTGAATTTGATGGAATGCATGCGACACCATGGCGTCAAAAAACTAGTATATGCCTCTAGTTCCAGCGTGTATGGCATGAATGACAAAATTCCTTTTGAAACCACCGACCGCGTCGATCATCCGATTAGCCTTTACGCCGCGTCCAAGAAATCTAACGAATTGATGGCCTACACTTACAGCCATTTATACGATTTACAAACGATTGGATTACGCTTTTTTACCGTGTATGGCCCTTGGGGTCGTCCCGATATGGCGATGTTTTTGTTTACAGACGCTATTTTGAATGACCGCCCAATCAAAGTGTTTAATGAAGGGCGTTTATCCAGAGATTTTACTTATATCGATGACATCGTCAAAGGCGTTGAAAATATTTTACTGAAAGACCAACCTGATGATAAGAAATACAGCTTATATAATATCGGCAATGGCAGTCCGGTGCAATTGATGAACTTCATCAGTGCCATTGAAGACAAAATCGGCAAAACCGCCGAAAAACAAATGTTGCCCATGCAACCCGGCGATGTAGAAAAAACCTGGGCAGACACCAAAGCCTTGGAACAAGATTACAACTACAAACCCAACACCGACATCACCTACGGCGTCGGAAAGTTTGTAGATTGGTATAAAGGGTATTTTGGGGGTTAGTTATTCGTAACTGGTAATTTGTAACTAGTGATTTGTGACAAAATAATATCAAATGAAAACTCATAAAGAAACTATCAATACAACTAAAGAGTAGCCATCCACCCTTTAGGGCTGGGGTAAAGATGGCGATATTGAACACATTATATAGAGCAGCCATCCACCCTGCTTGTCCCGTAAAATACAGAGTCAATTTATATGAGATAAAGTCTGGGGTAAAGATGGTAGAATGAAGAATTTTTTTTGTTGACTAAGCCCTATCATGAAGTGAAATTAGTAGAAGCAAAAAGTAAATTTTTGTTTTTGTTGACCCCATCCCTATCCCGAAGAATATCGGGAGGAGCAAAAACAAAAATTACAAAAAAATAATTTCAAGTTAACCTTAATTACTTGTCTTAAAACAGAAACTAAAAGTCAGCAGCAAAGTTTTAATCTATGGAAAAATCGCCTTATCATCAGGATAGTATGTTTAAAGGTGCTTCTCCTGAAATATTTATAAGAGCTAAGAAATTAAGACAGAATTACGAAAAACAAATGACTCTAAATTTAGGCAAACATTGCTGAGATTCTAATCATCTAATACTTTTGTGTTATATTAATGAGCATAGAAAACAATTTAATTATGAAATTACATGAATAAAATTAAACGTCTGATAGCTAAACACTTCACTAACTTTACCTATTTTTACCGCCATCTTAGGTACAGAATCTTTGTTGCTGTAGGTTTGAGTATAGCCGTAGGGACCTTAGATGGTTTTGGACTTTCTATGTTTTTACCCCTGCTGCAAATGGTTAATGACTCATCGAATGTTGATACCGATGGTATGGGTAAACTTAGGTTTTTAGTAGATTTTATAGAGGATTCAGGAATTGAACTCACACTCGTAAGTGTACTTGCATTTATGTTTTTCTTCTTCTTGTTAAAGGGTATAGCAAAGTATGTTAGTGGAAGATACAATATATCAATACAACAATTTTTCGTTAGAAAATTAAGACTTAAAATCCTAACAGGGCTGTCAACACTTAGCTTTAAAAAGTTTATAACTTCTGACTCTGGTCGTATTCAGAATACGATGACTGGCGAGGTAGAAAGACTTGCAAAATCATTCAGTAGTTATTTTAGTGCAATACAGCAAGGTGTGATAGTGAGTGTTTATATTGTTTTTACATTTTTTATAGATTTTCAATTTGCAATCTTAGTAGTAATTGGTGGTTTTTTAACGAATTTCATCTACCGTATTGTATACATTAAAACGAAGTCTGCTTCAAAAGAATTAACTACTCAAAACCATGAATACCAAGGGTTAGTGCTTCAACAAGTCGGAAATTTTAAATATTTAAGATCAACAGGAACAGAAGAGCTGTATGAAAAAAAATTACGAAATTCAGTATATCAAATAGAGGGCTCAAGAAAGAAAATAGGTTTTCTAAATGCATTTCTTTTGTCTGTAAAAGAACCAATGATGGTAGGGGTTGTAGCTTTAGTAATTATCTTGCAAACTAAATTTTTGGGTGGGACGCTAGGGCCTATTTTGATTAGCCTTCTGTTTTTTTACAGAGCTTTAGCTATATTATTGGTTATGCAATCACAATGGAATGCTTATCTGTCTGTTTCAGGGTCAATGGAAAATATGAAAGAGTTTCAGGGTGAATTAGAAGAAAACAAGGAAACGCAAGGAGATCAACAAATTGTTTTTTTTGAGAAAGCGCTATCATTGAATAATGTCTCATTTAATTATGGTGAGGAAAGAATTCTTTATGATATAAACCTGAACATTAAAAAAGATGAAACAGTAGCTTTTGTAGGGGAAAGTGGTAGTGGGAAAACAACACTTATAAATTTATTAGCTGGATTAATGCCAGTTGATGGTGGGGAATTTACCGTTGATGGTATTGAACGTAATGATTTGGATGTGCATTCATACCAAAGACGCATAGGCTACATTACCCAAGAGCCGGTGGTATTTAATGATACTATTTTAAATAATGTAACTTTTTGGTCAGAACCAAATCCAAATACTTTAAGGCAATTTAAAAAAGCCTGCAAACAAGCAGCTATTTGGGATTTTATTCAAACCCTGCCCAATAGAGAAGATACGGAGTTGGGTAATAATGGTATAAATTTGAGCGGAGGGCAAAAACAAAGAATTTCTATTGCACGAGAACTCTATAAAGATATTGATATTTTAATTATGGATGAGGCGACATCAGCTCTTGATAGTGAAACGGAAAAGAGCATAAAGAAAAATATCGAAAATTTAAAAGGGCAGTATACAATACTTGTAGTAGCACATCGCTTATCCACAATAAAGAATGCTGACCGAGTAGTTTTCATGGAAAACGGACAAATAAAAGATATCGGTCGATATGAAGAACTGGTTGATAGAGCTCCTAAGTTTAAGAAAATGGTTGAATTACAGGAAGTTTAAGGATTTTGTATAACAAATAACCAGATAAATGAATATAAAAAACAAATCAATTTTAATAACAGGAGGGACAGGCTCTCTTGGTAAAGCGTTAACAAGCCATATTTTATCTAACTATGAGGGTGTAAGAAAATTGGTGATTTACTCAAGAGATGAGCAGAAGCAGTTCCAGATGGCACAAGAGTTTCCTACAGATCAATATCCGCAAATACGTTTTTTGATTGGAGATGTAAGAGATAAAGACCGACTATCAAGAGCCTTTAAAGATATTGACTATGTCATTCATGCGGCAGCGATGAAACATGTGCATTTAGCAGAATACAATCCAGATGAATGCGTAAAAACAAATATTGGCGGTGCTGAAAATGTGATTCATGCTTCATTAGAAACCAATGTAGAGCGAGTGGTAGCTTTATCAACAGACAAAGCTTGTGCTCCAATCAATTTATATGGAGCCACAAAGTTAACTTCAGATAAGTTGTTCGTTGCAGCCAATAACATCACCGGATGGAATCCTATCAAGTTTTCTGTAGTACGCTATGGAAACGTCATGGGTAGTAACGGTTCGGTTATCCCATTTTTCCTAAATAAACGCAATGAAGGCATTTTACCAATTACAGATCCTAACATGACGCGTTTTAATATCTCCTTGCAGGGTGGCGTAGATATGGTCATGCATGCCTTAGCGCAGGCTTGGGGTGGTGAAATTTTTATCCCGAAAATACCATCGTATAGAATTATGGATGTCGCCAATGCCGTTGCGCCTCATTGTGAGCACAAAGTTGTCGGAATCAGACCTGGGGAAAAAGTACATGAAGAAATGATCACCCCGTCAGATTCTTTTTATACCTACGATTTAGGAAAATATTACACCATTCTCCCATCCAAACCAAAGTGGAAAGTAGATGATTTTATTGCTGAACACAAAGCTAAAAAAGTAGAGGAAGGCTTTGCCTACAACTCTGGAGAAAACACCGAATGGGAAACGGTGGAATCGCTTAGAAGTTTGATTAAAGAGCATGTAGATCCATCGTTTGAAGTGAACGAATAGCCATTAGCTTTTAGCCTTTAGCAATTAGCCAAATGAGAAATTTTAGAAAATGGGACGTTTATAATAATGCAAAAAGTTGTTCAATTTTGATTTACCAATTTACAAAAGACTTTCCAGATGATGAAAAGTTTGGCTTAATTAGTCAGTTGAGAAGGGCATCAATTTCAATTGTTGCAAATATTGCGGAAGGTTCTAGCAGATCATCAGAGAAGAATTTCAAACATTTTTTAAGTATGTCCCTAGGGTCTTCATTTGAAATAGAAGCACTTTTGGAAATATCTTTGGAATTAGGTTATATTTCTGTTGAAAATTCTAATGACATCATGAAGAAAAATGAGATTATACAAAAGCAACTCAATGCATTTATTTCAAAACTTAATAAATAATTAGTATGTCATCCATAAAGCCAAAAGCTAATAGCCAACAGCCAACAGCCATACCTTACGGCAAACAAAACATCACTGAAGAAGATATCAAGGCCGTTGTTGAAGTCTTAAAGTCAGACTACTTGACCCAAGGGCCAAAAATTGCTGAGTTCGAAAAAGAATTTGCCAACTATGTCGGTTCAAAATATGCCATAGCAGTGTCTAATGGAACCGCAGCTTTGCATTTAAATGCTTTAGCGCTAGGAGTCAAATCTGGCGATAAAGTGATTACCACACCCATCACTTTTGCTGCATCCGCCAATTGTGTGCGCTATTGTGGTGGTGAAGTGGTTTTTTCCGATATAGACCCAAAGACCTATTTATTAGATATTGAAAATGTAAGAGAACTTCTGGAAGCAGATACAAAAAAAGAAATCAAAGGCATCATCCCCGTTGATTTTGCGGGTAGAGCAGTAGATTTGGAAGCCTTTAGAAAATTAGCAGATGAATTTAATTGCTGGATTATTGAGGATTCCTGCCATTCACCTGGCGGCTTTTTTACCGATAGTAAAGGCCAAAAGCAACACTGTGGGAATGGCAATTTTGCTGACTTAGCTATTTTTTCATTTCACCCAGTCAAACATATCGCGGCAGGTGAAGGCGGAATGATTACGACCAATGACGAAACGCTATACCAAAAGCTCACAGAACTAAGAACACACGGCATCACCAAAGACAGCAGTAAATTTCAAAATAATGTGCATTTAGCCCTTGGCGATTGGCAATTAGCAAAAAGCCAACAGCCAACAGCCAACAGCCAGGAACAAGCAGCCAACAGCCAACAGCTAACGGCTAACAGCTATCCGAACTGGTACATGGAAATGCAAAACCTCGGCTACAACTACCGGCTAACCGATTTTCAAGCAGCCTTAGGCTTAAGCCAACTCAAACGAGCTAATAAAGGTTTAATAAAACGCCACGAAATTGCAGCTAGATATTTTGAAGCATTTAAATCGATACCACAAATCACAGATCGAAATATAGAGTCTAATACAAGTCAAACGCCAACAGCCAACAGCCAATCGCCAACAGCTGAAAGCAAGCCAACAGCCAACAGCCAACAGCTAACAGCTAATGCCCACGCCCACCATCTCTACGTCATCGAAGTTGAAAACAGACTTGGGCTTTATAATTATTTGAGAGAGAATCATATCTATACACAGATCCATTATATTCCTTGTCATTTGATGCCCTACTACAAAGAACAAGGCTGGAAAGAAGGAGATCTGCCTAATGCGGAAGCTTATTACACGAGTTGTATTAGTTTGCCGATGTTCCCAAGTTTAAAAATAGAGGAGCAGGAGTTTGTTATTAAAAAGATCAAAGAATTTTTAAAGCAATAGGATAGATTCTTAATTATATAAATGGATATATAAATGAGTACTTTAATCAATAAAATAGGGGTTGGCACGGTTCAGTTTGGAATTGATTATGGTATTTCAAATAATGAAGGGAAAACTCCATTATCAGAGGTAAAAAAAATCTTGGAGTATTCCCTCAATATAGGAATAGAATATATCGACACGGCTTTCGCCTATGGTAATGCTGAAGAAGTACTTGGGAACTTTGACCTTTCTGACTTTAAAATTATTTCAAAATATATTCCTAAGCCTGAATTTAACTTGAATTCTCAATTCAAAGAATCATTAAATCGATTGAAATTATCCAGTATTTATGGGTATATGGCTCATAGGCCTTTGGATTTATTAGAAGATAAATGTAAGGCATGGCAACAATTACAAGAATTAAAAAATGAGGGATTAGTAAAAAAGATAGGAGCTTCATTTAATACTATTAAAGAATTTGAAAAATTAAAATCTCATAAAATCGAGTTAGATATTATCCAGGTTCCTTATAATTATTTCGACCGGCGTTTTGAATTAATCATGAGAAAATTAAAGGACAACGGTTGTGAAATCCATACAAGATCTACTTTTTTGCAAGGATTATTTTTTTATCCAACTGATTCATTGCATCCTTTTTTTCAGGATATCAAAGAAGATCTTAAAATTCTACAGAGCTACGACAATCTTGCAAACAGATTATTAGCTCATTCTCTTAATATAGACTTTATTGATGTCGTAAATATTGGAGTGAATAATTTAAATCAATTGAAAGAAAATACTAAAGAATTAGATCAAAATTTATTTGATTTACCTGTTATGAACAAACAAATTAATAACAACATTCTAACTCCTTCCTCATGGCCGCAAAATTAAAGATTGGTATTATTGGAATGAGTGAGGGGAACGGACATCCATACTCATGGGCTGCTATTTTTAATGGCTATAATAAAAATGAAATGTCTAGATGTCCATTTCCGGTAATTCCAGAATATTTATCTCAACAAATATTTCCTGATGATTTTTTAACTCATCGAGCTGAAGTTTCACATATTTGGACGCAAAACGTTGAAGTTACAAAACATATCGCTTTATGTTCAAACATTCCTAATATATGTAATACTATAGAAGAAATGGTATCCAACGTTGATGCTGTCCTATTGGCAAGAGACGATGCAGAAAATCATTTAAAATATGCAAAACCAGTTTTAAAAGCTGGAATACCTATTTATATAGACAAACCTTTTGCACTGAACACAACTGACGCCGATAAACTCTTAAATTTAGCAAAGCATCCTAATCAAATATTTACCTGCTCAGCTTTACAGTTTGCTGAAGAATTTCAACTTATAAACTTAGATTTAGCTAAAATCGGTGCCATAAAAAGCATTTCTGCAATGGTTCCTAAAAGTTGGGAAAAATATGCTGTTCATATAATAGAGCCAGTTTTAAATTTGATTCCCGAAAGAGGGAATATTAAATCAATTGAACGTATTAAAACAGAAGTGAAAGATATTATAAGTGTACAGGTTAATTGGACTTCTGAAATTACAGCTAACTTTCAAACTTTTGGAAAATTAGGAGCACCACTTTCTATTCGTATTGTTGGAACTGAAGGATACAAGGATTTATATATAAAAGATACTTATAGTGCTTTTAAGTCTGCATTAAATAGGTTTTTAGATGTAATTGAAGATCATGAGCCTAATATTTCAAGAGAATTCACAATGGAAATGATTCAAATTTTAGAAAAAGGACAATATGCGTAGAGTTTTTATAACAGGGGGTACTGGAAATATAGGCGCGAGATTGGTTAAAGATCTGGTCGCAGATGGTCATGAGGTTATGTTTACATCACGTTCTAAAGCTGCTGGCGAAAAGCTAATATCAGAAAATAAGCTGAATACTAATAAGTGTTTCGCGGTTGAATTGGATTTTAACGATGAAAAAAGTCTCGCGAATTTGAAGGATCAGCTTAAATTTTTGCCCGATTCAATAATACATAATGCTCGATCTTTAGACTCTTTGAAAATTAGCGAAAAGGGACGTTTATCACAGAATCAGTTTCAACAAGAATTTTTCAACGGTATTACTTTTCCTGTGGAATTAAATCACTTTTTCATCGATTCAGGCTCCCCTTTAGGTGATATAGTTTTTATCAGCTCCATGTATGGAGTAGTAGTTCCCAATCCGAGTTTATATGATAATTTTGAGCTTCAATCCCCTATTAACTATGGTGTTGTAAAAGCATCACAATTGCACCTCGTTAAGGAATTAGCAGTAAGATTAGCTACTAAAGGAATACGAGCAAATGCTATAAGCTATGGCGGTGTTGAAGGACGGGTAGACGATAAATTTAAGGAGAGATATTCTAAACTGGCACCAAGCGGAAGAATGTTAACTCATGATGATTTATATCCTCCTGTAAAATATATCTTAAACAATCCTGACTTAAATATGACTGGTGAAACTTTAAAAGTAGATGGGGGATGGACAATTTGGTAAAAGACAGAGTAGCAATAATCCCAGCTCGAGGTGGAAGTAAGCGTTTACCCAAAAAGAATATTATGGATTTTTTTGGAAAGCCTATGATAGCATGGACAATCAAGGCTGCTTTGGAGACTGAACTTTTTGATACAGTTTTGGTGAGCACAGATAGCAGGGAGATAGCTGAAGTGGCAGTGTCTTATGGAGCTTCTGTACCTTTTTTGAGAAATAAGAAAGCTGATGATCATAGTACAGTAAGTGAAGCTACTCTTACGGGTTTAGTTCAACTCGAAGATTTCAATGAGAAAAAATACAAAACAGTAGTTCAACTTATGGCAAATTGCCCAATGAGAACTTCTAAAAATATAATTGATCAAGTAAAATCTTTCGAGAAGAATAACCTACAAAAAAGTATTTTATCAGGATTTCAATATGGTATGTTTAACCCTTGGTGGGCTCACATAAAAGATAATGAAGGGAATTACAGAAAACTGATGAATAATTTTGATGATGATTCTCGCTCTCAAGATTTGAAGGACTTGGTTTGTCCAACTGGTGCAACCTGGATTAGTACATCAGAAAATCTAAAAAAGTACGGTACCTTTTACAGCCCAAATTATTCCTTTTTTGAAATTACTTGGCAAGAAGCAGTAGATATAGATGATTACGAAGATTTTAAACTTGCAAAAGCCGCTTATATTCTGAGAAATGAAAAAATATAAATGCTTAAAAACTCAGGAACACAGTTTAGGTAAATTTAAACTTGTTCCTATCCGTTTTGAAGACCGTTATAAAATTATGCAATGGCGTAACGAACAAATGTATCATCTAAGACAGGCAGAACCTTTAACCAAAGAAAAACAAGATGCTTATTTTGAAAACATAATCTCTAAGTTATTTGAACAAGAACAACCTAGCCAAATTCTATTTTCTTTTTTAGAAAATGGCGAATGTATTGGCTACGGAGGTTTGGTGCATATCAATTGGATTGATAAAAATGCAGAAATTTCCTTTGTCATGAATTCAGACAAAGAAGAATCTTATTTTGAAACCTATTGGGAATTATTTTTGAATCTTTTGAAACGACCTGCTCTTAAAGATTTAAATTTACATAAGATTTATACTTATGCTTTTGATTTAAGACCTCGATTATACACAGCTTTAAACAAAGCTGGCTTTGTTCAAGATGCAAGATTAATGGGGCATTGTAAATATAACGAAGAGTTTAAAGATGTTTTAATAAATGCTTTTTGGAACCCAGGACATAGTTTAGAATATAGAAGAATCATAAGCGATGATGTTGATGTTTTTTATGAGTGGGCGAATGATAAAGAAGTGAGATCAAATTCTTTAAACTCTGAACCCATCAAATACGAAGATCATATTAAGTGGTTTTCTTCCAAACTAGAATCTACACAAACCGAAATTTATATTTTTAATAGTGAAAAGATGCCTGTTGGTCAGGTAAGATTAGATTTAGAAGATGGGTTTTGGGAAATTGATTATTCAGTCGATAAAAAATACCGCGGTCTGGGCTTAGGGAAGAGCATGATTTCAATGATAACCCATAGTAATCCTTTAAAGAATTTTAAAGCTTTAGTTAAAGAAGAAAATAAAGCTTCTAAGAAGGTTTTTGAGAATTTAAATTTTTTGAAAGTCAAAAAGGGTAATTTAGATGGAGAGAATATCTTACACGAATATAAATTGACAAGATGAAAAACTACATACTTATAACAGAAAAGTCTTGGCATAAAAAAATGTTTGAACATCTTTCACAAAGACCAAATGAAAAATGGGTTTTGATAGATGAAAAATCTCTCTTCAACATTGAATATTTGAACAAAATTGAAGCTGATAAGATATTCATTCCTCATTGGAGTTACATCATACCTAAACCGATATGGAGCAAATATGAATGCGTCGTTTTTCATATGACAGATTTACCTTTTGGAAGAGGTGGTAGCCCTTTACAAAATCTTATAGTTAGAGGCTATGAGTCAACTAAAATTTCAGCTTTGAAAGTTGATGAAGGTATTGATACTGGCGATATTTATTGTAAAGAAAATCTTTCTTTACTGGGAACCGCCTCTCAAATTTTTAAA
This sequence comes from Psychroflexus aestuariivivens, assembly GCF_004010055.1. Taxonomy (GTDB): domain Bacteria; phylum Bacteroidota; class Bacteroidia; order Flavobacteriales; family Flavobacteriaceae; genus Psychroflexus; species Psychroflexus aestuariivivens. The sequence goes on from NZ_RQVT01000011.1 coordinate 12,490, forward strand.
AGATCAGTTCCTATAATTACAAATATGATCGAGAGGATTATTGATCATAATTTGGAACCTAAGCAACAAAAAGGCACTTCTGTTACATTTAAAAGGAGAAAGCCAGAAGATGGCAAAATGAACAATATCGATGAATTAGAAAAAGTTTACGATTACATACGAATGTTAGACGGAGAAGATTATCCTCCTGCATTTATAGAAACTGATAATTTACGTATTGAATTTACAAACGCAGAATTAAGCGAAAATTCACAAATAAAAGCAAATGTTAGAATACTTAAAAAATAAAAAAATATTAGTTATTGTTGCTCATCCCGACGATGAAGTGTTGGGGCTTGGTGCTACAATATATCAACTTATTAATGAATTTAATTGTAAAGTAAGAGCAGTTATATTAGGAGAAGGCATCACCTCTAGAGATGAATCCAGAGACACTGTCAAAAGAAAAAAAGAATTAGAGATACATCGGTCTAACATTAAAAGTGCTGCTAAAATAATCGGCTATGAATCAACTGGGATTTATGATTTTCCTGATAATAGATTTGATACTGTGGCTTTATTAGATATTATAAAATGTGTGGAGAAAGAGAAAAAGGAATTTGATCCTGAAGTTATATTTACTCATCATGGAGGTGATGTTAACATTGATCACCAAAAAACTTTTGAAGCGGTGATAACAGCTGCAAGACCCATGTCAGACGAAAAAGTAAATACGATAATTACTTTTGAAACTATGTCTGGTACAGAGTGGAGAGCCTCTTCAGATCCTAAGCATTTTATACCAAATTTATTTTTCGAGATTTCTCAAAAAGCTATTCAAGTAAAATGCAAAGCCATGGAGGCTTATGAATATGAAAGCAGACCTTTTCCACATCCAAGATCACCTGAAGCTTTAAGAATAAGAGCAGGAATGTGGGGTGTGAGTAATGGAGTACATTTGGCAGAAGCTTTTCAAATAATAAGATCAATACAAAAAATATGAAAATAGGAACGTTCAATCTTGATAAAGATGACTCAAGTGTATTTATAATAGCTGAACTTTCTGCCAATCACAACGGTAGTTTAGAAACAGCAAAAGAAACGATAAAAGCTGCAAAAAGAGCTGGCGCTGATGCGATCAAGCTTCAAACTTATACGGCTGATACAATGACAATAAACTCATCAAAAGATGATTTTGTCATTAAAGGAACTATATGGGAGGGAAGAAATTTATATGAATTGTATCAGGAAGCCTACACACCATGGGAGTGGCATGCAGAACTGTTTAACATTGCTAAGGAAGAAGGCTTAATTTGTTTTTCTTCCCCTTTTGATAAAACTGCTGTTAATTTTTTGGAAGATTTGAATGTTCCTGCTTATAAAATAGCTTCTTTTGAAATTACTGACATCCCTTTAATTGAATATACAGCATCTAAGGGTAAGCCTATTATACTTTCGACAGGAATTGCAAGTTTAGAGGATATAGAATTAGCACTAGATACTTGCAGAAAAGCTGGAAATAATGACATTGCATTATTGAAATGCACATCCTCTTATCCAGCACCAATTGATGAAGCGAATATGGCTATGATCCCTGAATTTAAAGAACGCTTTGGGGTTATCCCCGGTTTATCAGACCACACTTTGGGCGCAACAGTTCCTATTGTGGCGACTACCCTAGGGGCTAAAATTATTGAAAAACACTTTATCTTAGATAAATCGGTTGGCGGCCCAGATGCATCCTTCTCTTTAGATGAGCAGGAATTTACTGATATGGTCAAAGCCGTTCGCGAAGCTGAAAAAGCAGTAGGTAAAGTCGATTTTACCTTAACTGAAAAACAAATTAAAGGCAAAGATTTTAGCCGGTCGCTTTATGTGGTTAAAGACATTAAGAAAGGAGAAGTCATAACGGAAGATAATGTAAGAAGCATTCGTCCTGGTCATGGCTTGCACCCGAAATATTTACCTGAGGTTTTGGGTAAACTGGCGAAAATGAACTTACTGAGAGGGCAGCGTCTCAATTTTAAAATGCTTGATACAGAGCTATAATCACATTTTAAGAATTATAAATAAAATCAATGGGTGAAAATGTTTTTATAAAAGGAACAGGTAAACAAAAATTGTGGGGTTGGTTAATTAACCAACTCAAAAATAAAGGTTTTTGGAATAATGTCGTTCTAGAAAATTCGACTGTAACTGTGAAAAAGCCAGGTTTACAAAGGCTAGTACCGAAATTTGTATATGAATATGAAAAATATGCAAATACTGAGATTGAAATTGTTAAGGAGATGAGAAAGTACTTTGCTGATTTTCACGAATACTATTCTCGATTAAACGAGGCAAATCAGAATAATTACAACCTTTTAAGTTATCATGAGGTACTGGATATTTATAATATCTTGATTTATCATTATTTAAGGTTACTGTTAGATGAGGGAATAAGCTTAGTTATATTTAATCGACCTTATCATACTTCGCAAGATTTTACACTCTACAAATTAGCTAAAGTATTAAATATCAAAACACTTATTCTACACCAATTTGCTCATCAACAAAATAGATTTTTTCATGTTTTCGAAAATGAAGATTTTGGTGATTTCAATACTTCTATAAAATCATCAAATAAAACTGAGTTTTTCAAAGTTGAGAGGAAATATGAAAAAGAACACGATTATATGATTTCTTACTATGAAAAGAAAAAATCCTTGAAAGGGAAGTTGACTAATTCGAGCATAGTTCAATTATTCATTGATTACTATAAAGGTCATAATTTTTTCAGTTCATTGTATAGGTTTAAACTATTAAAAAATTACAAAAAAAATTTAGCAACATATGCTGTTTCAGAGGTAAATTTATCAAAAAATTACATCTACTTTGCTCTGCATTTGCAGCCTGAAATGACAACCTCAAATTGGGGAGGAATATTCTGTGATCAAGTATTAGCTATAGAGCAACTGAGTGAAATACTGCCATTAGGTTGGAAAATATATGTAAAAGAAAATCCAAAACAACAAAATTTTCAAAGAAGCAAGTATTTTTTTAAGCGGCTTAATGCTATAGACAACGTCACCTTGGTAGATAGTGCCTTCGATACATACAGCTTGCTCAAAAATAGTCGAATTGCTGCAACTATCACTGGGACTGTTGGTTGGGAAGCAGTAACTGGAGGTAAGCCCGTAATTATTTTTGGCTTTGGGACTTGGTATAAAACAATACCAGGTGTCCATCTGTTTAATAAAGATTTAGAATTGGAACAAATCGCCAATACAAAAATTATTCATGATGAAGTAGAAAAAGCCTATAATACCATAATGGAGTACACACATCAAGGTGTGGTTTATGCTTTTAAACGAATTGATACTCCAGAACAGATAAAAGAAAATAGGGAAGCTGTTTATAGAGCATTTTTAAACATTCTTAACTATTAAAAATGAAATTAAATATAGTCATGAAATCTTTTGATTTTTGAGGTGTGATTGTATGATTTTTTTACAAAATATTGTCCAAAAAGAAAATACGTATATAGGGATTAATAGCATTAACCTAAGCGGCGGTCAAAAACAACGAATTGCTATTGCTAGGGAGCTTTACATTAACATCGAAATTTTGATCATGGACTAAGCTACTTCTGTATTAGACAGTAAGACAGAAAAAAGTATTCAGGACAGTATATACGTTGAAAAAAATATACAATTCAGTTGGTAGATCATAGGTTTTCAACAATTAAAGTTCTGAATCGAATGGTATTCCTGAAGAGAAGATGTATTGAAAAGGTCGACATCTATTAAGAACTCTTAGAAAAATCCAAAGATTTTACAGAATTCAAAATTTGATGATTAGGCAGCCACTTTCTTCTCGAATGAATAAAAAAAAATATTGAAATAAAAGTCAGTTTGTCACTTCGAGCCTTCCTGCCTATGATATTATTCAGGCAGGTAATTTTACTGATGTGTTATGTGGCAGCAAAATTATATCGAGAAGTGATTCTAATTAACACAATTGAATACAACAAAATTTTAAATCTAATCTCTAACATCTAAATAATCTAAAACTAAACAATGATTCCGGTAACCAAATCCTTTTTTCCACCTATTGAAGACTATCAAAAGCAAGTCCAGCGCATTTGGGACAACCAATGGTTGACCAATAATGGTGCGCTTTTGCAGGAGTTGCAGGAGAAACTCGTCGCACATTTAGGGGTGAAACACATCATCCCGATGACCAACGGAACTTTACCTTTGCATATTGCTTTAAAGGCTTTGGCTAAGGGTGGAGAGGTGATTACCACACCTTTTTCTTATGTGGCAACAACCGCCAGTATTGTGTGGGAACAATGTACCCCGGTTTTTGTAGATATTCATCCTGAATATTTGACGATTGACGAAACCAAAATTGAAGCAGCGATTACCAAACAAACAACGGCTATTTTAGCGACCCACGTGTATGGCAATCCTTGTGATGTTGAAGCGATAGAAAACATTGCAACAAAATACGATTTAAAAGTGATTTATGATGCGGCACATTGTTTTGGCGTGAGGTATAAAGGGCAATCCATATTTAACTATGGCGATGTCTCGACTTGTAGCTTCCATGCCACCAAATTATTCCATACAGGAGAAGGCGGGGCGGCTTTTGTGCAAGATGAGGCGATGAAACACGAAATTTTTTTTAGGCATAATTTTGGGCATGATGAACCAACAGCATACCATGGCTTAGGGACGAATGCCAAAATGAGTGAGTTACAAGCCGCCATGGGCTTAAGTGTATTGCCTTATATGGACAATATTCTAGAAGCTCGTAAAACAATCGTTGACTATTATGATGCACATTTAGATTTTAGCAAATTACAAAAGCTAAAAATACGACCAGAAACCCAATGGAATTATAGTTATTACCCTGTGATTTTTCCTACTGAAACCGATTTGTTAAATGCCATCGACCGATTGAATGCGGCGGATGTTTTTCCACGACGTTATTTCTACCCGAGTTTAGAAGCTTTACCTTATATAGATTCTAACCAATGTCCTATTGCTAAAGATTTAGCCAGTCGAGTATTGTGTTTACCTTTGTATGTTGGTTTAAAAGAAAAAGAGATTATACATATTATTTCAATTTTAGGAGAAACTTTATACGTTTTTTAAATGAAAAAACTTTTATTATTAGGAGGCTTAAGGTATCTAATCCCTGTTATTGAAGCTGCAAAACAGTTAGGGCACTATGTTATTACCTGTGATTATATTCCTGAGAATATTGCTCATAATTATAGCGATGAATATCATAATGTAAGCATAACAGATAAAGAACAAGTGTTGAGTTTGGCAAAAAAACTTAATATAGATGGAATTATGTCTTTTGCTGTTGATCCAGGTGTTGTTACTGCTGCTTATGTTGCAGAAAAGATGAATTTACCTAGCCCAGGACCATTAAAATCCATTGAAATTTTACAAAATAAAGCACTTTTTAGAGAATTTTTAAAATCACATAACTTTAATGTACCATTTTCAAAAAGCTACTCTGATAGAATTCATGCATTAAAAGATTTTGAAGGAAATAATGATTATCCCGTTATTGTTAAACCTGTTGATGCCGCAGGAAGTAAAGGAGTGAACAAAGTAAAAAGTTTTGAAGAACTGAATTTAGCAATACTGAATGCTTTAAAGTTTTCACCTTCAAAAACTTTTATCATTGAAGAATTTCTTGAAAGTAAAGTTTTTTCTTCTGATTCGGACTCCTTTTCTATTAATGGAGAGTTAGTAGCAGTTACTTTTTCTGCACAACGTTTTGATACTAAATCACCAAACCCTTTTACACCGTCAGCATACAGTTGGCCATCTAATATATCCGAAAATAACCAAGCTTATTTAAAAACAGAATTACAGAGGTTGATCACATTATTAGATTTAAAATCATCAGTTTATAATATTGAGGTCAGGGAAACTCTAGAACAAAAGGCATACATTATGGAAGTCTCTCCTAGAGGTGGAGGAAATCGTTTATCTGAAATGATTAGGTATGCTACAGGAACTGACTTTATTAGGTGTGCTGTTCAATCTGCGTTAGGCGAAGATTTTGATGATATTAAACTTAACAATTTTAAAGGTTTTTGGGCTGAAATCATCCTATATAGCAATTCTACAGGGATCTTTGAGAAATTCGTTATAGATGATAAAATCAGAAAAGCAGTCGTTGAAACTGATTTGTGGGTAAAACAAGGAGAAATAGTTAATGCATTCAATGCGGCTAATGATGCGATTGGTACAGTTGTTTTACAATTTGACAACAAGGAAACTATGGAAAAAGTTTTAAAGCACTATTCCAGATATTTTAAAGTCGTAGTCAATATTAAATGAGAAAATCAATAGGAGGGTATTTAGGGTTAGAATTGTCTGATGGTCAAGAGTTTTATTCTGATGCAATTGCTTTAAATTCTGGTAGAAGTGCCTTGGAGTATATATTAAAGTGCAATAATTATACTAAGATTTATCTTCCTTTCTTTACTTGTGATGCAGTACTGCAGCCTATTATAAAGTTAAATTTAGATTATGAGTTTTATGAGATTAACCAAAACTTAGAGCCAATATTTGATCTCAAAAATATTTCTCCAAGAGAAGGGTTCATATACACAAATTATTTTGGTCTAAAATCTGATTATATTCGAGATAACCTTCAGGGGCATGAAAATATTATAATTGATAATGCCCAAGCTTTTTATGCCAAACCATTATCAAGTCTAAACACATTTTACTCTCCAAGAAAGTTTTTTGGCATTCCAGATGGTGGATATGCATTTTCAAAAAAAAAATCAAGAATTGATTTGAAAGCATCAAAATCACATGATAGTATGTCACATTTAATTAAGCAATTGGATGTTTCAACAGAGTATGGGTTTTTAGATTATCAACGTAATGAAAATAACATTGAAAAGTATTCTTTGCAATCAATGTCAAGTATCACCAAAAAATTATTGAAATCAGTCGATTATGAATGGGTAATGGATAAACGTAATGAGAATTTCAGTTTTTTAGCCAAAGAATTAAATCAATATAATCAATTAAATATTAAACCATCTAAAGAAGCACCTTTGAGCTATCCACTACTCCTGCAATTTAATGTAGAAAAGATAAAAGTTGACTTAGTTAAACAAAAGATATATACTCCAAAATACTGGAGTAACGTCTTAGATTGGCTGCCAAGAAAAGATTTATTAGAAGCAAAATTAGTTGAAAATATGCTACATCTGCCAATAGATCAGAGGTATAACCATAAAGATATGAATTATTTAGCAGTGTCTATAAAAAAAAAATTAGAAAGAAATGAATAAATTAGCATTGTTTTCGGTTCCAAGATCTGGTTCAAGCTGGTTAGGTGAGATTTTAAATAGCTCACCAGAGGTTATTTATAAATTTCAACCAAATTTTGCTTACTCATTTGAAGCTGAATTAAAATCAAATTCAAGTAAAAATGAAATTGATGATTTTTTTCAACGACTTTATGTTTCTAAAGATGACTTTGTGAATGGTAGATTAAGCATAAGTGGAAAAAAAAGGGATTTAAAATTTTATAAACAGAATCCTTCAACACTGTTGTTTAAAGAAACTCACTATTTAAATATTATAGATAATTTGTTAAAAAAATCAGAAACAAAAATTATTGGATTAATTAGATCACCTTTCGCAACAATAAATTCTTGGCTTAGCATACCAAAAGAATTTAATCCAGATTGGGATGTTGAAAAAGAGTGGAAAGATGCGCCTTTAAAAAATGGTAATCTCAAATCAAATTATTTTGGTTATAATAAATGGAAAGAGGTTTGTTTTATGTTTTTAAATTATCAAGAAAAATATCCTAAACAGTTTTATCTAATCAATTATAATCAATTAATAGTTGATGTTAAATCTGAAATTGAAAATCTTTATAGGTTTTGTGAATTAGATTTTTCTTTGCAAACGCAAGAGTTTATAAATAAGTCAACTCAATATCAATCTGAAGATGCCTATTCTGTCTTTAAAGAAAAGAAAAATGATTTAGGATGGCAAAAAACTTTACCAAAATTTATAGAAGAAAAAATTAAAAAAGACGAGGATTTCATTAAATTAAATCAAATTTTTAAATGGATCTGAAGGAATTTAGGGCTAAATACGAATACGAGTCAGTTATTGAAAATAAGAATGACGTTTCAGATGAACCATTAATATCAGTATGTGTACAGACTTATCAGCATGCAGATTACATAGAAGATTGCTTGAAAGGTATTTTAATGCAAAAAACAGATTTCAAATATGAAATTTTACTTGGTGAAGATGCTTCATCGGATGGAACAAGAGAAATTTGTATAAAGTATGCTAAAAAACACCCTGATAAAATACGTTTATTTTTGCATCATCGTAAAAATAACATTAAAATAAATGGATCACCGACAGGACGATTTAATTTTTTGTATAATTTGTATACAGCTAAGGGTAAGTATATTGCGCTCTGTGAAGGTGATGACTATTGGACAGACCCTTATAAGTTGCAAAGGCAGGTAGATTTTATGGAAGCCAATCCTGAATATGTATTGACTTATCATGGATTTATGAATAAGATAAATGTTTTATCAGAGGATAATACCATCGGTTTCAATGAACCAGTAAATCAGATTTTATTTAAGCCTAGGCTTTTAACATGGTTATTTAGAAGTAAAGCAACTTTAGATTTACCAGAATCTTTGTATAAAGCCCCTAATGGTGATCAAGCATTTAGATTTCATTTATCTACGCAAGGTAAACTTGCTTGTATAAAAGATATTAAACCTGCCATTAGGAGTGTACACGAAGGTGGCGTGATGAGTTTGCAATCAGAGAAGAAGCGTAATACACGTGGACTTAAAACTTGGGAAGTGATTTTAGAAAGCTACAGAGGCACAAAACATGAAGCAGGCTTAAAACAACGTGTAAATGGATTTAAGTATAGACAAATGCAACTTAAACAAGTAGAAACTTCTAGTTTTAATCACCAAGTAAAATTAATAAGCTTTTTGTTTAAATCTGGCTTATATAAAAAAAGATTTAAACAAGGATTAAAAAAAACAGCTTTAAATATTCTAAAGTTACTAAAGCTTTATAAACCCAAATATCAATGAAATTAATTTTTCATATTGGTCTTCCTAAAACAGGAACATCTTACCTGCAATCCTTTCTTTTTCATAAATATGATGACCTTAGGAATCATGGAATTTATTTTCCTCTTGGTGAAGATTCAAATAAAGAAAAAAAATCACATTTTGAAGAATCTCGAAGCATAATCAATGACCTTCATAATATGACAAAAAATTCATAATTCAATTAAAGAAATAGTAGATAGTCTCAATAAAAAAATGTCAGATAGTAAAAAGTTCTATATAGATGAAATCTAAAGTAATATGGATGTATTGGCATCAAGGCTTTGACCAAGTTCCGCCTATTATACAATCTTGTGTCCAGCAATGGCGGGATCTGCATCCGGACTGGGAGATACATTTGCTTGACCAATATAATATTTATGAATATGTACAACCTCTGGACATAGATGCTAACATTTTAAACAAAATGACTTTAGCGCATCGCTCAGATTTACTAAGAACCCAGCTACTGATTAAGTATGGTGGTGTTTGGGCAGACCCAACCTGTTTTCCGCTTCAAAAGCTAGAAGGTTGGTTGCCGCAGTACATATCAGCAGGTTTTTTCTTTTTTTATAAACCAGGTCGAGATCGCATCATCTCCAATTGGTTTATATCAGCAGAGCAGGGCAACGACCTTTTAAAAAAACTATATCAAGCATTGATCAATTATTGGAATAGCAATAATTTCAAGAACTTAGGCAGACAGGATACGTCATATGAAAAGCTTATTAATCGCATATTAAATCGTAATCTAGTTTTACCTAGATTATGGTTTACCCTCATATTTACTAAAATTTTACGTATTTATCCTTATATGGTTTACCATTTTATGCTGTATCATCTCATGTCAAAAGACAACAAGATTAAGCAGCAATTTGACCAGATGCCTAAACTATCTGCAGAACCACCTCATGCTTTACAACGTGCTGGAATGATGAGTCCTTTGAGTGATACTATCAAAACAATAATTGATGATAAACAAGTGCCTTTATTCAAATTGACTTGGAAAATTAAACAAGACAAGATTCCCCAAGATTCGAATTTAGCTTATTTATTTAATCAAATCAACAAAAATGAACACACAGACAAAGCCTAAAGTGGTTTGCATTGGCTGGCACAAAACTGGCACCTCCACAATGGGCGATGCTTTATTAAGTTTAGGCTATAAAGTCATTGGTGCTAGGGAAGATTTGGCATATTCGCTTTTAGAAGAGAATATTCAACCAGCTTTAACTGTTGCTGATGATTTTGAAGCCCTCCAAGACGTGCCATGGGCAGCATTATTTAAAGAATTAGATCAAGCTTTTCCCAATAGTAAATTTATTCTGACTACTAGAGAAGAGCAAGCATGGCTTAATTCAGCAAAAAAACATTTTAAAGATGGAAATTTTAAGCTTCATGAATGGCTTTATGGAAATGGTGTTTTGGAAGGTAATGAAGACTTGTATTTAAAACGCTATCGAGCGCATTACGAAGAAGTTAAGGCTTATTTTAAAGATCGGCCTGATGACTTGATTGTGATGGATTTCAAACAAGGGGATTCTTGGGAGAAACTTTGCAGTTTTCTCAACCAACCCATTCCTAAAAAAGCATTCCCACACTCCAATAAAGGCAAGCATAATTATACTTTGAAAGATAAATTTGTTCACGCTTTAAGACAATTAAGTCCAAATTGGTTAAGGCAATTACGGATCAAGTTGCTACTTAAACTTGGCTTCCCTGATAAAAGAGACCGTTTTAATAACAAGCAATACAACAAAGCAGAACGCAACAAAAGAAAACAAGTCTCAAAATAAAATGAAATTATATATTCATATCGGTACAGAAAAAACGGGCAGCTCTTTTTTACAATCTTACCTAGCCAAAAATAGACAAATGTTGGCAAAACACGGTGTACATTTTCCTGAGGCTGGACTTAGAGAGGCAGATATGCTAAGTGGTAAGATTTCTCCTGGCAATGCTTCTGAACTTAATACTTTGTTAAGTCAAAAATCATGGGCTAAAGTAGAACAATGGCTGAAAATGAAATATAAAGCGACAAAAAATAACAACTGCAATCAATTGCTTTTATCCAACGAGATTTTAGTCAAAACTTTTTCAGGTCAAACTACGTTATCTAATTTTATCAAGGTTGCAAGCGATCAGGGTTTTGAGTTACAGCCTTTGTTGTTAATCATTAGAGACCCCGTTGGTCAGGCTTTGTCATTATATAAACACCGATCTAAAAATGGCGATATGATGCCTATTCACCAATGGTTAAGAGAGAAATATAATTTAGCACATTGTATCAGAAATTTCTATCAAAATATTGAAGACCTAAATGTTGTTCTTAACCAATATGCTTATCAAAAAAACAGTAAATATTTAGTGGATCTGTGCATCAACAAGTGGATGGGCTTAGATGAGCAAATCACAATTGAACACACGAGTGTTAATCCTTCGCTAACTTTATCTGAATTAAAACTAATGAGTCAAATCAAAGTTCAGAATGCATATTTATCTAATATGTTCTATAAACAAATGATTGAAATCCCAGATGAGCAAAAGTCGGATGAATCGAATTTAAAGTCTTTTTATAAGGACGTCATTGCCCAACATCTTGTAAAATATCAAAATGTTTGGGAGATGTGTAATATAAATATGACAAACGGGCAAATATCCATACCTAAAAACTTTATTAATAAAAACTTTGTAAATCAAACATCAGTTGAATATAGCTTTACAGAAGTCCAGCTGACTAAGGTTTCAGAACTAATGTCATTTGCCTCAAGTAAAACTTTTCTGAAACAAAAAACTAATTGGCAAAGAAAGCAAAAATTTAAAAAATTATTACCAAATCAGGTTGTAAAAGCAATAGTTAACTTCTGTAAAAATTAAAAAAAGAATTTTTAATTTATTTATAAATAATATTTAGCTACTTATTATTTCTACCATTGACTTATATAGCTTGTTGATATTCAATGATTAAGATGTGGTACAATTGTCTAATAAATTTTTATACTTAAAGAGTTTTTTATTTTTTTTAGAACAATTTTCATGAAATTTGTCAGATATTTACTTTTCATTTCAAGGGTTTTTTAACTCAAGATTAATTTGAATATTTATAATATTAAAATCTATTCATAAACAGGAATACTAAGAAAATGTTTTTGAAGACATGTTATTTGCCGCCCAATCATTAGCTTAAGATTTTCCTTTTTAACAAGTAGATTTTTTAATGTAGATATGAGAAATTATTTAGAAGAATTGACATTTTATCCAGATAATGGTTTTGGAAAATTTACAGATGGACATTAGAACTTAAAAAATGGTAGAGATACTATACATTTATAATCTAAACTTTAATACATACTAATACTTGCCTTTGAGCCGTTTCAAACATTATATAAAAGCACATGCATTATTGTCCTTTTTCTCCCCTGCACTAGGATTGTATTATGCCATTAGGTTAGGTGATAAAAAATATTTGAGGGTGTTCCTGCTTATATTTGTAACAATCTATGGCTCTTTGTTTCATACTTCATTTTTAGGAGACGGAAGCCGTCATTGGGCAAGAGTGTATGATCACTATCAATATTTAGAATTTCAAGTATTTTGGGAAGAATTGATAGCTATTGTTAGTTTTAAACCTCTGCCCTCAACAAATGCTGATGTTTATATTCACTTACTGTCTTACTTTATTGGTGGTGTTTTAAATGTTCCAGACTTGTTTTTTGTGTGTGTTGCATTTGTATTTGCCTATTTTTACTCAGGAACTATGGTGAAATTATTGAGTTATGTAGATTGGAAAAGCCAATACAATAAATTCTATCTGCTATTTTTTTTAATGCTTTTTATACTATGGAAGGCTCCGGGTAGTATGCAAACTGTCAGAACATGGACAGGGATGTACGTATTGCTTTATGCGGTTATTTCGTATTATGAAACCAAAAGACGGAAATACCTATTGCTGGCATTAACGCCTCCCTTAATTCATGTTGGTTTTTTTGCGCTTGCGATTCCAATTTGGTTGGTGCTTTTTACAGGATTCAGAAATCCTAAAGTATATTTCATTATTTTTTTAGTATCAACTTTAGCTTCTAATATTGTCAACCAAGAAAGTTTGAAGCAAAATTTATCTCAAACCGAACTTGGCGCTAGCAAAGTAAATGCTTACCATGTTGATGATGAACGGGCGGATATTAGACAAGAACAGGTTGAAAATATTGCCAAAAAAGAAAGATTTTATAAAGATTTTGAACGTAACAAAATACACCACCATGTATTGACTTTTATAATAATATTTATTTTTTTAATATTATCAAACAGGCATTTTGGAGATATTGAAAAAACCCTGTTTTCTTATGGACTTGCCATGGCATCGTTTTCTAACTTTTTAACCTCAATATATGCAGTACATAATAGGGGCTGGCAAATTGCAGGATTTTTAATCTTAGCTTTGATGGTTATTTTTTTATCTAAAAACAATTTAAAAAGTTTTAAATTTTCCACATTAAAAATCAAATTACCACTGAGTTTAGCTGTTATTTTAATGACACCATATTTGTTATTTCTACTCTCTGACTTTATTTATAAGACAAGTGTTTATGTAGCTTTTATGCCGATTTTTAGTTGGATTAATCCAGATATGGCAATTAATATTAGAGGGTTTATCGATTTATTTATATGATTAAAATTATGAAAACAAACTTTTGAATTATGGCGCTAAAATCATTAACTAAAATTGCAATTCAACTCTCTAGTTTTCTGTTATCTTTACCAATAGCTTTTAAATTTTCCAAGTCACAAGTCTTTATCTTATAGTTATAGACGATACTGAAGAAGTTATTGAAATACAAAATCTTGGTGATGCTTATTTTGCGGATCAAGATTGCGTTAATAACAAAAGAGCAGATATGGTGATAAATAAAATAATAGAAGATAAGAATTGACGACTCAAATATTAACTTAAAAACTTTTATGTGATTTATAAAATATTAATCATACTCACCCCGGCTTTTGACCCCAATACTGGAGGTGTACAGATGTCCACTTATAAAATGTCCAATTATTTCAACAATCAGGGACATGACACTCATGTATATTCTTATAATGTTGGTGGACATGCTCAACAAGAAGTCGCAACCCTGCATTCTGCTGCTAAAAAAGGCGGTAATAATGAACAAAAAAATAACCAACAACTTCAAGATTTAATATTGAGTTTAAAACCAAACGTAGTCATTAACCAAATGCCTTATGAGCGTCCAATAGGTGAAGCCTTAAGGCAAGTCAAATCCAAATGTGATTTTTTACTCTTAGGCTGTTTAAGGAATACACTTTATTCGGTAAAACTTAACTTAGATGATTATGTAAAAGCAGCAGTACCGAAGCCACTACAGCCCTTATTCAATAATGCTGTTGGAAAACAGTTGTTATTGCAAAAACACAAATCAAGACATAAAGAAGATCTAAAATTTATATTAGACACCTACGACTACTTTGTAATGTTTGGACCGCCAAATATGGAAGAGTTAAAGTATTTTGTTGGGAATTATGAGTTACACAAAACCCATTTAATTCCGAATTCAATTCCAAGTGTATTGCCAGAAGTGCCGCCTAAAGACAAACGCATCTTATGGTTAAGCCGTCTGAGTTATAAACAAAAACGAGCAGATTTAATACTGCCGTTTTGGAAACAAGTCATGCATGAATTGCCAGATTGGCAATTCGATGTAGTCGGTAATGGGGATGCCTATGAAGATTTAAAACAACAAATTGAAAAAGAACAGATTCCAAGAATCACCTTGTATGGCAAACAAAACCCAGAGGCCTATTATAAACGCTCCCCGATTTATATTATGACCTCAGCCTTTGAGGGTTTTCCAAATACTTTGATTGAAGCCCAATCTTATGCCAGTATTCCAGTGGTATATGACAATTATCCCATTTGTTCATGGGCAGTCAAAGAAGGTCAAAGCGGTGTGTTGATTCCGCCATTTAAGGTGGATTATATGGCAAGGGAAGTGGTTGCCTTAGCCAAAAATCAAGAACGCCAAAATCAACTCATGCAAACGGCATTGGATAATGCGAAGGAATTTGAAATTAACAAGGTTGGTCAAGAATGGATTTCTTTTTTTAACCGTGAGTTATTGAAACCTTAATTTATGAAAGACATTATATTTCATATTGGACATCCTAAATGTGCATCAACAACGCTACAAAATAGAGTATTTATTAACGAGAAAAGTTATCTTGGTACGGCTAAGACGATGCCAAATAACTTAGCCAAAAAATTGCAACGTATTTCTCCCGTAGGTCCGAGTATAACATGGAGTAAGAATAAAACTAGACAATGGGCTGATGAGGTTCGTGAATTTTCTAACCTAAACTGTATTGACGAAACACCCCTTATTGCGAGTTCAGAAATGTATGCAAACCGTAATAAGTTTAAAGAACGACCAATCATCCCATTTTTGAAATACTTTTCTCGAAATATTTGGACTGAAGGCGAGGTGAAAATTGTCATGGTCATACGCAATCAGTTTGAAAGATTGGCTTCTGAATATGCGCAGGTTTCGGTTACCAACATTAAAGCTTCACAATATGATTTTGAAAGATATATTGATAATCATATCAAACAAAACAATAAGCATTTGGATTATGTAGCTTGGGTAAGTGACTTATATGAATCTTTTAGTAAAGATCAGGTTTGTGTTTTGCTGATGGAAGACATTCAAACTAAAAAATTCTGGGAAGAATTGAAATTTTTTTGTGAACTAAAAAACTTTGAAGTAGAGACGATGTTCTCTAATAATGCCAATTCAAGTTCAAGAAAATCTTCAAAACATACATGGAAATTAAGACCCTTTAGTTCCGAAGAAAAAGCTAAAGTGAAAGTGAATAATTATATGAGGTTGTTATGGCCACAGTCTATAGCTGTAGATTTGAGAGCATCAACTAATTTAAAACTTAGAAATTTATTAAGTAAGTCTTACAAAAGTAAAAGTGAATATTCTAAATCAGTTAGAGGTGATGAAATTGTACTGACAGAAGAATTAAAGTCAAAATTACTGGAATACTATAAGCCTTCAAATATAGCATTAGGTCATTTGTTAAATCGTGATTTGTCAGAAGTGAATTATTATTAAAGCGAATGAGAATAATTAATAAGATTTTAGAAATAGCAAAACAAAACCTTACTAATCTATCAGGTTGGCATACCAAACGAAAGATTGTCGTCTTTGAAAGTGATGATTGGGGAGCCACACGAATGTACGATAAAGACGCTTACAAATATTTGTTGAATAAAGGGTATCCGGTAGATAATTGTCCTTACAATAGAAATGATAGAATTGAAAGTAATGAAGATGTAAGTGTTTTAGCAGAAACTTTATTGAAGTATAAGGATCAGTTTAACCATCCAGCAAAATTTACATTAAACAATATAGTAGCGAATCCTGATTTTGATAAAATCAAAGCATCAGATTTTCAAGAATATCATTATGAAACCTTTCAAACGACTTTATCACGTTATGAGGATGCAGATCAAGTCGTGGATTTGTTGCAAGAAGGGATTCAAAAAGAATTATTTCAACCCCAACTCCACGGTAGAGAGCATATTAATGTGGAGTTATGGTTAAAAAGATTACAAGCAAAAGAACAACGATTTTTAGATGCCTTTGAACAGAAAATGTATACTGTAACAGGTTCTGGTAAAGTCAGTGGTAGAAGAGATAATTTGGATACTTATGGTAGTTTCGAAACTAAAGGGAAGTATCATGACTATTCCAAAAATATAAGAGAGTCTCAAGAATTGTTTTTTAAAGCTTGGGGTTTCAATTCACAAACTTTTATTGCCCCTTGTTATGTTTGGCATCCTAATCTAGAACAAATATTAGTAGAAAATAAAATAAAAGGTATACAGGGGACGCATGTACAAAGAGTTCCGCTTCAAACAGGTTTTCAAGTTAAAAAAAAATATCATTTTACTGGGCAGATTAATGCCTTAAAGCAAGTGTATTTGAATAGAAATGTGATGTTTGAACCTGCTGAAAACCCTCAAGTAGATGTAGTTAATGAAGCGCTCAAGCAAATCAACTTGGCGTTTAAGTACAATAAACCTGCAATCATTAGTTCACACAGGCTAAACTATATTGGGGGCTTAAATTATAAAAATAGAACTGAGAATATTAAAAAATTAGATATTTTATTAATGGCAATTACAAAACAATGGAAACATGTAGAATTTATGTCTTCAGATCAACTTATCAACTTGATAAATAAATAATATGTGTGGTCTAGTAGGATTTGTTGATATAAAACAAAAAAGCACGGAAGCGCATTTGAGAGCTATGGTTGGAACTTTGAAACATAGGGGGCCTGATAGTCAAGACCATTTGCTTTTAAAAAGAAGTAATTATTATATTGGTTTAGGGCATGCACGTTTGTCTATCATAGATTTAACATCTGTAGCAAATCAGCCGATGCAATTTGAACATTTGCAAATAGTGTTTAATGGTGAAATTTATAATTATAAGGAGATTAAAGATGAACTGAAGGAGTTGGGACATCATTTCAATACTTCATCTGACACAGAAGTTATTTTACAAGCCTACAAAGTTTGGGGGAAACAAGCAATTCATAAATTCATCGGCATGTTCGCCTTTGCTATTTATGATCAACAAAACAATGAATTGTTTTTATGTAGAGATCGCGCTGGAGTGAAACCTTTATTTGTATACCAGCATGAGCATTTGTTATTATTTGCATCAGAGTTGAAAGCTTTTCATGAGCACCCTTTATTTAAAAAAGATCTTAACATCAATGCCGTTCATGCTTATTTTGATTTTGGATACGTACCGAGTCCACACTGTATTTTTAAAAATTGTTATAAAGTTAATGCTGGTGAGTACATTACTTATAATTTAAATAATTTAGAGCTTAAGAAAAAAAAGTATTGGTCAATAGATACTTATTACAATAAAGAAAAGTCAAAAATCAGCTATGAAGAAGCTAAACATGAGGTACATGAGTTGTTAAAGTCATCTTATGCTTACAGAATGGTGTCAGATGTGCCTGTTGGGGTTTTTTTAAGTGGGGGCTATGACAGTACTTCAGTGGCTGCTATATTGCAAAACAAATCTGAAAAGCCAATTAAAACCTTTACCATTGGGTTCAAAGAAGGGAATAATGAAGCACCATTTGCTAAAGAAACAGCAAAATATTTAGGCACAGATCATTATGAGTACTATTGTACAGAAAAAGAAGCCCAAGAATTAATTCCTGATCTAGCTTATTACTATGATGAACCTTTTGCAGATAGTTCAGCTATACCAACAACTTTGGTGAGTAAGTTTGCAAAGCAAGAGGTTACAGTTTCATTATCTGCCGATGGTGGTGATGAAATTTTTGCGGGTTATAGTCAATATTGGCGTTTTCCAGAGAAGATGAGAAAGTTATCTAAATGGAGTCTTTTTCAAAATAAATGGACTTCAGGTTTGTTAAAAGGGATTTCTTCTGTAATGCCAAATAATCAAGAAAGACCAAAACACATATTAGAATCCTTATCTAACAACTTTAAAGGTAAAGGCGAAAAACTTGCTGTAGAACTTTATGAGTCAGCTAGGAAAATGCCTAATTTTCACACTAGAAAATTATTTAATACACAAGCCAATCCTAAATTAGGATTTGAAATAGCAAATACAAATTTAGAATCTATTGAACAACTGATGATTGTGGATTATCAATCGTATTTACATAATGATATTTTAACAAAGGTAGATAGAGCAACTATGACACACTCATTAGAAGGCAGAGAGCCTATGTTAGATCATCGTTTGGCTGAATACGTGGCAAGATTACCTATAGATTTTAAATATAATAACGGAATATCCAAGCGCATCTTAAAAGATATAGTTCATGACTATGTACCAAAATCTATGATGGAACGTCCTAAAACTGGTTTTTCAATTCCAGTACTAAAATGGCTTAGAGAAGATTTGTCATTTTATGTAGATGAATATTTAAGTAAGGAAAAGTTAGACCAAGTTGAAATAATCAATACGGAATATGCACTTTTATTAATTAATAAATTTAAATTAAATAAACTCCACTATACGCCAATCATTTGGAAACTCTTAATGTTTATGATGTGGTGGGAAAAATGGGAAGCATAAAAAACACCACAATTACACAGATATTATTCAGTATGATTTGTATGATAAAATTTTGAATTATGTGATCGCAAATAAAGATCACTTATCATACGTGAATATAGAAGCTTTTAAAGTTATCATGCAAGAAATCAAACGCTATCCCAAACATAACTTTGACTATTTGGAATTGATTTGCTGGATGGTATCCTACACAAAATTTGCATTGACATATCAAGATCAACTCGAATCGCCTAAATTGTATCATTCAAAAATACAAGCTCAAAAGGCTAAATTGGAATATCGGCTTCTGACACGGGCTAGGTACGCAAAACACAATTTATTTTGAATACGACTAAAACAAAAAAAATAAGCTGCATTATTCATGCATTAGGTATTGGTGGTATGGAGCGTGTGATGTCTATTTTGCTTAATGATTTTGCGCAAAGAGAAAATGTAGAAGTATCCTTGGTGTTGATAGGAAGAAATCGGAATATAACCTAAAGATTAAGTATAATTGTCGTTTTAAACTTCAACTGGTAAAATGATCCGAATTTTTTGTAAATAAAATTAATATACTTCAAAAATCAAAAGATGAAAAAAAAGCTCTTATATTATACTTATAGGTTAATAGGGGATGTATTATATTTAAAACTCCGTTATAAACAACGTACTGGTAAAACGCTTTCACTTGAACATCCCGAAACATTTACTGAAAAGTTACAATATTTAAAACATCATGATCGTAGACCTATTTACACAAAATGTGTGGATAAAATAGGAGTTAAAACCAGAGTGAGAAGTATTTTGGGATCACCGTTCGTTATTCCTACACTTAAAGTACTTCAATCGCCAAAGGAATTACATGCAGAAAATTTACCTGATGCACCTGTGATTATCAAAGCAAATCACGACAGTGGCGGTACAAGATTTATTCGTGATAAATCTAAAGTTGATTTTAAAGATCTTCAAAGACATTTTGACCGTAAAATGAAAGTGAACTTCTTTTATTCCAACATGGAATGGGAATACAAGAATATAAAGCCTAGGATTTTGATAGAGCCACTTATGTCTGACGGTACCGGTAATTCACTGTTGAATGATTATAAAATACATTGCTTCCATGGTGTACCGCAATTTATTCAAATGATCAGTGATCGTGCGGAGGGAGCAAAAGAAACTTGGTATAATACAGAGTGGAAATTCCTAGATATGTGGTATTTCGCAAGTGAACATAAGATTGTTGAACGTCCTAAAAAATTGAACGAAATGCTGGAAATTGCACAAAAACTATCTAAGCCTTTCCCTTATGTGCGCATAGACTTATACGACACACCTGATGGAATTTTATTCGGTGAATATACTTTCAGACCTTGGGGTGGTTACATGAAATGGAATGACGAAAAGTGGGACAAAAAACTCGGTGACTTAATTGATTTAAGTCTTATAAAAAAGGATGACTAAAATAACAATTATTGTTCCTTTTTAAGCTAACTTGAAAGTAAGAGGTCATCAAATTACGCTGATTAGCTTGGACTCTAAGCCTGCTTTTTTATGCTTTACATAAAGAAGCTAAATAACATCAGCCATCAAACCAAATCACGAGTCAAAACAAGAAAATACGTTTTTACTAATGGTCTTAGGTTGCAAAAAACAATTAAAGAAATTAACCAGAATGTCATCTGTTCTTTTGGCGAAAAATATAATTCTTACATGAAGATATATCTACGGGAAATAAAAATACTGATTTATTCAGGCAAAAGAACTTCACCGCTCTCAAGTTTAAAATGACGTTATGGTTTTTGTTAATCCGTTTGACTATAAACTATTAAAAGATAAATACAATTTCAAGCGAACTTAAGTAATAGTCAACCCTATAGATTTAGATTATCCTAAACTTGAATGAGAAAATTTAATCTTAAATGTTGGAAGTATTGGTGGTAATAAAAACCAAGATTAATTGATTCGATATTTAGTGAGATGAAAAACAATGCTTGGAAACTTCATTTTGCTGGGACGGTCCGTTAAAACAAAAATGCAGTGCCTTAGCCAATCAATTAGATTTTGACGAGCAAATAAATTTCACGGACTTTAACAAGTTTATAAAATCTATGGCTCTAACAAAATAGAAAGTGGTATAAAGAAAGAAAAATCGAGATGAAAGTGATTCCAGAAGGGAAAAAGCTAGACTTAACCGATTATCAAAAGAAAAAACAAAAGGAAGAATATAATGAAAGAAATCAGATAGAAGGGAAATTTGGACAAGCCAAACAAGCTTATGACCTCAACAATATTAAAGATAAGCTCAGTAATACACCTCACAGTTGGATTAGAGTTATTCTCTTTTATAACAAATCTTGTAAAACTTGCCGAAATCTTTAATTTCAAATTTTGACTTTCTGAGAAAATCCTATTTTTTGTCTAAACTCTAGATAACAATAATTTATATGAAAAATGTAAATAAATTTAAAATATATATATACCAAATTTTTTTAAAAATAAATCCTAGATTGTTTTATAAAATTCAGCATTTTAGAATTCATAAAAAATTCGGAAAACATACATATTGGCCTAACATAAGTAATCCCAAAACATTTAATGAGAAAACAATACACTCAAAATGTATAAATCAGCATAAGAAATTAAGCCCATTGGTGGACAAAGAATCCGCAAAAGAAATAATCAGTAGTGTAATAGGGGAGCAATATATAGTTCCCACACAATTAGTTATAAAAGACAAGTTGGAGAAAAAGAATTTGGATCAACTTTCACCACCTTTTATCATGAAACCAACTCATTTATCAGGTGAGATAATTATCATTAATAACGAAGAAGATTTTGATTTAGACCAAGTTAATCAATGGATTGATAAATGTTTAACTACTAATTTAGATGCCACGACTGGAGAAGTCCAATATAGGAATTTAAAACCTAAAATTATTATCGAAGACTGCTTGGGTTCAAATTTATTGGATTATAAACTTTTTTGTTTTCATGGTGAAGTACATTATATTCAAGTTGATCATGACAGACACACTTTTCATTCAAGGAGTTTTTATAAGCCGAATTGGTCAAAACAAAATTTTTCAACTTTATATCCAATGAAAATAGAAACAATATCACCACCAAACAATCTTGCTGAATTAATTTCGATAGCAGAACGATTATCAAAACCTTTTGACTTTGTTAGAGTTGACCTATATGATACAAATGGGAAGGTTTATTTTGGGGAGTTAACTTTTCATCATGGATCAGGCTATGAGCCTTTTACTACGTATAAAGACGATTTGAATTTTGGCAATTTATGGCAATCATTTTATAGCTATAAAGATTTAAAGGTTGAAAAAATTTACAGTAATTGATGAGGAAATGTGTAACATTCCTAGTTCCCTCCTTAAAAGCTGGCGGCCTAGAGCGTGTCGCCTCTTTATTGGCTAATCGGGGAACAGATAATTATCAAATTACCTTGATCAGCTTGGACTCCGAGCCTCCTTTTTATTCGTTACATAAGGAAGTAAAATTACTTCAGTCACCAGAGAAAATCACACGGCAAAACAAGAAAATACGCTTTTTCACCAACGGAGGATGGTTGAGAAAAACGGTCAAAGAAATTAACCCCGATGTCATCTGTTCTTTCGGTGAAAAATATAATCCGTACGTGATGTTTTTCCTTGCGGGAATAAAAACCCCCATTTATTTAGCCAACAGAACTTCACCGCTTTCAAGCTTAAAAGGTCGTTACGGTCTTTTAAATCCGTTTGCCTATAAATTCGCTGCAGGAGTGTTGTTACAAACAAAGCAATCCATTGAACTATTAAAAGATAAATACGATTTCAAGCGAACTGAAGTGATAGGTAACCCCATAGATTTAGACTATCCTAAACTTGAAAGAGAAAATATAATCTTAAATGTTGGAAGTATTGGAGGTAATAAAAACCAAGATTGGTTGATTCGCTATTTTAGTGAGTTGAAAAACAAGGGTTGGAAACTTCATTTTGCCGGAGACGGTCCGTTGAAACAAAAATGCAGTGCCTTAGCCGAACAATTAAATATTGCCTCGCAAGTTGTATTTCATGGGGTAGTAAAAGATATAAAATCAAACTATTCACGTGCTTCCATTTTCGCATTCACTTCTACCGTTGAGGGTTTTCCTAATGCTCTAGGAGAAGCTATGGCAGCGGGTTGTGCTTGTATAGCTTACGACTGTATTGCAGGGCCTTCTGATATCATAGATGATGGCGTAAACGGATTTCTAATTCCAGTAGGTGATCATGAACTATTTCAAGATAAACTAAAACATTTAATGCAAGATCAAGCCCTAAGAGAAAAATTCGGAAAGAATGCTAGAGAAAAAATGAAACTGTTTGAAGCTGATCAAATTGCTGAAAAGTTCTACCAATTTATTACTGCTGATTTATAAGCGAGAGCAAGAAATTTGAAAAACATAGTGCTTAAATTAGTTGGGGTATAAAACGAATTCTACCATGTTATATCTTAGAGTTTGCCACAGTGTATCAAGGAGAAATCCTGTGATGAAATCAAACAAAGAAACTCTGAAAAAAAGCCGAGTAACATCGTGGTATAAAATACACGGAGCAACACCACTAAAATACATTGTAAAACTCTCTGTTGAAGTTTACACCGTGCTAAACCGCGAAAATACACCGTGAAACACCGTGGTATATTCAACATAGTATAAGACTCAGAAACATACCGATACCTTGAAAATAATCATTAACACCGCCCATCAACGTTTTGGGGGTGCCATACAAGTCGCCTTATCATTCATTAATGAATGCAAAAATTTTCCTAAACATGAGTACCATGTATGGATAGGTTATGGTGTAAGTAAGTCCATTAAAACAGACAGTTTTCCTGATAATTTTCAGTTTTACCACTTTGATTTTGGTGTCATCAATTTTAAAAAAATCAAGCTAATCCAAAATCAGCTGTCAGCTTTAGAACACCAAATCATTCCAGACGTGTTGATCTCGACCTCTGGACCAACTTATTTTCATTCTAAAGCACCACAAATTATAGGCTTTAATTTGCCTCTGTACATTTACCCAGAGTCGCCTTATGTTCAAGAGATGTCTTGGAAATCTAAGCTAAAGTTAGCTTTAAAACGGAAAGCGCATTTTTACTATTTCAAACGAGACGCCGCAGCCTATGTCACCCAAACTGATGATGTGAATCAGCGTGTGCGTAAAGCACTAGATACTGATCAAGTCTTTACAGTCACGAATACCGCCAGTAATTATTATAAAGATTGGGAAGTGTATCCCAAACGATTGCCAGAAAAGCCAAAAGACGTATTTCGTTTGATTTGCATATCCTCTTATTATCCTCATAAAAACTTGGAGTTAATTCCCGAAATGCTTGAGGAATTAAAACAAAAAGGGATTAACAATATAGAGTTTGTATTGACATTACAGTCTGATGATTATAAAACTTACATTGGTCATCATCCACAAATTCACAATGTGGGACCGATACCACCAGAAGCTTGTCCATCTTTATATCATGAATGCGATGCCTTGTTTTTACCAACTTTAGCCGAATGTTTTTCAGCCTCTTATCCGGAAGCTATGATGATGAAAAAGCCTATTGTCACCACAGACCTTGGATTTGCAAAAAGTATCTGTGGTGAAGCGGCCTTATATTTTGAGCCAAAAGATGCAAGATCGGCAGCGGATCAGATAGAAAAATTGTTAGAGAATACAGAACTGCAAAAAGATTTGGTAGCTAAGGGAGATGAGCAGTTAAAAACTTTCGACAGCCCACAGGATCGGGCAAAGAAGTATATTGAACTGTGTAAATCGTTGGCCAAAAGAACCACAGAGTAAGACTGTGTTAAACAGTATAAATATACCGTGAAACACAGTGTAAAAACTTTGCGTCACATCGAGGTAAAAAAAGCACCTTGCGACACCGTGAAAAGACTCCGTGAAACACAGTGGTAGAACAACCCTAAAAACACAGTGGTAAATAAACACTTAAACAATGCCAGACACTCAGCCTAGAAAGCTAGTCATACTCAACCAAGCAGCCAATTATCTTACGATTGGCTTCGCCAACGCATTCAATCAAAAATTTGATGAAGTCGTACTCATTGCAGGATCAGTACATGCACAAGGAGAAGAACTCGACCCAGATATTCATTGGCACAAAATCAACCAATGGCATGAAGCCCCAACGGCAAAAAAAATGCTTTCATTTTTAAAAGCACTATTCAATATGTGGTGGTTGCTCATGACCAAATACCGTAAACACGAAGTGATGTTTGTGTCTGTACCACCAATGGGCTACCTTTTAAATTTAATACTACCGCACCGTTTTAGCATGGTAATATGGGATGTTTATCCAGATATATTTAAAATTACAGGGATGCAGGAATCCCATCCAGTGTATAAAATATGGTCATACCTTAACAGAAAATCCTTTAAAAAAACTTACCGGTTATTTACCATTAGTGAAAAAATGGCAGATTTGGTAGAAACCTATGTCAACAGAGATAAAATAATCATTCAGCCAATTTGGTCGATTTTTCAGAAGAATCAGAAAATTGCAAAGCAAGACAATTTGTTCATCAATCAACATCAATTAGACAACAAGTTTATAGTGCAATATTCAGGTAATATCGGTTTGACACATAATGTTGAAGTTTTGGTAGACATCGCAGAAGAACTTCAACACAATCCAAAGATTCTATTTCAAATCATCGGTAGAGGACCTAGGAAAAATTATTTAGAGCAATTGGTTAAATATAAAAACTTACCCAATTGTATGTTTTTGCCCTTTCAATCAGATGAGATGTTTCCTTACTCTTTGTCAGCAGCAGACTTAGGGGTGGTTATTTTAGATGAAAAAACAAGCAAAGGTAGTGTGCCTAGTAAGTCATTCAACTTAATGAGTTATGGCATCCCGGCATTGTATATTGCTGCTGAAGACAGTCAACTATCAGTATATGCCAAACGCTATCAACATGCTAGTTTGTTTACAAAACAACACTTAAAGGACGCAGCAAATTGGATTGAAAATTTGAGTACAAATAAAGAACAACAGAGACTCATGTCTAGAAATGCAGAGGATGCGGCTCAAGATTTTAAACGTTCAAATGCAGATAAATTTGTTAATAAATATTTATACCAATAAGTTTAAATAAATGAACTATATCACAGCGTAAAAATATCACAGACTTACAAGGAGAAAAGACACCATGCAACACAGTGAACAAACCCCGAGAAACACTGTGTTACAACAAAACACTAGAATACAAAAAACTCAATACTTAACAATGAAACAAACTTTAGCCAATCATATTAAGAATATAGGCGGATGGACCACCAAGCGTAAGATATTATGTTTTGCTGTGGATGATTATGGCAATATAAGGCTGCATAGTCCAAGTAGTGTGGAGAAACTCAAGTCAAAAGGCGTGCAGTTGAGTGGGCGTTTTGATTACTTGGATGCATTGGATACGAGAGAAGATTATGAACAATTATTCGAGGTCTTGGGCAGTATTAAAGACAAATACCTAAACCCGGCGATTTTTACATCTTATGCCTTATCGGCAAATATCGATTTTGATAAGGTTTTGAAAGAGAGACGCAAATATGAATACGAATTGTTGCCAGAAACCTACAAAAAACTAGCGGCAGACGATTTGGCTTATGAAGGTGCTTTCGAGATGTTGCAGGAAGGCATCGCCAACAAATTTATTAAACCTCAGTTTCACGGTCGGGAACATTTGAATGTCAGTTTGTTTCAAGATTTGCTCAATATTGAACATCCACACCTGATGGCTAATTTGGAAAATCGTTCTTATGCAGGTATTCCAAAACTTGCAGAAAAACCCACTGTGGGTTTTACCCAAGCCTTTGCGTTTTGGGATGAAAAGGAAGTAGAATATCATAAATCCATAATTAAAGACGGCTTACGATGTTTTGAAAAAGTTTATGGCTATAAGTCGGTAACTTTTACGCCCCCAGCTCAGCAGTTGCACCCTAAACTCTATAATTATATCAATCAACAAGGTGTAATTTCAATTGATAAGTCAAGAAGTATGCAGCGACATCTTGGTCAAAATGAGTTTATTCAGGAAAAAAATAAGTTAGGATATCAAAATAATCAAGAACACATTACGATGGTGAGAAATGTGGTTTTTGAACCCACGGAAGATAGAGGTGTTGATTGGGTTGAGTTTACGTTTAAGCAAATTCAAGCTGCGTTTAGACTCAATAAACCAGTAATTGTCAGTTCACATCGTGTCAATTATTGCGGGCATATCGACCCTGAAAATAGAACAAAGGGTTTAATAATCTTAAAAGCTTTACTCCAAAAAGTAGTACAAAAATATCCAGAGGTTGAGTTCATGTCAGTCGATCAACTAGCCGAAGAAATTAATGCAGGTTCAAACCTGTAATTTGAAATCACTATTGTAGAAATAAAAGCCTTAAGCTAAAGGCTTATAAGCAGTAGGCTTGAATATTTCAAATTTTCCATTTCAAATTTATGAGACTAACATCTTAAATTCAATATTTTATAATCGCATTGAAAAATCTTAAACCTGTCAGGTCTCCAAGACCTGACAGGTTTAACCCAGAGCCCTCATTTCAGAGGTTTTACTGATGTAGCAAGCAGCAGGAAAATAGTATCGGTTTGTCACTTCGAGTGATTTTACTGATGCGGTCAGCAGCAGGAAAATATTATCGAGAAGTGATTCTAACTAGATCAAAAATAGTTCTCGATACACCTTGACTAAAAACTACCAGCATCAGAGATGCCTTGTTTTTATGTCAAGCCACTCGAACTGACAGAGAAGCCTAAACCTGTAGCTTGCAACCTAAAATCACAATTATAGAGATAAAAGCTTTAAGCAGTAGGCAATAAGCTGTAAGCCATTAATTAAGCCAAGAATTTAAAAGCTATAAGAGGAAAATCAAATCTAAACTTCATCATAATGAGAAATTTTAAAAAATATGATATTTGGAAGTTAAGTCATCAACTCACTTTAGAGATTTATCATATCACAAAAAATTTCCCAAATAGTGAGAAGTATCAGTTAATATCTCAAATGCAAAGAGCGGCTTATTCTATACCCTCTAATTTCAGTGAAGGAGCAGGTAGGTACTCAGATAAGGAATTTAATCGCTTCATTCAAATATCGCTTGGATCAGCACATGAATTAGAATATTTCATTTTTTTGTCTAAAGACTTAGGGTATTTAGATGAAATTAAGTTTCAAGAGTTAGACAATAATATTAACACTCTCAAAAAGAAAATTTTTAGTTTAAGTAAAAAGTTAACTTCATAGTGCAATAAGCCTACAGCTAATAGCCTACAGCCTACAGCCTACAGCCAATAGCCAAAAGCCAACAGCTTATATCTCAAACCATCAACAAAATCTAAAAACCAAACAATATGGAACACGATGAACGCCCATGGGGCGCATACTTCGTATTAGAAGACAGTCCCACGCATAAGGTGAAACGCATAGAAGTGAAACCTGGAGGACGACTGTCCTATCAATACCATCACAAACGGTCAGAAGTCTGGACAATTGTCAAAGGGGAAGCAAGAATCACCTTGGATGACGTCGATACGGATTATAAATCTGGAGATGTGATACAAATCCCATTAAAAGCAAAGCACAGAATTATGAATATTGGTCAAGAAAAGCTTATTTTTGTGGAAGTACAATTGGGAACTTATTTTGGAGAAGATGATATTGTTCGTTTGGAAGATGATTATCAACGCTCCTAAATTCTAAATTTGGAAGACAGCGCACATTCTATGAAGAAACAACACATCTTATTGACAGGTGGCGTAGGTAGCCGTTTGTGGCCCTTATCACGCAAGTCCTGCCCTAAACAATACTTACCACTCATTCAAGGCAAATCTCTATTTCAACTGTGCATCGAAAGAAATGCTGGTCTGGTAGATGCAGGAATCATTGTGGGAAACAAGGATAATTATAAGCACTCAAGAACACAGGCTTCAGGAGACTATGGCTTCAATTATGATGAAATTATAGAAGCAGTGCCTAAAAATACGGCAGCAGCTATTGCGTTTGCTGCTTTAGCAACTAATCCTGAAGATTTGTTGTTGGTGACACCAGCCGACCATGTGATAGATGCAGGAGAAAATTATGAAAAAGCCATAACATACGCTTTTCAACTCGCCGAACAAGGCGCAATTGTGACCTTTGGAGTGAAACCTAATCAACCAGAAACTGGCTATGGTTATATCGAGCATAAAGGTCTAGATGTTTTAGGATTTAAGGAAAAACCAAATCAAGATTTAGCAGAAAAATACATCAAAGCTGGAAACTTCCTTTGGAATTCTGGTATCTTTTGTTTTCAAGCTAAAGTATTTTTAGAGGCATTGAAACAATTTGAACCAGAGATATATGAAAAAAGTCGTATAGCTTACGAAGCCAGACAAAAGGACTTTTTACCAGAACATGAGAGTGAGCAGATTCCTGAACTTAGTGTAGATTACGCCGTGATGGAACGTTCAAAAAATATCAAAGTGGTGTCTGCCGATTTTTATTGGTCAGATCTGGGATCATTTTCAGCGATTTATGATTACTTTAAATTACATGACTTAGGACGCTTTGACCAGTCTCAAAACTTGATCTTAAATTCAAATAAGCATATTGAACTGCCGCATGTCTCTGAGCATATTTACGTAGAAACTAAGGATGCAGTCCTTTTGGTAGATAAAAATCAAGCCCAGGATGTCAAACAGATTCATAATTCGATTAAAACAGCACATCCAGAATTGACTTAAACTAACGGATAAAAAAATAAGCTTTTATTAAAATAAACAAGACAATGAAAACAGCATTAATAACAGGAATCACAGGTCAAGATGGTGCCTACTTAGCTGAACTACTTTTGGAAAAAGGCTATATGGTGCACGGTATCAAACGAAGAGCATCCTTGTTCAATACCGACCGTATAGACCATCTTTACCAAGATCCTCATGCTAAAGAT
Source organism: Psychroflexus aestuariivivens (assembly GCF_004010055.1). GTDB lineage: Bacteria > Bacteroidota > Bacteroidia > Flavobacteriales > Flavobacteriaceae > Psychroflexus > Psychroflexus aestuariivivens. Next base: position 42,738 of record NZ_RQVT01000011.1, read on the forward strand.
ATTCGCTTGAAATTACATTATGGGGATTTGACAGATTCGATGAATTTAACTCGAATTATTCAAGAGACTCAACCCGATGAGATTTATAACTTAGCAGCGATGAGTCATGTCAAAGTGAGTTTTGATACCCCAGAATATACAGCAAATGCCGATGGTATAGGAACATTGAGAATTTTAGAAGCTGTTCGCTTATTGGGAATGGAGAAGAAAACTAAAATTTACCAAGCTTCTACATCAGAGTTGTATGGCTTGGTACAGGCAGTTCCTCAAAGTGAAACAACTCCTTTTTATCCGCGTTCACCCTATGCAGTTGCTAAGCTATATGCTTACTGGATTACAGTAAATTATCGTGAAGCTTATAATATGTTCGCTTGTAATGGCATATTGTTCAATCATGAATCTCCACTTAGAGGCGAAACCTTTGTAACGCGTAAAATCACCAGAGCAGTTTCTAAAATTGCTTTAGGTTTACAGGATAAAATGTTTATGGGAAATCTAGATGCCAAAAGAGACTGGGGGCATGCTAAAGATTACGTTGAAGGCATGTGGCGAATACTTCAGCAAGATGAAGCTGAAGATTATGTGTTGGCAACAGGTAAAACCACAAAAGTCAGAGATTTTATCAGTATGTCATTTGCTGAGGTAGGCATCAAGATTAGTTTTGAAGGTAAAGATGAACAAGAAGTCGGACGGTTTGAGGATTTCAATGCTGAGATTTTCGAAAGCGTGACAGGCTTAGCAACCAAGGATTCCAAGTTAAAGAAAGGTGATGTTTTGGTATCTATCGACCCAGAATACTTCAGACCGACAGAAGTTGATTTATTGATTGGAGACGCCAGTAAGGCACAAGAGAAATTGGGATGGAAACCAAAGTATGATTTAGAAGCCTTAGTTAAAGAAATGGTCGCTTCAGATGTGATTTTATTTAAACGCGACTTAGAATTGAAAAAAAGCGGTTATGCCGTCTTAAAACAAGCTGAATAAAGACAAAGACACTATGAATAAAACGAGCAAAATATACATTGCTGGACATAGAGGAATGGTGGGCAGTGCGATTTGGCGAGCTTTGGAAGCTAAAGGCTACACTAATCTGATTGGACGAAGCAGTAAAGACTTAGATTTAAGAAATCAGGAGGCTGTTCAAAGCTTTTTTAATAAAGAACAACCAGAGGTAGTCATTGATGCTGCAGCACGAGTCGGCGGTATTTTAGCCAATAAGGATTATCCATATAATTTCCTAATGGAGAATCTTCAAATTCAAAATAATCTAATCGATACCTCATTGAAGCACGAGGTTGAAAAGTTTATTTTCTTAGGCTCGTCTTGTATCTATCCAAAACTAGCACCACAACCACTTAAAGAGGACTACTTGTTGACCGATACTTTAGAACCAACGAATGAGTGGTATGCCATCGCTAAAATTACAGGCGTTAAAGCTTGTCAGGCCATTCGTCAACAATATGGCAAGGATTACGTGAGCCTAATGCCAACAAATCTTTATGGTGAACAAGATAATTTTGACTTAAAAACTTCGCATGTCTTACCAGCGATGATTCGTAAGTTTCATGAAGCCAAACTTAATGCCCATGCACCAGTTGAACTTTGGGGGTCAGGAACACCGAAAAGAGAATTTTTATATGTAGATGACTTGGCACAAGCCGTGCTGTATGCTTTGGAAAATCGACTGGAAGAACATCTCTATAATGTGGGCACGGGAACAGATTTAAGTATCAAAGCATTGGCAGAAAAAATACAGGCTATTGTTGGCCATCAAGGCGAAATCCAATGGGATATTACAAAACCAGATGGAACGCCAAGAAAACTCTTAGATGTATCTAAACTTCATGAACAAGGATGGCATCATCAAGTCAGTTTAGACGAAGGCATTAAACAAACTTATGAGTGGTTTTTGAAACACAGTGACAGTTATAAAGAAGTTAAATTGAACGCTTAGTTTTAGCTTATTGAGTGAATGACAAGTACTATTTCGTTTGAAATCTGGAATTATTAAAATAGAGAAATGATAAAAGAGCCTTTAGGCGGTAAGCTTTAGGAATTAAGCCTAAAATATCAAATTTTTCCATTTCAAATTCGATATTTTAAATTTATAAGTCTGACATTTGAAATCTAACATCTGATGATCTTAAGAAAATATCAGAATAACCTGCAACAAAGAAGCCTCAAATTACTAGTCACTATTCACTAGTATACCAGTTAACCAGTCTACTAATTAAACAGTCATCCACTCCATATATATCAAAAAAAATAAATGAAACGACTATTATATTTCGCATATTACCTGAAACAACTCAATTGGAAATTGCTGAAGAAATTTATGGCGCATACCAAAGGAAAACACGGACTTTCTGAAGCTAAACAGTGGTCGATGATTCTAAGAAATTCCTTGAAATACAATATTTCCATTTTGGAATTTTACCAATTTAATTTCTTGCATAAAAGTCATGAAGAAAAACTAAAATGGGCTGGGACTGGAACCTTATATGAGTTTCAGTTAAAAGCCAATCCACCTAATGAACGACAGATTTTAGATGATAAACGTTTGTTTTTAAAATCTTACGGCAAGTATGTGGTAAATCAAGTGCATACTTTGCAAGAATTGGAAGCCGATGCCAAGCTTATTGACGATTTTCTGAATAAGCACGAGAAAATTGTATTCAAAGAAGCCAGTGGCAAGTGTGGCGCAGGGGTGGCCATTAAACCAACCAGTGAATTAACGCCATCATCCATGTTGAATTATATGAAAACCAATAAGTTCGATATGGTGGAAACTTACATACAGCAGCACGAGTCAATCAATAAATTATCACCATCGGCGGTGAATACCATTAGAATTTTCACAAAGTTGGATGAAGATAATAATTATTCAGTCTTAGGTTGTAGAATGCGTATTTCAGTAGATTGTGAAGTCGATAATTTAGCTGCAGGCAACTTAGCTGCTCCCATAGATGAAGCCACAGGAATCATTAGTGGACCTGGTGTTTATTCAGACATTACCAAGTCACCTGAAACGCACCACCCTATCACCGGTACAAAATTACCAGGTTTTCAAATTCCATACTGGAATGAAATCATGGCAATGGTCAAAGAGGCCAGCTTGTTGCATCCACAAAACAAATCCATCGGCTGGGATGTGGTCTTAACCCCTAACGGCCCTGGACTAATCGAAGGCAACCACGATTGGTGTAAATTGGTCTGGCAATTACCAGTGAATCAGGGCTTGAAAGAGAAACTTAAGGGTTAGTGAGTAGTTGGCAGTGACTAGTAATTAGTTTTTGTCTGAAATTTAATCAACAAAATATCACTTCGAGTGATTTTACTGATGCGGCAAGCAGAAGGAAAATAGGATCGAGAAGTCTTTCTAACTAGATCATTAATAGTTCTCGATAGCTCTACTGAGCATAGTCGAAGTACATTTATTATGCCCTCGCTGGTCGTAATAAACACTCGAACTGACAGCAGGATATTTCAAATTTATGAGTCTAACATCTGAAATCAAAGCATTTGAGAAAACCGGCTTATCAAAAAAACTTTTAAAAATCAAGGAAGCAGCGTAGGATGAGAAGATGAAAATCTGTTTGAACTCGATGAAATCGAGTGAGTTATTTTTCATCTGTGGCGGGGGATTCCGTAGATTTTCTTAGAG
>NZ_RQVT01000012.1 GCF_004010055.1 Psychroflexus aestuariivivens
ATGAAATCGAGTGAGTTATTTTTCATCTGTGGCGGGGGATTCCGTAGATTTTCTTAGAGTTTTTTTGTTCGCCTAGACTTTTTTTGATTCTTTTTTTGGGCGATGCAAAAAAGAATAGAAAGTGTTCTAAAAACTAGAATAATTCATTTAAAGTTCTCGATAGCTCTACTGAGCATAGTCAAAGCACACCTTTTGTCATGCTTCTATACCTTTTTTCTCACCCTTTAGGGCTTGAGTAAAAGAAAAAAGAGTTGCGGGATACACTATTACCAAAACCACTCGAACTAACAGAGAAGCCAAAAGCTAATAGCCAAAAACCCACAGCTTCAAATCACGAATCTACCAATCTACTAGTCTACAAGTAAACCAGTAACCACTAATACAATCAACCAAATCCTAAAACAAAACCCCAAGAATTCAATTAAAAATGTACAAAAGCATAATCAAACCTTTAATCGATTTTACAGCAGCATTTTTAGGTGTATTGATATTGAGTCCTGTATTGTTGATTGTTGCAATTCTATTGATGCTTCAAAACAAAGGGACACCATTCTTTTTTCAAACACGACCAGGCAAAGACCAAAAAGCCTTTCAAATCATCAAGTTCAAAACCATGACCGATGAAAAAGATAAAGACGGTAATTTGTTGCCTGATCATCAGCGTTTGACCAAATTAGGAAGAGTAATTCGTAAATTATCTATCGATGAATTGCCACAACTGATCAATGTTTTGAAAGGAGATATGAGTTTAGTCGGACCAAGACCTTTGTTATTTAAATATATTCCACTGTTTTCCAAAACCCAATTGAGAAGACATGAAGTAAGGCCAGGCATTACAGGTTGGGCGCAAGTGAACGGAAGAAATAGCATCAGCTGGACTAGAAAATTTGAATTGGATGTGGAATATGTCGATAGAATATCAATAGGTTTAGACATTAAAATATTATACTTAACAGTATTGAAAGTTGTAAAAAGCGAAGGCGTGAACCAATCAGAAGCCAGACCGATGCAACCTTTTGATGGAACAAATTAAGTTTAGAAAATATCACACTTTCACTTCAAGTTCGCCCGAATAAGTCATTCAGCCGGGTGTTTTTACAGATATATTCAGTAGCAGTAAAATTATATCGGTTTGTCACTTCGAGTGATTTCAAGAGATTCAATTAGAAACTATTGAAATAGTATCGGTTTGTCACTTCGAGTGATTTTACTGATGCGGTCAGCAGCAGGAAAATAGTATCGAGAAGTCATTTTAACCAAATCAAAAATAGTTCTCGATAGCTCTACTGAGCATAGCCGAAGTACACCTTGACTAAAAACTACCAGCATCAAAGATGCCTTGTTTTTATGTCAAGCCACTCGAACTGACAGTAGGATATTTCTCATTTCAAAATTTCTATTTCAGATTCATAAGTCTAACATCTGAAAACTAAGAATTTAAGAAAAACGGCTTATCAAAAAAACTTTTAAAAATCAAGGAAGCAGCGCAGGGTGAGAAGATGAAAATCTGTTTGAGCTCGATGGAATCGAGTGAGTTATTTTTCATCTGTGGCGGGGGGTTCCGTAGATTTTCTTAGAGTTTTTTTGTTCGCCTAGACTTTTTTTTGGTTACTTTTTTTTCGGCAATGGAAATCGACGAAGGAGATTCACGAACACTTAAAAAAATAAAAACGAGGGTGAGCTAAAAAAAAGAACATAAGGTGTTTTTAAAGCAAAAAGCTTTTTTTCGAAAAAATCAGTTTTATTTAGAAACTTAGAAAACTTAAATCTAATAGCTATATATCACTTCAAGCCCGCCCGACTAAATCATTCAGGCGGGTAATTTTACTGATGCATTCAGTAGCAGTAAGATAGTATCGAGAAGTCATTCTAACTATATTACAAATAGTTCTCGATAGCTTTACCGAGCATATTCGAAATACATGTGACAAATATAACTTTCAAAATCAAATATTTTTGTTTTGTTGTAAACACAAGACATAATTAAAAATTAAATAATGAACATATTAATCAACGGTGTAGGTGGACCAACACCTCGCAGTATAGCAAGAACCATTAGACGATATTGCCAATTTGATGAGGTCAAATTAATAGGGACAGATATTAATCCCGTAGCCTATGGGTTGTATGAAAATGATTTGTACGATCAAACTTATTTGGTGCCTCCAGCAGGGCATCAAGACTATTGGTCAAGCATGGAGAGCATTATCAAAACACATGATATTGACATGGCTTTGGTACACCCAGAACATGAAGTAATGGCATGGTCTAAACGTATGACAGATGGTGAAGCCCCATGTAAAGTCATGTTGCCAAGCCATAGCATGTCAGATTTATTGGTGGATAAGTCTAAAATGACTGAAGTCCTGAAAAATACTGGACTCGTGCCAAAATCTTATGTATTTGATTCAGATTTAAAAGAGTTTGAAGAACTAGAAGCAACACTGCCGTATCCGTTTTGGGTAAGAGCGACAGCAGGGTCTAGCGGTTTGGGATCGCTTAAAGTTGAAAATCGCAATGCATTAAAAAACTGGTTACACATCAACCCAGGAGTTAAAAGATTTATAGCTAGTACTTTTCTGCCCGGAAGAAATTTGGCAGTAAAACTACTTTATAATAAAGGGCAATTGCTCCGCTCTGCGTCTGGAGAACGGGTCAACTATATCATGGCAAAAGTTGCGCCTTCGGGCATCACAGGAAACACCTCTTTTGGTCGGTTGCTCAATGAACCTGATTTGGTAAATAAAGCAATTGAAGCTATGGATGTGCTATTTGAACACACAGGTTCAGAAAAACACGGCTTTTTTACAGCAGATTTTAAGGAAGATGAGAACGGGAGACCTTATATTACAGAAATTAATGTGAGAATGGTAGCATTCAATATGTCCTTTGCCGCAGGTGGAGCTAATTTCACTGAAGATATCATCCGACTGCTAAACAATGATGAAAGTTTCGATAAGAATTACAAAATGTATGAGTTTGAGCCAGGCACTATTTTCCTCAGAGATGTCGATGCCGAACCAAAACTGATGAATGAAAAAGATTTGATGTCATAAAATTCAGTTTTAATTATGACCATCAACCTCATTCGTTTTTATAACAATGAGGTTTTTATTTTATATTTCAAATATGACTCTCTATTTTGAAGGCTTAAATTGTTTCGAAGACATTAAATAATTGCTTATAAAATATGTGCAATTTAGCTAAATAAAAATAGTTAAGTGAGTTTAAAAAAATTAATCACATGAATAAAATTACGCTCCTAATACATTGCAAAGACCAATACAATATCATTGCCTCTATTACAAACTATATAGTTGATAAAAAAGGAAATATAGTGTATTTAGACCAACACGTAGATAGGGAGCAGGATATATTTTTTATGAGAATAGTGATTGAATTTAGTGATCTGTTTTTTTCTCGGTTAAAGTTTAAGTCTGATTTTAAAGAAACCATCGCAAAAAAGTTTGAGATGAACTGGCACATGTATTCGAATGAAAATAAGATGAGAATGGCACTATTTATCTCAAAATATGACCATTGCTTATATGATATTTTAGGCAGGTATAATTCTGGTGAACTCAATTTAGAAATACCATTCATCGTCAGTAACCATCCAGATTTGAAGCCTATTGCCGATAGTTTTAAAATTCCATTTTATCATATCCCAGTGACCAAAAAAAAAGCCATAGCAGAGGAAAAGCAATTGGAGTTATTAGATAAATACAATATCGACTTTATTGTGTTAGCCAGATATATGCAAATAATTTCTAAAAATGTAATTAGTAGATATCCTTCTAAGATTATCAATATTCATCATTCTTTCTTGCCTGCTTTTGTTGGTGCAAAACCTTATCATTCGGCATTTAAGAGAGGGGTTAAAATTATTGGCTCTACAAGTCATTATGTTACAGAGCAATTAGATGAAGGCCCAATAATAGCGCAGGATGTTGCACATGTCACTCACACCTATTCTATTGATGATTTAATTGCTAAAGGACGCGATTTAGAGAAAATTGTTTTATCAAACGCAATTAAACTTCACGCAAACCATAAGGTGATGGTTTACAATAATAAAACAGTTGTTTTTTCATAACAAAAACTTACCATAAACTTCTATATGATTGAATTTTTTAGTTTATAATCTATATTTTTTTTGATAAACTAGGGATTATGTGCAGTCAAAATGTTGGCAAAATGAAACAAGAATCACGAATCACCCCATTTCCCTCTCACCATTCAAATGCATCCGCCAAAAGCCAACAGCCTCAAACACCAGTCTATCAGTATACCAGTAAACCAGTCTCCTTCACTAAATCCCCTCTCACCACAGGCTATAAGCTGCTAAATGCAAAAAGCCAAAAGCCAATCGCCAACAGCTCCAAAGCCAATTGTTAACCAGTTCCAATTTGAAATTTACGAATCACAAATCTCTCATTCCCCTCTTAAGCTTTAAGCTTTATGCAGTAAGTTATAGGCTTAAATATTTCAAATTTTCTATTTAATACTTTTCATTTCAGATTTAAGTATCGTCTTGTCACTTCGAGTGATTTTACTGATGCGGCAAGCAGCAGGAAAATAGTATCGAGAAGTTATTCTAACTAAATCATGAATAGTTCTCGATAGCTCTACTGAGCATAGTCGAAGTACATTTATTACGCCCTTGCTGGTCGTAATAAACACTCGAACTGACAACAGGATATTTCAAATTTTTCATTTCAAAATTTATAAGTCTAATATCTGAAATCTAATATCTAATATCTCTCTTCAAATCTCCCTCTCTCCAGCCAACAGCAAAAGCCAACCGCTCAAAACCACTAGTCAACCAGTTTACTAGTCCACCAGTCTCAAGTTTCAAGTTGAAATTCACACTCAATAACCTGCAACCTGAAATTTGAAATTAAAAATTAAAAATCTGAAATCTGAAATCTAATATCTCCCCCTCACCAAATCTCCCTCTCTTCAGCTCTAAGCTTTAAGCAGTAGACTGTAAGCCATAGGCAGTAGGCTAGTAAGCCAAATGCTAACAGCTAATAGCCAATAGTTAACCAGTTCCAAGTTAAAGTTTACGCTAAACAACCAGCAACCTGAAACCTGAAATTTGAAATTTGAAATTAAAAATCTGAAATCTAACATCTCCCCCTCTCCCTTTTATGATATCTCCCTCTCACCAGCTCTAAGCCAAAAATCCAACCGCCAAAAAACTTTTAAATTAAAAAAACAATTAATATATTTATATGAGGAACCATGTAAAGCTCTAAAAACAAGAAGTTAAAGTAAAGGGGAATACCACGAGCTATTGCAAGGTCTTTTAAAAACTAACCGATAGATGACACCCAAATACATTGGTAAAATGAGTCTAGGATGCCGCATCCAATACCTAGACAAAAACCTCAGAAACGCATGGAAATTTTACATGATTGGTTACATCAACAAAATGATCCATCATAAAAATCTGTTTTCAGAGGAAACGAAAACCTTATTATATTTTGACAATCTAAAAAATTTGTCTAAAGGAGAAGTTGTAACCAAATTGTACAATTCTTTTACATCAAGCGAATATCGAGGACTTTTGTCGGATATTATAGACAATAAATATTATACGTGGGATAAATTTTATAAAGATGAAATTAAAGAGGCCCACAACACTCTAGAATTTCCACTAGTTCTCAAATACATAAAGTTCTTAGAAAAATGTGAATCTAGAGTTCATCAAATTGGTAGTTTGGGAAGCATAAACTCGATTTCTACTATCAATACTGATTTTGAAAAATATGCCAAGTCTCAAATAGGGGAAGGCTTTATTGAATTGAAGCAAGTGAGCAGAAAAATCAGTGACTTTATAGATAGAGTAGATGAACATTATGAAAACGCATTAATTTATGAAAAAGAAACCTTAGAAGAAGACTTTCAAATGCTGGCTAATCGTTACTTATTTCCCTACAAGGATTTAGCTTCCCCAACAATCTTTATCGAATACCCAACTGAATTTGCAAAATATAAAAGGCTCTACAAAAATTGGCTACTCATGCTGGTTGAAAAAAGAAAACGCATCCTAAAATGGGATCCTTCCAAAATTCCACCGGTGTACAAAGCCTTGGTCAATTACGCTGAAAGCCTTTTAAGACCAAATGAAATTGAGTTTTTCAACCAAGACGTAACCCAATATTACAATTACCCCAAACATATTTTTCCAAGCTTAGTCTGCTTCAAGTTATTTGACCAATTTGCTAAACACCAAGCCCCTCAAGTTTTGATCAATTACTTATACCGTAAATTTCAAAATTCAAAAAACTACAATTATAGAATAGAACATTCACCAAGGGCCTTTTTAGATTGGTATCATGACGCCTATCCCGAAAACGAATTGGTAAGCGTCCACTCGAGCTTAAGCAAAGTCAGGTCTGTAGATAGAGAAGTCAGCTTTGCAATTGTCAAATCCCTGATAGAACAACTTTATGGAAATAAAACAAAAGCAGACTAATGCCATGAAAGATTTAATCAGCAAAGAAACACCAATGACTTTTGAGAATTACGACCTAAACCATCGTGTACAATATCTCAAAGATGACATGTCCAATGCATGGTTATTCGTTTTAGTAAGTTTAATCAATTACACCTGCAATCATAAAGAACTCTTACAAAGCTTAAAACATACAAGACCTCATTCCGTTTTGAAGACAATAAAACAATTTAAGTTTGACTATAAATCAAGTAAACTGAAACATAAGCCTAGTTTTTGCTTGTCATATCAAGTAGAAGAATTACTACAAATCAAAAAATATAAAAACAATCCTAAGGTTCAAAAGCTCCAAAGTTTTATTCAAAAAGAAAAAAATATTTGGGATCAATTGTCAGTTTTGTTGAATTTCGGTTCACTTAAATACACCTATGATTTCAGCGAACCGGTAAGATTTAGAGAATATGCTGTAAGTAAGCTGGAAACTAAAGCAATAAGTTACGGAGAATTAGAAGAAAAAATTAATGAACTACTTAACCACATGGAGAGCTTACAAATAGAAGAATGGTTAGGGTTCCATGATGAAAATTCCTGCAAAGAAATACTGGAACGCAAATTTGATTTCGCTAAATACAAAAGACCTTTGCTTTTAGAGCCATACCCACAAGACCTCAGGGAATACAAGCTTTTACTCAAAGGCTGGTTACAAATGGAAATCATAAAGCGGCAAAGAAAACTAGGCTTTTCTTTATACAACCTCCCCATGTCTTATAAATATGTATTTGATTATGCTGAAAATTTATTAGATGAAGAGGAGAAAAAATTTCTCCAAGAGGACGAAAGCATAAGTCAAAATTATCCCGCGCATATTTTCCCAAGTTTTAAAAGCTTTAAACTTTTTGATATTTATGCGAAGCAAGATTTTAAAAATGTTGTCTACACCTACCTATTTCGTAAATTTGAATCTTCCAAAGATCCATTGTATAAAATTGGTGTGTCTCCAGCAGCTTTCAAAGAATGGTATAGGAGCCAATACCCAGAAAAAGATTATCTCGAAATAAGTGCAAGTCTTAAAAAATCGGAATCAGAAGAAAGAGAACAAAACTTTTATGCTGTCAAATCACTAATAGATAAACTTTATGACCTCTAAAAAAACGGTCAACGCTATTTAGGGAAGGTCATCCAGCCAACAGCCAACAGCCAAAAGCCAACAGCTTCAAACCACTAGTCAACCAGTTCCAAGTTAAAAAGTTCCAAGTTGAAAACATCAAATTAAACAACCTGAAACCTGAAATCTAAAATCTAGCATCTACCAATCTAAAGAAAACTGGCTTACTTTTAAAATACGCCTGAAATGCAAAAACAAGGCTGCGACAGGCCGGCGATGGAAGCAGTAGTTTACGGTTGCTGGAATAGCAAGAGGCAGGCTTGTTTTTAGGATTTCCAGTATTTTAAAATCGGCCTAGACTTTTTTTGATTCTTTTTTTGGGCGATGCAAAAAAAGAATAGGAGGTGTACTTTATCAATCGAAACCGACGAAGGAGATTCACAAAAACTTAAAAACTTGAAGTTCGAAATCTCAAATTACAAGTTACGAATCACAAAATCTCTAGCCAACCGCCAACCGCCAACAGCTTCAAACCACCAGTCAACCAGCTCCAAGTTAAAAAGTTCCAAGTTGAATTTTACTCTAAACAACCAGCAACCAGCAACCTGAAATCTAAAATTTGAAACCTGAAATTTGAAACCTGAAACCTGAAACCTGAAACCTGAAATCTGAAATCTGAAATCTGAAACCTGTAACCTATAACCTGAAATTTGAAATTAAAAATCTGAAATCTAAAATCTAAAATCTAATATCTAACATCTAAAATCTAATATCTCCCTCTCACCAGCCAACCGCCAAACCCCCATAAAAACTACCTTGACATTTCTTCAAAATCTGAAACACTCAACCCTAAAAACTCAGCCGCTTCATAATTCGTAACAATTTGATGACGTTGCTTGCCTAAATGTCGCTTGATATTCATCATATAGCGGTACGCCGTTGCAGAAGCAACTTTACATACAGCCTGAATATCAGTACTATAAATTCGACGTTTAGAGATGCAATCGTTCACTATAATTATTTTTTAAATTGTTTATGAATAATAGCCTCAAAATCCTCCAAACTCACCCCAAAATATTCAGCAGCCTCAACATTAGTGACCAAATGATAATCTTCTTTATCAAAATAAAATTTGATCTTTTTCATATCACTTTGTGCAGTTCTCAAACAGACATTTCTAAAAATTTGCAAATCATGACTTTTAATCACTCTAATTTTCATCTTAAAAAAATATTTATAAGACAAACCTACTAATAATAAGGGCTTAGAGTGTTTGCTGATCTTACAAAAAATCAGGAAAATCAGAACTTTTTTTCGTCTAATTTTCTGAAAAATAGTGCAGCTAATATCAAATTACGCCAAATAGCAGTTAATTCAACTGTCACCAAAAAGACAACCAAAAATTCAGAAGCTAAAACCTGCAACCAGAAATTAAAAATCTGAAATGCCAACCGCCAAAACCCAACCGCCAAAAACAACAGCTTCAAATCAACTAGAAAGCCGAAAACAGAAAAACATTTAAAATTCACAATTAAAAATTCAAAACCACCAGTCTCTAGTTCCAAGTTGAAGTTTACTCTAAAGAACCTGTAACCTATAACCTGAAATTCAAAATCTAACATCTAACATCTCCCCCTCACCAAATCTCCCTCTCTTCAGCTCTAAGCTTTAAGCAGTAGACTGAAAGCCAAATGCTAACAGCTAACAGCCAATAGTTAACCAGTTCCAAGTTGAATTTTACTCTAAACAACCTGTAACCTGTAACCTGTAACCTGTAACCTGAAATCTAACATCTAAAACCTCACCCTCCCCCCCAGACCTCAAGTGAAGCTAAAGCGTACTTTAAGCATAGCTTAAGTATGGCTTAAGTATTAAAACAAACTAGGTATAAAAGCGAAAAAAACGACAAAAAGCGAAAAACAGGTAAAAAAATCTCAATACTGATCAATACTATTATTTTTCCACAATACACTCAAAGCTGTATAAAAGCGAAATTCATTGAAAATTATGCCTCTACATTTGTCTTGTCAGTCAATGTGTATTGAAGGCAGATTTAAAAAAGCCTAAAATTGAAATTTGAAAGTGCACCCAATTTGAAGCTTGCGCGCATCTAAATTCAATGTTCTGAACTGACATTAAAATTTGTACAACATGCCTTGAAATAATAGGCTTAAAACCAAAACAAAATGGCAAAGTTAAAATCATTGCTAAAGATTGAAGGAACCCTGGATGGGATGACCTTCTATAAGAACCAAGATGGAGAATACTTGGTCAAGACCAAAAGCGGAGTTTCTAAAAGTAGAATCGAAAACGATCCGGCTTTTATAAGAACCCGTGAAAACGGACAAGAATTTGGACATGTCGCCAAAAGTGGCAAAGCTTTTAGAAGAGCAATTGCCAACCTTTTGGCAGATGTTCCAGATAAGTCTAAAATTTATAGATTAACCAGTGCCTTAACTAAGGTCAAAAATTTCGATGCAACTTCAACCCGTGGTCAACGGACGGTAGGCATTGGAATCAATGAACCAGGAGGAAAAGAAGCATTTAAGTTCTTTGATTTCAATAGAAAAGCAACTTTGGATGCAATCTTAAGGACACAGTACAATCTTGATTCCGTGAACAGTGAGATCCTTATTCCAAATTTTACACCTAACTTAAATTTGGGAGTTCCACAAGGAGCGACCCATGTTGAAATTAGTGGTGGATTGTTGAATTTCGATTTCGCAAGCGGTGAAGGCGACTTACAATTGAGTAATGTTGAAAATCTAGAAATAGACGACACAAATTCAAGTGTAACTCTTGCTTTTGCAACACAGCCATCAGGCTCAGGCGATTCTTACTATTTCTTAAAAATAGCCTTTTTCCAAGAGTTTAATGGCCAACAGTACCCGTTGAATAACGGTGCTTTCAATGCCTTACAGATTATTGAGATAAACTAAGTTTAAAATAATCTGTAAAACTAACCACCTTGTATATACAGGGTGGTTTTTTTATTTTCTTAAAGGAAAAAATCTGTGTTCAAATCTATAAATACCATTTTCATATCAAATCACTTGAAATTGTAAACAAGGAAATATACGGAGAAAAGAATGTGCTATATAGCTACATCTGATGTTTAAATTGATATTTGTCCCAAATATAATGTGAATAGCATAAAGTGAAAACTAGGAGGAAGACTGTACTATTGATACAGATAAATGACTCAAGAGCTCTGGAAAATTACATAAAATGAGTCGAAGATTATTTTTAATAAAGTTGATACTAGCTAAAAAAGAAGAGATGTTTTACTAACCGCATTAAAAGCAAAGCACAGAATTATGAATATTGGTTAAGAAAAGCTTATTTTTGTGGAAGTACAATTAGGAACTTATTTTGGAGAGGATGATATTGTTCGTTTAGAAGAAAATCATCAACGTTCCTAAATTTTAAATTTGGAAGACAGCGCACATTCTATGAAGAAACAACACATCTTATTAACAGGTGGCGTGGGTAGCCGTTTGTGGCCCTTATCACGCAAATCTTGTCCTAAACAATATTTACCATTAATTCAGGGCAAGTCATTATTTCAACTCTGTATAGAAAGAAATGCTGGTCTTGTTGATGCTGGAATTATTGTAGGTAATAAGGAGAATTACATGCAGTCTAGAACTCAGGCATCCACAGATCTGCGCATCAATTATGATGAAATCATAGAAGCAGTGCCTAAAAATACAGCCGCAGCTATTGCGTTTGCTGCTTTGGCTACAGATCCTGAAGATTTGTTGTTGGTAACACCGGCAGACCATGTCATAGATGCTGGTGATACTTATGAAAAAGCAATAATACAAGCTTTTGAACTAGCTGAAAGAGGTGCGATTGTAACCTTTGGAGTGAAACCTGATCAACCTGAAACGGGCTACGGTTATATAGAACATAAAGGCTTGGAGGTGTTGGGCTTTAAAGAAAAACCAGATCAAGACTTAGCAGAAAAATACATCAAGGCTGGAAACTTCCTTTGGAATTCTGGTATCTTTTGTTTTCAAGCTAAGGTGTTTTTAGAGGCATTGAAACAATTTGAACCAGAGATTTATGAAAAAAGTCGTATAGCTTACGAAGCCAGGCAAAAGGACTTTTTACCAGAACATGAAAGTAAACAGATTCCAGAACTTAGTGTAGATTACGCAGTGATGGAACGTTCAAAAAATATCAAAGTAGTGTCTGCCGATTTTTATTGGTCAGATTTAGGGTCATTTTCAGCAATTTATGATTACTTTAAATTACACGAACTAGGTAGTTTTGATAATTCTCAAAACCTGATTTTAAACTCAAATAAACATGTTGAGCTGCCACATGTCTCTGAACACATTTATGTGGAAACTGAGGATGCAGTTCTTTTGGTTGACAAAAACCAAACTCAGGATGTAAAACAAATTTATAATAGTCTTAAAAAATCACACCCAGATTTAATTTAAATTGATAAATTCAATAAGCCTGGAACCAAATAATTCAAAAATAAATTAGTAGTGTTGAAAGGGATTTCAGGTCAATGTGATTTATATATAATTCGAACATTTGTTTTAAAAGCACAAGATGTGTTGTTATGATATGAGCGACTTATCGAACTGATTATTTGTGCTAAACTGACTGTATTCGTTCTTTAATCTGATATTCTAGAAAAATTCATAATTAAAAATCACCAGACCTCCCTCTCTTCAGCAATAGGCTAAAGGCTAAATGCAAAAAGCTAACGGCTAAAAGTCAAACGCCATCAGCTTCAAATCACCTGTCAACCAGTTCACCAGTCAACCAGTTTCAAGTTAAAAAGTTCCAAGATTCAAGTTGAAATATAAAACTCAGCAAACCTGTAGTGTCAAATTTACGAATCACTAGTCACGAATTACTATTCACCAAATCTCCAGCTAACCGCCAAAAGCCAAAAGCTTCTAGACCAGTCTACTAGTAAACAAGTCCCCTTCACCAAATCCCCCTTCTTTTCAATTGGAAGCTAAATGCTAAAAGCTATAATCATTCAATCATTAAACCAATTACTAATTACCAATCACTAGTTAACCAGTCAACCAATTATCGTCTAATATCTGAAATCTAATATCTAACAATCTAAAAACTCACCGCCTAAACTTCACCACATACCCAAGTCCCTGGAGTACCACCCAACATTCTTTACGATTAACATATTTAACAGTGCCTTCTACCTTTTCAAACCCATATTCCGTCATGTCCAAAGTTTGTCCAGGACGGAGCTTGTGCAATTCATAAGACTCGAATTTACTATCACCTAATGTTGACTTAAGAGTTTCGACCTCTGCTTGAGTCACAACGGCGGGCTGACCACTCATAAACAAATACCGAATAGCTAATGGAGACTCTAAAGCTAATTGTCGCGATTTATTTTCAATATAAACCAACAACATAGATGGCAATACTGGCATGTCGACTTTCTTCTTTCGGTCGCTCCAAACCCTAATTTCAGTACGTGTCGGGCAATAGGCTTCTATGCCTGAAGCATTCAGTCGTTCAGCCAATTTCTTTTCACCACGTGGCTTAGTGTAAAGTACAAACCACTGTTTTTTGGCATCTTTGTTCTTCATAGATTAGGATTGAAGTCATTTAAAATGAATGTGCAATTTAAAAATTTAATCACTGCATTGCCAACTAAAATTTCTCAAACAAAAAATGTTTCAATTGGTATAAGATTTAAACTAATACAATCATTTTTTGAAATTCAATTTTGTAAAAACAAAGTTGTTGTTTTCAAAGATCTTTTACCTAGTTTTGAATTGTCAATTAGAAGTCGATGATCGAATTTTTAAAATCTTTACCAACACTCGGCAACCTTTTTTTTCTTTGGTTGTTACTGTATTTCTTTTTGCGTTTTAAAAAACACCGATACCGAAATTTTGTTTTAATTTCAGGTCTGCTTGCGTTGTTGATCTGTACAACCAGTTATTTGCCAAAGCTCGCTGTAACTCACATTGAAAAACAATATGCAGTCTTGGCTCCCTCCAAGCTAAATCCCAATAAAACTTACTATATTCATGTTTTAGGCGCAGGTTATAATTTAGACCCCGATTTACCTGCCTTAACGCAATTGGAGAATAGTACTTTGGCTCGTTTAAATGAAGGCATTCGCGTATTTTGGCAATTAAAAGAACCAGTTCTGGTTACTTCAGCATATTCCAAATACAATTTGGAAAGTCAAGCATCTGTGGCGCGAAAAGCAGCGATAGAATTGGGCGTTCCAGCCGAGCGAATTCGTATGTTAGAAACACCATCGACTACTCTAGAAGAAGCCAAAGCCTTTAAGTCCAAATTCGGAGCAGACGCTCAAGTTATTATTGCTACGGATGCCATGCATATGCCACGTGCCATGCAGATTTATCGTGATTTGGGTTTCGAACCGATTGCCGCTCCCACTAATTTTCAAGTGCATTTTGGACCCAAAGCCAGCAACGGATTGACATGGCCAAATTATCATTCGTTTAAATTGAGTAATCGTTATTTCAGAGCTCAGTTGAAGCAGTTGTATTATTGGATGCTTAGTTGACAGGTTTATTTCATATTTATGAATCTACAATCTAAAAACGTAAAATTCTAAACCTCAAATATTTATTCACTATTTACGGATTACTAATCACCAAATTACTAGTTTACCAGTCTAACATCTGAAATCTATCAATCTAAAGAAAACGGCTTATCAAAAAAACTTTTAAAAATCAAGGAAGCAGCGTAGGGTGAG
>NZ_RQVT01000010.1 GCF_004010055.1 Psychroflexus aestuariivivens
ATGTCCAAATTTAAAAATTATATTATACTTTTGAACAGTTCGGTTTTAGGGGAAGCTTACAAAAAGTCGGGATTAAAATCAAATAAATTAAATTCAGTCCGATTATTTTTATCAGAGATTCAACTTTGCGTAATGTGAAATATAATCCGATTGGTATTAAAGTCAGAATAAAAGCAATGTCCGTTTCAAAAAAACGAAAGTCCTTTCCGCCATAAAATCCAAGTTTATAATTCGCCAAATATTTTATTGTTTCACGAGTCAAAATCCGATAATCCAATTCGTATCTCATTCCGATAATAAAAGTCAGAATTACAATGAGAATTAATAAAATCAGTTTTCGTTTTCCTTTCAGCATCGTGGTTTTTCAGCTTGTTGCCAACGGTTTGCATATGGCTTGTGGCGGTTTCGAAGCACTTTCCTGTCCACCGAAACCAAAACGGGCTACGGAGCGAAAACATTGCTGGCAGCCGTTCACCCGCCATAAGCTATATGCTGTGTTGGCATTAGTTTTTTATTTTTTCATTAGCAACCACATTCTCCATAAATCTCATTTTCAATAGTTTCACCATCTTTTCGTTTCAAAGTCAGTTTTCCTTTGTGTTGCCAAGTCTCGTCAATTTGTCCTACTTGGCGTGTTTCAATGGTTAATTCGAAGTTATCGTTGGTCCAAATTTCTTTTGAGTGGTCGGAAGAAGTTAAGGTGTCTGATTTTGTCAGATTAAATCTTTCAAGCTGTCCATTTATCTTCATGAACGCTAAGTCTCCGTAGTCATCCATGTAGATATATTCTCTTTTTTCAAATTCATCTTTATTTCGGGAAGAATAGCATGAACATCCGTCAATTTCTTCTGGCCATTTTTCAATTACCTGAATTTGTAATCCAACTAACTCATTAGAAACTTTGGCTTCGTTTACTTTTTCGTTGTTTTTCGATTCAGGAGAACTATTACACCCAAATAGGCAAATAATCGTTATTGTCAGAATTGTGATTGTCTTCATTTTTTTAATTAATGCCAACGGTTTTGTATATGGCTCGTAGCGTGTAAATTAGCGATTTTTTTCGGTTTAAGAGCAAGCCAGATTTTAAATTTACTACTTATTTTATTTTTTGGTAAGTTGTCAAATTTAAAAATTTGGCGACTTACCCAAAAAACCTAAATCTTCAATTAAGTAACTGCTAAGCTATGAGCTATATACGGTGTTGTGCAAAGTTTTTTTCATTAATATTGATTTATTTTCACTTCTAATTCAGTAAATTTCTTCAAAATATTTTTATCCTTTTGTACGAGTTTTTTACCAGTTTTAAGGTTCGATCTTGCTTTATCTATATATCCATATTTATAGTACATATTAGCTAACCCATGAAATGCAATGCCTTGGTAAATTTCAGATTTATTATTATTAATAATATAAAAATAAATTTTTTCTGATTTAGATTGTTCTCCCAGCGTTGCGTATAAGTCAGCTAGATTTATTAATGGTGGAATATAGATTGAGTCAGAAATTTTGATTGCTTTATTATAGTGAATGATTGATTTTTCAAACTTTTTATCTTTTTTATAAATATTAGCCAAATCATTATTTAAAATCGGATCTAGAGAGTCAATTTTCAACCCTTCATTAATTTGATTTTCAGCTTTTTCAATTTCATTATTAAAGATATATTCTCTACCCGAATTTGATATTTCACTTATAGTATCATTTTGTTGAAACCTTTCATCAAAATAATGCATTCCATTTTCATCAAGAATGTAATATATATAAGGTGATTCACTTATAATTTTAATATTATTTGAGTTATCGGTATTCTTACAAGATGTAATCATTAATAAATAAATTAATAATATAAATCTATGCATGTTATTAAAATTTTTATACAAATTAGATTTTTTTCAAATTTTGCACAACGGGTTCGTGTATGCGCAGTAGCGCGCAAAAATTCTAAAACTTTTTAATTCAGTCTCAAAAATAGCAAAAAATCCCAGACTTTGGTTTCAGTCAAAAAACCAGCTATTGCGTATACACAGTGTTGTCTTGCGTATTTTTTTTATTTTGATCGATTCAGAGTC
>NZ_RQVT01000036.1 GCF_004010055.1 Psychroflexus aestuariivivens
GTGGAATACACCAATCCTGAAGATGGAAGCCCTAGAGAATATAAAGCGAATTTTACTTTGAAAAGGTAATTAGTTCTTGAATTCATTAAATAAATGCAACTTTCAGATTTGAATTTTTGGAAGAAAATAATTGCTAATGTCCTTGTATAGAGGCAATATGGTGACCAAAAGACTTAACAAATAACTTTAAATAAGAAAAGCCTGACCAATATAAATGATCAGGCTTGTTAGGTTGATTAAAGGATGATTTTACGATAGATGATATTTTGGTATAGCTTCTAATTAAATCACTTTCCAAAAATAAATTTACATTATCACTCTTACAATACTTAGGAATGGTTACTTTTCTGCTTTCATTTAAAGAGCACCAAAAGTTAGTTTCATTTTGAAAAAAGCCAACTATTCAATATTCTAATAAACTTCTGACAGGATACTTGTTGAGTTGCTTTTTACCTTCTAGAAAATTTAAAGCAATGATGAAATTAATTTCAACAATTTTTCCTCCGAGGTGTTCAACAAGTTGATAGGCTGCTTTAGCTGTTCCGCCTGTAGCTAGTAAATCATCATGAATAATAACATTTTCACCTGGTTTTATAGCATCTTGGTGTATTTCGATGGTATCGCTGCCATATTCTAATTCATAAGTTTGAGAAGCTGTTTTAGCTGGTAATTTTCCAGGTTTTCTGATCATGACAAAACCGACGTCAAGCTTCTGAGCTAGAAGCATTCCGAACAAAAAGCCGCGAGACTCTATGCCTATAACTTTGTCTATGCTTTTGTTTTTCAAAGGTTCAGCAAGAGTATCCAATGTATATTCACTGGCTTTGGAGTTCATCAGAAGTGGAGTGATGTCTTTATAATTAATGCCTTTTTTAGGAAAATCTGGAATGTTTCTGATATACTTTTTCAAATCTAACATTAGAAATTATTTTTAGAATTCAGTTGGTTAATATACTAAAAAGAAATATATTTGCACTCCTAAAATGGCCACGTGGCGCAACTGAATAGCGCATCTGATTACGGCTCAGAAGGTTGCAGGTTTGAATCCTGCCGTGGTCACAAAATAGACACTTAAACCCCTGTAAATCAGGGGTTTTTTATTTAGAGGCGTGCCTTGAGGCGTGCCCTCCGCTAAAATTTGATTAGATAGTCAAAAGAAATAAATCTTAAGTTTCATTCTGATTCTTTGAAATCGATGTATTCTTTAATGCAGTAATCCGCAATGTCATAGTCAGCTCTTTTCTCCTGATCTGAAGATTTCAAGTGTAATAAATCTGAGATTTCATAAAAATTACTTTTGGGAAGTTTCGGTATTTTGCTTTTCCACAGTTCATATTTTCCTGCATCTGGAAATAGTATTATTTCCCTAGCTTCAAT
Source organism: Psychroflexus aestuariivivens (assembly GCF_004010055.1). GTDB lineage: Bacteria > Bacteroidota > Bacteroidia > Flavobacteriales > Flavobacteriaceae > Psychroflexus > Psychroflexus aestuariivivens. Next base: position 1,378 of record NZ_RQVT01000036.1, read on the forward strand.
TTCCGATAACATTGCGAAACTTAGATTTTGACAACTGCCTATTGCAAGCCAAATAAATTTCGGTATAAAAATTGTCATTAGGATTGCTGTTTTTTCACTTTCAACAATGGCTATTTTTTTTGATTGATTATCCTTTATCAAGTGAAGACCAAAAGGTACTTGTTTGAGTTGGAAGTTATTTTTGAAATGAAGGGAGTGATACCAATTTTGTTGCTTACGTTTTCCTGTTTTAGAACAGTAGTGAAATATTTTTCCTGTTCTTACTCTATTTTCTAAATCTATTTGCCAAAATACCACTGCATCTTTAAAATAAGAATAGTTGTATGTACCTAATTTATAGAGGTCAATTAGGTTATTCATTATTTCTTCAGAAAACAATTTAGCATAATAACCGATAAAGTCGTTTTTTGTTTTTTTAAGTTGATATTGTTTAACAACACGTATTGGTAGATAAGATATTTTATCGCTTTGTCGTTGCTGTTGTCGTTGTTGCCGTTGTTGTTTGCTTTGTTGCTGTTGTCGTTGTTGCTGTTGTTGTTTTTGTAAACTTGGTGTATTTTGATTCAGGTTTTTGTAGTATTCCTTTGGTGTATAATGATAGCCACAAGTGTTTTTTCTGTTGCAAATTCCTACAGAATTGTCAACATATTCGTTGCTTATCGAGTCAAGATACCTAGTAAATTGTTGTTGTTTTTCACAACTTGGACAAACATATCTTGTTTTCCTACCTTTATAAGGTTCTAATATAAATCGATAAGTTTTCATTTTTAAAAGTTTGTTTTTGACCTACACGATCTACACGGTCGACCTAAATAAGTGTAGCTAGTGTAGATGGAAATTAAACTTTAATTTTTTAAACTTAAATAGAATACATTGCCTATATTCTTCCTTTTTTTCTCAAAACCTATGGCAACTAAGCGTGTTGCAAATGTGTTTCTAGCACAAGGTCTAAATCCATTGGCATAGCAGAATTCTTTATATTTCAGGTAAAGTTCCATGAGTTTGACTTCATATTCAGATGGTATAAGTTCGTATTCCTCTTTAAACATCATCACTGAATCACTTTCCAATCGGAATTTCTTAGAAAACTCATCTGATTTTTTACTGTCTGAAAAATTTCCATTTTTATATAGTCTTTTCATGCCAGCAAGAATCCAGTTGAATACTCCTGATAGCTCTGTATCTATAATTTTAGTAGCCAAACTTTTATCTTGTTTATGTTCAGGAATTGTGTTTTCGAATGGGATAAATAAAAACCGTCTAAAGTAACCCGCAGTAAATTCGTTGCGCTTCGGAAAATCATTACAATTAAACATTAATCTAGCATAATTGTACATATGCGTTATGTTTTTAAATAAAGACTTGACATCGACAGGTTCTCGGGATGTCAACTTTTTAAACATATCTAGATCGCCGACCTCTCCGACTTCACTTGAATAGTTTAAAAGTTTATTCTGAATTTGCAATCTAGAATTAGGGCAAGTCGTAAGCTTATTTAAGGATAGACTTGTCAGGTTACTTTCACCAAATAGGGCTTGAATAACTTCAAAGACAACACTTTTTCCATTGGCTCCTGTCCCATACAAGAACAATGCTTTTTCTAGCTTTAATTCTGAATTAGGTATAAATACGCTTCCTATATATTCTGAAAGGATATTTTGAAGTGATTGATCTGGTAATACTTCATCTAGGAATTTTTGAAACTGAGGAGCATTTGTATTTTGATCAAAATCGAAGTTCAGTCTATAGGTAAGGAAATCATCTGGGCTATAATCTCTAAGTCTGAAATTTTTAGAATCAATTTCCAAAGTCCCGTTGCTTAGATTTATTAAGGTTTTGCTTTTGGCTTTTTTCTTCAATCGAGAACTAGACTCAAATTGTTCAACCAAATTGTTTTTAAATCTGTAGTAATTGGCATCGGTTTTATTGAGACCTGATTGTTTTGCAATTTTGGCAAGAAAATCTTGTAGTTCAGCTTTGTCAACCTGACTCCAAAAAGATTTGTTATAGACATAGAAAATTTCATCAAGCGAACCGAGATTGAGGTTTAGCTTCTTCGCTTTACTTATTAAATGATCAACGATAACAACGAGTTCGTCTTTTTTTCTAACTTTTTTCTCACTGTCTACACCTACTTCTTTTGGAAAATTGATTTCTGTAAAATTTTTGATTATATGGGCAAAAATCTCATCGTTTGTTTTCACTTTTGAAGTCAGCTTCTTTTCTTCTGAAATTAAATTATCTAGGTTAATTTCAGAATTCTGTGGTAAGACACTTTTGCTTTTACTTAAGTCCATCTTTTTAGCTGTTAAAAGATTCTACTTCAGTTAACTTGTATCTTACCAACCCGCCTTTTTTGTAGGCTTGAAGTTTACCAGACTTATTCCAGTTGTGAAGGGTTTGCTTGCTGATATTAAGCTTTTGAGCTACTTCATCACGACTCAACCAAATTGTTTGTGGTTTGGGCTTGATTTCTCTGGCGAAGTGCAATAATTCTGCTTTGATTTCTTGAAGAATTTCATTTTTGAACTCTTCTGGCGTCAGCTCAATGAACTGAATTTTTTTTGATTCCATAATTAAATATTTTTATTATTAATTATGTCAAAATTATGTCTTAAAATCCCCCAATTTTAAAAATTCAATAGAAAACGAACTGTATGTTTACTGTAACTTTACTGTATCAGCTAGACTTATATTCTTGTATTACAATGTTTTATGCATTTTTTAAAAATTTGCTTTACACTTTTATCTTTTGATTCATCGATAGATCTTAATGATTTAATTTGTTTATCAAAAACTGGGTTTACAACTTTTAAGTAATCTTTCTCTTTGCTAGTTTTACGCCCTAAAGGTTCTTTTTTATAATACTCTTTTTCAAATAGTTTTCTCAAAGATAATAAAACTGAAGGCCCCACATTCTTATCATATACTTTACTAAAAAGTTTTAAAACTTTATATCCAAAGTGATTATTGAAATAGAGTAAGTATGTAGTATCAGTTTTTTCTTCTAGTAAATCAAAGACAATCTTAAGTCTAATGAAATTAAATAAATAATCTTCAAAAACCTCTGTATTAGTTTTGTGATACCATTCAAAATTCCAGAATATTATAGTGAGATTACAAACTTCAGATGGCTTAACATTATTAATTTCTTTATCATTATAATAAGATCTCGATCTTTGCATATCTGCATTTACAAATAAGTTAATAAGTAATTTTAATAAATCATTATGGTTAAAATTTATCTGGTCTTGCAACTCTTTTTTAGGGTTATAAAGAGTGTTTTTCATTATATTGTAAGAACAATCTTTATATATATCTTGAAATAGTTTGATTTCTTCTTCAAATGAGAAACAAGTACTCAACTTATTGTTTAGGTCTCCAACAATTTCTTCAACCTTCTCAGAATATTTTGAACATTTATCACTTATATGAAAACTATAATGATCATCGTCTCCGCCTACACGGTTTAAACTTTTTTCTGGAGTATCTATATGTCTTATCTCTTTGTATTTACCATTTTCACCAAAATGAGAATCATATATTTGCTTTAGCTTTGTAAAAATAAGATTATCTATCTTCATAACTAATTAAATTATAACTCCTTAATACTAATCAACTTCATGTTTTGATTCCATACAGTTAATATTTTAAGATTATATGTTATTAAACGGCTATTAGGTTTTTCTTTTCTCAACATATATTTTAAAGAATAGGTAACATGATAAGTTCCGTCAGATAATTCATTTACATCAAAGCTATCCCATTGAATTATAGACTTCGTAAATGGAATGTTATCTCTATAAGAATTTATACTTTTAATAATTTGTTTTATGGTGGGATTTTTAAGACCGTACCAATAAGAAACATTTGGAGAAATGTGATGAATTAATTGTTCTATATTATTTGCATCGCTCAATTGGTAATAGGTTTCTACTTTATTTTTTAAATTATCCTCTACATTACTTGAATTTATATTAATAATAACAAATACAATAAGCAGAATTGATAACAAAAAAAGTGCAAATTTCTTTTTTTTCTTCTTGGTTGGTGTTCCTTTTTGATTATTAAATTTTTTCTCATTTGATATTTCTTCTTTGACTTCTTCATTTTCAATGTTTTGATCTTGGACATCATTTGGTGCAAAAAAACCATCGATTAAAGAACTTGAAACAGTTTGTTTAGGAACAATATATTGATAAGCTTTTTCTGCTGTAATTAGCCTTACGGAATTTTCAGAAAACGGTATTAAGCTAACATATTCAGGAGAATTAGCATAACCACCATAGCCAAGAGCAATAAAAATGGGTTTAGAATGATCCTGAATTTCAGGGAAACACTCTTCTTGTTGAGGACTAAGTATATCATAGTGATTTTTGTATGCGCGTGATCTATACTTTGCTTCAACATGAAACTCTTTACCAGTCAAAAGACATCTAAATTGAAAGTCTGGTTTTTTTGAATTTAGAACAAAACGGTCGTTATTTTGTGTATAATCATTAGTTTTATGAATAAGTTGATAGTCTGAAGCCGGAAATAATACATTTTCTACGTAATTTTCAAAAGCTTGTCCTTTATTGAACGAATCTTTATTGTGATTATAATTCATCTAAAATTTATTTAATAATCTTTGGCTAATTTAACGCTCTACATCAATATTCAAAATAGGATAGAGACACGATATTAATTTATCTTCTATAAAGAAACGGTTAACAGCATTTTCTTTTCCGGGGTAGGGCAAAAAAGAAACAGATACATTTTCTTTAATTAACGCTAAGGCATCTCTATTAAAAAGTCGTTCTAACCCAATTCGTAACTGACTTACAGTGTTTGGTTTTTTACCAAAGCCATATCGGCATTTAGTCAATCTATTTTTGTCTTTGCATTCTGTCCATAGATGACTAAGATCGTTATTTGGTTTGCTCTTACTCTTGCTATCTTTCCAGATTGTATTACTATTCTGATTATCAATTTCCGGATCTATATTATATTTTATATGACCATTCATTCTTGATTTTATATTTGTGCTTTTTCCTACATATAGGCAGATATGATTATCGTGACTAGCATTTTTTATCCATTCTTCTGTGAAAATAACTTTTAAGAAATGATCTGCCTTCCCAGAGTTGTCATGCGGACCTTTTAAATAATAGGCGGTGTCTGGGTTTAGTAAATGCTTTTTAAGGAAACCATTATGATCATTCCACCAAAATGCATAAATTCCCTCTTGTTTTAAATCTTTGGCAATATTGGTATTAGAACCGTTATAAATGTTTTCAACCTTGTATCTCTTTTGGTTAAGTAATTTATCCAATGCACCTTCTATTTCATTACATGAAAAAATGTTTTTAATACTATCGCTCATATTTTCTGTTTAGTATTTTAATCATTAAATCTTCGTGAGCTTTGAGATTTTCTTCATTCCAATCATCAGCCTTCTCCCACATCAACTCCATTTTAAGGCTCTCAGGCTTATCATCAGGTCTGTGGTAATTTGCTTTTTTTGCTTTAGGTAGGTCATTGCTAAAGCGGGAATTTTTTTGCTGACTTATTAAACAGAGGTTTCCGAATCGATCAATATTTTTAAATGTAGGTTTTTCTCCATTTCTGGGCTGTTGTGGAAAGAAATGCTCAACTGAACTTCTAAAGCCAAACTGGAATTTTTTAGCTTTATCAATCGAAATAAGGTTATTATATGTTTCTATATCTTGTGAAGAGTAATACCATATTAAATAGTCTAACCTGTTGAATGTAAAGTTCTTAGTGCTAGTGCCTGCTGACCAAATTTCATCACTTACAGTGCTGTTTTTGGCTACGCCTTTATTGTCGTAGATAATTTCCTCATATTCTATGTCAACTGATTGATTTCGATCAAAGAAAAAGGAATCGTTTAATTTCTCTAAATAACCTATCAGCTCATCTGCTTCAATTACTCCATTTTTAGAATTATTAAACAGGTAATACAAAGTAGCATTAAACCAGTGCTTATAAATTCTCGTAGGAAAGGAAACATGAAACATAGACTCCAACATAATCACACGTTTGTGATCTGTTTTGTCTTGTGAATTGTCATCTAATTCAAAGGTGTCTTTTAAATAATGTGATTTCCCTTTTTCAAACTGATGAATTTGCTTTCTTAAAACCCATTGAGTTTCCTTACCTAAATCTAAATTCCGAATGATATATTTATCAAATAGGAACTTAGCCTTTAAAAGATTATAGCAAAAATCTTTAGCAAACTTAGATTGATCGCTCTTAATATTGTAGACTTTCTCAAATTGTCTGAGTAATTGTTTGTCGTCTAAGGCTATATCTTTGTTGTTCTCCTGAATTTTTAAAACGTGAAGTAAAAAATTAGGAAAGTTAATTACAGCTGTAAGTTGCTCCTGATCTTTTTTATCGTTCTGTTCAAGTACTGTAACCAGTGTTCCTGATTCTAAAATTTTATTTAGAGTTGGTTTTGTTTTTGACTTTGTTTGTTCTATTTCATCTTTAGTACTAAAAAATGCCTCTTGTAATTTTTCATAATTTTCTGGTATAGTATTGCCATCCTTCCCGAAAATTCGCTTTCGGGTATTTTTATCCTCATTTGCGGTGTCTCTTGTGAAGAACAATTGTATGTAGCGGTTCATATCACTTGCAGCTTCCCATACGGTATTAAATAGTTTCCGATCATCAGGGTATTTTTTTAGAAATCCCATCAATCGTGACTTGAGAACTTCGTGCTTTTCAAGTTGTTCTCCACGTACATTCATAATCTCAAAATAATGATTAAGATCAGTATCTGGGGGAACGGTAACTTTGAGAAGAAGTGTTTTGTTTAAAAGGTAGTTTGTAAATTCTTCAATTGTGATACCAAACTCTTCTAAATATTGACTTAGGTTATCTCTAATGATTCTATAGGCTGCTTTTATTGCCGGTTCAAGTACTTCATCAAGTTTTTTGTAATAAATAGCTTGTAGCGCGCTAATTGAATGAGGTCTGGAATTAAATAGCAATGTGTCAAATTCAAAATTAACAGTATAAGAAGATTCTTTACTATGAGAGAGGTAAGATAGGAGTATATATATCGTGGTTAATCGTTGCTGTCCATCTATGACTTCTTCTTTATCTTTAATTCCTTTATTGATAATTAAAGTTCCTAAATAGTAGTTGTCGTTTTGATTAGCTTTTACCTGACTACATAGATCTGACAGCAACTGCGTAACTTCGGTAATTGTCCAGGCATATTCCCGTTGATAAATAGGTATGCTGTAGTTTGCATCTTCAAAAATTTCAGAAATATTTAATAGAGGTGGATTTTTAGACATTAGTTTTGAGGTGTTGATATTCAGTATATAGTTCAGCGAGCTCTTCAGAATTCCCTCCTTTTTTAGTAAGAGGTTTAACCCTATAGATAAGTATTTGAGAGACGTTCAAACTTTCCCTTATTAAACGAATTAGACTATTAGGATGTGTTGCGTGATTGTCAACAGATTCTAATCTTACGGCTGTAAGTTTTATACGAGGTCTGTAAGCCCAAAAGAAAATTAAAGGCATTACTTTTTCCAGTTGCTCTTCTCCAAACTTATCGATGTAATAGAGTAGCGTCACTTCAAAAAGATTACGACAATATTTATCTCCGGTTCTATATTCTTTTGAATAATTTTTTAATGTATTAATAATTTTAAATACTTTAGAATCCTGATCATCGAGATTAAAATAAGTGTTTATAAAATCTTTAATTGCCTGAACCATTTTTGATTTGTGTTTTACAAAATCAAAAAACCATTCACCATTTATGGTGAATGCATCAAGCTGGTGTGGGAAATGTTTTTGGCTATCGTTGAGGTCGTTTGATGTTTGTTTTTTTAAATCTACATATTTCGCGCTAAAGGCAGTAAGATGGGCATAAGGGTGTAAGTTCTCCTTAGAAAGATTTACTCCTTTAAAAACGGCTATTTCGTCTTTTGAAAAATAGGAGGCACTTTTACCTGTTGACCAATTTCTGATTTTAAAGAAATAATTAGCAAAAGCATCTTTAAGAAAATGGGGATCTGTTGTATCCCAATGTTCAATAATTTTAATTTTCTCAGACCCCTCTAGGTGGCTCATTTCCCGTAGATGAAAAGCTTTAAGGAGATTATGAGGAAACAATGCTTTACCTCTGGAATTTTGAGAATCAAAAAATTGAAAAGCTTCCCCTAAATCGGTTATTTTAACTTGAACAAATTCACATTTCTCTAGAAAAAAGCGAATTAAGCTGTCATCAAAATCAGTAACTCTAGATTGTATATGAGCATAATTAGCTTTTAGATTAAGAATGCTGATTGCATTGTCAAATTTTAAATTATCTAAAGAAGGTACATCGAAATTTAGCAAAGGATTAGACAGTACATTTTCTTTTAAAGCTTTGTATATAAGCAATAAAGTTAAATAGCGTTGCTGTCCGTCTACAATCTCTTTAAGTTTATTTTCTTTATCTCTGTAAATAATAATCGTACCTATACGATACGCGCTCTTTTCTTGAAAGGTAATTATGTCATCAATAAGATCATTTACATTTTTAACTGTCCATTTATAAGGTCTTTGATAACTGGCTATTGAAAAATTAGATTTGAGAAGATTCTTTACCTTAGAAATTTTTGCCTTTGGTATCTTTTCTTTCCTCTGTTTTGTTCTCTTGCTTATTTTGAGCTGGTTTTTATACATCTTCAAACTGTGTTCTATTCAATGGTTGACAATCATTTGCAATAAAGGCATCCATCATTTTTTTTATTTTTTCCAATTTCGATATATGGTCTTCTCCAACAATTATATTTTTTACTTTTTGTGTTTGCAAAAACGAATTGTAATTATTAAAGCCATTGGTTCTAAAATTTTTATAAAAAGCTACATTCGTTTTATTTGCCTTTAGTTTATCCCAATCCTCCTTATTGCAAAATACCTGACAAAGAAAATCATTAGGTTTATAGGTTTGATGTTCTTTAGGAAATCCTTCTGGGTCACCTTTAAAATCGAGATAATCACCCCATACAAAATGTAGAAAGAACTTGTTTAGATGTGCTTTGAAAACTTTATCAGCTTCATATACTAAAATGATCTTATGATCTACTGCAATAAAATCTATTTGTAATGTATAATAATTAAAGTGAATATTATATCCTACATTCTGTTGTAAAACACTTTCCAGTTTTTCTAACAATATTTCCTTTGTATTTTCAATTGTGAAAGGAAATAAATTATACTCGTTAATGTTTTGATTATCATAAAGTCCTTTTCTTTGCCCTCTTTCATGGTTGACAGCTATATCTTCAATCAATAAATCTATAGGACCAATACTTACATTGGATTCAATAAGAGAGTTTTTTAAATCTTCGTAAGAAAGATCTGTAATTTTATCAGAGAGCTTTTTAATTATTTTTTCAAGTTCTTTAAAATCGTTACTATGTATGGAATTTTTAAAATTATTCAGAGATTTTATTAGTTTGTAAAAATCATTTTTATTACTAATAGAGCTAGAAGTGTCAAACAAAAATATTTTCAATTCATTAAAAGCTTGCAACTTTGTATTTTGGGATAGACCTTCCATTCTATTTATTAGATCTTCTATGTTTCCTTCATCCCAATATTTTTTAAATTTTGAACGAGTATAAGCTTCATTAGGTATGCCATTTCTAAGGTAAAAATTAGTGTAATACGATTTGGAAATAGTATGTTCATTTTTTTTATAAAACTCCTTATTCTTTAATCCAAATAATATACATAGCGTTGCATTAATGATTTGAATATCATCATTGCTATATTCATGAGATCTCAATTTCTTAAATAGTCTTTCTTTAGAATTTTCGTCATAAATATAATGGGTGCCATCATTATCGTTCCAACTATCTTGCATTTTATTGTTTATAAAATCATAATCTTTATTATCAAAAATATCTGATATATTTTCAAAAACTATACTGTATAAATTTCTATAGCGATAAGTCAATAATCTAAAAAGTACATAATCTGGAAGATAAATATCATCTGTATTGATCAAATTTTTATTGAATTTAAATTCATTTAGAAACCTTTTTAAGTCTCTATGTGTTCTGATAAAATGCTTGTAATCTAATTTAAGTTCGCTACATACAAATTGATTTTTATTTTGAAACACATCACTTAAATCAGTATTATCCAAAAACTTCCATGGAATTTTCTCTTTAAATATGCTATTGAAAGTATTATATAGCTTTTTATTTTCTTTAGTCTTATCTTTTGTGCCTTCCTGGATGGCATCATATGGAAATACATCTTTGATATTGTTCAAAAGCATTTCATTTATTTGACCTTCATCAAATGGTAAAAGATTGATTTCTACTTGAAAAATCTTGTTAATGTATTTCTCTTTATTTTTTCCAAGTGTTTTTTCTAGGTAATTTCTGTCGTAGCCTGCCAAAAATATTACATTTTCAAAATCAGATAGTGTTCTAATGATTTTATAGGTATCAAGTATCTCTTTAGCCTCTAAACGATCTAAATCATCAAGTATAATTATGATTTGGCGGTCAATCTTTTGTATAGCCTTTTGAATAATTTGATAATATTCTTCCAGACTAAGTTCTTCTCTGAAAATATCTTTTCCAGCTGATATAATTTTTTTTAATTCACCTGGACTAACATTGAGAATAGCTTCAGAATACTTTTCAATATTATCTTCAATTTCGCCAGAATAAGGTTTCAGGTTTGTTGAAAGTTCCTTAAAAAAGTTATCGATAACGGCTTTATCACCTTTGTTCTTCCAAATATGGAACCAGAACATAATTGTTTCTGAATTAGATTTTGAATACTCTGTGTAAAATCTATTTAAAAAGGTTGATTTACCAAATCCCCATTCTGCATTAATACCTATGCTGAATGAGTTTACAGGTTTGTAGTTTGTAATGCTAGTAATAAGTTGTTGTACAATTAATTCATTGTCAATTTCTCCATCTACATACACAGCATCGTTGATGAAAAAATCTTTTTTATCTGCCTTTTTAATTGAACTATTTTGTTTTGTGATTTTCCATTGGATAATATGAATAAGAAAAAATAAAACAGAAATATCAATATACTTTAAGTGAGTAGATTCTGGAAGATAAATAACTCCATTCTCAAAATTTCGAAAAATAATATAAGTTGTGAATAGAACGATTGCTAATAAATGACCTTTTCTAGAAATTATATATTTTTTATCTATTAAAAACATATAACCCAAAAGTCCAATAAGAATCAAAATAATGTAGCCTATCTTAAATTCAGTAGATTCAAAATCAAATAATTTAGCGAGTTTAAATAAAAGGCTTTGTAAGGTGCTTTTGAACACAAATATAATAGCAATAATCAATAAATATTGAATGATATATTTTTTGTTTTTTTCGATCCAATTATTCAAAATTCAAATATTAAATTATTTATATAACATACCTTATATACACTCCAAATTCATAATAACTCTTACTCAATATTACATTAAGCTTTATCACTTATTATCATCATAACTCCCCCTTAAACGCCTGATCTAACAAGCTGCTTTTTAAAGATTTTAAATGATCTACTTTTTGTGTTTGAGCTTCTAAGATATCTAATTGAATTCTCAATATTCCGTCAATTCGTTCAGCAGCAATTAATTGATCTTTTCTTTTCAACATGGGTAATTGCATTGCTCTTACTTCTTTAAGCGTGACTCTTGGTCTTGTCGAACCTTGTGTTTTGCTTTTCAACTGTTTTATAAAATATTCTGAATTAATTCCTGCAACTACATAAGGTTTGTAATGTTTGCTTTCATCTATTCTAATTCTAATAATATCTGAAGAAATTACACCTCTATTAATTCCTAAAACATCCTCAACTAAACAACATTTACCTAGAGGATCTCCAAGTTTAGTCATTACGATATCCCCTGAAACGTAGGAGTGACTTGACAGAAACTCTGCTTTTTCTTCTGTTACAAATTTGATATTTTTCTCTTTGAAATTAAATCTATCAACATTTTGTAGTCTAATGATTGGATAACCTTGATGAACATACTCTGAAGCTTTAAGGTTAGAGCCAAAAGGGCCGCCAACCATATCCTTTTTAGGATTTTTACAAAAGCTCATTAAGGGTTTATTGAATTTCTCTAACCTCCCAAACTCCTCATCCAACACAGACCCCATCAACGCATGGGTATGCTCAATATTTTCTTCTAACAAGCTGATGGCTTTATCTATTTTTTCAAATAAGCCATCTAATTTAGCAACAATACGTTGTTGTTCTTCTAAGGGTGGAAGAGGGATTTTAATATTATCAATATATGATTTACTGATATTTGGCTGCGCTCCACCAAAGGAATCTCTAATTATATCTTCTCTAATTAATAACAGATAATTGAATATGAATTCTTCAATAAATAAGCCTTTTTTATTTTGTATTGAACAAACAGCTTGATTTGTGGCTGCTTCTTTCCCTAAAATTCCAAGTTTGCCAGCTGTTGCACCATACATAGCCAAAAGCAATGAACCTTTTGGAAACAATTTAGCCGATGAATTTTGAATAGCTTCCTCTGTTATAAATTCTGAATTTTCAGTTATAGATTTATTATCATTCAATTCACCTGATTTTAACCAAGGAATAGAACCATTATCCCAATAAGCTTTGAATCCTCTTTTTGGTGTTCCTCCACTTTTAGTAAAAGCTATTTCACCAAGTTTAACTTCCTTCCACTTACTCATAAATTAAACTTTCAATTTGGTTCATTAATGAATTTATTTTGTTATCGTTTTGCTTGATAACAGTCAATAATTCTTTTGGGCTTTGGTGTTTGACTTCAATGACTTTGTGTGGGTTTTTGGCGCTTAGGTCGTAATCTTTAATGTCTTTTATATTAACTGTCCAGTCGTTGCAAGGCTTCTCGACTCCGCTCGAAGTGGCAGGGATTTTTGTGTTTGTTTTATTGCGTTTTTCTGGATGATGAAATAAGTGAATAAACTCAGCGATATGCTCGTAAGTAATAGGTTTGTTTTTGGTGAGCTTGTAGGGTGGCGTGACGTCATAGTACCAAATATCGCTTGTCGCTCCTTTTCTGTCAAAATATAAGATGTTTGTTTTTACACCACTATAAGGTAAGAACACACCAGCTGGTAAACTCACAATCGTATGGACATTGTAATTTTCTAATAAAGTTTGCTTGACTTTGGTAAACGCATTATTGGTTTGAAACAGTACCCCTTCTGGTACTACAATAGCTGCACGGCCTTCTAGCTTTAGCATTTTCATAAAATGCTGTAAAAACAAGATTTCGGTAGCGTTGCTTTCTACAGGAAAGTTTTGTTGGATTTGTTTCTTCTCTTTTCCTCCAAATGGAGGATTGGCCAGAATCACATCATGTCGATCTTTTTCTTGATAGTCACGTATGTTTTGGGTGAGCGTATTCCCTCTAAAAACATTTGGGCTTTCTATACCATGCAAAATCATATTCATCATCCCCATGACATAACCTAAACTGGTTTTTTCCATGCCAAAAAAGGTTTCACTTTGGAGAAACTCCCATTCTTTGGCAGAAAGTTTTTCCTTTTTACCGTCTTGAACTAAATAGTCAAAGGCTTCTACTAAAAAGCCTCCAGAACCAATGGCTCCGTCATAGATGGTGTCTCCAACTTTAATACGAGTCGTTTCTACCATCGCTTTGATAATAGCTCTTGGGGTGTAAAACTCTCCAGAATTACCACCATCGCTTCCCATGCTTTTAAGCAAGTTTTCATAGACTTGCGAAAGCTCAAACAACTCATCACTGCTTTGAAAATCTAAACGGTCTATAATATCAAGTATCTCACGAAGGGTATGCCCACTGGCTATGCGGTTGTCCAGATATTCAAAAATGGCTCCTATTTTATAGGTTAAAGATTTGGGATCATTTGTCGTGCTTTTAAAAGCTTGTAAATAGGGGAAGAGTGTTTTATTGACAAAATCTATCAAATCATCACCTGTCATGGCGCGTTTTACATCCAATTGTCCTTTCTCATCCTTAGGACAAGCCCAATGCTCCCATCTTAAATCCTTCCGCAAGACGTGTTTATATTCAGTGCCTTCCAAGAAAGCTTCGTCTGCTTTGTTGTCCTCATAATCATTTAAAAACTTGAGAAATAAAATCCATGAGATTTGTTCGGTGTAGTGCATCGCGCCCGAAATACCGTCGTCTCTACGAAGGATATCTGTAATGCGATCTATATTGTTTTGTATACTCATTTATAATTTTCCTTTAATAAAATTGTAAATATTAATTATATCTTCTGAAATTTCATTCACTGGAATTTCAGCAATCAAATCCTTTAATTTATTATAATCTACGCCACTTTCGTCATAGCTAATAGCTTTTTTTATACCATCTTTTAAATATAGAGGCTGTAACATTGATTTTGTATCTAAATTTCTAACTCCATTATTATCTCCAGGATTTCCTTTAGCTAAATGATCAACTGAAGCAATGTTATTATTTATTTCTTCTAATTTACCATGGTTATTTAACATAGTGTAACTCAGTAAATAATTTTCTATCTCCCTACGTTTCCAGCTCATTAAATATGCAGCTCTATTTCCATTTCCAGGAAGGTTAATTGTATTTTTTCTTCCAGAATTGATAGAGTTTCTTACTAAACCAGAATTTTTCACATCCTGAATAGGAAGGTTATCTCTATCGCAAATAAGAAAAATTGCTTTAGTTCTAGGACTTTTATTTTGTTGTTTAAATGACTCAATCCAGTCTAATTTTGAATTTCCAAATCTTTCTGATGTATTATCAAACCCTGAGCTGCACTTTATGTATTGAATTTTATTAATAATTATGCTATCAAAATCAGTTATTTTACGTTTACATAATTCAAAAAAAATAAACCAGTCAAAATAATCTTCTACTAATGCTATAAATGGAACTTTACCAGCAACTTTTAATTTATAATTTCCACCTGCTGATAATGATTCTAATCTTTTTAAAATTCGATCAGCTAGAATTTCTTCCTGAAACTGACCCTTTTGAACTAATCTTATATTTGATATTTTATTTAAAATAATAGAATCTGCTGAATGTGTGGTTGTAACGAGCTTTCCTTTAATATGCTCAATCATTTCCCAGATTAGTTTGATATTATCATAATGAATATGTGAATCAATTTCATCAAATAGAAACAGTGTTTCTTCCTCATCAAACAAGTCAATTATACTGTAAATTGACATTAATTGAAATTCTCCATCAGAATATGAGTCAAGTTCGTAACCATCAATTACGATTTCAGCACTACTGATATCAATGAATTGATTTGACTCAGCCCAACTTAAAAAAGCAAATAATCTTGTAACATTTGTATAATCTATCGGAATATCATCTGAAGATAACTCAACTACTTGTTTTTCTATTGAATTTTCAAAATCATAATCTTTTCTTATAAATCTATCAATAAATATTTGTAGATATCTGTGAAAAAAAGTATTCCTAATAGTCCTTAGTTCAGGTCTTAAAGCTTCCCTTTCAATAATACCATTGATTCTATCTACATAGTTCTTAGGTAGTCTAAAGTCGATTTTTAATTTTAAGGAACTTAGGTTTAGGTGATTTAAATAGCTTCGAATATTACTTTCACTTTTCAGTGAAATAGCAAAAAAAATTAATAGTCTGCTATAAGTGTAATTAAAATATGTGTTTTTAAATTTACTGTCTATTATTTCATCATTAGTATTGTCTTCGTCTGGTTCTAAAGTATAAACTTTATTTTCTTTTTGAAATTTTTTATAGATTTTAGAAAACGATTCATTTTGACCAGAAGAATAGCATACAATCCTTTTTGGAACATCTTGAGGTGTTTTGAAAATACTTTCTAAAATTGAAGATTTACCAGAACCATTACCACCAATGAGCAATTTAACTTTACTATTAGATAAATCTAGATTGTATTCTTCCGGTATAATTTTATGTGGTGATACTGTAACGTTCATTTATCCAGCTCTATATATGTTTTCCTGTAATTTATAGTAAGCTCCCAATAACGTTTTCATATCACCAAAAGCGGTTTTAGCATCTTTTGGAGTCCCCAATTTTAATTTTACCAAGTCTCCTAATTTATCTCGCTGTAATTCTTCAATACCATGTTCTTCATAATGCTTTAGAATGAACTCTAAAAAATCTTTTGCTTTTAGATTTTCATAAACATCAAAGAACTGAACATCATCTTTTACAAATTTCACTCTTTGTTTACGGGTCATCAGATCTGAAGAAAACGAAATGTGTGACAGGACATCAAAAATATCGCATTCTGGTGTTGCGATCATGTTTCGTAAGTCATTAAGTTGTTCGTTGTCAAAACCCAATTCGCCGAGTTTTTCTAATAATTCACTCCGTGTATCAGGATTAGACCATATTTCCCTTAACTGATCTTCATCTTTATAGATAGTAGGTAATTCTCCTATCAGTTTTTCTAAAAACTCACGTACAGTTAAGGGTTTTCCGTTTTCATCAATATAGCGTGTATCAATATCAGTTACTTTAATTTGCCTTCCATTGGAGAGTTCAATAATCAGTTTTTCTTTACGCTCATAAGGTTCTCCAGGCTCTTTTACTTTAGGTTTTTTGGGTGGTCTTGGAATTGGGTCTTCACCTCCCTGACCTTTTGGGTCTTCTGGTTCTCCATCCCATTCTGCATCATAAAATAAATTGGTAGCCCCCACAAAATCTACAATAGTAAAAAAGTCCTTACCATCAAACACGCGAGTACCCCGACCAATAATTTGTTTGAACTCCACCATGGATCCAATTGGTGATGTAAGAACAATATTGCGCACATTTCTGGCATCAACTCCAGTGGTCAACATTTTTGAAGAGGTTAAAATTACTGGAATATCTTTATCATTATCCTGAAAAGCTTCCAGTAATTCTCTTCCGTGTTTCCCTTCATCGCTAGTTACACGTACACAGTAATTAATGTCTGAAACGGTTTTATACTGATTAATATAATCCCTTAAATCTAAAGCATGATCCTGATTGCTACAAAATACAATCGTTTTATCCATTTTGCCTATTTGTGCTAAAATGGTTTTGGCGACAAGTTCCGTTCGCTGCTTTACAGTAATGCTTTTGTTGAAATCGTTTATCTCATATCGATCTTTGGTTACTTCACCTTGTATAACCTTACTGTCGTTAGTGTGAATGTATTCGTCGATATTTGTAGTCACACGCTTTACTTTGTAAGGCGTTAAGAATCCATCCTGGATACCTTCTTTTAAAGAATACTCATAAATAGGTTGTCCAAAATATTTATAAGTATCAACATTATCATCCCGTTTTGGAGTTGCAGTTAAACCTAAGTGAACCGCAGAGCTAAAATGATCCAAAATAGCTCTCCAGGAGCCTTCTTCATTAGCGCTACCCCTGTGGCATTCGTCTATGACCACCAAATCAAAAAAGTCTTTAGGGTATTCCTGATAATAACCTCCAATATCTTCACGTTCTGCAATAGCCTGATAAATGGCAAAAAAGATAAAGGCATTGGTCGGCACCACGCCATTTCGTTTACGGACTTCTTCACCATCTATTTTGATGACGTCATTTTCGTAAGGATTGAAGGTATTGATCGCTTGATCTGCCAATACATTTCTATCTGCCAGAAATAGAATGCGAGGTCTTCTGTTCTCACCTTCAATATTCCATTTCGCTTGCAACAGCTTATGAACTATTTGAAATGAAATAAATGTTTTTCCAGTACCTGTTGCTAAAGTTAGTAGTATGCGTTTGTTCCCATCAGCGATACTTTCCATTGTTTTATTAACAGCGATTTCCTGATAATAACGAGGTTTGAAATTTCCTGTAAGTAAAAACGGAATGTTATGTAATTGCTCTTTTAATTTGTTTCTAGAACCAAAAAGTCGATGATATAGATCTTGTGGAGTAGGGAAGTCCTTAATATAATCTCCTTTCCCTGTTCTTCTATCAAACTCGTAAATCTGTTTACCGTTAGTGGCATATACAAAATTAATTCTCAATTTTTCTGCATAGTCCAAAGCTTGTTGAAGGCCCTTTGTTGGATGATCACTTAATTTTTTAGCTTCAACTATAGCTAGGTTGGTATTGTTATATTTTAATAGGTAATCTAAAAACAAACGCTTTCCGCGTTTGTCTCCCAAAAGTTTTCTACCATCTGTAAAATAATATTCTCTTACGATGTGAACTGGATCCCATTGACTTTCTGACAACTTAGGATCTATAAAATTTGCTCTAGTATCTGCTTCGGATTGGTAGTTTGTCATAGAATTTAGGAACAAAAAAGCATATAGGGTTAACTATTTTTTAGAATATTTAAAGTTAACAAAATTTAATATTTAGAGAGTGAAATTCTAAACTTTATGGGTTTTGGAGATTAACTTGATGTAGATTTATAAAAACTTGGCTTGTTGTTGACGTTGTTGGTTCGTTGTTGCACAAGTTGCAAGGGTGTTGTTTTGTTGTTGCTCTCGTTGTTGCTGAATAATACTAAAACATTGCAATACTGTTTTCCATGTTGTTGGCATCGTTGGAGATTTCGTTGGTTAGATGATTTATTTTAAACATGGATCATTGCTATTGTTGTTATTGTTGATTGTTGTTGGTTTCGTTGTTTGTATTTAAAACAAAAGTATGTCAGGAAAAAAACAAACTTCAATAAGTATATAAAGAGAACCAATCACCTATTAATTCGTTTACAAACGTTTAAATACGACTAAGAAATATAAATAATATATATTTGGTGATAATTAAGTAGCTGGTAGCAAGTTTAAAAAATAAAATGGAAAAAGAAAAAAACATAAAAATACATGAAACAGCATTCGTTACTTCCACTTTTAGATCTTTCGATGAAAATTTAAGTCACGATAATTTTGCAAAACTATGGCAAAACCCAACTACCGAACAATGGATTAAAGAATACCTTGAACAAGTTTCTTCAGAGGAAACTTACACGCATTGTTTGAGAAATAGATACTTTCTGGATAGGATAAAAGATTTACTAAATAATGAAGAAATTGAAGTATTGATAAATTTCGGAAGTGGATTTAGTATGTATCCTTTCTTGCTAGATGAAAAGTTAATCAATATAGAAATTGACAAACCTGAAATAGTTGACTATAAAAAAACTAAAATAATAGATTGGCAAAAAGAAAATCTACTTCCAAAACGAAACATCCATTTTATAGGCGTTGATTTTAGTGAAAATTATGAAGAAGATTTATTATCTAAAATCCAATCAATAAAAGCCAACAAACCTAGCTTTATTCTAGTTGAAGGCGTTCTGTTTTTTTTGGATAGAGAGGAAACGGATAATCTATTCAACTTTTTCAATATAATTCAAAAAAGCGGAGATTATATTGGTAGCGCTTCCTTTCAAGAAACACTAAAAGAAACTCATGCTTTTAGAAACTTATTAAGTTTCTTTAATCAAAAAGTTTCAAAAACTAACGAAAATGACTATCAAACTATTCAAGACGACTATTATAAATCTAAGAAAAATTATAAATTGATTGACCATCAAGATTATTTTAGTCTTTCAAAAAAATATGGAAATAAAATAAAACAGAGTGAAGAATTGATTTTAAACGAAAATTTTTATTTACTAAAAAAGATTTGAAAAACAAGCTACCAACACTGCATATTGCTCATTGCGTATTTTCGGCTGAAATCAGAGTTTTGGAATTTTCTAGAAGTTAAAATCTAAAATTGAAAAATAATCGCTAATTTTCCTGCAACGAGTTGAAACACTAGACCGTTGAAAACATTTAAGAAAATCTGAAATGTACAAACTAATACAACCAAAATTTGATTTAAATATTAATGGAATGAAATTTCTTGGACGCGGACCAAAGGCATCTGGGAGAGGAATGGGTTGGAGCAGAAATGAAGATATAATTTACAAATGTGTTAATTGCGGAAGTGAAATGTTAGCTTCTCATAACGATTATTGGAATTGTGAATGTGGTGCAATTCATTTAGATTTTGACGCTGGAAGATTTGGCTCAAAATATGGAGATGAAAATATTCTTGTTTATAAAAAAAATGTACAAACCGAAAACAACCTGAATTTAGGAAATAAACGAAAGTCATTTCTAAATAAAAAAAATGAGAAAATATTTAAAACGAAGAATTAAAAAATGTTTTACAAAACCCTATAAAATTAATTGCTAGTGCAAGCCTACTAACGAAAATCCTTACGTATTTTCTTTTCGGTTTTTATTTTCTAAGTTACGTGCTTAACCACGCAACAAACCATAGCAAACATTAAACAATGAAGCAAAAGACCACAAACAAACAATGGAAACATTTTGCCAAGTTTGTCCTAATCCTGCTTGTCATCAAACTAGTTTTGTTCATTCTGGGATCCTTCATAGAAAATGGAACACTTGGGATGGGCTTAATAACACTAGCTTATTTCGTTGGATTCAGCACTATATCCATTTTGATGATTAAGTCCTATAAAAGGAAGACTAAATTAAATTTTATTGAAAAGTTGTTAGCGGTAACAATTTTATTTTTGATTTATGTGATATTCGGTAACCTGCTAAATTTTATCTATTTCACCCTAATATTAGGACAAGACCCATCGGCCAATGAGGTTATAAATAAAACCTTAGAAATTATTCGATACGACTCGTATTTACTTTTTCTGACAATGATAATTGTGGTATTTGTCAATTCAAAAGTTACTAATGAAAACAACGTTCGCTAAAATGCATATAACAAAATAGCTGCTTCCTTTCTAAACCAACAATTTTGATAAATTTACGGTCTAAAAAAGGATAAACGTGAAATACAAAAGTTTTGTCTTGTTGCCTGCCGGAAAAATAATCGCTAATTTTCCAGCAACGAGTCAATATGCGAGAACGTAATCAAACAGTTTAAAAAAACAACCTAAATTCGATAAATTAATGAATAAAAGTATACTAGTTTTTTTAATTGCAATCTTTTCTTTCAATAAATCAAATAGTCAACAAATCGAACCAAACGCTACTAAAATACTTTTAGACTTTTATAAAGGGGAATGCTTGTTAATAAAAAATGTTGAAAGCAATTGCTATGAAATTGAATTGAGTAAAAGCGAACTATTAAATTATGATGTGAATAGCATTAATTATCATGCAGGAAATATAGCCTACATACTTCATGAAAATCTTAAAGTTAAAGATTATAATTGTGTTAAAGTAAAAATAAATTTAAATAATGGAGATAGCTTTGATTTCATTTACTCAGATAAAGAACTTGCTGAAGTGGAAAGTTATATTCCATATTTTGAAGAAGTAACGGGATTAATAAAGAATAAAGATTATAAAAAATTATTTTATCAATTTGATAAATCTTTTGTTATTGATAAACAATCTATCGAAAAAATGTTTAGTAATGTAGAAAACAAACTTGGAAAACTAAACCATATTTACTGTACGGGCTTCAAAAACTTTAAAAAAAAGGAATGTGGAAAAGTAATTGAGTTTAAAGCTGTTTTGGTGCATGAAAAAATGGCTGTAAACATGTTTTTAAGTTTCAGAAAGGAAAATAAAAAACTAGTCTTACTATTGATACCTTAAAAAACCGATTTGCTATCAGCACACAACAAAAATGGCGAGATTTGTGATTGAAACGAGAGTTTTATGTATTTTAGAAAAGTAAAAGTTTAACCGAAATCCCGAAGCGTCGGGAGGGCATTTTAAATCGCCACTTATGTTATGCCCAAGACGTTGGCAAATATTAAGAAAATAATCTCAAAAATTAAAACTATGAAACCAATTCACACTCTATTTATTATCATAGTAATTTTCATATCAAATGAGAATGGAGCTAACGCTCAAACAGTTTGGACAGGTTCAACGACCACTTTCACTAAAGAAAATAATGTTGACTGGACATTGGAAGATAATCAAGACAGGATTACTGACAATGTATGGATTACCAGAGCAATTAATCAAGGTATTTTTAACATTGTTACTGAAGATAGTTATTCAGATTTTTTAAGCCCAGCGGATACTGAATGGGCAATTGGAACTACAGCCGATATAGGCAGCTTGACTTTTCAAAATTGGGAAGATACAAGTGAAAGTAATCCACCAAGTTTAGTGAACCAAGATATGGTTGTTCATTTAATAACAGACGATATTTATATAGATATTAAATTCACCTCTTGGCAATCTGGCGGTGCTGGCGGTGGTTTTGCTTATGAACGTTCCACCGACCCAAGTATAAACACGAATCAATTTGAACTAAATAATAAATTTAAGTTGTACCCAAATCCTGCAAATGAATTTATTAAAATTTCTGGCTTATTAACAAAAGTTAATTATAGAATTTATGATATTTTGGGTAAAGAAGTTAAAAAAGGAGATATTACTAACCAAGAGCAAATAGATATCCAAGATTTTACGAAAGGGCTATATTTTATAAAACTTGATAATGGAAATACAATTAAATTTATGAAAGAATAACATTTGCTAACACTGCATATTGCTCATTGAGGAGTTTGTGACTGAAATCGGAGTTTCGGGATTTTCTGGAAGTTAAAATCAATAAATGAAAAATAATTGCTAATTTTCAGCAACGAGTCGATATGCGAGACCGTTAGTAATAATTAAAACATGAAACATCCTTTTGCTCCATTATTAAAATCAATGACCAAAACGATATTGGTCGGTACTCTTCCACCTGAGAACGCACCTTTCTATTTTTCCAATTCAAGTAATACAAGACTATGGGACATCCTAAAAAGCATTGCAGAAGGAAAAAAGGAAGTGACAAGTGGTTCAAATGTCCTTACTCCGAAAGAAAAAGAAGAAATTCTAAATAAATTGAAAACAGGAATTTATGATATTATTCTTGAGTATGACCGTGACGTCATGGATTCAACTAAAGACAAGGATATTCAACCGTTAAAATATAGTGATCTCTTGTCCTTGGCTAAACAAAATCAGATAACTAAGCTTTTGTTCGTCTATAAAAATGCAGCAAAATGGTTTTTACACTCACTAGAAAAGGAAAAACCTAAAAGAGTTCAAAGACTCAAGTATGAAATCGACTACGGAATCTTTAAAACCTTTGAAACAGAATACGGTGATATCAAATGCATCCTCCTACCTAGCCCACTGAATCGCGGAAAAAAAGGAGAGACACTAGATTTTAAATTAGAATCCTATCAACAAGAAATACTTATCTAAATGGGAAAAAAACTTACTGTATACATGATTGACGGTACAGCTTATGGACCGAGACTTAGCGAAATTGGAAATTGGGTAGGAAAAGCCATTTACAGCCCAAGGGCTTCTGTTAATAAAATCATGCACAGACCAGAGTTTGAAAATCCAGGAATCTATTGTTTAAAGGGTGACCCAACAGACGAAGCGTTTGACGAGAAAATTTACATCGGAGAAGCTGAAAACATCAAAGCAAGATTAAAACAACACTTAAGCGACCCTAGCAAAGACTTTAAGGAACTTATATTTTTTGTCAGTAAAGATGAACTGTTGACAAAAACACAAATCAGATATTTAGAGTCGAGATTAGTACAAATTGCTTTGGAAGCAAAGACCGCTCAAATTGACAATGGAAATTCTCCAAGTTTACCAACTCTTCACGAAGCTGACATTTCTGACATGGAGTACTTTTTAGAACAAATAAAACTCATTCTTCCTGTCATGGGCTTTAATTTTTTGATCTCTTCTACTGTAACACCGAAAGACTTTCAATTACCTGAATCTAAGTCAGAAATTCACGAGACTTATTTCATCAAGACTAAAACTTTCAAAGCAACAATGACTGAAACTGACCAAGGATACATTGTTGCAAAAGGCAGTGAAGCAAAGAAGTCACTTTCAAAATCGTGCACGGAAACATACAGAAATATGAGAAGGAAACTACTTGAGACAAAGATTATGATTGAAAATGAAGATAAATTAATTTTCGCTGAAGACGCAGTTTTTAATAGTCCAAGTGCCGCTTCAAACATGATTTTAGGACGAAACTCTAATGGTTTTTCGGAATGGGTAAATAAAGATGGACTGACATTTAAGGAAGTACAAGAAAAAATAAATAACTAACGCCAACAATAGGTATAAAACATAGGGCGGACAGTGGTTTCAGCAGGTTTCGGATTCTATTTAAAGCTTGTCTAGGTGGTACAGGTAAGGTACTAGGCTCCGAAATGCCCTAGGTTTCATACCCGACAATCCCTCATAGACTCATAGAAACTTTAGTCCTTCAGCTATAGTAAATGAGTAAATTTAGGATTGAAAATGAAAATTTAGAAAAACAATCATTGTTGCTTAATGTTGTTGGTTGGACGATTTATTATAAACAAGGATTGTTGCTATTGTTGTTGCTGAATAATCCTAAAACATTGGAATACTGTTTTTCTTGTTGTTTAAAGTTGTTGTTTGCATGATATAATATCAACAACGGT
>NZ_RQVT01000032.1 GCF_004010055.1 Psychroflexus aestuariivivens
CTGATTTCAACGCTGAAAAAGACGAGATTAAATTCATTTTTGGCAATTAAAATCGAATCAAAACGAAATTTTTGCACTCGGGAATTTGATTGATTTTCACTCAGCTGACAATTGATTAAATTATAGAAATCTAAGTTTTGACAAATTCAAAATTTAAGTTCAAAATCGACATTTAATTTGACTCTGGCGATGAAAAATTTATCTGATTTTATTGCGCAAATAAAAATCTAGTACAAACTGAGGTTTAAAAGTAAAACTCAATAATAGTAGCGAATCGAAAATTAATTTTGAGAAATCTAATTTGATTTTGACAATTAAAATAAAAAAAACACGCTCCACAACACTGTGTATACGCAATAGCTGGGTTTGTGACTGAAACCAAAGTTTGAGATAATTTCCTAACTTTGAAATTGAATTGAAAAGATTTAGAATTTTTGCGCGCTACTGCGCATACACGAAAACGTTAGCAAGCACATAAAAAAAATCATTCTCAAAAAAAAATCCGCTGATTTCAACTCTGAGAAATCGAAATTAAATTCATTTTTGGTTATTTAAAATCTAATCAAAAAGGAATTTTTCGCTTGGAAATTAATCTGATATTTACTCGGCTGACATCTGGTTTTAATGAAATATCTGACAATCAAAATCATTGTTTATCCGTGAAATTGCGAGCCGACTTCAAAATAAAATTTGTAGCCGATTTTTTTGCTGACAGTCGATAAACGATAAGTTGGTTTGCTGATTTGTTTTGTGAAATTCGATTTGACTCTGAATCGAGAAATGCGAAAAAAATGCGCTTGCTAACACTGTGTATACGCAATAGCGGGGTTTGTGACTGAAATCAAAGTTTAAGATAATTTGCTAACTTTGAGACTGAATTTAAAAGTTTTAGAATTTTAATGCGCTACTGCGCATACACGAGAACGTTAGCTGTAATTTGACGAAATGAAAAACTGGAATTTAATACTAATATTTTGCGGACTCTACTTGACTTCATTTGGACAAGTTGCGATTATCCAAGATTCTGATGGATATTCAAATGTTAGAAGTGAAAGAAATTCAAATTCAGAAATAGTTCATAAACTGAAAACAGATATTGCTTTTTTTTACAGTGAAGATTATTATGACAAAAAAGTAGAATGGGTAAAAGTTTTTATTCCAAAAAACCTTTATTCTTTTGATTGCCCGGACAAATATTTAGAAGGTTATGTACACAAAAGCCGAATTCAACCTTTAGAAGAGTTAAAGGAATATGACAAGGAAAACTTTACTTTCAAGTTGACGGATAAACCCTTTGAAAAAAAAGATAAAATAATTGACTATGTAGATCAGAAATACGTCTTTGGTATAAATGGACTTCCACCAATCGGAGTTGACGGAAATATACCGAAATTAGAAATAGATAAAATTGAAATCTATTTAAACGGAGAAAAAATTGATGTTTCACCTGCCTTAACAATGGACTTATTTGAATGTGTTGACAATTCAAAAATCTTCAATGTTGGAAACGATTATTTTGTTCAACTAACTTGTAGCGACGGAGCTGGATATTACGAATTAGTTTGGGTGATTGACAAAAATGGAATTAAACAGAGACTAGTTGGCTC
Source organism: Psychroflexus aestuariivivens (assembly GCF_004010055.1). Taxonomy (GTDB): domain Bacteria; phylum Bacteroidota; class Bacteroidia; order Flavobacteriales; family Flavobacteriaceae; genus Psychroflexus; species Psychroflexus aestuariivivens. Next base: position 1,608 of record NZ_RQVT01000032.1, read on the forward strand.
AATATATTAAAAAACTACAGCTAACAACGGCTATAATGCATTGCGGGTTGGAATTTTCTGTTGAAAATTCCAGTTAAAATAGTATTTTCGTTTACCAGCGAAATAATTCTGCGAATGATTCCGCAACGACATCATAGCCAAAACCGTTGTAGCACATTTAAGAAAACTCATCTAATCCATTAAAATTCAATGACTGATAAAGAAATAATTTCAGAATTTAATAATCTCGTCGCTCGAAAAGTTAAAGAATACGGACTCAAAGAAGATGCTGATAAAATAAAATCTGACCCATTTTTTATCGGAGAAAAAGCAAAAGACTCAAGACTTGATTTTAATATAACTACGGACATCGGATTTATTCATTCCGATTTGATTTTTACGACAGGTCTTTTGTTTACTTTAAAGCCACACATAAATAATCCCTTGAAAGAAACTGTTTTCTTAAAAGGAAAAGAATATAGCACTTATCGACAAAATATGTACGATTCGTTTTATTCAATGTATGCGAGTGTTTGCTTTGAAAAACTATATAATTTTTGGGATAGAATTGGAGACAAAATAGCAAATGAATTTCCTGAAAAATTTCCGAATCCAAAAAGAGTAATGTTTGCAAACGTAATCGATAATCTGAAAGACGATTTTGAGTCAGATGAGAATTTTGAATGGATAATTGATTTTAGAAATAGCGATTTCAAAGATTTTAATAACAAACGAAAGTTAGTAGTTCACTACGAACAAATTGAGACAAAATATAAAGAAGCGATTTTGGATAATACAGGAGATATGAAAAAAATAGAAGAGATATTTTTGGAAAAATCAACCCTACCAGAATTTTTCAAAAAGCATATCGAACTTACTAACGAAGGAATTGTAAAAACATATGGATTCATTAAGAATATGACGTAAAAAAACGTGCTACAACAACGTATATAGCTCATAGCTAATCAGTTGCTTAAACGAAATTAAGGCATATTTGGAAAGTCGCCAAATTTTTAAATTTGACGATTTCCAATAAAAAAGATAAATAGTAAAATTTAAAAATCT
>NZ_RQVT01000039.1 GCF_004010055.1 Psychroflexus aestuariivivens
ATCCCAAACCCAATAAAAACCGGTATTGATATTGTTCATTGTCAAACTATTCATATCTACTGCAGCTTGGTAAGGATTTCCTATTAAATTAAAATTATTAGCAGTTTCTCCTAAATTATCGACTAAAACATTTCCTAGTTTTAAACTTCCAGTGGCTCTAAGCACAGTTTCATTTTCTGCATCGTTATTAGTTAAATCGATATTTCTATCGCCGCGCACATATAGTCGGTAAGGTTTTCCTGCTAATAAATTTTCAACATTTGTATTGGATACAACGGACCAGTTTTGACTAACATTGTTATAATCAAATAGAGAAGGATTTCCAGTTTCTGTAGCATCTAATCCATTTAAACCGTCCGTACTTCCTGTTATGTGTGTTCCGAAGCCTATTGGTGAATTGCCTCCCTCCTGCCAGTTATCGTACATATTTCCGTCAGCATCAACAGATGAAGACAAAAATCTAAAGCTGCGATTTGAGGAGGTATAGCGTTCTATGTTTTCTATCCCATTTCCTGAGTAATCACCATTAAACTCATCAAATTGACCCGTTGAATTTTGATTGCTTTTAAAAGTAATCTCACCGTCATTTCTTAAGTTACTATTAATTTTCAGAATACCTTCGACCAAAAGATCGCGATTAGTTTCTACTAATAACTGGTCTGCTTCAAGAGTATTTAATGAATATATTTTTGGATCTTGAATACTATTTGACGTAGTTCCAGGTATTGTGGGGATAATTACATATTCGCTTTTTGTAAGTTCAGGATTCATTTTTGCACTCCAATTATTCCAATCATTGGCGTCATTGCTTGTATTACCTAACCAAGTATTCCTTTTATAGTCAATTAAAGAAGCACCTGGAATTAAATTCGTATCATCCATATTGAAAAGCTGCAAGTCATTGTTATTACTTGTTGCATCTAAAATATATCCATTGATGATTTCATTCATAGGAAAATAAGCAATCAGATTGGGCTCGTCTCCTTCTAATTCTATATTGTAATTTTCATAGATTTCAGCACCTGTTCTTGCAGTATTCCATATTCTAACTTCGTCCATACTTACATTAGAATGGTAAATAAAACTACCATTTGAGTTCTTTCTTGCACCAAGCGTTAAGGATAATCCGCTAATATTAGCCGGTGTGTTTCCTAAAGTGCCAGGCGAATCTATTAAAACACCATCAATATAATAATGAACTTGCCCGTTTGAAGCGTTAAAAGTACCTGCTATATGGTGCCAATTCCCATCATCAAGTCCATCAATAACAACTGGAAGATCACCATCTCTGCCGTGAAAATTAATTTTTACGCCGCCATTTTCAAAGCTTGTCAACTGAATATTTCCAGCTTCCCAAGCACCATACTCTATCAAAAGCCGTTCTTCGTTAGAATAATTAATGCCTTCAGGATATTTTAACCAGGTTTCAAATGTAAACGAACCGTCAACGTTAATTCCCGTGGTGTTAGCAATACTGGCACGTTCATTATTACCGTCAAATTGAAGTGATTTGTGTTGAGCGTAACCACCTTGGTTGGCTAGTGTTATTGGCTCTGGATTTTCTACTTCATCTAAGGCATTTCCGCCTGATGTTGAAGTTTGTATCCAAGACCAATTACAAGTATTAGTTTGACTTGTATGATTCACATTATCGATTACAACTTGAATTCTGGAATTTGCTTGAACTATATTTGTATCACTTAGTTTAACTGAAACACCAGAGTTCAATGATTTATCGATAAACTGAATATCAGCTGGAACTCCATCAACATACACCTTAACATCTTCAGTTTGAACATTACTGATGTCCCAGGTTTGACAAGGTGAATTTTGAGCGACATAAATTACATAATTTGGATTTGGTGTTTGTACACTATAATTAAATGTGTAGGTAACTTCTGTAGCGTCAGTTTTAAAGCTAGAAGCAGTATAGGAAAAGTCTTTTAGCCTTCCTTCTTGTTGAAAAATTTTAATTGAATTTATTGTAAGCAGAACAATATCCTTCAGTCCATCATTGTTCGTGTCAGCAATTTTTAATTTTCTGGAATTTGAAATAGAAGGACTATTAAAAGGGTCTAAAAAAGTGCCATCTCCATTACCAGTTAAAATGGAAAATCCGCTATCCTTCTGAACAACAACATCTAAGTTACCGTCTGTGTTCATATCTGCAACTTCAACCCAATCTGGTGAATCAACTCCTGTGTAAAGTACAACATCTTCAAAAGAGCCGTTTCCATCGTTAATAAGAATTCCAACTGATTCTAACTCTTGACTAATAGCGACGATATCCAAATGCCCATCTCCATTAAAATCACCCACTTCTACACCATGCAAACCATAGGAATTACCATTACTTCCAATTACGTATTGATCATGATTATTCAAATTAAATGAGCCGGAACCATCATTATAAAATACAGTAACATTCCCATCGCCAGTATTGCCAACAACAACATCTTCCCAGCTATCTCCGTTAATATCTCCTGAAGCAATAGCCCTAGAAGCATAAATATTGTTAGTTTGTATAGAAGAAAAACTAAAACCTTGTTTTGTTAAGTCGATATCATTTACTGTAGAATTATTCAGCCATTGTAAAAAAACAGCATTCCCTGAAGAAAAAATATCCTTTTTTCCATCATTATTGAAGTCAGTAGTTTTAATGTCTACTGTGCTTCTAACGCCCATCAACGTTGTTTCATTAGTAAACCCTCCTGAACCGTTACCTAAATACAAGTAATATTCACTACAATTACAGTATCCTGAAAAGGCAAAATCTAAATTACTATCTCCATTATAATCACCAGATGTAATTGCTTGACTTCCATAGCCACCGTTATTTTCTATAATATTTGTTTCCCAATTTTGTGTTGAACTATTTAGAGACACATAAGTCAAAATATTAGATGAGGAAGGTGTAAGACTATTATAATTTTGAGCATGCGTTGTCAATATATCGGGTATTCCAGAGCCATTAAAATCATCTACAACTAAATCTTTTGCACTTCCAGTAATGCTGATTTCTGGTTGTTGGGTGAAAGTATAGTTGTTCGTTGCTTCTTGTGCCTGCAAACTTGTCAGTCCAATAAATATTAGGATATAACACAACCAGTTTGTTTGAAATAAATTAAGGTAATTTAAAGTTGGTTTCATTGTTTAAAAATTAATAGTTGATGATTAAATTTATTTTGATGTCATATTTTGAAATGAAGATCTTGACAATCGTAATATTTTCTAATTAAAATTAAGATTTGAACATCTAAACAAGTATTCAATCCTAATTCATGAAATAAAAAGTTTTATTAAAATTGCCTTAGAGCTAAACTATATTTTAAGCAAATTTAAATTAAATTTGGAAAAATAATTTATCAAACTCCAACATATAAGAGACATATGAAAAATTGTGAAACAAAGGGAAGTTTTTGGGAAGTGACTTTTAAGCGTAAAACTAGATTTCATTATTGCAATATTTATGAATATTATAAAATAAGACTTCGCTTTACAATATTGGCTATATGTTTTGTTAATACTTTTCAATTGTTATCTCAAGAGTCTCCTGCATATTATATAAATCAAGAAGGCGCAAATAGTGAAAGTTTAAAACATGCATCGGAATTATGGAAAGACAAATACGAGTTAAGTAAGCTTTGTGAAGATTTTGCCAATTATGAAACATTAGCAGCATATTCAAAAATAAAACTCGGCCAAAAACCAGAATTCAAATCAAAATGTGGTGATACCATGTGGTACTTTGCAAAAGGAATTTCTGAATATATCAATCATAATTTCAAGTCTGCATTTGAAAGCTTTAAAACAGCGGAAGCTAAAGCTAAATCTAAAATATTCAAAATTAAGCAATTAGAAAACATGGGCGCATCTCAGCAGATGCTGAATAATCTTGATGCTGCTTTAAACTACTATAACAAAGCCTATGAATTATCAGAATCAAAAAATTCAAATTTATTGAGGGTAAATATTGCAAGCTTGCATGCAGAACAAGAAAATTATAAAGACGCACTTTTTCATTCAACTGCAGTGTTGAATCATCCTGAAGCGACAGACTATGAAAAAACTTTATCAAGATATAATATTTTATCTTCCGCAACTTTAATGGATTCATTGGACTTAGCTTCAGTTCAGTTTAATAAAATTGACAAAGACAATCTGCCGCCAGGAAGTGAATGGTCGTCTTTAAAAATATTGTTGAAATATGTCCTTAGTCAAGATGATAAAAGTTGGTTTGAACTTTTGGTTAAAAAACATCAGGAAATTATTGAAAAAGAAGGAGAAATACAGAGCGGAGGTATTAATTTCTTATTAGCCAAAAGTATAATCAATAATAATGATGCAGAACGGGATGTTCTTTGGATTGCCGCTCAACAGAAATTTGAAAATGAAGCTTATAAGTATGAAAAATCAGCTTTAGATCAAGGCCTGGAACATCAATTTGAAGAGGCAGTGGCACAAAGAAGAATACTAAGTCTTAGTTTATGGATTTTAAGTTCAGTTATTGTAATATCATTTTTGAGTTACTGGTTTTATAACTACATACAAAATCGTAAAAGGCAGCAGAAACTGACCTCTATACAAGAAAGTTTGAGTAAAGATAAAAGTATTCAGATCATTCAGGACAGTTTGAAAAAATCGAATTCAGGATTAAAACCCATTGAAGCGTTGCTTCGCCTAGACAGGGAGTTAAAAGCATTTAGAAATGAAAAAAGCAGTCAATTTCCAATCAATCAACTCAACCGGCGTGAAGCAGAAGTATTTCACCTAATATTGGCGAGTAAATCGACCCAAGAAATTTCAGATACGCTGAATTTATCGAATAAATATATTTATAATATTAGGTCAAGAATTAAAGAAATTTTCAAAATCCCTTCGAAAATGAGCATTGAATCTTGGATTGAAAGTCAAAATGATAAAAAGTAAAAATCTTTTTTTTTGAAATCTTTAAAATGAAAATAGAAACCCCTACAATTATCAAATTGTAGGGGTTTCAAAAGGACAAAGTGTTTTCAATCTTATGCAATTACTTCTTTGAAAATACTTATGTTTTTAAGATTTAAATAGATTTATTTTTTCCTAATCGATTTTACGCCTAAAATTCCACCAACAACTAAACCAAGCGCGACAAGACCGCTGATTGGTAGTTCGGCATCTTCCACCGAAGAATCAAAACCCGGTGGCAATTGTGCATAACTCATGCAAGTCGCAAAGCTTAGTACAAGCCATAATAAATATGGCTTAACTTGCTTTGGTTGGCTTTGCTGATTACTATTTTTCATGATTGTTATTTTATAATTAACTTCTCTTTAAAAGACTGCTTGCCTTGTGTCAATTCTAAGATATAAACACCAGATGACAATTGATTGGACTGAACATTCAAAGCACCATTGCTGTTCAGTTTTAAACTTTGTAACATCACAATTTGACCTGAAATGTTGAACAATTTCAAATCTACATCTTCACCAGCCAAATGACTCGTTTGAATCGTAAATTGTTGATTGGCCACAGGATTTGGATACACACTGAAATTTTCAAAGTTTTCATCTGTAATACTCAAGGTTGTATTTTCAAAACTGATACTAAATCTAGTCATAGCTATGCTTTCTGGAATAGAAGAATCTACACTGAAATCTATATGATTCAAGCCATTATCAAGTTCAGTTAGTGAATTCGTGTAATTATCATTCAAATATACAGTCATATTTTCTCCGAAATTCGATAAATCAGCTTTGAATGTATAATTTGAATGTTCATAATTATACAATGCTAAGCTCAGCTCCTCCCCGTCTTGTGG
>NZ_RQVT01000035.1 GCF_004010055.1 Psychroflexus aestuariivivens
GTTAGCAATTCCGAGTGGATTCGGACGTAGTCGAATCCGCCGTAATTGCGGTTATACATTGTTACCACACGTTTTTTTTATTCAGTTAATATTTCGTTTAATATAAAATTCAAGTTTTCTTTTCCAATTTTACTTAATCCACCATATTTCATATTCGGTGAAAATGGTTCAGATTCTGTCATTCCACAACTTTCCAAACATAACCAAACCTTTCCTATTTCCTTATTTTCTTTGTTGTAAAATCTCAAAATATATTCCGATTCAGATAAACTCCAAGTAGTCTCTGACCAATTGAAATTGCTTGGATTATTGAAAAATGTAATCAAATCAGCCTTATTCAATTCCGATACAGTTTTGGAAGTCAAACGACTCGTTAGAAAGTTATTCTTAAACAGCTTAATTTTCGCAACGTGTTCTCTTGGGAATTTATATTTTCCAAATCCGAAATTCTTTTCAAACGCCTTTTTTTGTTGTTCGGTCGTTTTACGCATATAAAATTCGTTCAATTCGTCAGTCGGAATGTGTTTCGAGTAGAATTGTCCTCTGTCAGCTATATCCCAAATAATAGCAAATCCTATTATTGCAAAAATTCCAATTATTAATAATATTTTTTTCAGGATATTCAATTAGTGACGATTTTTTCAAATGTGTGGTAACGGTCTTGTGTATGAAACGTAGCGTATAAATTAACGCTAACTTTTCGGATTTAGCACGAGCCGAATTTTTTATTTTTATGTTTAATTTTCTTTTCTAAATATAACCAAATAAAAAATTTGGCGTACTTTGTAAATATACAAAAAACCTCTCGGAAAGCCTATAATAGCTATGTTTTATACACGTTGTTGTGTGTAGTGTTTTTGCGTTCTGCTTGGTTTTCCGATGTTTGTTATTTAGTTCAAATGTGAGCGTTGGCAAGACATACTCTTTTGCAATTTTTGGCGTAGCGTTGGCTTTAGCGAATTGCGAATGTGTATGGCTTATGCGTTGGCTTCTTCCACAATGTTTATTTCTTCTTGATTCAGTCCATACAATTCATAAACCATTTGGTCTATTTCTCTTTCCGTTTTTTCAATGTCTGTTTTTAATTGCTCTGCTTTTAGCTTTTGTGTTTTAAAATATTGCATCCATTCAGCTTCTTCTTCTAAACTCAACCGTACTTTCAATTTTTTCAATTCTTTTAAAAGAATACCAAAACCCAACAAGTTCCAATTCTGAAGTTTCTTGGAAGGTTTATTAATTGATAATTTAGATTGCAACAACTCAACAAAGCCATTTATCAATAGATTTTCTTGTTCTTTAAGTTCAATCATTTTGTCAATTATTTGATTGAAATGTTTAGGCTCCTTGAATAGTTTATTTGAAATAGGAAATTTTTTACAATTGGCTATGAGGATTTTTTGAAAAAGTTCTTTTTCTAAATCAAGAAACGAATACTTGTGATAAAAATTAATCAATTTAGAGTTTAATAATGCTAACAAAGATTTTACACTGACTGTGTCAGGTTTAGGTATAATTCCAAAACCAATTTGCGTGTAGTAAAGTGGCTTGTCGGTGTAACCTGAATATATTCTTGGTGGTTTACCTGAAACTATTTGCCTTATTAAAACTCTTGGTGAATTGAAAAATCTTTCATCTCTTGGTGCTCCAAGCCAATCTCCATATTTGATATATTCCTTTATTTCATCAGAAACAAAATACCTTTCAATATTACCACCACTTATTAATGGTTTGTATACATCACTATCTTTAGTGTCTGAATGAAAACCTCTTGATTTAATTATTTCTTGCGAATGTCCTTTGTATTTGTCATAAGGCGTTATACCTAAAGTGAAATCAGCAATTTCCCCTAAATCAATAGAATCTTTTGGGATTTTTTGCAATAATTCAAATTGCTCTGGACTTACATAAATGTTGAAATTATAGTTGTCATTTTGTTTCCAATTTGATTTTGAAATTATCTTCTTTCTTAAATCATCTACATAGTTGATTTTTTCATCTTTTTTATAAAGGATAGTATCAACTTCATTGGTAGAAGATTTTTTTCTAAACTCAAATATTATAGTTTCTACTGTTGCATCCTCAAAGACATCATCAGGAAGTTTTATAATGGTTGTCATATCGTCCAAGAGCATTTTCCTAATCTTCTTATAAGAAGAGTTTACAAGAATGGAATTAGGATTAATAAATGATAAAAAACCATATTCTTTTACAATGTCATACCCTTTCTCAATGAAAATAGAGTAGAGGTTAATTCTGTTTTCAGTTGTCTCATATTTTTCAAATAATGCTTTGACTAAATCATTATCCAAAGCTTTAATATCTACATAAGGTGGATTTCCAATGATTACGTCAAAGCCACCTTTTGCAAATACTTCAGGAAACTCTTTTTGCCAATTAAAGGCTTTGTCTCCTGCAACAATTGGGTCGTCAATTAAACTATTGCCACATTTTATATTATCATTCAATGAAGTTAGTTTTCTGCCTTTTTGTGCAGTTCTTAACCAAAGCGAGAGTTTTGCGATTTCTACACTTTCTTCGTTTATATCTACACCGAACAAATTGTTTTCTAAAATGGAATTTTCTACTTCGCTCAATATCATTGCGTCTCCAAAGAGTTTGGCTTGTAATTCGTCAATATATTGATGTTCTGCAATTAAAAATTCTAAAGCTTGATTTAAAAAAGCTCCACTACCACAAGCTGGGTCACAAATGGTAATTTGTAATAACCATTTTCTGTAATCTTCTAATTTTTGAGTTAAGTTTTTGAGTGTTGTTTTCTTTCTTCCTTTACGCTCTTTTTCGTATTCTGCTTCTTGTATGTCAAGTTCTGTTTTCTTTTCTTCACAAAGTTTACCAACAGTATTATCTACAATATATTTGGTAATGTATTTTGGTGTGTAAAAGACACCATCTTTTTTACGTTTGGTTTTGCTCTGTTCAGATGCAACTCCTTGAATTTCGGCTTGAATTTCGTCAATATCATTTAACGAATGTTCAAAAATGTGTCCGAGAATGTTTACGCTTACTTCGCTCTCAAAATCGTAGTTACTTAAATTAACCGTGTGTTTGTAAAGTAAATCGTCATTAATTTTGATGTTGTCTAAAATCTCGTCAGGTGCAAAAAGTCCACCATTATAGGCAAAAATATCGTGTTGTTGTCCTTTGTGTCCTGTGTTCATATAACCGAAATACTTTTTAAATCGGTCGTATAAAGGGAAATACTCATCATATTTATCACGTAAATCAGTCCATTGGTTTACGATTGAACGAATTGAGTTTGGTGGCAATAATAATCTATCTTCTGCGAAAAAGATAAATAGAAAACGGTCGAGTAGCTTCTGCGTTTTTTTGAATAATGTTAGTTTGTCGTATTCGGGATTTTCTTTTTGGATGGCATCAAAAATCTCGTTTCTAAATGAAGCGTAATCTTTGTATAATTTTTTGGTGACGTTTTCCTCTTGTGTTAAAGATTCATCTTTAATCTTTTTAGGAATGTCTCTTAAAAGATATTCTGATGATAGACAAAGCCAAAGAATGTCGAAACGTTCTTTTGAAAGTTGAAATAAATTAAATTCCTCAAAGTCAACTGCGTTGTCAATGTAAAAACGCAACTTTTCAAAGTTAGAAGTTATTACATAATTACAACCTGGTTGGTTGTTTTTATATCCAAATGCTTGGGTTTCTACTTTGCTTAAATCGGTTGTGTTTGTACCTTTCAGTTCAATTACTGCAAGTGCTTTTTCTCCTTTTAGAATTGCTCCATCAGTTTTTTTAGAACCTTTTATGTTTTTTAATTCCGTTGTGAGATTAAAGTCAGGTGTTGGGTTTTTAACGTATCCGAATACGTTTACAAAAAGGTCAATTAGAAATTCGCCTTGATATTGTTCCTCTTTGGAATTTCGTATGTTTTCTTGAATGGTCGGATTATGGAAATAGCTTGTAAATCGCTCGTAAGCTTGATTGACTTTTTCGGACTCCAATCCTTTTAAATATTTGTTTAGAACAGAGTTCTGAAATAAGCTCATAAAATTTTAATCTTTTTTCTCAAATTTAATATTATTCCGAGCGTTGGCAAGAAACAGCTCTTTTATTTTTTTCAGCGTTGGCATTTCGCGTTGGCAAAAAAATAAATGTGCTGTTTGAGCGTTGGCTTTTTTAGTTCAAATGTTCAATTTTAGCACGATTTTTACATTACACACAACGTGCGTGTATATGACAAGTAGCGTGCAAAAAAGCGCTAATTTTTCGGTTGAGCCACAAGC
>NZ_RQVT01000040.1 GCF_004010055.1 Psychroflexus aestuariivivens
TTGAAATATATAGCGATAAAGAAACACTTGTCCTAAAAAAATTCTACTTAATCAGAATTAGGAAACGATCATCTTGTTGAATTATGTTTTCAAATAATTTAGTACTAAAACTAAATCTCCAGAAAAACTTTCGTCTCCGTTACTTGGGCTTTCAAATTGAACTTTTTTTAATAGATTTACTATAGTTTCTTCAAAAATACTGTCTAATTTTAAGTTACCACTTGCTGAATCTATTTTAGAGATTTCATTATTTTTATTATAGCTTATTCTTATTTTAATCGTATTCAAACCATCATTCATCATTGATTTGATTTTATTAGTATTGATGGAATTATAAGTCCCGTCTATTAAATACGTTTGCATACATTCTACAGTTTTAACTTTTCCTGAGCTAGATCCACAATGATTTAAAGTTGGTTTTAACTTTGTGTCCATGCAAATGTAGCAATTCCAAACCTTTTGATTTTAGGAATACTTCAAATAGAAAAAACGATTAAAAGCAAAAATACCCAGTAAAGGGTATAGTTCTAACTGATTAATTAGTCCAATTTTACCAAATAATTTTAACTTAAAATCTTTTATTATGAAAAGTACTATTTTAGTTGTTTTCTTAACAATGTTATTTTCTATCAGTAACCTCAGTGCACAATCATCAGGATGGAGTGATTGGAAATCCGTAAATTGTTTTAAAGGAGTAGATTTTAGAGTGAAATCTACAAAAACAAGTACGGGAAAATATGATGCTTATGTCGAATTCAGAAACCGATATTATGATGATGTTCATTTTAATTACGAAGGCCAGGGTGGTAACTATACCACTAAAAATAACAGAGTAACAATAAAAGCTTAGAATACTTATAAAAGCTGGATGGGTACAAGTTTTACATCAGATTACTTCTACATTTCAATCGATAGATTACGTTTTGGTAGAGATGGTCTTCAGGCTTATGCAGGTTGTGACAAATAATTAATAGTGAAAAAACATTAATAAAATCCAAAATAATAACGATGAAAAATATATTAAAAATCACAAGTATAGTATTGCTATTTACGGTGTTTTTGTCTTGTTCAAAAGATGATGACAATGCTATAGATGATGATCAAGGTTCAGAAAACGAAAACGCGATTGTTGACATTACCGCACTATTGGAATATTATGACGAAGATTTTAACCAAAACAAAGCGCTGATTACAATTACGGACAATATACTAAAGATTCAATTTGGGGATGGATTCATATCTGGCTCCGCAGAAAAAGTGATTACTTATGAAGCAAGTCAAGAAGAACTGGAATTAGGATATGAGGATTCTTTTTTAATCACTTTTGAGATTTCAAGTACAAGCGAAAATTATTCTTCATTCGAAGGATTATCAGGTGAGATTGACTTCGGACAATTAGAAATTCTTGACAACAACCTAATTATATTCGAAGGATATATTAGGGAAAGTGCTAACGAAGAAGATTTAACCAAATCTCGTATTGTGGTCAATATATTAGATAATTGTAGGGCAACAATTACGGTAAATAGCAATAGCCTAACAGGAGTTGGTGGTCCTATATATATGCCAGAAACAGAGGATCTCGCAAATTTACTTGTCCAGGCTGAACTATACGAAGATTTTGAAGATAAAGAGGATCATCTTAGATGTGGAAATTCAAGTTTTACATTACAATCTGGAAGAGAAATTCTTTATTCTAGTTGTAATAGTGCATCATTTTTTGTGCCTAAAAACAACACATATAGTATCAATGTTCAATTTGACGACGGCTATGAACAAACGCAAAATATTGAAGTAGAAAGTGCAGGTATCACCCACTTCATCCAAATAGTGAAGCCTTCAGGGACTGGCGTAGGCATACCGTGCTTACCAGATGGTCTGTCGAGAAAAATTACCAGCCACAATTTAGAAATCACAAGTACAGAAGGGGAAAGTGCTTCAAATGAAGAACTACATATCCATCCTGGTTATTTTAGTAAAGTCAATGATGATAGCACCATTATTATTGGACCTTTTAATGGAAAATTAGCTGAACTTAGTTTTTTTAGGATAAAAGTTGAAAATGGAATATTACAAAATCAAGAATACGATTTAAGCAATAATGAACTGACTGTTCATAGGGATTTTCAGTACGATGCTACTCCTGCAATTAGAATGACGGCAGTAGATGGTAAAATCACTATTTCTCAAACAGAAGATGAAACCAGTATATTTTTTGACAATGTTGTGTTTGAAAATAACCTTACTTTTCTTCCTCAACAGAAAGTAACAATAACTGGTGCAATAACCGGGATCTTTTAAAACCTACCCAAAAAAGTTTAAGGTTTTACAATAAGATCAAATCATTAGTATCCGATAAAACATTTTAAAAGTGGAAAATCCTTTACAGGGTTTCCCACTTTTGGAATTCAAAATTGATAAAACTCATGCGACTTAGCGTCCCGGCCTTTGCTGACAGGTAAGTTTGCGTGAACCTATAGACAGGATTGGGATGTTAAATTAAACTACTTGTGTTGTCAATATAGAAACTTGGAATGTTTTTAATTACATTTGTATAACATATTGTTATTACAAAAACAGATTATCATGTCAACTAAAATTCAAACCGCTGTTCGTTTAGACAAAGACCTTTTAGAAGCTTTGAAAGAAAAAGCCAAGGCAGACCATAGAAGTCTTAACAATTATATTGAAAAATTGTTACACAAGGATGTTGGATCAATTCCTAACGATGCTACCAAAGCGGCTAACTCAAATTAGCCGCTTTTTTATGATATTTATTTGAAATATATAGCGATAAAGAAACACTTGTCCTAAAAAAATTCTACTTAATCAGAAT
>NZ_RQVT01000017.1 GCF_004010055.1 Psychroflexus aestuariivivens
AATAACAACGCTGAAAAGAAAAAAATGGCTTCGAAGTTAATCGCTTTTCAGTGAATTTTCTGATAACCAAAAACGCTGTACAACACTGTGTATACGCAATAGCTGGGTTAGTGACTGAAAACAAAGTTTGGGATAATTTGCTAACTTTGAAACTGAATTAAAAAGTTTTAGAATTTTTACGCGCTACTGCGCATACACGAACCCGTTAGCCACAAGCTGAATGAATCAACTGAAAGCCAAAATAAAATACCTGAAATCATTTCTAAAATCGGAATGGAATTTTAATGATTATCCATTAGAAACGTGGAAAAATCCAAATGCGGAACAAAACGACGTGGAATATGGAGCAAAATTTACGAACTGGTGGAGTTTAGTCGCTCACGGAGAAACGGAAAATAAAGCTGTTGAAAACCTAAAAAAACACCTCTCTGATTTTAAGAAAAATAATACGGAAATTCCAAGACCTGGAGCGAATGTTCCAATAGAATTTACCGAGAGTGACCGAATTGAAAAAAACGAACATATCGCAGTCGAATTTTTTGACAAAATAATCGGAATTAATTTCTACGACTGTTTTATATCTGACTTGAGTTCTTTGCACGATTTTGATTTAGCGGATGAACAAACTTTAGAAAAAATTAAATTGGAATTTGGGATAGTGCCTAAAGACAAAGACTATTTCTTATCCGATATTTTTGAACAAATAAATGAAAAAGCCAGTGGCTAACACTGTGTATACGCAATAGCTGGGTTTGTGATTGAAACCAAATTTTGCGATAATTTGCTAACTTTGAGACTGAATTTAAGAGTTTTTGAATTTTAACGCGCTACTGCGCATACACGAAAACGTTACCTGCAAGCTGAAAAAAGCCAAACGCACAAAAACAAAGAGTGCTATCGCACACATTGTTTTTTTGCCAACGCTGAATAAAATACTAACTTTGCGAATTAGAAGTAACACTTTAAAATTTAAAATGAATGGAAGACTTAAAGTCTGCAATTTGGCAAAATATAAAATTTGGGATTGAGCATAAATTAATTTCTCTTGAAGACGATGAAAGTCGTATAACATACTATTGCTCAAGAGAATATTCAACCTCATTTAAAAACCCAGAAGAAAAAATCAGAGCAGCTTATTATGTTGAATTAATACGAGACTATAAGTATCCAGCTAAAAGAATTGACATTGAAGTAAAAGTTGAGAGACGAATTCCTGATGACAGAGCAGACATAGTAGTCTATGAAGATGATGATTGTAAAAAACCATATTTAGTTGTAGAAGCAAAAAAAGATGGGATTACGGATGCAGAATTTAAACAAGCTATTGAACAAGCATTTGGTAATGCTAACAGTAAAAGAGCAAAATTCGCTTCCGTTGTTGCAGGAAACACAAGGACAGCATTTGATGTTGGCGGTTTTAAATCAAGTGAAAGGGAAAAAAATGTTATTGCTGATATACCTGAAAAATATGGAAAAGCACCAAAATACAAATTCATTAAAGGAGACAATCAAAGAGATTTAAAAAGTGTATCAAGGCAAGAGTTAATTTCTGCTCTTTCTAAATGCAATGACACAATTTGGCAAGGCGGTAAATTAGCACCTACAACAGCTTTTGACGAAGTTTCCAAATTATTGTTTTGCAAACTAAAGGATGAGAAAACTAAGCCAAATGGTAAATATTATGACTTTCAAATAGGAACCAACGAAACACCTGATGAAGTTTTTAAAAGAATTGATGCTATTTATCAAGCTTCAAAAAAAGGTAATGGAGAAGTATTCAACGAAGAAATAAAACTATCTCCAAAAATTGTTTATTCAGCAGTTGAACACTTACAGGAAATTTCAATAAACAAAACCGATTTAGATACTAAAGGTGTTGCTTTTGAAAAGTTTATGGAAGACTTTTTTAAAGGTAAAATGGGTCAATTTTTTACACCAAGAAACGTAATCAAATTTATGGTTGAACTTCTTCAAGTTGAGCACACGGATAGAGTTTTAGACCCAGCTTGTGGTAGTGGTGGTTTTCTTTTAAACTCAATGGATTATGTGAGAAACTATGCAGAAGAAAATTACGACCCATTTGAAGCCTATACAATTTGGCATAATTTCGCAAAAGACAATTTATACGGCATTGAAATAAATGACCAAATCGCCCGAGTTTGTAAAATGAATATGATTATCCACGATGATGGTCATACAAATGTCATTGCCTTTGACAGTTTGGAAAAATTTAAAAGAATTGAGAGCCACCATAAAAAATTTACACCAAATTCTTTTGACTACATTTTAACGAATCCACCATTTGGAGCTACTGTAAAATCAACTGAAAAGGAAGAAGGCTTTATAGAGCAATTTGAATTAGGTGGTAAAGTCAAAAAACGGAAAAATCAGAAAACGGAAATTTTATTTATCGAAAGATGTATTGATTTCCTAAAAGAAGGTTCAGGAATAATGGGAGTAGTTTTACCTGATAGCATTGCGATAAATTCTTCCTTACAATATGTTAGAGACTACATATTAGAAAAAACAAAGCTATTAGCAGTAATTTCATTGCCTGACATTGCATTTAGTCATTATGGGGCGAATGTAAAATCTTCATTACTTTTTGTTAGACGATTAAAATCTAAAGAAAAGAGAAATAATTATCCTGTTTTTATGGCTATGGCAGAAAGAATTGGATATACAGCAGCAGGTAAAGATGACTTAGTGAATGACTTAGATGGTATATTAGACCATTACAAGAGATTTGAAGTATTACCAGATAACCTCTCTATTGACAAAGAGTTTGCGGAAAAAGTCTTTGTAGTGAAGTCTGACGAGCTTAAAGGCAAAAGAATAGACCCTAAAGGTTATTCACCAGCTTTCAAACGATTAAAAGCAAAAATTGATAATAGAGCCTCAGAAAAAATTAAATTACAAGATTGTGTGATTTCTTCAACCTCTGGAGAATGGGGAAAAGACCCAAACGATGATAATATTCCAAATGATTATCAATTATGTTATGTCCTTAGAAACACAAATTTTGACAACAATTTTAATTTAGACTTATCCGATATTGCTTTACGATATATCCCTAAGAAAAAAATTAAAAAACTTAGTTTAAAGGAAAATGAAATATTAATTGAAAAATCAGGTGGTAGCCCAATCCAACCAGTTGGCAGAGTTGCGATTATTAAAAAATTACCAACTGACAAGCCAGTTGTATTTTCAAACTTTCTACAAAAAATTGTAATCAATGAAAATATTATGAACTCTGAATATGTCTACTCTTATTTAAGAAGTCTATATCATTTAGGCTATATGGAGTTTATTCAAAATCAAACAACAGGAATTAAAAATTTATTAAATGAAGATTTCTTTGATATTGACATAGTAAAATTGAATGAAAAAGAACAAAAAGAAATGGCTGATTTATATATCGGACAAATAGAAAACTCACTAAACGTAATTGAAAAGGCATATTCAGAATTAAACAAATCAAGAGAAGATGTAATTGATAAAATATTTTAATCCTACGCTTGTTCAAGCACATTGCAATCCTCGTTCCTGCGGTTGCAAAGAGCTTTCACGCCAACGCTGAAAACCAAGCAGAACGGAAGAAAGCCAGCAGGTAACAATGTGTATAAGCAATAGCGGGTTTTGTGCAAAATTGAAACGAAATGAATATTAATAAAGGTAAGTGTTTAACCGAAAAGTTAGTGGGTTTTAACCCGCTACTGCTCATACACTAGACCGTTGTGGTTAATTTGAACATGAAAAAACTACTGAAATTTATATTTATTGGACTTATTATAGTTTTAGTAATAGGATTTTTAGTTGTTCAATATTTAAAAAGTGATTTTTATAATCCATTCGACAATAAAAAATTTGAGCATCTAAAAACACAAATTGATAGCTCGAACGAACTTCCTTCCGAATTCGTTAAGGTTTTTAATGAGATAAATCCTATTACAAACACTGATGGAATTATAACTGACAGATTAAAAGAAAAATTTGATAGAGAATGCCCATGTTTGAGTGCTGGGAATATTAGCTTAGTAAATGAAATTAGTAGATTTAAGATAAATCAATATGTTCTTGGTTGGAAATTGGAAAAAGAATTTACACAAAAAGAATGCTTAAACTATTATGTTCAAAATTTTGATTTTCTAAATAATTCAAAAGGATTGAACTCCGCATCTGAGTTTTATTTTAATAAACGAATTTCGGATTTAAATTACGAAGAACTTGCAACTTTAGTATTAATGCTTAAAAATCCAACCTTATATAATCCGAAAAGATATCCAGAACGATTAAAAGAAAAACTTTCTGAATTAAAAAACTAACCACAACACTACATATCGCTCATTGCGGCGGTTGGGCTGAAATCGAAGTTTAGGATTTTCTGGAAGTTAAAATCAATAATTGAAAAATAATTACTAATTTTCCCGCAACGAGTCGATATGCGAGA
>NZ_RQVT01000022.1 GCF_004010055.1 Psychroflexus aestuariivivens
CTAAGTTGGAATCACTTCTCGATACTATTTTCCTGCTGCTGACCGCATCAGTAAAATCACTCGCCTGAATGACCCAGTCGGGCAGGCTCGAAGTGACATTCGGTTCTTAAATTTGAAATATCAAATTCAAAATTTGAAATAAATAAACCTATCTTGACACCAAAAAGCGTTTGACCACATTTTTGGTATTTTGCAATAGCAATTCTTTAGTCCACAACAAAGTATTATCATTCCAGCGTTACTTGTAAATATGAAATGGGTTAATTATAAATTTTCAAAATATGATCAACAATCCTAGTTGCTGTTTGACCATCCCAAAGTTCGAGAGCACTCCCTTTTTTCCAATTTCCTGAAAACAATTTTTCAAAAGCGGGTTGAATAGCTTTTGGGTTAGTTCCTATCAATTCATTTGTTCCTTGTGTCACTGTTTCTGGACGTTCGGTGTTTTCTCTAAGTGTAATACACGGCACACCCATAACTGTTGTTTCTTCTGTGATTCCTCCAGAATCAGTAACAACAGCTTTTGAACGTTCTGTCAAATAATTAAACTCTAGGTAACCTAGTGGCTCTATAAGGTATAAATGTGGATGATTAATGCCAAGGCTCTTTAAAATTTTAGCAGTTCTAGGATGTACAGGAAATATTAGAGGTAATCCATTTGAATGCTTAATAATTTCATTGATTAAATCCTTAAGTTTTTCTTCTTCATCAACATTTGAGGGACGATGTAAAGTCATAACGATATATTCTTTATCTCGTAAATCAAGTTGATCCCAAATTGGTGGTTTTCTAAATCTAGGACGTTGTTTGAGTAATGTATCTATCATGGTGTTTCCAACAAAAAAAATTTGTTCTTTTAACACCCCACTTTGTATTAAATTATTATTAGCGAGTTTTGAGGTTGTAAAGAAGTAATTTGTAATCGCATCAGTAACTAAACGATTTATTTCTTCAGGCATCGTCCAATCATGAGAACGAATTCCACCTTCTACATGCGCCACTTTTGTATTTAATTTTTGCGCTGTAATTGCACAAGCCATCGTAGAAGTAACATCTCCCACTACTAAGACAAGTTCTGCTGGATTCTTCAACAACTCTTTTTCAAAGCCAATCATAATATTAGCTGTTTGCTGAGCTTGTGTTCCACCTCCACATGCCAAGTTTACATCAGGTTCAGGTATTTCTAGCTGTTCAAAAAAATCACCCGACATTTTCTTATCATAATGTTGCCCAGTATGTACCAAACGGTAGTTTATATTTTCGCCATTTTTTTGAGCATTTTTTATAGCATGAACAATCGGAGCTATTTTCATGAAATTTGGACGTGCACCAGCTATTAGTGTTATTCTCATATTATTTGAAATTATTAAATAGTTCTGGATTTGATTGTATTAGACTTGTACTTTTTGGATAATTAACTATCAACCAAGTTATAAATTTTGCTACGTCTATTTTATCTGACAACATATTTTGCTTTCTAATATTAAAAATTTCCTTCAAATTTTCAGTATTGAGTAGTTCTTCAACTTTCTCAACAGCTTTTATACTGTCTTCTGGCTTGAAACCGAAACCTAATTCGTACTTTTCTTCAAGTTCTTTAAGATAATTAATTCTACCAACAAAGTCGTTAATCCTAATAAAAGGAACTCCTAAAACTCCCGATTCAGCGGCCATTGTTTGACTATCACCAATATAAATTGAAGCATAGTTCATCACATGATGCATGTCTTTAGGAGCAACTGGCAATCTATATTTTTCTAAAGATTGCTCCAACACTCTTTCACTTGTAATATAAACATTACCATATTCTAACAAGTAATTTATTAATTTAATGGCAATATTTTTTGTAATACCAGTAATTCCATCATCATGATGAGCCGTTAATTTTGCAAATCTTATGATAAAGTAGGGTTGATTGATATCAACATATTTACAGGCTATTTCTCTTGATGCTGTAAAATTACTTGGATGAAGATAAGCTAATTCATGATATCCTTCATATCCAATTTTTTTCATGTCCCATTTACCAACTGAACAAATATTTGGTGTAATTATATGTGTAGCCCCAGGATAGGCTAATCTAGCATATAATGGGACGACATTCGCATCATCTTCATTAAAATTTAGTGATGGAATATTCAGAGTTTTACCAACATGAGAAATAGACACGGATGTGCCTATTAGGAGTTCAGGCTTAAATTTTCTAGCAACTAAGTAAAGTTTTACACTCTGCTTAAGTTGACCAAAAGCAACATTTATTTTACCATCTTTTCTACCAGCAGGAAGAATATTTTTATACTTAATCCCAGCACTTATAACCAAGTCTTCAAGCACATCTTTCTTTTTTATGGCAACTAAAACATCGTGTCCATTGCTGGTCAGAGAAGAAATTACATTTTTGAATAAATGAAAATGTGCTGGATGACCTAAATGAAATAATACCTTCATTTATATTTTTTTTATATTTTAACTTATAAGACAATCAAACTTCTAAGTGTTTGTCTGAATTTTATTATTATTAGTATATTTTTACTTGATTTTTTTCATTTAAATAATTTTAATCTTGATCTTTGAAATTTTTGAATAAAGGATGACATATCCTTTGATACATTTCTTGGCTTTCTAGAAATAAAAGCAAACATATAACCAAAAAAGAAGCTTATACCTAACAAAATATATGGTTTTTTTAACAAACTCTTAATGGATCTAAAAAAAATCTGTAAGAAACCACTTCCATTTTGATATTTTGCAATTCCTCGCCTATAACTCAAACCTAATTTGTTATGGTCTGAATCTGCCGCTCTAAAATGTTTGACTTTTTCCTCGATTATCTTACTTTCCCAACCATAATAAAATGATTTCATTTCATCTAATCCATCCCAACCAAGAACAGGCATAAAGCCACCAATTTCTTTAAAACACTTAACTCTATAGGTCTTTAAGGCTCCTCTTATATGGTAGGACGCTTGAGGTATAGCTACCCATGAATTATTTTTAAATTCTTCAATAATACCTCCTGCTAAACCTACTCTAGGATTATCAAATGCAGTTATAACAGTTTCAAAATAATTCTTAGGAAATTCTAAATCGGCATCTAACTTTGAAATAAATATATAATCAGCCAGCTCGACTTGTTCTAAACCAAAATTGAACGCCTTAATAACTTTAACTCCTTGTTCCTTTTTGTCAGCCGAGGAATTTCTATAATATTTAATCCATTCATAATCTTTAGCAAACTTTTTAGCAATTTCTGTAGAATTATCAGATGAATTATCATCTACAAGTATAAGATTCGATGGAAGCAACGACTGATTTAGTATACTGTTTAGACATTTTTCTAAATAATTTTCTTCATTATAAAATGGGATTATAATAAGGTGTGATCTAAATTTCATTTTTTTGTTTTATAGTGTAGACATAAAGCAATCCTAAGATAATAAAAAGTGGAATTGATGAATAGTTAGTAAACAACCCCTGGTCGGTAACGGTCTGAAACAAGACACCAATAAAGAATACAAGACTTAAGTAGAAAAATCTTTTTGATTGAGTATAGATTATTTTAATCGGATATATAAATAAAACAAGTGTCAGTAAAAATGTAATAATACCATACTCTATAAAATTAAAAGCTAAAGTAGCATCTGTAATACTTGATATACCTTTATAGAAACCACCTGCCGTATAATGGCTATTTCCCCAAATAAAACTTTCATAATGCTCTAACATGTTTGCAGTACGAGAAACAGTTGTTTCTTCAGTTATCGTTTCACGTTCTGTAGTCTCAAACAAAAAAGAAATTCTAGATAATGGATTTTCAAAACTCTTTTCACGATTATATTCAGAAGATAAACTTTTTATTGTTGGCAATACAACTACTAGTAAAATTGTAGCAGAAACTACAAAAAAGGTAAATGTTTTTTTATTTAAAATAAATAAAACCCCTGCCGAGATTATTATAAAAGTTACAAAAGAAGTTCTTATGCCTGTATATAAAAGTATAGAAACTAAAAAAATGATTATTAAATAAAAAAAAGTTCTTTTGATCCTTAATATCCTTAAAATCTTTAAAAGATAAAAAGAAGGAATAACAATAGCTAAAAAGTTACCAATATTTGCAGGTCTCAAAAAGGTTCCTACAAAAGTTTTTCCACGCAATAAGGCTTCCGATACAAGTCTTATCAAACCATCAGTTGTTAGTCTAAACTCAACTATAAGATAGTTTTGAAAGCTTGGAATAGCCATTTGTATACTGAAAAGAATGATTTGAATGATGAGAATTCCTATAACTGGATAAATAATCCATTTATAATTTTTACGCTGAATAGTATAAATAGTTAATGGAAATATAAGAAAATAATGAAAATGATTTCTAAAAAACATGAAATACTTCATCCATGAAACTCCATGATATTGACTTATAAGGTACATCCATAAAAAGAACAATAATATGAATACTAAATAAATATGAAAATACTTCCTAATAATTTTATCTCCTCTAAAGTAAAGCAAAATTATAGGGAAGTAAAGTAATAGAGTCCCTACACTTCCATATAAACCAAATGAAATAGGAAAAAATTTAACAGCAAACCAATTGATTACAAAAGCATGCAACAAAATCACTGTTATAGATAGGTATGGTCTCCAAAGAATAGTCGCTAATCCCAAGGATAGTGTTACAAGAATTAAAATCATTAGTCTAGTATTTCGGATTGAATAATTCTGGTATAATCTTTAACAGTGCTCCAATCTTCGTTATTTCTTAGGATGTCTAGGTTTGCAATATTTTTTTGAAGATATGTTTCATGCGATTCGTTCAATAACATATTATGATTTGATGGATCTATACTAAGAGAAACTTTTTTTATAAAATTTTCTTTTAAAAATCCATAGCTATCCATAACTTCATTATAAAATTCAAGGTAATATGATGGAATACCTGATAAAACAGCTTCGAAATGAATATAACTTTCACAAGCGAGCAATAAATCAATATTTTTCAAAAAGTCATAAATTGAATCTTTGTTTGGAACTGATAAAGTTACTCCATATTCTTTGCAGAGTGAGTTATACCTATCAAATTCATTCCCTTTTATAGCTGGATGTACCCGCAAAATTAACTGATTATTTTGCGCCGCCATTTTTAAATAGGATGAAACTTTTTTGAAGTCATCGACCTTATTTACAGCAATACCAATTTTTCCAGTTGTTGTACGTTGAAATCGAATTCTAACTATTTCATCAAATCTTGGTGATCCAAGCTGGTATACTTTCGCACTATTTTTATATCCATGAGATTTGTATTTATTATATGAAATTTCTCCATCCAAAAACGCATAATCCATTTGTAAAGGAGGGAAATGTTCTGCCGTACCAGCATGTTGAACGTATAATGATTTTATTTTAAGTTTTTTTGCACACTCTATTACAGTTCTTCCGAAAAGAATGTGATCATTAGAAATTACAACCAATTCAGGTTTATTTTTTTTCAAAATTTTACTAACCATTTTATAATACCCAAAACTTAACCAAACATAATCAAAATAGGCGGTGAATATTTTTCGATGGTAGCCTTCTGATGAGTTCCAAATTTGCAGTGCTTTAAAAAAGTAAGGCAAGCTTAACAAATACGCTTGGTGTTTGGGTATTCTTAAATCATGATTTTTTGAGAGGTATTGGCTCTTATGTTTTAGTTGTTCATAAATAGGGTACAAAACTTTATCGTTATTCTGCGATCCGGACCAGAATAGAATTTCTCTTGTTTTATATTTTTGATTAATCTTCGCTCGTCCTAGGGCTTTGATATAGGTTGAAAAAAATAGAAATATGCTTTGAATCAGATATTTCTTGTTTTTTCTAAAAGTAAATTTTTCCAACAATTTAAATGGTGGATGAAAATTATAATTAAGACGAAGGATTTCCTCTTTAGACCAATTAAAAAAATTTTCCTTCATTTTTTAATATTTGATAGGATTCTACATCTCGTTTACTAAAGACTTTTGCAGGATGACCTCCTGCAATTGAATATGCTGGAATATCATTGACAACTACACTACCAGCTTGAATTATTGCGCCTTCTCCTATAGTTACTCCTGCCATGACAGTAATATTTATACCAAACCAAACGTTATCTTCTATAATAATATCACGTACTATATAAGTATTATCATAAGGTATTGATTGCTTACTTTTATAATTATGGTAATGGGTTAATAAAACAACACCCCAGCCAGAATGGAAGTTATCCCCAATTGAAACCTTTCCATTACCGATAACTTTAATACCGTTAAAGTGAACATTGTTTCCTAAAGTTGTTTTACTTGAAAAATAAGATTTTCCATTGACATGGATTTCACCATTATACTGCTTTACTTTTTTTTTGGCTTTTGCTGTCCAATAAAATTTCTTTAGTTTGTTTCTTGTTTTTTTTATTGATTTTAACATAAAACTGATTTAAAGGTCTTTATACTTAAAATAACTGACAGTATGTAATAGATAGTGTTTGTTATAAGTAATGCATAAGCTGCACCAATTAAACCATAATTTACTATTAAATATATAGCAATAGGAATATTTAGTACGCCTGCAATTAAAGAAATAATAAGTATTAAGTAGGTTTTTTTTTGAAAAAGAATAAAATTTATATGTATTTTATATAATCCATTTATTCCTGCAGATATCGTTAGTGGTACCAAAAAGTACTTTGTGTTTTCGTAATCTGCCCCAAAAATAATTCCAACTGTTAAATATCCAAACAATGCTAAACCAACAGTTATTAAAATTATCACGCCGTAATAAGCGAAAATCATTTTACGAATAGTGAGCAAACTAGATCTTGTATTTAGAGCAAGTTTTTCAAAAAGTGCGGGGACATAAGCTTTGTTTAGTGCATCAAATAAAACTGTTCCAATTGTGAAAAAGGTGGAACCGATTCCAAATTTAGCGGTAAATTTAGCCCCCATTTTATCAGCTATTATTATCCTGTTAACTGTCGAACCAAACCATGCAGAAATTTTGTGTAAAGATAGTGGAACTGATATTCTTAAAGCGTCTTTACTTTGTTTGCTAAATTCTTCAAATTCAAATTTAAACAACCCATCTTTTTTAAATGAAAAGAGTGCAAAAAGCGCATATATAGAATAACCAACCAAGTGTCCGTATATAATTCCCAACCAGTTAAAATCATAAAAATAGATTAGAATAAGGCCTGTCACGTTTTTAACGATTGTCAATGTTATTTGGAATATACCAAAATTTAAAATTTTATGTTCGTTACGCCATAGAAGTGCGCGTAAATCAACAAAGAAAAAACTGAAAATAATAATAACCAAAATAAAAAATGCATCAGTAGGTATATCTGCAATTGATATTATTTGTGTTTTAAATAAATAAATTATTAGCGTTATTAGTAAAAAGAATAAAAAAAACAAAACAATAGAATTCGAAAAATACCTTTTGAATTTTTCCTTCTCAAGTTTGAAGAAGTTAAGCATGACTGCATTTTGTAGGTTTAATGTCAATATTGGAACAAAAATCAAATAAACAGCTTGATACAAAACATATATACCTACCTCTTCTTTAGGGAGAATTCGAGTAATAATAGGTAGTATTAAAAAGGGAACAACCTTAACTAAGATATTAATTACAGTATAAGCGGCACTTTCTTTAAAAAGCTTGCTTTTTCGAAATTTTAAGAAGTTTAAAAGCTTCATTATCTTATGTTTTCAGCAACAATCCAATCCAACATCGTATCAATATCATGCGATGAACGTTCATCCATTACATATTTATTCACTCTACTAAACTCATGCATAGGCTTTGATCTCAAAGATTCAGGGTTAATAATATAGATGGCACCGTTCAATTCCCAAACCTTTGGTACATCTTGTCGTCGGGTTGCATTATATTGTTTGGATTTCACTAAAAAACCATTTTCATCTTCTTCTCTCAACACATAATAAGGGTTGGCTTTGGTTTCCTTGACAGAAACTACCATATCCAAGTCGTTAGAATACAATTCTAAGGCTGATTTTACATGCTCTGCTCTGCGAAATGGCGATGTCGGTTGAAGCAAAATCATTTTTTCTGGTTTACTATAGGTGGTTTCAAAATAATCTAAGGCATGTAGTAAAACTTCATAAGTGCCAGCGGTGTCCGTAGCTAACTCTTTTGGTCTAAGGAATGGTACTTTCAGTCCTAAGTTTTCTACAACTTGTTTTATTTCTGGATCATCCGTAGAAACCAAAATTTCAAAATCGCTAAATACTGCTCTTGCCGCTTCAATAGTGTATTGTATTAAAGGTTTGTTGCCTAAGAGTTTGATATTTTTCTTTGGCACACCTTTAGACCCACCCCTAGCTGGAATTACAACTAAATTCATTCTAAATGTTTTATGAATTCTTGAGCTTGTTTATAATCTATTGGTTTACCAATATCAATCCAATAGCCAATAATTGGAGAATGGATTAAGTTTTTGCCTTCTGCTAAAATTTCATCCATCAAATCAGTAATGTCATAAAATTGATTGTTTGGGATTTTATTAATTAATTCTTTTGATAAAATATAAATCCCGGCATTCGAATGGTAAATATAGCTTGGTTTTTCTTTGAATGATTGAATATAACCTTGTTCTTCTTCTAAAATAGCATACGGAATATCAATTTTATATTCTGTAGAGGCAATAGCCATATCTGCTTTCTCGTTGATCAGCTTTACATACATGTCTTCGAAATCCACATTTGTAAACAAATCACTATTCATCAAAAGAATATGCTCTGTTTCAAAATTATCAACTAATGACAAGGCCCCAGCGGTTCCCAAAGGTTCATCTTCCCAAATATACTCTATTGTGATGCCTTTACTGCTACCATCCCCGAAATAGTCTTGTATTTGCTCTCCTAAATATTTTACTGAAATATAAATTTTTTGAATTCCATAACTGATTAAGCGGTCTATATTATGCTCAATAATTGGCTTATCACCCAAAGGCAACATCGGTTTAGGAATGCTGTCTGTTAAAGGACTCAAGCGCTTACCACGACCGCCAGCCATAATCATACATTCCAAAGGCAATTGCGCTTTGATCTTATCTAAATCAATGATTCTTACCAATTGCTTTTTCGCGTTTAGCATTGGCAATATCTTGATGTCTTTTTTTCGATAGGTGGTTAAGTCTAGAAAATCTTTGGTTTCATATTCAAATATGTAGTTGGGATTGCAGATATCGCCGACACTTAAATTCAAATCCTTATGTTTTACCAAAGCCCGCCTCACATCTCCGTCCGTTATTGTTCCAACAACTGCTTCATTGTTGTCAACGACAAATAAAATTAATCTGCTGATTGTATCTACATACAAAAGCCTATTTAGCTGACCTAAAGCTTCAATTAAGGTTTTATCTTGAGCTATACTTAGATTGTCTATATTCATCAATTAGAATTTAAATCGTAAAACTTCTTTTTCAGGTTGATTGGATTTGTGTCAGTCAGAACTTTTATAATTTTTCCAGAGGCTTGACCTTCACCATAAATTTGTTTTTGGTTTGAAATTTCATCCATAAACTGATCACTTAAAGCTTTTTTTACGGATTTATAAATGGCTTCAGTGTCAGTATTTGTATGAATGACACTTAGCGGAGCAACTCTGCCTTTTTGACGGTCTCCTATATCAATGCTTGGGATATTAAAATACGGAACTTCTAAAATTCCACTGGAAGAATTGCCAACTACGGCATCGATATGTTTCAATGCGGAAAGATAGCGTAATTGCCCTAGTGATTTAAATTCAACTGATTTATGACTATTTTTTTGCACATAGGCTTTTATCATCTGATTAATAATTCTCCCTCCTTTATCAGAGTTGGCATGCGTGAAAATCATATTCAAATCTTCAATTTTGTCTAGTGCATTTAGAATTTTATTAAACTCTTCTTCTGCTGATTGAGATTCAAGGGTCACAGGGTGATAAGTGACTAAAACTGTTTTTCTGTTGAGTTTAAAATCAATTGCAGCTTCAAACTCTTTTTTGCTGAGCAGGTTCAATTCTTTGATTGAATCTAATCCAATTGCGCCAACATTAAAGACTCGATTTGGATGTTCTCCCAATTGAATTACACGTTGTCTATATGTTTCTGTTGAAGTGAAATGCCAATAGCTCATTTTGGTGACAGCATGTCGAATGGCTTCATCATAAGCGCCTTCAGTTGTTTCGCCTCCGTGGATATGTGCAATTGGTATATTGGCAATCATTGCTGCACTTGCTGCTGCAAGTATTTCAGACCGATCTCCTAAAATGATAACTGCATCAGGACTTAATTCTTCAAATGCTTCAGCCATTGAAATTTGTGCTAAACCCATCGATTTTGATACACCAACTGCGGTATCTGAAGCCAACAGACATTCTATACGCTTATCTATTTCAAAGCCATCCTTAGTAATTTCTTGAATTGTCATTCCAAAATCTGGAGACAAATGCATTGCAGTTGCGATGAGCTGCAGTTCAAGTTGTTTTGAAATCTTGATCTTATGCAACAAGGGCTTTAGCAATCCGTACTCTGCACGAGTTCCAGTTATGACGCAAACTTTTTTCATCAGATTTCTAATAATTGGTCTTCATCAAAATCTTTTGATGCTGTTAATCCCAATACTTCATCATATTTCATAGGAGAAATACCTGTGCCTGGGCGTTTGATTGTCATATTTTCTTCTGTAAACTTCTCCCCTTTTTGAATGTATTTTGAGGCCATAAGGCTTTTTCTGGCAATGGCTTTATTTTTGGCTTCAGATTTAGAAGTCTCTTTAATGCCGCTTCCACTCATCGCTTGTTCTATATTTCTGATCGCCTTTACCATCGCTTTTAATTCATCAGGCTCTAGAGATGCTGCATGGTCTGGACCAGGCAGGTTTCTGTCTAAGGTAAAATGCTTTTCTATCACCCTTGCGCCAAGCGCCACCGCAGCAATTGGAACTTCTATGCCTAGCGTATGGTCTGAGTAGCCAATTTCAGTGTTCAATTCATTTTTAATGTGAAGCATGGCTTTTAAATTCACATCTTCCATTGGTGTGGGATATTCTGTGTTGCAATGCAGTATGCTGATAGATTCTGGTGTAGCCCCATGATTGATCAAAACTT
Source organism: Psychroflexus aestuariivivens (assembly GCF_004010055.1). Lineage (GTDB taxonomy): Bacteria > Bacteroidota > Bacteroidia > Flavobacteriales > Flavobacteriaceae > Psychroflexus > Psychroflexus aestuariivivens. The sequence goes on from NZ_RQVT01000022.1 coordinate 11,128, forward strand.
GATAAGCGGCTTTGATTTCTTCGATGTCAGCCATTCCTGTAGACATCACGATTTTTGGAAAGACTTCTGCTATTTTCTTAAGATAGGGTAAATTGGTAATCTCACCCGAGGGTATTTTAGCCAAATCTATGCCTAAACTTTTAAGAAAATCCATACTTTCCAAATCGAAGGCAGTGGATAAAAACTTGATGCCTTTGGATTCACAATACTTGATGAGCTCTACATGCATGTCTTCAGATAGCTCCAGTTTTTTGAGCATTTCAAATTGAGAATCTGAATTCTTCGTGTTCTGATCTTGGTAAGTAGCTCTTTTTGCTGATTTAGTAACTATTTTGTCCGCTTTAAAAGTTTGAAATTTAACATAATCAACATTTGCATCGGCAGCAGCATCTATCAATTGCTTGGCGGTTTTTAGACTACCGTTATGGTTGACACCTGCTTCTGCTATAATTAATGTCTTCTGCATTGTTTTATTTGTTTATTTGTTTTGCGGGGTTACCAACTACTGTTTTATTGTTAGGGACATCATTTATAACCACTGATCCAGCGCCGATAACCACATCGTCACCAATTTTAACGCCCTGTTTAATGACTGCATTTGCGCCAACAAATGTTCGGCGTCCAATCTTTACATTTCCCGCCAATACTGCACCTGGTGCAATATGTGCAGATTGTTGGATTGTACATTCATGTTCTATGATACAACCTGTATTTAAAATACAAAAGTCTTCAATCTTCGCCATAGCATTGACACTGACATGACTGGCAACAAAACAGCCGTAACCTAATTTTGCAAATTTAGAAATACTTGAGGATTGGTGCTCTATAGTTAAAATACTTTGTTGTTTTTTAGTTAGAATTTGGGCGGTTTTTTCTCTAATTGTATTATCGCCTATGCCGAGTATATAATCATATTGTGTTGTCCAATATTTATAGCCTTCATCGCCTTCGAAACCTAGGTATTCCAAACCAAATACATTATTATTAATTTGCTTTTTGTCTGTATAAAAGCTTACATCAATGCCCAATGATAGTGCGGTATCCCCAACCACTAGGGCATGTCCTGAATATCCAACAAGTACAGATTTTTTATTTGACACTACTCGGTATGTTTACAACGCGTTCTTCAAGGTATTCTGCATTTTTAAGACTGGTTTTAGGGCAATCCTGAAACATAGTTAATCTGGTCATTAACTGCCAAATCGGTCTTGTCATCACACCTGCTGCATTCATTTCTTTTAAAAACAGATTTCTTTCTTCTAAAGACTCTAAGATAACAGCATTTAACCAATAATTGGATTGTTCATCGGTTCTTTCTTCAAAAGTTTTGATGTTATGGGTTTCAAAAAATGTTTTATATTCTTTGGCTAGTTGTCTTTTACTTTCTAAAAATTGATCAAGTTGCTCTAGCTGCGCTAAACCTAAAGCTGCATTTAAATTGGGCATTCTGTAATTGTAGCCAATTTCATCATGATGGTATTCCCAAGTATGAGGCGTTTTAGCTTGTGTACTGATATGTTTGGCTTGTTTGGCCAATGCTTCATCATTAGTGACAATCACACCTCCTCCGCCAGTGGTCATGATTTTGTTGCCATTAAAGCTAATTGCGCCAAGTTTGCCAAAACTGCCTAGATGTTGTCCCTTGTATTTACTACCCATCGCTTCTGCAGCATCTTCCACTAATTCGATATGATAGTCATCACAAATCTGTTTAATTTCGTCTATGCGACAGGCGTGACCAAAGGTATGCATAGGCAAGCAGGCTTTAATCCGTCTCCCTGTATTTTTGTTGTAGCAGGTCTTATTTTTTATTTCTGTATTGCGCTTTAAAAAATCAAGCATTGATTTGGGGGATAATCCCATGCTGTCTTTGTCGACATCTACAAATACAGGAATAGCATTGGCATAAGTAATAGCATTTGTTGTGGCGATAAAAGTTAAAGGTTGCGTGATGACTTCATCCATAGCTTCCACCCCTACCAATTTCAAGCACAAATGAATGGCATTCGTCCCATTCACACAAACCACTGCTTTCTTTACGCCAATATATTCAGCAAGTTTCAATTCAAACTCATCCACAAATTTACCAACACTAGACACAAACGTAGAATCTATACACTCGTTTAAATAAGCCTTTTCATTGCCATTAAATACTGGCGCATGCAACGGAATAAAGTCTTCTGTTTGATAATAATTCCTTATGAAATTGATGGTTTGTTGGATTTTGGGTTGCATTGTTTGTTGTTGAATTGTTTATAAAAGTTTATTTGGTTTATGGGGTTTAGGTGTTGATCGTTTTATAGGTTTATAAAAGTTTATATGGTTTATTTTTTTGTTCGTTTTAATGCTGCGGATCGAAGTGCATTTAATTTATATGCTATATCTGAAATTTTTTCACGATGAAGTTTTAGTTGGTTGTTATTTATGAATTCAAGTTCTACTGAAATAATTAGTTGACTGAGTACTTCCATCAGACTGCTAAATGCTATTTGATAAAAATGAGCCTGGTCCTTAGCTGAATTTCTTGCGGAACCTTCAGCTATATTAGACGAAACTGAAATTACTGCTCTTCTAACCTGGCTAACCAATCCGTATTTTTCTTCATCTGGAAATGATTTAGTCATAATATAAATATCCTTAGTCAATAACTTAACATCATTCCAAACTTCTAGATTTTCAAAACTAAATTTTTTCATTTTAATCAATTAAACAAATAAACATTTAAACATAAACCTTAATAAACTTCGAGCTCGCGAGCAATAAACCAAAAGCGAAGCGAGTTAATAAACCGCGAAGCGCTTCTACATTTTCCCATCCAAATATTTTCCAGTTTCTTGGTGTCCGAAGTTTGGGATCATTTGATTAAAAAGTTTAACGATTTCAGATTTGTTCCATTGTTTATTTTGCCACATCAAATTGATTTGACTTTCAAAGTGCGATAATTTGTCTTTCTCTATGTTTAATTCATTTTTTATGATTCCCAGCTTTTCAAAGCGTTTCATATCCAAAGTTTCATCTTCGGTATAAAATTCTTCAAAATCCTTCTCTCCTGTGGTATCGCTTTTTGTAAATAAGCACGGCCATTGTCCTTGCTCTGGCAATGTCTCTACTAAACTTCTGGCTTCATCTTCATCTTTACACTGATAAGCTTTGTAGCCTCGCATCTCCAAATATTTGATGGCAATATCTGCAAATGAAATCAGGTGTAAGTCTTCGCTCAGCTTCGGAAAGAAAATATCACGATTCTCTCCAAAAATACAAGACATTAAACAGAGTTCTCCAGCCTCTTGAGGAATTACAAAATAACGTTTGATATCGTTAGGTGCGACGATTGGCTGACGTTTGGCAATACGTTGGTTAAAACCATGTAACAATGAACCATCAGAAAAGGCAACATTGGCAAATCGCGCTGTCGAAATTGTAATATCTTGACTTCTACGCATTAAAAACATTTCCATAATACGTTTGGATGCACCCATCATATTCACAGGATTGGCTGCTTTATCCGTTGATACACAAAAGTACTTTTTAGTGCCTTTAGCGATAGATTGCTGAAGTGTTTTATCGGTATTAAACACATTGACATCAATCATTCTCATCAATGTAAAGGGATCTTTTTCACTGCGCACATGCTTTAATGCTGATAGGTTTAATACATAATCATAATGCCCATCTGCTTGAATAAAAGCTTCATATTCTAGCGAACCTATGTCAAGTGCAAAAGTTTTGAAATCACCATCAATATATCCAAATGATGAACGAATATCTCTAACCAATTCTACAAGATTATTTTCAGAAATATCAACTACATGAAGTTTTTGCGGCTTACGCTTAAAAATTTCTTTGGTCACCGCTTGACCGATAGAACCTGCGCCACCAAGCACAAGAAAAGAAGAGTTTCTAACGGCTTCTAATAATTGCTTTTGATGTTTTGAAATATCACTTTCAAAAAGTTCTTGGTGTCGACCAATTAAATTTAGTATCTCCATAATATCACTTAAACCTCAAACGGGTGTGCACTTTGCGATAGCTTGCAAAACGGATGGTAATCACCTCGTATCGGTTGCAATTCGGCTGTCCGAATATCATGAATGATTTGAATAGAGGTTTTGGCATCTTGAAGTCCATATCCCTTACCATCCAGAATATGCTGGTAACTTTCGGTGTGCAAATCTTTAAAACCATTGCTAAACTCAATCTCCTCACCATCCATTTTAATAGAGCGGTAAGTGGTTTGTCCATTGGCTTTAATATGCTCAGGTAAAGTATCTGCATTGATGCTTAAAAACCAACGCACTCGCGCTTGCTTAAATTCCAAAATGCCTGCTGCACGATCGTGGCTATGCAAATGCACAGTGTTGGAGGTGACATCCCCAAAAATCCAACTCAGCATGTCATAAAAATGCACCCCAATATTAGACGCCACGCCGCCAGATTTGGATTCATCGCCTTTCCAGGAGGTGTAATACCAGTTGCCGCGTGAGGTGAGATAAGTCAAATCGATATCGTAAATTTTATCTGCTGGACCCTGATCAATTTTTTCTTTTAAAGCTAAAATACTCGGATGATGCCTCAATTGTAATATGGTATAGACTTTTTTTCCTGACTCTTGTTCTATTTTACTCAAATTATCGATATTCCAGGGATTCAGCACCAATGGTTTTTCACAAATGGCATGTGCGTCTTGATTTAAAGCAAAACGAATATTGGAATCGTGCAGATGATTGGGCGTGCAAATCGACACATAATCAACTTTATGATTATTCTCATATTTTAATTTTGAGATGTAACGCTCGAAGCGCTCGAACTCCGTAAAAAAATCAGATTCAGGAAAATAACTATCCATAATCCCAACACTATCGAACTTATCTAAAGCTGCCACCAGCTGATTTCCAGTCTCCTTTATCGCTTTAAGATGGCGTGGAGCTACAAACCCAGCTGTTCCAATTAGAGCGAAATTTTTTATTTTCAAAATAAAATTGTTTCTAGTTATAATAGATTGTAAAATTAAGCATTTTTTAAGAAAAAAACAGCCTTAAAGCATGACAACTTTTCCTGCATCTAATTTGTATTGTTGCTGGGTTTCTGGACAAATGCCAAGCCCTGAGTCATCAAAATGCAAGCGATGTCCGTAGGCGCTTACCCAACCGATTTGCTTTGCAGGATTACCAACTACAAGTGCATAATCCAAAACAGGTTTGGTAACCACTGCACCTGCACCGATAAAAGCATACTTTCCAATGTCATGACCACATACGATAGTGGCATTAGCACCAATAGAAGCACCTTGACCGACTTTAGTCTCTAGGTATTGATTGCGGCGGTTGACTGCACTCCTTGGGTTGATGATATTGGTAAAGACCATAGACGGTCCTAAAAAAACATCATCTGCGCAGGTTACGCCAGTATAAATAGACACATTGTTTTGCACCTTACAATTTCTTCCCAACACCACATCTGGGGAGACGACTACATTCTGCCCCAAGTTGCAGCTTTCACCAATTACAGCACCCGACATGATATGCGAAAAATGCCATATTTTGGTACCCTGTCCTATACTACAATTGTCATCAACAACTGAAGTTTCATGTACGAAATAATCCATGTTATTTTAAATTAAAAAGTGAATTGCTAGACGGCTTCGCCGTTGTAAATCACAAAAGTAACTTTAGCAACTGAATTTCAAAGCTGATTGTCAGCATTTTTTTTAATCCAATTCAAAAAAACAAACAGCCACAGATTTGGTGTAAGCCTTCCATTACGTCAATGAGTCATTAGTCCGAGCACTCGCAAGTCTGCAAATTAAATTTATTTCAAACAAACTCACAAAAATTAATCTGTCTCATTCCGCATTACTTACTCCCATTACACAAAGTAAGTAAAGAGTCATATCTAATTCAGATTAATAATATAACACTAAAACTAAAGGTCAATAGCATTATTGAATACGAATTTGACTTTACGAAATACGGCTTCGATTTAGATTATAAAAAAACCGCTGGAAGTTTGACATCCAACGGTTTTAGTATTTTATAAAATATTTAATTTATTTGAGTTCAAAAGTAACTCGTCTTACGATTTGTCTTGCCGCACTAGATGACTTATCAACTGAACTGTCAACTCCGCCACCAGTATAGTCTAAACGACTTTCATCAATACCTGCTGCAATAACAATGTCATACACACGTTTTGCACGATTTTCTGACAATGTTTTGTTATAAGCAGTGTTACCAATCTCATCAGCATAACCTGTTAAGGTCGCTTGTGCATCAGGGTTAGCTTTCATGTATTTCACAATACTGTTGATCGCATCTAATGAATAATACTCTGGTTGAGAGCTGTTAAACTGGAAGTACACATTAATCAAACCATTATTGGCTAATGATTTCACACCGCTTAAACCGCCGCCAGCTCCACCTTCGCGCATTTGCTGCTCAACTCTTTCTTTTGTTGCATATTTTTTATCCAATGAAGCTTCAATTTCATCAGGCACGCCATTATCATTTTTATCAACGGCTTCACCTTTAGAATTTACTGCAACACCTGAAGTTGTATTAGGCTCTGTGTCAAGATAATTCGGCACACCATCTTTATCATCATCCTGCATATCGCGTTCCAATTGGTCTAATTTATTTTCTAATTCACCAACTTTAGAGGCAAAACGTTTTTCAGGAGAATTGTCTACCCAGTCTGCATGCTTTTCAGCATCACCTAAATATATGGACAAGCCAACACTTAAATTGACCATTGAACCGTCAAAACCAGAACCGTAATTTCTTGAATAACCATCCCATGTCCAGTCTTGTCTGATGTTACCAAAGTAAGACACATCAAGATTCAAAGCAAAACGATCACTCAATTTGACTTGTGGTGTTAAACCAGCAATCACATGTAAAGATCCATCTTTACCTCCATCTTTAGGAGAATTAGTATCAAAATTATTTTGCCCGTAGCCTAAACCAGCATGTGCCAATAAATTGATTCGATTGGTCCATTGTTTAAAGCCTAAGATAGTCCCTAAATTAGCAACCCCTTCACCAGAGACTGAAAAGAAATTGTTTTCAAACTCAACCTCATTAGAAGATAAGACTTCATAATAACCTGCACTCGCTCTCAAGCCGAACTTGTCATTAATCATATAGCGTGCGCCAAGATTTAGAGAAAAGTTTTCAAACCATTCAGACTGTACGCCCGGTGATAAGTTTCTTGAAGGTTTATTCACCCCAAACCCAAAATCGATTGACCAGTTGTTGTATTCTAAATTATCGAACGTGTCCTCTTGTTCTTGTGCATGTACAGCCATTGCTGTAAAAGCGAAAAATAATGTAAAGAGTGTAAATTTTTTCATGGTTAATATTTTTATTTAAAGTTCAAATATAATGTTTTTTTTTAACACACCAAGATTTTTGGGTTTTCTATTAAAAATATAACATACTGTACCTGTGGGTATTAAAAAAAATATTTCAACCTTTTTCAAGACTATTGTCTCCTGAACTTTCAAATACCTACTTTTCAAAGCATTAAGTCACAAATCAAGTCAGTTTTTCTTTTTATATTAAGGTATTAGATTTCAGATCTCAGACTCATAAATTTTAAATATTCTGCTGTCAGTTCGAGTGTTTATTAAAACCGGCAAGGGCGTGATAAATGCACTTCGACTATGCTCAGTAGAGCTATCGAGAACTATTAATGATTTCTCCTCGATACAATTTTCCTGCTGCTAACCGCATCAGTAAAATCACTCGAAGTGACATTTAGATAAGTAGATGCTGGATTTCAGATGTTAGACTTATAAATTTGAAATGAAAAATTTAAAATATGAAATTTGAAATTTGAAACCTCATATTGTCAGTTCGAGTGTTTATTACAACCGTCAAGGGCGTAATAAATGTATCGAGAACTAATGATGATTGGATTAGACTAACTTCTCGTTACTATTTCAATAGCTTCTTATTGAATCTTTTGAAATCACTCGAAGTGACATTTAGATAAATAGACGCTGGATTTTAGATGTTAGACTTATAAATTTGAAATGGAAAATTTGAAATTTGAATTATTTAGGTGTACAGCCTAGAGGTTGTTGAGATTCCACATAAATTTCTGGGGAATGACAGTTTATTTATGATTGTTTTTGACTCCTTGTGTCTTGTCTATTATCCCAGAATGAAACGATTTCGATGGTATCTTCTTTTATTTCATAAAAAATCAAATAGACTTTCATTGGTATTACACGTGCTTCTTAATTTGAAGTTAATCGTCCAATAAATTCACTTTCCGAGAGCGTTTTTAACAAATGTTCTGTTTCTTCAAGAAGTTTTAAACTATATGTAGCAGACTCATTTCTATCAATATAAAATTCAAGAATATCTCGAAATTGCGATTTGGCTAAATCTGACCAAATTATTTTTTTGTTAGCCATCCTTTCATTTCAAAAATTACAGATTCATTACTTGAAAATTGATCATTTTGTATTTGTTTTCTTCCAGTTGAAATTGAATTTTTTTGCTGAGAAGATAATTGGTATAATTCCTGTTCGGATGAGTCAAATAAAGCCTGAAGAGCTTTTAAAAAGTTTAAATCTTTAGATTCCTTAATTCTTGAAATCAAGTTATTTTTTATTTGAGCAGTCATATCCATTTTGGCCTAATTTTGTCATTTATCAAAAATAGTGATTTTTGTTCAATTCTTTAATTTTCGCTTTAGAGTTTTTATTTTTAGCAACTTCCAAATTTCATATTTCATGAAATTTCTCGTTATGATGAAGCTTAGATTTTAGCTTACTGCTTTAAGCTGAAGATAAGGAGATTTAGGGAGAGCGATACTGGTTTACTGGTAGACTAGTATACTGATGTTTGAAGCTCTTGGAATTTAGCTTACAACCTAGAGCCTGTAGCCTAGAGCTTATTGCTGAAGATAGAGAGATATTGGATTTTAGAATTCAGACCTATAAATTTGAAATGAAAAATTTGAAATGTCACTCTGTCAGTTCGAGTATTTATAACGACCGGCAAGGGCGTAATAAATGTATCGAGAACTAATGATAATTTCTTCTCGATACAATTTTCCTACTGCTGACCGCATCAGTAAAATCACTCGAAGTGACATTAAGCTAATAGATTTCACGTTTCTAGGTTTTTTTTGATAAAACTGATACTTCACAAGCAAATCAGCAATCCATTCTTTTTTCCATTGATGAAAAAAGAAACAAAAAAATCTAGGCCGATTTTAAAATACTGGAAATCCTAAAAACAAGTCTGCCTCCTGCTATTCCAGCAACCGTAAACTAATGCTTACATCTCCATCCTCTCGCAGTCTTGTTTTTGCATTTCAAGCGCATTTTAAAAGTAAGCCGGTTTATTTAGATGCTTAGATATTAGACTTCAGATCTTAGACACAAAAATTCGAAAGGAAAAATTTGAAATATTCAAGCTTACAGCCTACTGCCTAGAGCTTATATTTGAAGATTGGGTGATTTGTTGAGAGGGATACTGGTAGACTAGTATACTTGTGTTTCAGTTTGCTTAGACTGAACCTGGAATCTTTCAACTTGGAACTTGAAACTTGACACTGTTTGTCGTTTTTTCAGTGTATAAAAATCTCTGAAAAAGATAATTTTTAAGGTGATTACAGGGCGCTAAATTTGATAAATAAAGCCAAGTTTTGACTGCTTTAATGTCTATTTTGAATAGATTTGTAGTGATTTTATACTTAAAAATGGTGTTTTTTCAGTTGGTGCTACACCGAAAATTATTCGATGGTGGTCGTTTGAAAGGTTCACCAGCACCAAAAATAAATCGACCGCGGTCGATTTATTTTTGAAAGCGGTCGTTTTTGACAA
>NZ_RQVT01000030.1 GCF_004010055.1 Psychroflexus aestuariivivens
AAACAATAAATTTGTTACTAGATTGGAATAATAAACAGTTCTAATTAAGGGTAGCTTACATTTGTGCCTTTGCTAATTCATAAGCTTTTTGAATGTGTTCCTCTTTAAGAAAGAAGTCTGTGTTGAAGTTTTTTATAGCCATAAGCAGTTCTTTCTTAAAGTTTGATGATTACTCGGTTTTTGGTTTAAATTGCCTACGGTCTTGTGTATGAAACGTAGCTTATAAATAAACTTTAATTTTTCGGATTTGGCGTACTTTGTAAATAAGCGATAACCTCTCGAAGAAACTGTAATAGCTCTGTTTTTATACACGTTGTTGCCACACGTTTTTAATTCTTCATTAACTTTTTCAGTTCATCATCAAAAAATGAATTTAATTGTTTAGAGTTTTTAGTGTTTGTACTCATTAATTTTTCCGTGTAATTTCTAACAGCACGTCTAATCATTGTTGGCGATTTCTCTGAATGTTCATTTAAAGCTTTATTTACGTGTCCACAAATATCTTTTGGCATGTGATAGCTTAAATTAATTCCTAAAAGACTTGGAAACACCTCTTTAAACATATTGTCAATTTCCTTTTTCTTTGGTGCCATTGCAATATAATTAAAGAGAAAATCGGAACGCATATAACAATTTACATTATAACGTGAACCGAACACATCTTTAATAGCTTGATAAGTATAAATATCTTTAGATAGCCACCAAGTTTTATAGCCAAAAACACTTTTCCTGTCTTCTTCTTGATTAATTTCCCTTTGTTTATAAACCATAAGCATTAATTTTGCATCCGTTTCTGCACGTTCTTTTGAGTTTTTCATTTCAGTTAAACGATCTGTTAAAGACTTTAAATCCTTATCGTCAATTTTCTTCTCTATTTTTGAAGTGTCTTCATATTCTATATGGAATTCATCGTGTAAAAACTCTTTTAAATCACGATGAGCGTTGTATAAATTAGGATGTGCAAAGTTATCTATGAATTCATAAAATCTCTGAACATTCCCTCTACTTTTTGAGTAAAAGTAAGCTCTGATTAATATTTCATCCACGTACATTGTGTTGATTTCATTTTCAAGATAAAAATCCTCAACATTTTTATACATCGTTTTGTATTTGTAACGAATCATTCCAAAATGATTGACTAACTCGTCTAAAATTGTTTCGTTAATTGTTAACTGAACTCCAGCTATATATGCTCCTTCTAATAAACTCCAATATCTTCTTTTAGAAGGTTTTAAATCAATTTCTGATAAGGCCGGAATTAAAATGGAAGTACCTACATATATTTTGAGTTGAGATGCCAATTTTTGAAAAGCACTTGCTAAATGAGGGTCCCAACGAAGCATAAACATCATATTGTAGGTGTACGATAAACGCCTTAAATATTCATTCTGTTCAGTTGTGCCATTGTAGGCTATATTTCGGATTGTCATTAAAAGAGCTTTTTTAACACTCTCTTTATTATCCATTTTAATATGACTATCATCTACTACTTGACCAACTATTTCAGGAAGTGCAACTTCAAGTATATCTCTACTTTGACCGTCAATAATAAATGAAGAAAATTCTATTCCTTGTTTATGGTATATGTTATGAACTGTGGTTTCAATAAGAGAAAGCACATTTGTTGCTTTTACATTTTCATCTTTTAAATATTTTTTCAGTTGTTCTAAAGTTTGTCCCTTAAATGAATTATGAATATGTGTTTCTTCAATATCTCTCTCGTGAAGTATTAGTCTTGTTTGATATGGCAGACAATATGCATCTTCTTTTGAATGATAGTTTATTTGATTTGGTTTTGATGAAAGAACACCTAATTGTTTTTCAATAGTACTATAAACAGATTTTGGATTAAATTTTACATATTGAGCAACATCTTGTTTTATTTGTTCTAAATTTTTGAACCTTTTAGTTTCTGAAGCTGTTCCTTCTAAAGCGTAAAGTATCAAACTGTCCGCAAGTTTCTCTTCTATTTCATCATTATTATTTTTTGAATTGAATTGTTGACGCATAAAAACATAAAGCCTTGGGTCTTTTATATAATTGCCAACAACATATTCATTTTGTGGTTTTCTAAATTGATGAATATTACTTTCAATATAAGAATTGTATAATTGGATTAATCTTTCATCATTTGTTACGTTACTTGCAAACCATTCTACATCATAAATTGTAAGATTGATCTTATTGGTCTTAATAAAATCATCCTCAATGGTATTTTTTTGATTAACCTTTCTTCCAGTAACGTAAATTAATCGGTCGACATTAATATCATTCATAATCAGCTTTTCGATAGAGCCTTGAATTTTCTTCTCGTAACCAAGTTCAGTTGATATTTGATATATAAAAGTTGGATGAGTAGACCGTGAATAGATTTTTAAACTTCCGTCAATTCCTTTGTCTTTTGTGCCACCAACAGGAATAAATTCATCGCCTAAAACTTGGCTTAAAAATGAATGGGCGAATTCTTCAAATATTTCGCCTTTACCAAATTCAGATAGTGCGTATTTAAATTCTTCCTTGTTGATTGTTAGCTCCATAGATTATTGTATTATTTCGATTTTCACAAATGTGAGGCAACCACTTAATATCACCAAATATATATCATTTATGTTTCTTAGTCGTATTTAAACGTTTGTAAACGGATAAATAGGTGATCGACTCTCTATATGCACTTATTGAAGTTTGTTTTTTTTTCTTGACATACTTTTGTTTCTAATAAAAACAACGAAGCCAACAACTAAAAGCAACGACTATATCAACAACCGTTGTTCATATCATACCATCCAAACAACAACATCAAACAACAATAAAAACAGTATTGCAATGTTTCAGAACTATTCAGCAACAAAAAACCAACAACAAGGCAACAAAATATCAACAACCGTTGTTGATATTAAATCATACAACCAACAACATCAAAAAACAATGATATTTTTCTAAATTTTCATTTTCTAACCTAAATTTATTCATTTAACGTTTGTCGAGGGATTTAGGATTTTTTGAGTCAGGAGGATGTGGCTAACGGTCTCGGCTATGAGTAGGTGCGTGTTTCAGCAACTAAAATAGCAAATATAAACCGAATAGAAAATCCGCAAAGATTTTGGTAAGTAGGCTTGCACTAGCAATTAATTTTATAAGGTGTCAGGGCAAGTTTTTTATTTTCTAT
>NZ_RQVT01000026.1 GCF_004010055.1 Psychroflexus aestuariivivens
TCAGCGTTGAAATCGAAGCAAGTTTTTTTTCGGAAAATGTTTTTTTATATGACCTACAACGTTCTCGCATATCGCTTCGTTGCGGGAAAATTAGTAATTATTTTTCGATTTATGTTTTTATTCCCAGAAAATCCCGAAACTTCGATTTCAGCCACAAACTCCGCAATGAGCGATATGTAGTGTTATGTGCTGTTTTTATTCTACGTTTATTTGATCAGATATATTTACATCAAAGAAACTAGAATTTCTAAATTCTTTAGCTGTTTTACTAAGAATCAAAGGTTTAAAATTAAAAACATTTTTTCCTTTCTGAGCTTTAAATTTATAAACGTAGCCACCAGATTTTATTCCTGATAAAGTGTCTGTTTTTGATGAAGAATTATTTGTAAATAAAAGTTTGTCATCATCATTATAAGCAACAAAGTAAAATTCACCTGTATATACATTTCCTTCTTCAATAGGTTGATTTTCATTTACAATATGCTTTACGAATGCATTATCAAAAATAAATTTAGTTTTCAATGTATCTAAAACACTATTCAAACTGTCATTTTTATTTTTTAAGACAGATATTTCATGTTTCAATTTCTGATTATCTCCACAACTTAATAATAGAATTGAAGATAATGCTAAAATAGTTTTTTTCATTACTTAAATTTTAAGTATTGTTTTTTAGGATAAGCACTTTCATAAATAGCACATAACGGTCAAGTATAAGCGTAGTGCGGGATTTCGGAGCGATTCACTGTCTGGATACCGCAAAGTTTCTTAGAAGCAAAAAGCTTAGTTTTAGCTATTCAGCCCGCATTACGCTTATACAATGTTGGGGTGCGTTTTTCTTTACCAATACTCTCTATACATATCTGCAATCATTTCATCTTTTAATTCTTGATAATGCGAAATCATGTCCCATTGCCAATCAAAGAAGTAGATTAGTCTATCAATCACATTTTTGAAATTATTCAAGTCAATTGTTTCACGGTTTATATGTTCCTTTCTATGTGGTCCACGAGATACTGGATACCTAAAGCACATTGATTTTGGATCTTCGGTATTGAACTGTTTTATAACTCTCTCAACATTATCAAGTATCTCTTCGTCTATAGTTTCAATATTTACAAGTATTTCATTCCGGTATATACACCATAGCTTCAAAAGACTATGTTCATCTGCAAAGTCTTTATTGTCATCAACATATTTGTAGCCCATTATCATCAATTCCTTAATTCTCAATTCGATAAATTGACGATAGTTGAATACCAAAGGATAGATTAGGGTGTTAGCATAAAAGTTATTTTCTATGCAGAACTCCCATAATTTTTTACCGGCCTCTTTATAGCCCTCCGAATACAAGAAAAACTTATTTGCTGGGTTTTTTAACCAAGCCCCAAAGGTTGGATTTATTTCCTCTTTAAATAATTTATCATTTCTATTTGGCAAATGTTCATTCATGCTTCAATTTTTTAAGAGCCTTTTCTTTTAACTCAAGAGCATCTTTATATTCTGGGTAAAGCTTTAGTGCAATATTAAAATCATCTATAGCATCTTGTAATCTATTGCATATTAGTTTAACTATTCCTCTATCTCGATATAGAAAAGCTTTATTGGGTAAAACTCTAATTGGATTTTCAAACTCTTTAATTGCGCCTTCAGAATCGCCCAATTTAGCTTTTGCAAAAGCTCGGTACTCATTTGGATTCTCTCTTTTTGAAATATCTAATCCTGAATCCACCTTGTTGAAATCTTCAACTGCTCTTTGGAAGTTTTCTGATTTATAGTTAGCAATTCCTCTGTAATAATAAATCTTGGTTTTTTCGTGCGTTTTATCCTTGTTCGATTCTAAATACTCTAAAAGAGATGTGAAATCCACTATTGCTTTAATATAATCCGATTTACGATATAAATAAAGAAGACCTCTTGAAAGCAGTGCGTGTGCTGATTCCTCAATATTTAAGGACTTGTTATAAAGGTTTAATTCTTTGTCTGTGTCATTAGAAGATGAACCTAAATATGCAAAAGCTAAAGCATATTGATTATCTATTTTAACTGCATTTAAGAAATATTTATTTGCAAGGTGCTCTGTTTCTTCGGTGTATAAAATATTTCCAATCAAAAAATTACAAAATGCTTCATATTTTGAATTAACAAAGTGTGAAAAATTTTTGCGGATAACATCTTCATCGAATAAAGCCAAATTATAGCAGTACGTTTTAAGTATTTCTACTATTTCATCGTCTTTGTTAGCT
This sequence comes from Psychroflexus aestuariivivens, assembly GCF_004010055.1. GTDB lineage: Bacteria > Bacteroidota > Bacteroidia > Flavobacteriales > Flavobacteriaceae > Psychroflexus > Psychroflexus aestuariivivens. The sequence goes on from NZ_RQVT01000026.1 coordinate 2,247, forward strand.
CGTTGTAAATAGCTTAATGCATTCTCTATTTCATCATTATTAAGAAATCGAGGTGTCAATTTTCGATATACATATCCTTCTACGCATAGCAAGGTATAATAGTCGTCTAAATTTTCATCAAAAATTATTTTACAAGCATTATTAACTGCATATTTCGATTTGTCACTATACCAACCTGATAATTGAAGCCATGATGATAACTTTCCATTTTTATCTTTATCAAATGGTCTTGTTAGCGAAACTCTTAATAACGTGCCTTTTTCAATTATATTAATTGGTTCAACTAACCCTACAAAAGGAAAGCTAATATTATGGTCATACTTGTATCTTGCCTTCTTATAGCTGTAGTATAATTCTAAGTCTTTGTCCGATTTCCAAAAGCACACACTAAACTCAGGCATTCCTTTATCTCCAGCAATGAATCCGCTTCCATTATGATACCATTCGAGTTTCCCATCGAACAAAGTCTTTGGGGTACCCTTAAACACATTTATATTTAGTGATTTTAAAAAGTTGGCTATATCAGGAACGTCCTCAATGAAGGATTTAGATAAAACAATGACATCTTCTGTATGTGGTTTTTCTTTTGGATTTCTGTTTATGAATTTTATATCCCAAAGTTGACCAATTTCAAATTCAGTATTTTCCGGTTGATTCTTGTTTCCTGGATTTAAAAGGCGGATATTGAGATTGCTTTCAAGCAGTAATGCACCAACGCAAACTGCGTTTTTCATTTTAGTTTTAGAAACAATTAATGCTTTCATTTAAAGATGAGTTACTTTAAATCCTAATTGCTCCAACCTATTAGTAACTATTGACCTATGACAAGCTTCTGGTTTTTCTTCAACGCAAAACAAAACCACACGATTTGCACCAACTTCATCAAGATTATCTATAAATGAATCAAAGTCAAAATTGCTCAATATTCTGTCTTTGTAAGCAATTGTAAATACTTTACCGAGTTTATTTCGGTCTCTTTTTAATTCTCCCTGTTGAGCATCTGCTTCTTTCTGAAGGTCTCTAATGTCGGAAGTAGGGGCAAGTTCAATTACGTGTCCATATTTAATATCAAGCTCGTTAAGTTTTTCTTGAAGCCTATTGCTATTTACAAAAGCATATTTTGCACCTCTTACACCTCTTCTTTGCCGTATATCGCAAAATGTGTCAATGTTGTTATCTGAAAGCTTTTTAAAATATTCCTGCTCGGTTGAGTTGTAAACTCCAATTGTAAAAAATTCCATTAATATGATTTTCTTGAAGTAAAGTCCATTTCGTTTCCAAATAGGTCAACTGTTCCTTTACCTTTTGTTAGTTCGTTCATTACTGCTACTTGCGATTTAACTCGCTTCTCTGATACAATGTGCTTCAGAGAAATATTTTTGTTTAGAAGTTCCTGTCCAATTAGTTTGCTTCTATGGCACTCTTCAGGTTTAGATTCACTACACATTATGGCAAGGTTGATTTTTTTTGCGTTTGCTGTTGTTAATCTTTCAAGCCCTTGTTTGAAAAAGTCTTTTTCTTTAATCAAGTCATAAACAACCTTTCCATCATAATCATAGCAACTTCTGTCTTCAGGTAGACCGCCTAATGTGTCGCCAACAAAAACATAGGTAATTCCATTATTTTTCAATTCCAAATCAAGTGCTGCTTGATTAAATTGGGTATTCCATTTTGAATACGGTTTTGAACGTATGTCAAGAAGAAATTGAATCTTAAACGACTTCAATTCGGCTATGAAGTCCTCAATCTTCTTATTTCCGTGTCCTATTGAATATATTGTCGTGTCTTTCATATTTGCAATTTACGAAATTCTTGTCGCTTTTATGTTTTTTTCAAATGCACCCCAACGTCTCGCGCATAACGAAAGTGGCGACTTAAAATGCGCAAACTTTTCGGTTAAACTTTTA
>NZ_RQVT01000004.1 GCF_004010055.1 Psychroflexus aestuariivivens
TTGAAATATATAGCGATAAAGAAACACTTGTCCTAAAAAAATTCTACTTAATCAGAATTAGGAGATGATCATCTTGTTGAATTATGTTTTTAAATAATTTAGCACTAAAACTAAATCTCCAGAAAAACTTTCGTCTCCATTACTCGGGCTTTCAAATTGAACTTTTTTTAATAGATTTACTAAGGTTTCTTCAAAAATACTATCTAATTTTAAGTTACCACTTGCTGAATCTATTTTAGAGATTTCATTATTTTTATTATAACTTACTCTTATTTTAATCGTATTCAAACCATCATTCATCATTGATTTGATTTTATTAGTATTGATAGAATTATAAGTCCCGTCGATTAAATAAGTTTGCATACATTCTACAGTTTCAACTTTTCCGGAGGTAGATCCACAATGATTTAAAGTTGGTTTTAAATTAGATGTGTTCGATTTATCGTACTGGAAAATCAATCGACTCATTTCGTGCACTGCTACTGGACCATTAATTTTTTTTCTAATTTTCAATGGAACACTGAAGGTTACATCAACTGGTGAATCATCAATAATTCCTGGTTTTTCAATCTTTATTTTGCTAAGATATTTTGCGATATATTTTTCAGTATTTGTATTATTGGTATTAATTTTTAGAAGTTCAACTTTTTTGTCTTTCGTGATTTTAAAGGTGATGATAAATTTATTTAATCCTGGATTTAGCGTATTTTGAAATGAACTCTTCATTTGGCTTTGCAATGTTTGAGAAACTACTTTCGACAAACAATCTCTTAATTGAATATTATCAGTGAGTGATTCACAGCCCTTAGCAACAATCATATGTTCATTGACTTTTTTTTCTTGAGAAAATGCTAAACTTGTTAATAAGAAACAGAACGCAAGAACAAATTTCATATTCATAATTTTAATATATAAAGGTTCACCAAGCAAGATACATTTTTTGATTAGATTTTAAATATTTATAGGTTTCATTAGAGTGAATTGAATTCTATAAATTCAATTCAAAATTTAAAGATTTAAGCACAAAAAAACCTGCTTTTGAAGCAGGTTTTTTTATGAGTGATTTTTGAATTACCTTTTAATCATCTAGTAAATCAACGTAATTTTTAATAGCATTTTTAATTTGATTGGCTAGAGCATTATTGCCATCTTCGTCCTCTGGACTAATTTCAATTGTTCCATTACCATTACCATCCGTTGCACTACTCAAGTCTACCTCACTAATAACTGCATTCAAATCGAAGTTGAAAGTTACCGTGTTGTTATTAGACTCGTCAATGATAAGATTTTGTCCAGCATCTTCATAGTCAACTTCAAATTCTTCGTCGAAAGTATGGTAAAACTCTAAAGGCGTTCCGTTTATCGTACCAGAAATCAACATTGATTTTTGAAATAAAGGACTGTTTGGGTTTGTACTTCTATCCATTTCAAACTCAACTTCTTCGTATTCACCTACTGGAATTTCAACTTCTGTAACAGTGACAGGACCGCCAGCTAAATCTAATTCAAAAGGGCCGTTTAAGTCAAATTCATCATCACTTCCATAACTATTATCGTCATCAGAATCATCATCGTCACTGTCATCACAATTGCTATCGTCCTGTTCCGTAGCATAAACAGTGAAATCTTCACGGAAATAAATCTCTAGTCCACTTTGCAACTCGACTTCATAACGATATGGATCATCTAAATCATCTTCCAATTCTGCTTTACAAAATGGATCATCTGGATAGTTTTCTTCCAAATAGTCCTGAATTTGAACTGGCAATTCTTCAAAACTTAAATGATCACTATCTTCTGAATCTGAAGAAGAACTAACCGATCTTCCTGAAGTTTCTGGATATTCAAATTCAATTTTTTTGATATTAATCATAAAGCTTTCAACTTCCAAACTATTTGCCGATTGTGCTAATCTGCCAGCAGTTTGTGCGTTGGTAGTGGCTAATATTTGCAAATTAGCTTTTGGTTCCAGGTTTTGCCCATTATTATTCACATCGTCATCAGAAGAACAAGCAATAAATGCTGTTGTTGCTGTGAGTAAACTTAATGTCTTTAAAATTTTCATGATATTATATTTAGGTTTCATTTATAAAACAACTTAAAATTAACTTACCCTAACTCAAAGGAATTATTTTTTAAAAATTATTTTTATTTTTCTAGGTTAAAGCTTTTCAAAAACCAAGTCACTATTTGGTTCATCAAATAATACTAATTGATCAGAATTTCCAAAGTCTGAAATATCCCAGTCCTCATCGAGATCATCCAGCTCGTCATCGTTAAAAACCAAATCTAGTTTTTGAATGCCATCATCAAATTCTACTTCCCAATTTCCTATAAATTCAGCTTGCGTTGCAGTATTTACAACTGAAATACTGTTATCTGAATTGAAAGTAAAAATGAAATCATCAAACTCTTCAGTATCAATTTCACCTTCATCAACAAAATTGACTATCACAAATTCTCCTTCAGTCAAAAAAGTAATTAAATCAGGTTGTTCCGGTTCAAATTCGTATAACAAAGGTTCATAGCAGGCGAAATCTAAATTTGTAAAAGCAGACTCTAATTCAGCAAAAGAATTTATACTAAGGTTTAGAGATTCGAATTCCATTTCCAAAGGAAAATCGAATTCATAAAAAGCGTTGTCAGCTTTTAAATTTTCAATAAAATTAAAGAACTGTGCTTTATTTTGAAGTACGACACTTTCGTTAATTTCGTTTGTAGAATTAAAGAAATTTAAGCGTAACGGAAAACTAAAATCTATACAATTGATTTCTGAACTTTCTTTAGCTTCAGCAATTAACGCCCCAAATTCTGCTTCATTTTGAATACTAAGTGTTTCATAATTTACCAATGAAACTTCTACTGGAAACTGTAATTCTAAATCTGGTTCAGTTGCATAACTATTCAATTCATCAATAAGATTTTGATAATCGGTTTCTGTGGACAATTCAACTATATTTTGATTGTTAATTTCAACCGTAAAAGGAAAAACAATACTCATGGCACTGCTACCGTCGATAAAATTGTCGAAAGCTGTAGGATTTTGAGCGGCACGACTCAGCAAATTTGTAATTTCATCGCTGCTAGCCCTGGTTTGCTCATCGTCTAATTCTATTTCAAAATCATCGCTTTGACAAGCAACTAAAGTGAAAAATCCTATTAAAAATAAGCAATAAATAGACTTCATTTGGTAAAATTAGTACATTCGTTTCAATAGTAAAACAAGTTTGAATAATTTTACCCTAAGTCTTAGGGCAAACTTTAGTTAAATTGTTTTACTTAAAACCAAAACTTTTGCAAAAGGACAAAAATTTAATCGATAAGGTCTGCCTAAAGTCAATTTTTGAGCGGATTTATCAGCAGCAATCGACAGAACTTTACCGCCATTTTTATTATAAATTTGGACATTCAGTCTGGGCGGAAGAAGTTGTACAGGAAGCATTTATCAAGCTTTGGGAAAAATGCAAGGACGTGCCATTTCTTAAAGCGCGTTCATTTTTGTTCACCGTTGCCAATAATTTATCCTTAAATAGATATAAGCACCAAAAAGTAGTGCTCAACTATCAAAAAAGTCACACACAAAGCAAAGAGGATCATCAAACACCAGAATTTGTTTTGGAAGAAGAAGAATTTAAAGTGAAGTTGCAAAATGCCATTCAGCAACTCACGCCAAAACAACGAAGCGTATTTTTGTTGCATCGCGTCGAAGGCAAATCTTACAAAGAGATTGCTGAAATGGAACAAATCAGCGTTAAAGCAGTTGAAAAACGAATGCAAAACGCACTGATTTTACTCCGAAAAGAAATTGAACAATTGAATTAGGGTAAAACCAATTTGAATTGTTTTAATTACAGAACACCGAAAAATGGAAGATAACAATCGATGGGCAAAATGGTTTAATAACGAAATTCCAGACGATGCTGTAAAAGGTGAAGCTGATTTTGAAACTTTTGCCAAAATAAAAAAATATTCGTCTCAACTTCAATCCCCTGAATTTGATGAGAGAGCTTTATTTCAAAAAATTGAAAATCAAACCTTTTCTAAAACTGAAAAATCTAAATTTTGGGGTCTCAAAATTGCTGCCGTTTTTATAGTACTTATCGGAATTGGTGCTTTGGTGATTTTCGCTAATTCTACGACAATTGCCAGCGGAACAGAAGCGATGGTTTTTCAGTTGCCAGACAATTCCGAAGTTCAACTTTCACCCAATTCTAAAGTTGAATACAATACTTTATTATGGAAATACAATCGTGATATAAAATTGGAAGGCAAAGCTTATTTCGATGTCGCCCACGGAAGAAATTTCAGTGTTGAAACAAATACAGCTAAGGTTGAAGTTTTGGGAACTCGGTTTGAAGTCGATGCAAGTTCAGAAAAATTTCAAGTCACTTGTTTTGAAGGTAAAATCCGAGTTACTTCTACTGAAAACAAACAAATTTTGCAAGCAAATCAAAGTCTTTTGCTTAAAAACAGCAAACTGATTTCTAGAGAAAATCTAAACCTCTACCCTACTTGGATTTTAAAAAATAAAGCGTTTGAAAAAGCTGATTTTTCTGATATTTTAAAAGAGTTAGAGAAAGTTTATAATGTAAGTTTGTCTACCGAAAACCTCAACATCCAAAAGCGCTTTACCGGAGAGTTACCGCTCAATCGACTAGAAGTAGCTTTAAAAATCCTGAGTGAAACTTATGGTTTGAAAATTGAAAAACGCAGCGAAAATAGTTTTATTTTTGTTGAATATGCAAAAGCAAATCAATCATAAAATTCTTTTACTGCTATTTTTTTTGAGCGTGTTTTTTTCAAGCACAGCTCAAAATCAACAAACATTTGCATTGCTAAATTTACTGGATGAGTTGGAACAAAGACACGATATTCGTTTCAATTATGTCGTTGAAGATTTATCGCCTTTGGAATTACCGAAACCTAATCAAATCAATAATCTTGATGCCGTTTTTGACTTCATTTTTAAACACACTCAAGTTGAAATTTCTAAGGTAAATGATAATAATTATACGGCGGTTTGGCAGGAATATTCTGCTTGCTTTCAGTTGAAAAACAGTTTGAATTTAGCGGATTTAGCAGCAGTTGCAATTTACAATCAACAACAATTAATCGGTAAGACGAATTCCGTTGGGAAATTTTTTCTTCGAGATTCTTCAGTTAAAGAATTGACCTTCAAATCCACTGACTTTTTTTCTGAAAATATTTCAGTTGAAACTGCTTCAACTAGCAATTGTTCGACAATATATTTGTATCCAGAACAAGAGTTGGATGAAGTCATAGTTCAAACTTATTTGACACAGGGTATTGACTTGAAAAATGATTTCAGTATTGAATTCACGCCATCAGAATTTGGAGTTTTACCTGGTTTGATTAATGCAGATGTTTTGCACAGTTTACAATATGTGCCAGGGATTGTCAACACCGACGAAAGCGTTGCTGAAATCAATGTGCGCGGCGGTACAAATGATCAAAATTTATTGCTTTGGAATGGTGCAAGATTGTATCAAGGCAGCCATTTTTTCGGTATGATTTCATCCTTAAATCCTTTTGCGGCTAATCACATTCAGATAAGTAAAAATGGGAGTTCTGCTTTTCATAGTGAAGGCGTTTCTTCAGTGATTTCTATTGAGACAAAAGCTGAAGATATTACTAAAAATTCGAATGTCATTCATTCTAACTTTTTAGGAACGGGCGTTGTGACTTCACAAAAATTGAGCAAGGATAGCAAACTTCAAGTATCTGCCAGAAGATCTTTTACCGATGTTTGGGAGTCTCCAACTTATAAACGCATGCGTAACAAAGTTTTTCAAAATACCGAAATTCAGAGTTTGCAAGATCAAAATAGCCAAGCGGTTCGGGTGAATGAAAACTTTTATTTTGCGGATGCATCAGCAAGTTTTCATCATCAAATCAATGACAAAAATGAAATGAATGTAAATATTTTAGGCATTCAAAATGAATTAGAATTCAATGAAATTTTAGTCAGTTCTGGCGAAGAAGAACGCAATAATTTGGGGCAAAATAATTTTCTAGGCAGTTTCAATTTTAATAGAAAATGGAATAGCAAACACCAAACCCAAGCTGAAATAAATGCTTCATTTTACGAATTAAATGCAGAAAATAAATCTGTTTTTACAGCACAAAATTTACTCCAGAACAATCAGATAATGGATTTGGGTTTTCAATTGAAACATCAAATGGAATGGCAAACCCAAAAGGTTTTGACTTTTGGGTATCAATTTCATGAATTAAGTGTTTCCAACGAAAATTTGGTAACTTCTCCAAATGTGCGTGTTTTTGAAAGAAATGTAATTGGAATTCATGCTTTAATTGTTGAAAATAATTATCAATCTGTGAATCAAAATTTTGATTTTAGGCTGGGTTTGCGTGCGAATTATTACTCTGGTTTAGATGAGTTTCAGTTTTCACCGAGATTTAATTTAAGTTGGCGATTATTACCAAAACTTAGGTTTCATATTTTAGCTGAACAAAAATTTCAAAGTTTAACTCAGGTGATTGATCAGCAACAAGATTTTTTTGGACTTGAAAAAAGACGTTGGAAACTTGCAAACGGAGAAGATTTCCCTTTGCTAAAAAGTCAGCAGGCTGAAATAGGTTTGCAGTGGAAATATTTGGGTTGGCGATTGCAATCGAGTCTCTTTCATAAATCAGTAAATGGCATCACGTCACAGAGTCAAGGATTTCAAAATCAGTTGGAATTTTTGCGTCTACAGGGAGATTACAAGATCTCTGGAATCGAATTTTTAATTCAAAAACGCATTCAGGATTTTAGATTTTGGTTGAATTATGCATTCAGTGAAAATGATTACGAGTTTACAGGTTTCAAACCGTCTGTTTTTCCAAATAATTTTGAAGTAATTCATAGCAGTGCATTCGGTTTGTCTTATGAAAATAAGGCTCTGAAAGTGGCGCTTGGAGGACGATATATTGCCGGACATCCAACGACATCCATCAATTCGGACAATCCTATTTTGAATCCAGAAACCAACCCTAGCATCAATTATAAAGCTCCAAATTTTGCTAATTTACAAGATTATTATCAAGCGAATGCCAGTGTTTCTTATACTTTCAAATGGCAAAAATTTCAACTGGAAATTGGTATGAGTTTTTTAAATTTATTTGATACAGCCATCGAAACGGATAGATTTTACCGTTTAAGTGAATCGCAAACTGAAGTAGAACGTATCGAAACTCAAAATTTAGGCTTAACCACCAATGCTTTTTTGACTGTGTTTTTCTAGTTCAAAATCGAAGTGATCAAATTTTATAAATTGTGTCATTCAGGTATTTCACCTTTTTTCCAATTCATAATTTGACTTTCAGATCCTGACATAAATTTAAGTTCTTTTGAATCGATTTTATAAATTCCCAGACCCAAAATTTGAAAGTTATTTTGGTTAAGACTTTTCTTGAAATTCTTATTTTTCAAAGGAATTAAATACCCTAAGACTTTAATTCTATCCTCCTTTTTTACAAAATCATAATCGATTGATGATAATATCCAAATATAATTATTTCCTACTTTTAATTTTAAATTCGGTGTATTTTCAGTTTCTCTGAATCCCATCACTATTCCTTCTAAAGCAAATATTTCCCTTGAATTATCTAATACTTCATAAAAGTCTGTCTCGTCCAAATTTGTTGGATAGCTTTTTTGAGTCACTTTAATGCTTTCTATTTCGGATTTTATTAACTTATTAACCTTTTCACATTTAGTGTTGAATGTTTGAACAATCGAATTCTTTACTTTCTCTAAAGCGCCATCTTTGACTAAAATTTCGTGTTCATCGGCATCTACAATATTGAAGATTTGATTAAATTCCTTGTCATAGCACTTATTGAACTCTGGTTTAATTTCAGAATAAGATTCTAAATCATCTCTCATGCAATCACAAATTTTGATAGAGATTTTCTCTGTAATAGATTCAATACTTTGACTGTGAATTGGGATGCTAATTAGCAATAAGATGAATAAAAATGATTTTATCATATAATTGTGTCCTTTAATTTTTAGATGAATTTGTTTTTGGAAAATCAGCAATTTAAGCATAAATCGCATAAAGATTTATGAATACTACAAAAAATAAAATAATATCTTATAGTCAGCAAGAGATGTTGTACAAAGTTAAGTTATTGATCAAAAAAAAATCTCTTGAATAAGCCATCGAGATATTCAATATAAAAGATACTTTTAGCTTTATGATTGTGATTGTATTGGTTTTATTTAAAATCGGTTAAAGAAATTCACTTTAACATTCTGATATTGCTAGATATCCACCTTTCCTAAAATAACATATAATATACCTCCTAAAACAGACAACACAATAAAAAGTACAATAATAATAGCAATAAAAAACAAGGATTTAACAATCATCTTTTTCCAACTGATATCAAATACTCGTTTCAAAACAAATGCATGATAACCTATTAAAAAAATAAAGGAAAGAAAAGTATAATAATAGGTGAATTTATCAAACACTAAACTAAATGGTATGGTTACGTAGGACAAAACCAAAAACTGGGAATACGCATAAGCGTGAATCACTGAATGTTCTGCAAAATTATATTGCTTGTAATTATAAAAAACCAGTTTGGAAATTAATGCTAAAAGTGGTATTGTAAGAAATAGCACGATACTGTAGTAGTTTTGCACCTCATTATTAATTGTTTTAGAAATTTCTACCTGGTCTATCCCTGATGATTTATTTTCTTCTATGGCAAATGCTTCAAAACTCATTTCGCCTAAGTAGCCATTATTGAGCAAATAAGCGTAAAAACCTCCTAATAAACCTGCAATAATCATAAAATTGATTGGTGGTAAATATTTTACACGGTTATTTCTCATGTAGGACTTGATTACCTTTTCAGGATGAAAGGTCATATCCTTAATGGTGCCTAAAAGTTTAGATTCTAAACTGAAGTATTTTGAAAAAAACTCATTAATTAAACTCTTAATAGTAATCCGCTCGCAGTATACCTGATTTCCACAATTAGAGCAGTATTTTTCATTTTTTTGAAGTGGTTGAACACAATTTACACATTCCATTGGTTAAATATAGTATGGGTTATTTGAAGCATACTCAATTCATAGAAAAGAATAATTTTGTGAAATTAACTTAATATTTTTAACAACATCTTTTAATTTATATTTTTTTTTTGCAGTTCATGTTTAGACATAAAAAAATCCTGAGTGATTCACTCAGGATTTTTAAAACTATAAATATCTATCTTAAATCAAACCAAACTGTTCAAAGTGATGATTGAAATGTTTGCGATTTAGAAGTTTCCAATCAAAAGCATTCAGTTCTCCAAACACTGCATTTTTAGTTATTGCATCTGGATTTTCAACAAAGAACTCTTTGTATTTATCATAAGCTTCCAGCAATGCTTTTTTAGCGTCTTCTAAACTTTCGTGCTGCAAAGATTCCAATTCGTTTTCCTTCATTAGCGGCATTTTGTAACCTCGTGGCATTTTCTCGTAATTGTATAAAGTTTCTTGAACTTTATCTAAATATTCATCAGGTGTGGCCACTTTAAAATTTGAAATTTCCCCTGTCGCTATTTTCAAGCTCATTTCCAGGTGTTCTAACATGTGTTGCGGAGTCATCATTCCCCATTTGGCTTCGTTTTCTTCAGTAAGTGCATTCAATTTACGTTCAATAAAATCTTTGTTGATTTCATGGAAAGTTGTTTGCTTTTTCTGCACCATCGTTAAAATAGTGGCAATAGCAACCAAAGCTTCTTTTTCTTCGGCTTCAGTTTCCGGAATGTTTCCTTCCGTCACATTTGTATCAAACACCTCAACATACCACTTTACAATTCCGCTTGGTAATTCTTTTCCTTTTTGATCACGATCTACTTTTTCTTTACATGTCAAACGCACGTGGATCGTGTCATTGTGATAAAGTGGTCGCAAAAATCGAATTTCTTCTAATCCATAATTTGCTGCAACTGGACCTTTATTTGGATAAACAAATAATCCTGCTGCTGCTGAAATAATGAAATAACCATGAGCAGTTCGTTGTTCGAAAATACTACCTTCAAGTGAAGTAATATCGGTGTGTGCATAAAAATGATCCCATGTCAGATTTCCGAAATTGATAATATCTGTATCTGTTAAAGTTCGGTTGTGAGTTTTCAAAGACATTCCTGGCTGAATATCCTCCCAATGGTAAGCAAAGGGATGCTTTTCGGCTTCTTTATATTTGGCTTTTGCCTGGTAAATTCCTGTAATTTCAGTCAAAGTTGTAGGACTTCCCTGAATGGCACAACGCTGCATAAAATGTTTAATCCCGCGTTTACCGCCCATTTCTTCACCTCCGCCAGCTCGGCCTGGTCCACCATGAACTAAATTTGGTAATGGCGAGCCGTGACCAGTACTTTGTTTTGCAGATTCCCTATTTATACTTAAAATTCTACCATGGTGAGAAGCGGCTTGAATTGTATAATCACGTGCAATTTGATCATCGTTTGTAAAAATTGAACTTACCAAAGAACCTTTTCCTTTTTTGGAAAGTTGAATCGCTTCATTTAAATCTTTATAAGGCATTAAAGTACTTACAGGACCAAAGGCTTCTGTGACGTGAGCAGCTTCATTTTTGAAAGGTTGATTTTCACGCATTAAAATTGGCTTAATGAACGCGCCTTTTTCAAATTCCGCATTAATAGTTTCCGCTGCATTGAAATCGCCGTAGACAATTTCAGCTGTTTTTGAAATTTCATTAACAGCATTTTTTACCGCTTCCACTTGCTTTTTGTCGATCAAACTTCCCATACGAACTTCCTTCAGTCTTGGGTCGCCTAAAGTAACTTTATCCAAGGCTTTGCCTAAAGCAATTTGCACATCTTCTATTAAATTTTCAGGAACGATAATTCTACGAATTGCTGTACATTTTTGACCACATTTCACTGTCATTTCGTTACGAACTTCACGAATAAACAAATCGAATTCTGGAGTTCCTGGAACGGCATCTTCGCCTAAAATAGAAGCGTTCAATGAATCGGCTTCCATGGTAAATGGCACAGATTCTTCTAACAATCTTGGATGATTTTTTAGCTTTCTTCCTGTGGTAGCTGAACCTGTAAAAGTGACGATATCTTGCGCAGTTACACTGTCCAGTATATCTTTTTTGGTACCGCTGACCAATTGCAAAGCACCTTCAGGTAAAATTCCTGAGGCGATGATTTCTTTTACTACCGCTTCAGTTAAATAAGCAGATTGCGGCGCAGGCAAAACGACTGCTGGGACGCCAGCCATCCAGTTGACAGCACATTTTTCTAACATTCCCCAGACCGGAAAATTGAAAGCATTGATATGCACCGCCACTCCTTCTTTAGGCACCAAGATATGATGCGCCATAAATCGACCACCTCGGGATAAATCAATGGGATCGCCTTCGACATCAAAGGGTTGATTCGGGAATAATTTTCTTAATGAAGCATTGGCAAATAAATTACCAAAACCGCCATCGATATCAAACCAAGAATCCATTTTGGTTGCACCGGTTCGGTAACTTAATTCGTAAAAAGCTTTTTTCTTTTTCTGAAGATAAAACGCCAAAGATTTTAGCATATTTCCGCGTTCTTGAAACGTCATTTTCCGCAATGTGTCGCCTTTTTCTCTTCCATAAGCCAAGACTTCAGGAATATCGAAACCTTCTACATTGATGGACGTAAATTGTTCTCCAGTGACAGAATCAAAAATCGGTTGACCTTCGCCTTTACCGCTTGTCCATTGACCTTGTATATAACTTTGTGTGGTTTGCATATTTAATATTTTAAAATGTCGTTTAATGTCTTTTTTAAATGATCCAGGTCTGAAAAAGAAATGTTTCCAAGCTTTTTCTTAAATCGTTCTTTTGATAAAGATCGAACGTGGAAGACCATAACTTCAGATTTCGCGATCAAACCGTTTGATTCTGTTGGATTCAATATCAAATTCCCTTCAAAATCATGTATTGAAGTAGACAATGGACAACCAATCACTACTCCTAAGTTTTTGTTCAAAGTATTACCACTAATCACTACAAGTGGTCGATTTCCACCTTGCTCGCTTCCTTTAATCGGATCAAGATATACTTGCCAAATTTCACCTTGTAAAATGTTTATTGAATTAGTTTTGCACTTCACCTTGTTCATCAAATTCAATTAACATTTTATAATAATCTGCCATGCCTTCTTCTGCCATAGCCATGATATCCTTGTCTTTTGCAGCACGCTTGTATGATTTTGCATACTTGGCTTTTTGAATTTCATCCAAGAAAAGTTCAAGCGCCTTTTCAATCAACTTGTTCTTAGGCATTTTTAATTCTTTGGATGTTTTATCCAAGTCTTTTAGCAATTGATCTGGCAAAGAAGATGTGAACGTTGTCATGATTTTATTTTTTTTCAAATATAATAATTATTTACGTATCATATTTATAAAATATAAATATTTATGCTATTTATCTAGCTTACATTCTCAATAACAGCCGCATAACCTTGTCCAACTCCTACACATCCCGAATCGCTTTGCTCTCGGGACTTCGTTTCACTCAGCATACTAAACTCTTTCAATAACTGCGGCATAGCCTTGACCAACTCCAACACACATGGTAATTAAAGCATACTTTTTACCGGTGAGTTGTAGTTCTAAAGCGGCAGAATTAGCCAATCTTGCGCCGGTGACGCCAAGCGGATGACCAATTGCAATAGCACCACCATTGGGGTTGAGTCGCGGATCGTCATCTTTCAATCCCCAGGCACGAATACAAGCTAAAGATTGTGCAGCAAAAGCTTCATTCAGTTCAATGATATCCATATCTTCCATCTTTAAACCTGCTTTTTTCAAGGCTTTATTCGATGCTTCAACTGGACCGATTCCCATAATTCGAGGTTCGACACCAACAACAGCAGAACTTAAAATTTTAGCCATTGGTTTCAAATTATATTTATCGACTGCATTTTGTGAAGCCACAATCGTCGCTGCTGCGCCGTCATTCAATCCTGAAGAGTTTCCAGCAGTGACGCTACCATCTTTTCGGAAAGCTGGACGTAATTTACCAAGAATTTCTAACTTGGTTTGTGGTTTAACGAATTCATCTTGATCAAAAATTAAATCGTCTTGTTTTCTACGTGGAATACTTACTGCAACAATTTCTTTTGCCAATCGGCCACTTTCCTGAGCTTTGGTTGCTTTCATTTGGGAATTGTAAGCGAATTGATCTTGATCTTCGCGTGAAATTTTATGAATATCTACCAAATTTTCAGCCGTATCGCCCATACCATCTGTACCGTACATTTCGTGCATTTTAGGATTGACAAAACGCCAACCAAAACTCGTATCGTACATTTTGGCGTCGTTACCAAAAGCCGATGAGGGTTTAGCGATAGCATAAGGTCCACGCGTCATATGTTCTACGCCACCAGCAATAAATAGATCACCGTCTCCAGCTTTAATAGCACGATTGGCATGAATGATAGCCGAAAGTCCACTGCTACACAATCTATTGACTGTCTCACCAGGAACCGAGTGTGGCAAACCGGCCAAAAGTGAACACATTCTAGCTACATTTCGATTATCTTCTCCAGCTTGATTAGCGCAACCTAAAATAACATCGTCGTAATCTTCGGTTGGAATATTGGTATTTCTTTTTAGAATTTCTTTGATGACCAAAGCACCTAAATCATCAGCTCTTACTGGTGAAAGTGTACCTTTATAATTTCCGATTGGCGTTCGAATTCCATCTATAATATATGCATCCATATCTGTTGTAATTATTTACTTCAAATATCCATAATTTGAACGAAAACTAAAGTCTAAAACTGAAATTTATAGTTTTGAACTTAGAAACAATTGGTTAGAAAAAATGTTTTCAGTTTAAGTCGAATTCAATTTAACTCAATAAAACCTCGATTTAATGTCGAGGTTTAAATAATCATTCTAATTTTGATTTATTTATGCCTTAGATATCTTCTAAAAAGTTTACTGTTATGCATCAAAGTTACCTTACGCTTTTGCTGTTTGGTCTCATCATCCCATTCTTGATTGACGATTTTATCATAGTTTTTATCATAAAACGATTGTTCGATTGCAAATAATTCTTTTTTGGTAAAATCAGACTCACAAGCTATAAGCAAGTCATAGAATCTTTTGATATTTGGTAAGTTTTGAGATAAATTTTGTTGTTCTTCTAAATAATGAATTTGAATTTGCGAATCGGTTGAATCTTCTAGCAATCCTTTTTCAACCAATGTATAAAAAGCAATATTCATTAAGTTTTCGTCTTTGCTCGGCTTAATTTTTTCTCTGTAAAATTGATGGAAGTCGTTTAAGGAGACATCGTCTGAATTCAGCATTCTAAAGATCTCTTTCCTCAATTTTTCAAAATCATTTTGAGTGATGTTTCTAAACTCTGTTTTTTCTAGCTCAGATTTTATATCATTATCAATAGTCTTGCTAAAACAAGAAACAGAGGAAAAAACGACAATTGCGAATAAAAATAATCGTTTCATAATTTTAGATATTTATAATTAATCTAACCAAAAGTGATTAATACTTATAATAAACTAAAATAATCATTGTTAAAATTTAATACTAATCTGAATAATGAACTTATTAGGTTATTTTTTAAAAGAAAAAGTAAAAAAATCTACAGAACATTTGAAACTTAAAAAAACAACTTCTAAACCTCCCATTCTTTGCTTGTTCGGTAAACCACACCTTTAAACAAGGCCGCCAATTGCTTGTCTTTTTTGATTTCTACGATTTGAAAACCGAGTTTGTTTTTGGTACAGTCAATTTTGGTTTCTGCAGTAATATAATCGCCCTCCTCCAAAGCTTCTATGTGATTGATGGAAGTTTCAATAGAAACCGCAAACTTACCGTGAGTATTGGCGGCAAATCCAAAAGCGGTGTCTGCTAGCGAATACGTAATTCCACCGTGGGCTTTTTGCATAGAATTCAACATATCTTGACGAATTTTTAAGCCAAGTTTGCAATGTCCAAGTTCTACATTCAGAATTTCGATGCCCAACCATGTGCTGAATGGATCCAGAGACAGCATTTTATGTGGAATATTTAGTTTATTAGTCATGTTTTCAACTTTATCATTTAAACAACAAATAAACACATTTTTCAGGTCAAAGCCTTATTTTGAAGAAATCATCATTCCAACAATGAGGTCAGAAATATTCTTACGGCATCGGTTTTATTCAAGTAATATTTGGCTTTGGTTTTCTTTAAACCGACTTTTATCGTGTGTGACTTTTTAGGCAATTCTTCAAACATAAATTCATCCGTCCAATCGTCGCCTAAGGCAAAAATATGATCGTATTCTTTTTGATTCAAAACATGAGAACAAGCGCGTCCTTTATTGACTTTGCTGCTTTTTATTTCGATTACTTTATTGCCTTTCAACAGCGTTAAATCTGTGTTTGAAATAAAACTCGTCAGTACTGTATTGATTTCAACCACACGTTTTTGCGCCAGTTCAATATCAGCATTTCGGTAATGCCAAGCCAAAGAATATTTTTTCTTTTCAACCAAAGTTCCAGGTGTTCGGTCTACAAAAGTTTCTAAAACGGGCAACACATTTTCCATCCAATCGGTGTTTAAACGTTCTAAAATTTGCCATTCTTTATTTTCGTTTCGGATGGCGACACCGTGATCGGAAATCAGCGTGTAGTTTTTATCGGCAAACCATGTTCCCAAAGTTTCATTGTCACGACCGCTGATAATTACAATATCAAGATTTGGCTGGGCATCCAAACGGTCTAAAAGTTCAAACAAAGCAGCGTCTGGCTTGGCGTCTTCTGGCTTCTTTGTGAAATTTACTAAAGTGCCATCATAATCCAAAAACATCAATTTTGAATCTTGACTTTGAATGATTTTTTGAAAATCTTGAATATGATTGTCGCTAATTTTTTCAGCTTCAATGAAATTAGAAATATTATGAACTTGCTTCAAAGAATTCATAAACTCGCTAGCCCACTTTTCTACACTATAGCGCGACACACGTTTTTGCAAAGTTTGCATTCGGCTTTTTTGTTCAGCTTTTGGCATTTCCAAAGCTTGTTTGATGGTGTCGGCAATTTCTTCAAAATTGAAAGGATTGATGAGCAAGGCTTCATTCATTTCTTTGGAAGCGCCCGCCATTTCACTTAGAACTAAGACGCCATCTTCGTTGGTTCTGGTCGCTACATATTCTTTTGCGACAAGATTCATGCCATCACGCACTGGCGTAATCAAAGCCACATCGCTGGAAGTGTACAAATCGATAAGATTTTCAAATGGCATGGTTCGGAAAAAATACCAAATTGGCGTCCAGCTTACGGTTGAAAATTCACCGTTTATTCTTCCAACCAATTCATCGGTTTCACGCTTCAATTTTTGGTATTGTGGCACTTGCGAACGCGATGGCACGGCAAGCATAATCAGTCTTATCTTTTCTTGAAATTCTGGATATTTTTTCAGAAAATATTCAAAAGCGCGGATACGGTTTGGAATACCTTTGGTATAATCCAATCGATCTATGGACAAAATCATTTTTACATCGCTACTGTATTCTAAATGTTGATCCAATCGCTTTTGAATTTCAGTTTTTTCGTCTGGCTTTTGTGTATTGTGTTTTAATGCTGCCGACTTAAACTTTTCATAATCAATTCCCATTGGAAATGAATCAACTTTTATAATTCTGTGATCGTGGGTGATTTTATTGAAACTGACATCCAAGTTCAAAATTCGCTTCACGGAACTTAAAAAATGGCGCTCATAGTCATAAGTATGAAAACCAATTAAATCTGCGCCTAAGATGCCTTCCAGAATTTCTTTTCGTTTCGGAAACGTTCTAAAAATTTCATATGAAGGAAATGGAATATGGTTGAAAAAACCGATGGACAAATTGGGTTTTTCTGCTTTTACCAAAGCTGGCAATAGTAAAAGTTGGTAATCATGGATCC
This sequence comes from Psychroflexus aestuariivivens, assembly GCF_004010055.1. Classification (GTDB taxonomy): domain Bacteria; phylum Bacteroidota; class Bacteroidia; order Flavobacteriales; family Flavobacteriaceae; genus Psychroflexus; species Psychroflexus aestuariivivens. The sequence goes on from NZ_RQVT01000004.1 coordinate 16,963, forward strand.
AAATTTTATCACCGTCTTTTGCTTGCTCTAAAACGACTTTAGCGAATTTTTGATTTACGCGTTCGTAAGATTCCCAGGATTTTTGGTCGAATTCTGTGTATTCTATAAAATAGTGAAATAAAGGCCAAAGGGTTCGATTGCTAAACCCGTAATAATACAAATCAACATCTTCTTGAGTTAAACCAACTGCAACACATTGTTCTTCGGAAATGGCAGAATTTACTTTTTTTTCAATTTCAGGATTCAACTCTTCATCGGTCAAACCTGACCAGCCAATCCAGATTCCATTACTATCTTTGTGAACAGATTTCATTCCGGTGGCAAGTCCACCGACACTGGGTTTAACTTTGATTTCATTATCATTGCGTTCAATCTGAAGTGGCAATCTGTTGGAGACGATTATTGTTTTATTCATAAGAAAATTTTGTAGTGTCCAATAATTTTGCGTTAATTTAATAAAAAATATAATTTTTAACTTACAAAACGTATTAAATCCTATGAATAATTTGAATTATGGAATTATTGGAAACTGCCGAACTGCAGCCTTAGTCTCCGATAAAGGTTCACTAGACTGGTGTTGCTTGCCAGAATTTGACTCAGCCTCTGTTTTTGCTAAACTACTTGATGAAGAAAAGGGTGGTCATTTTTCTTTTACAGTCGATGATTCTTATCAGATTTCTCAAATTTATATAGAAAACACTTGCGTCTTGAAAACGAGATTTGAAAATCCTGAACATTGTTTTGAAGTTTTCGATTTTCTGCCACGCTATCAAAAAGAAAATTCTAAATATCACGCACCTCCAGAAATAATTCGGTACATCAAAGTGATTTACGGCAAACCCAGCCTAAAAATAGATTATCAACCCAAATTAGAATACGCCATAGGTCATACCGTAAAATATGTGAAAGACAATTTTATAGTGAGTCTAACTGAGGCTGATAAATTTGACACGCTCTTTTTATACACCAATTTAGACAAAACAAAAGTCGTTGATGCTGAACCTATTCAACTTGAAGATGATGCCTTTTTCCTTTTGACTTATAATGAAAAAATAGATTTACCAAACATTTCATCAATCAAGTTAGAGTTTGAACGCACCAAAGTCTATTGGCTGAATTGGACTTTCAAAACGCCTGTTTTTCAAAAATATAATGACATGATCCTGCGAAGTGCCATGACTTTGAAACTGTTGAGTTACGAAAAAACAGGGGCAATATTGGCGGCTGCAACCACTTCTCTACCAGAAACCATTGGCGAAGTAAGAAATTGGGATTATCGCTTCTGTTGGATTAGAGATGCGTCTATGGTTGTAAAAGTGGTTTCACAACTTGGTCACGACCGCATGGCTAAACGCTATTTGCAGTTCATTATAGATCTAATTCCTGATAAGAATGAAAAACTGCAAATTATGTACGGCATCAATAAAGAGAAAGATTTGACGGAGAAAACACTATCGCATCTTAGCGGTTATCATAACTCTAAACCTGTGCGTGTTGGCAATGCAGCTTATGAGCAAAAGCAAAACGATATTTATGGCATTTTAATGGATGTTATTCATCAAGAATTAGTCAAATATAAATCCGACACAGAAAACAAAGAAGAACTTTGGACAATTACAAAAGGTATTGCTTGGGTGGTAAGTCGACATTGGGAAGAACCAGACAAAGGCATCTGGGAATTTCGAAACGAAAATCGACATTTCACCTTTTCAAAAGTGCTGTGTTGGGTTGCTATAGACCGCGCTATAAAGGTTTCTAAGTTATTTGGAAAAACGTCTAAATTGAAACGTTGGGAAGCTTTGGAAGAAGACATCAGAACAGATATTATGACTAATGCATGGAACGAATCGGTCGGTGCTTTCACCCAATCTTATGGTTCCACAGATTTAGATGCTTCTGTGTTGCTCATGGAAACTTATGGGTTTATTGAAGCCAAAAATCCAAAATACGTTTCGACTGTCAAAGCAATTGGCAAGCATTTGACCAATGATGGTCTGCTTTATCGTTACAAAAACAAAGATGATTTTGGATTACCGAGTTCTTCATTCACTATTTGTACGTTTTGGTATATCAACAGTTTGCATAAAATTGGCGAAGAACAATTGGCTGAAGAAAGTTTCGAACAACTTATGAAATATAGCAATCATTTGAATTTATTCAGCGAAGATATCGATTTCAAGAGCAAACGTCTTTTAGGGAATTTCCCTCAAGCCTATTCACATTTAGCATTGATTGAAACTGCCATCAATCTTTCAAAATCATAACACTAAATTTTTATGTCAAATATTGATCTTATTATCGAAGAAAAAGCCGCTGATATCGGCAATTTTATGGTTGGGCGATTATTACCATTTCGCCAAAAACGCATGGTTGGTCCATTTATTTTTATCGATCATATGGGACCTGCCGAAATGAATAAAGATGAAAACTTGGATGTACCGCCACACCCGCATATTGGTTTATCGACCTTAACATTTCTGTTTGAAGGTCGAATTCACCACAAAGACAGTTTAGGTAATGATATTGAAATTGCTCCTGGTGCAGTAAATTGGATGACATCGGGAAAGGGAATTGTTCATTCAGAACGCACACCGGAACGTTTCCGAAAACAAGCGAAGCGATTACACGGTTTACAAATTTGGGTGGCTTTGCCTAAAGATTTGGAAGACATGTCACCGCAATTTACACATATTGATAAAAATGACATCCCAAGTTGGCAAGACCAAAATGCTGAATTCAGGCTGATTGCAGGTCACGCATTCGGAAAAAAATCGCCAGTGCCCGTGTTTAGCGATTTGTATTTTATAGAAATCAAATCTAAAAAACGTACACAAATAGATATCGGAAAACATTTGTACGGCGAAAGTGCCTTGTATATTTTAGAAGGTCAAATTCACAATGATGGTTATACTTACAAACCCAAACGTATTTTGGTCGCAAAATCACCTGAACTGTGCCATTTTGAAATGGAAGAAAACACGACAGTTTATATTTTTGGTGGTGAAAAATTTCCTGAAGAACGATTTATTCATTGGAATTTTGTTTCCTCTGAAAAGGAAAAAATCGAAGCTGCTAGAACACAATGGAAAAACCAGGAATTCGATAAAATTCCTGGTGAAAATGGCTTTGTGCCATTGCCTTAATATCATATCTTCTCAGATATAAATAAACTATATTCTATCTCTACTCTAGCCGATCTGCACTATTGTTTTCATCGTCAAACAATCGGCCTGTATTATCTGGCAATAAATTACCATTTGGGTTTCCATTATTATCTAACATCATCGTGGCCAATTGAAAATCTAGGATTCTTAATGGCTCACCGTTTGGACTCAAAAACATATCTCCTGAAATAGCTCTAATACTTGTGTATGAATGCCCGTTACCATCGACTAAATTTTGTTTCACAAAGACTGAGAATCTGGACTCGCCTCCAATGGCTTCCTCCCCAACTATTAAAGCTCCGTATCCTTCTCCCGAAGTGCCTGAAGCATTTTCGAACTCTTCAACAAATACATAAGAGCCTTCTTGATCACTAAATCTGACTTTCCAATTTGGAAACCGTGTACCTGATGTTGCGGCATCATCTGGAACACTCGTTTGCATCATTACTAATTCTGCTAAAAAAGTAGCTTCAACATTTGGTGGATTGTCACCAGTATATACATTGAAACCCATATCTTCCATTGCTCTCACAACTTCAGGATTTAAAAAATCATTGATTTCTTGACGTGAAGTACTTGTTTCCCCATCATCTTCACTACAGGAAAAGAGTACAAATAACAATACTAAAGAAAAGTATTTAAATGTTATTAAAATTGATTTCTTTGAATTTTTAATTGTTTTAGTTTTCATAATAAATAGGTTTTAAATTAAATTTACTTAGACTTTATTTCACTTAAAATAGATTTCAATTTAGAAAATTTACTTGGACACTAACAGCTTTTACCACCAGCCACCAATATTATATACCGGGTTTTGTGGCTGATTTCGACCATACGTGAGTGCAATTTCTTTCAATGATTGCAATTGATTCACGGCGACTTTGGTACGGTCGTCTTGTTGTTTTAATATAAATTTCCACTCACGATTATCTACTTTTTTAATTCTTGAATTGATCTCACGTGATAAACTTTCAACCTGAGGATAACAGTCGGAGTTGGGTTCAATTTGGTTGAGATAGCTTGCGGCATCATTGGCTGCCTCAAAATCTAAACCTGCATTCCAAGCGTTTTTGGCTTTGTTCAGTAAAAGTTTACAATCTCTGTCTATTTTCTTCTGGTACAAAGGCGCAGCCATATCTAATGCTTTATTATAACAATCTTTGGAAATATTTGGAACAGAAGTCAGAACAAAAATTGCATTTTCAAATTGATTTTGATTGGCTAAAGATTCAGCATCTTTCAGAATGAAATCACATTCATTATTGTAATATTCTAAAATTCTATTTTTAGCAGTCATCAATAAATTTTGTAAGTTTTTATCACCAGATGAAATTTGTCTCACTGCGGCGATATAAGCTTTAGTTTCATTTCTTCCAACACCTTTCACATTTATGGCTGTACTGCCAAACTTTTTACCAGTAATTCCATCACCGACGTAAACGGCAACTTCCAAAGTTAATGCGACTTTAGCAGGAGCACCAGACACTACATATTTGTCCAGTACTGAAATATTTGGTGTAATGATAAATCTGGTGTTGTAGTTTTGGGAATCACCCAAGCCATTTGCTGTCACCACTTGAGCAAGTTTACTTTGTAAATTATTTCTTGCGGAAAGCGGCAAGTTTTCTACTTGATCTGAAACATACGGAACAATAGAAATTCTACCTAAATCGTCTGATTTACCTAAATCGTTTTGAGCTTCGGTTTTACTCAATACTAGGCAGAAAACAATTATGAATATTATTTTTATTTTTTTCATGATAATTTTTTATTTACTTCCTAAAAAAATGGTGGCTTCACCCAAACCTCTTGTTGTTATTTTATTTACAATATTGTAAGGTTCTTGACGTAAAAACCTACTAAGTTCACTAGCAAATCGACGCGTATCCATTGCACGTTGCCTGCCGTTTCTTTCAAAATATAATGGAATACGCACCTGCTCGAATATCAACATATTTTCGGTAGCATCTTTGGTTGTGAATCTTCCTTTCACTGAATTATCTGCCATCCAATCTTCAATAATGAAACCCAATTCTGTATAGTCTGAACCATATTCGGTTTCTAAATCATTTTCCCAATCACCCCATCTCATAACGCGAATAGAAACTTCTCGACCATTTTCAAACATGTCATCGAAATGATTTTGCAATGTATTTGCGAAAGGGTCGATGTAAGATAACACTGCTTCTTCTAAAAGTACTGGTAGTTCCGCTGAAAACGATGGCGCGCCAGTTCCTGCAGCAGTTGCAATTTGTTTGTTAGAGTAAGCATCTAAACCTTGCAAATTGAAGGTGATTGATTTTTTGGGACCTGTTGTATTGACTGTCCAAGTTAATTGCATAATAATATCTGCTTTGGCTTGATTCAGCAAAGCATCCACCGGACTTTCAGCAACTTCAGCTCCTGAAGATTTGGAGCTTCTCATGGCATCCAGCGCACTAGTTGAATTGATACTTTTTATTTCGGATTCTAAATTTTTCAAAGGGAAACCACGATCTGCCATCAAACCGTTTAGTTTACTAATGACTAATAATAAATCTGAATTTTGCTGAAAAGCTGCGGTATAATCTGGAACAACCTCTGTCATTCCTTGATTTTCGAATTCCATCGTGTAACCATTATTGACACACCAATTATCACTTGGGACAATCATAATTGTCGGTTTTTTGGCTTGAGCATTTGCACCAAAAGCAAAACCAAGAGCCAATATCATTGTAAACTTTGTTATTAATTTCATCTTTACTGTATTATGTTATCTTTTTGTAAATGTGATTTTAGTCCTATCATATCAACCTCTACAACCAGTTCATACGCTGTTTTTCCATCGCTGCTAGGATTAATATTTAGCTTGCGTTCTAACCAGTTTTTTTCTGGAAAACTGACGTAATTTTGAAAACTGCCATTTTCAGAAAAAAACTGATTGAAGTAATTTTCATAATCTCTTTTAGCATTTGGATTTGCTATTAAAGGTTTCATATTACAATCTGCTGATCCATTTCGAAGACCTTTGAATAAAATTTCATCTACAGCTTTAATTCTGGCATTAGTTTCAGCTTCATATTGACTTAAACCAATGCCCCAAGTTTTAACAATTTGCGAACCGTTAAAGCCTTTAGCTACACACTCTGTAGAATAATCGTAGTAACCTGAAATGGTCTTTGCTTTTGATTTGCAAGCCGTCATCAAACCGACGCACGCCAGACTTAATATTATTAATTTAATTTTCATAATTTTAGATTTAAAATCCAGATGACAAACCTCTTACAATACCAGCATCTTCAAGTTCTTTCCGCAGTAAAGCTTTATTAACAGAGACCACAATTCCAATTTTGTATTCTTTTCTTCTGAATAATCCACTGCCACCAACTTCATATCTATCTCCAGCTTTTACGGCACCGTCTGTAGTTAAATTGACAAATTTTTGATATTTGCCACCTTCAGCAAAAAAGGCTTCAAAGTAATCTGCTTTTTCTTGTTCTAAATTGGAATTTCTTGCTAAAGCCGGTTGACTAACACAACCTCTGTCGCCTTCTGGAATTCCTTTAAAAATCACTCCGTGAATGGCGTTTTTCTTAGCTTGTTCTATCGCCACATCTTTATTGAAGGAATACGAAAATATTTTAATTAAATAGACGCCATTGCTTCCAACGCCTTCGCACTCTATTTCGTAACGCCAGTTTTTGGTATCTTCGTCAGCAAGTTTTTTGGCTCTTTTTTGTGCAAAGCTATTAGTTGCGCTAAGTACCATTACTAATAGTATTAAAACTGTCTTTAGATTGTTTGTTCTCATTTTTTTGTGTTTAATTGATTTGTCTGATTAGCATCCCAGATGCATACTTATTACTATTGCCTTTGAAAAGTGTAAAATCCTCGGTTTTTTCAGCGTTTTCAGCTTCTTCAGCCATAAAAGTATTGTCCCAAATTTGTTTTTTGTCAACCTTAATTGTACCAATACGCTTGTAAGAAGTTCTGCCGTCTTCATCTAAAACTTGTTCTAAAACTTCAAATTTGTCACCTTTCTCCAGACCTTCTTTGAGTCCAATTTTAGCTTTAATAGGATCACCGCTTAGTAATGGTGTTTTCACTCTAAAATCTTCAAAAGTGCGTTGTAATTTGCTAATGTTTTTGTCAACAGCTCGAATCGTGGCTATTTCTATAAGTTCTTCATTTGTTTTTGAAGTGAAAATTGTGGATTGCAAGTTGTTTCTAGACACTTCACTACCAACATATTTGAGCTTGAAAAAGTCTGTGGACTCAAATTTTGCTTTTTTGTTTTCATCAAAATTTGATTCATCAATCCAGAAATCTGAATAAAACTTATTAGCTGTTTCTTCATCCCAAACAAGTTGATACAAGTAAGTTGTTGTTCTTACGAAATATCCTTTACCTACAACATCTGATGCTGCTTTCCCTAAAGTTGCTACCGTCGCAACTTCCTCACCTCCAGGAACAAAAGAAGCTACAGTTGACACAGCATTTAAGAAACCACCTCTTTTTTCTGCCTGCTCCTCTTTATTGGTGTATTTGTAATCGTATACTATTACAAAGGTATTTCCTATCAATTCTTCACCAGCATCTTGAAGCAAAGCACGACCTCTTTTGCTTTCCATAGCTACTTTCACATTTAAATCTGAAGCATCGTATTGACCACGCTCTGCTACAAGATCCATATTAAAGTTGCCATTTTCATCTCTATTGAACCATTTAGAAATCAATGATTTTGCTGCATTGTTTGCATTCAAATAATCTTCTATGTGTTGTGTTTGGTCATTTTCGCCTCCAACACCTGGAATAAGATAAGGTCCAATATTGTGGTTATTAAATTTTTCAGATAATTCAGTATTACCAAAGGCATCCTTTATAGTATTGTAATGTTCTCGTGATTGGTCATCGACCATAAGTGTATAAAGTGAACTTCGTCTGTATTTCATTCCTGACAATTCATCACGATCTAGTTTTTCAATGTCCGATCGTTCTCCAGAAGATTCAACTGTTGCGCTAACAAAATTACTTTTAGCTAAATTTTCATCACCTTCTTGTTTTTTTTGTTCTTCAAGAATCAATAGATATTCCTGCTCTCTCTTATTAAAGTTTGCAAAACTTTCTTCGTCTATTTCAGATAAATCTACATTTTCAAAATCTATAGCGTCTTCGGAAACTGGTGTTGCTGTTGATAACATACCAGAAGATGGAATAGAATTTCCTGCTGGAATAGCCGACATATTTCTTGCTATATCATTCATAGAACTAGACATATAAGAATCAATCGGCGCATTAAATTCAATTTTAGTCCGCATTTCTGTCATCATTTTGCCAGTTTCTACATTAGTAACCATCATTGTTTTAATCGGAACTTTAATACCATCATATTCGCCCCAATCTTGGTATTCGATTATGCTTTCACTATTATTATTGATTATGATTTCAGAAATTTTGATCCAGGAATTTTTGTCGAAATGAGAAGTTACCTGTGTAGCATCATCAACTCTGTAGCTCACTGCAAAAACCTCCATTCCGTTAAGTTTTTTCACACTTACTTCAGCGCTTTCAGGAGGATTCAATTCAGGAAAAAAAACAACCGGCTTATCATACAAAGCAAGCATGTTTTCATCGAAATCCATCTTAAAACCAGTGGACAATTCGGTATAGCCAGAGTTCCCTGTGTAGACAGTTTTAGTTACAGAACCAGCTGACTTTGTCACAGAAGCTAGCTTTCCAGACTTGTCTCTTGCCATAAGCATCACACTATTCATCGTAGTTTCTGTTCCGGAAAAATTTGTAGTTGTACTCATGGATTCTTCCTTTACCATTGACTGAATTTGTTTTAATTTCTCTCGACCACCAATAGCTTTAATGTAATTCTCAAATATTTTTTCTACACTGATCTCAGAACTGTCAATTTCAATTTCAAACACTTCTGAGTTTAATTTAGAAGAATACCGAATATTTTCAGCAAAAGTTGAACTGGCTAGAGAAATGAACATTAAAAAAGTTACAATTGTTTTCATATTTCTTTCTTTTATAATTTTAAAAATCTGTTTACTTCATAGCAATATTATTGAAATATTAAACTCAATTCCATACCCATTCATGGGTAATTTTTATTCACATTTAATTAACTTAATAAAGAACTACCTTTTGAATTTAAATACTTAATTATTTGATTTTTAACACATTAAAAAAATAAAACTATAATTTTTATTTAACATAAACAAGTTTAATTCAGAGTTAAAACTAAAATATTGTTAATAAAATTGACTAAAAACAACAAATCAAATTGGATAAATTATTGAATTTATTTTTATAATTTAGATTGAATTTAGAACCTGAAATTACAGTCGCTATGAATATAGAAGAACTTAGAGACTACTGTTTAGCAAAATCATCAACATCAGAAGGTTTTCCGTTTGGTGAAGATGTTTTGGTGTTTAAAGTCTGCGGAAAAATGTTTGCGCTTATTTCTCTTAAAAAATGGGAGAACGGCAGCCAAAACATCAATTTGAAATGCGACCCAGATTATGCTATCGAATTAAGAACAGAATATCCGGACGAAGTTTTTCCGGGCTACCATATGGATAAAAAACATTGGAATACAGTGGTTATCAATGGTTCGAATCTTTCAGAAAAACAAATTAAACACCTCATCAATCATTCTTATGAATTGGTAGTGAGTAAATTGCCAAAAAAAGATAGAATCCAACTAGAATCTTGAAATTAAATTTATTTTTAGTTGAAATCTTCATTTTTAGAATCTGTGGGTTTGAAAAAAGCTAAATCCATTTTTAAGCTTATTTTTGTGACTTAATTTTTACTCAACATGTCACAAACCAAAACTATATATCAAACCAAAATTCAGGAATTCAAATCTGAGCTGAAACAAGTCAAGCAACAACTTTTTCTCTCCAGCATGTTGCGTTTATTAGTATTTCTACTTGTTGCTTTTTCGGTGTATCAGTTTTGGTCTTCTACCAGAATTGTCATCGGTGCCGTTTTAGCTGGCATCGTTTTATTTATCATTTTGGTCACCAGACACAGCAATATTCAATATAAAAAAGCCAAGCTAAAAGCCCTAATTGACCTCAACCAGACGGAGCTCAAAATTCTTGACAGAGAATTTGCCGACCGTCCTACAGGCGAAGTTTACAAAGATTCACTGCATGAATTCAGCCAAGATATCGATATTTTTGGAAAGCATTCTTTTTTCCAATATTTGAATCGGACGTCGCTTCAGGAAGGCGAAACGAATTTAGCAAAAATGTTGACTGCCAACGACATCAAACATATTGAAATCAAGCAAAAAGCGATTCAGGATTTGGCAGAACTTGTTGATTTTAGACAGCAATTTTCTGCCGATGCCAAATTGGTGGACACAGACACCAAAGCCTCGAGCATTATAGATTGGATTACCAATTACAATTCTTTTGTGCCTAAAATGATGGCTTGGTTTCCAATTGTATTTTCGTTGCTTTCTGTGTCTGTCATTAGCATTTATTTCTTGAATTATATTTCTGGCGCGCAACTTTTACTTTGGTTTGTTATTGGATTGGTCATCAGTGGTATTTATTTGAAAAAAGTGAATGTTTTGTCGGGTTATGTGAGCAAAGCCCAAAGTACATTTCAGCAATATTTCAAACTGCTGAATGCCATTGAAAATGCTAATTTTTCATCGGACTTATTAAAAACTTATCAAGAGAAAATCAAAACCGAAAATGCAACAGCTAGTCAAACTTTAAAGCAGTTTTCAAAACATATTGACGCTTTGGATCAACGTAATAATTTTCTGGTAGGTGTATTTTTGAATGGTTTTATGCTTCGTGATTTGACGCAATCTTTAAAGATTGAAAAATGGATTGCACTTCATGCCGACCAAGTAAAAAACTGGTTTGAAGTTATCGCCCAAATCGATGCGCTGAATAGTTTAGGGAATTTTGCATTCAATCATAAAAACTACGTGTTTCCTGAAATTCAAGACGGTAATTTTCTAACCAAAACGCGCGGCGCTGTGCATCCACTCATTGATCCAAAAGATGCAGTCACCAATGATTTCGACATCAAAAATGATGAATTTTTCATCATAACTGGCGCCAATATGGCGGGAAAAAGTACATTTCTTAGAACAGTTTCCATACAAATTGTGATGGCGAATGTTGGTCTGCCAGTTTGTGCAAAATCTTGCGAATACAACCCTATAAAACTAATTACCAGTATGCGAACGGTTGATTCGCTGGCAGATGAAGCCTCATATTTTTTTGCTGAATTGACCAGATTGAAATATATCGTGGACAAAATCCAAGATGAGCGTTATTTTATTGTTTTGGATGAAATTTTGAAAGGCACCAATTCTACAGACAAAGCCATTGGTTCACAAAAATTCGTGGAGCGATTGGTAAAATCTAAATCCGTTGGAATCATCGCCACCCACGATTTGAGTTTGTGCGAGGTTGCTGAATCGATGCCACAAGTGAAAAATTATTATTTCGATGCGGAAATTTTGAATGATGAATTGCATTTCGATTATGCTTTAAAACATGGCATTTGTCAAAATATGAACGCTTCTTTCTTATTGAAAAAAATGGATATTGTGGAATAGTCATTAAGTTGAAAAAATTCTAAGCCTGTAAGGCTTTTTCATTATATCTCTTCAAACACTTCGGCTTCAGAGATTTCCGGAGTGTCTTCAGATTTGGTTAGGGTAAACGAAAATTCGCTACCGATGCCATACACGCTGTCTACAAAAATCTTTTCGTCGTGGGCTTCAATGATATGTTTCACGATAGACAACCCAAGTCCGGAGCCGCCTTCTTTGCGTGAACCAGTTTTGTCTACGCGGTAGAAACGCTCAAACAATCTCGGTATATTTTCTTTTTCGATGCCTTCGCCGTTGTCGGTGACACGCAATAGAATTTTTTCTTTTGAAATCTCTTCAATGCTAATTTCCGTTGTGCCGCCTTTTTTACCGTATTTTATAGAATTGACTATCAAATTGGTAATAACTTGTTGAATGCGTTCTTTATCACCAGTGACGTAAACTGGCGGATAAGTATCGTCGAAAGTGAGGCTGATGTCCTTTTTGGCAGATTTCATTTCCAGTAAATCAAACACGCTTTGCACCAAATCTACAATATCGAAAGTTTCAATAAAAAGATTCAAATCGCCAGTTTCTAATTTGGTAATCATATCCAAATCTTTGACGATATAAATCAAACGATCGACGCCTTTACTGGCGCGATTCAGGTATTTTTTTCGAACTTTTTTGTCTTTGATGGCGCCGTCCAATAAAGTTAAAATATAACCTTGAACGGTGAATAATGGCGTTTTCAATTCATGAGAAATATTGCCGATGAAATCTTTTCGATAATTTTCTCTGACTTTTAAAGTTTCGATTTCTAGTTTTTTGCCACGTGCAAATTTTTCAACTTCTTCGGTCAAAGTTTTGATGTCTGAAGTAATTCGCTGTTTATCTAATGAACTTTTGTCGAGTATTGACACGCTGTCGTAAATAGATTTCACTCTTTTGTAGATGAAATATTCTATCCGCAACTGAATGATAAAAAACGAAAACACAAAACAGGTTATGGCAAAAATAAAAATAGAAGCCAAATTGACTTCTAGTTGAATATATTCATAAATTGTGATGAGTAAAGACAGAAATAAAGTGATATACGTCGACGTATGTAATGCAAATTTGTAAGATCGCTTAAATTTCTGACTCATTAATTTACAAACTTATAGCCGACGCCTTTTACGGTTTTGAATCTTTTGTCGCCTAGCTTTTCTCTTAGTTTTCTGATGTGAACATCTATTGTTCGTCCACCCACAACGACTTCATTTCCCCAAACGGTGTTCAAAATATCGTCTCTTTTGAAAACTTTATTGGGTTCTGAAGTGAGCAAAGATAGCAATTCAAATTCTTTTCTCGGCAAAGTCAGTTCTTGACCGTTATTGATTATTTTGTATTCATCACGGTTGATGATAATGCCTCCAACTTCGTAGATGTTTTTGTTTTCTTTTTCAGATTTGAATCTGCGTAACAAAGCTTTTACCTTACTCATCAAAACTTTCGGTCTTACAGGTTTGGTAATGTAGTCGTCTGCACCTGCGTCGAATCCAGCGACTTGAGAATAATCTTCGCCTCTGGCGGTAAGAAATGTGATGACGGTATCTTCTAAACCTTCTGTTTTTCGGATTTGCTCACAGGCTTCTATGCCGTCCATTTCGGGCATCATGACATCTAGAATAATGAGGTTTGGTTTTTTCTTTTTGGCTTTTTTAACGGCTTCAACACCGTTTTCTGCAGTATGAACTTTGTAACCTTCGTTGTTCAGATTATAACTTAGGATTTCCAAGATATCTGGATCATCGTCAACAACAAGAATGGTAATTTCTGATTTTTTCATTTTCAAAATGTTTGCTTAATGACAAAGTTAAGCAATTGAATATTAGCTGAAAGTTAAGAATAATGCTTGACATAAAAAAGCTGCCTTCGTGAAAAGGCAGCTTGAAAAAATTATTTCTACAAAAAAAATCAAATTAGAATTTATAGGAGTATCCTAAAGAAAATGCCTGGCCAGGATCTCTTCTAGAATAAATTCTGGATTCGGCCTGAAAAGAATTATAATTCGTTTCAATCACATCGTTTAAGATATTACTGAAACCAAAGTTGATGGAAGAATTCTTGTTTTCGCCAAAAGCTTTTGACAATCTAAAACTCATATTATGGAAAGGTTGAGTGTAAGCATCAGGTACATTTCTAATCCCTACAACTTCCAAGGTTTCGCCTTGAACATTATAGAATAAACCACCTTGCCATCCTTTTTCAGGATCATCATAATTAAGACCTACATTAATTAGATAAGGGGATTGACCTTGCAAATCTCTTTCATCGTCGATAACCTGACCTTCTCTTGCTGCTAGTTGTCTAGATTCGAATTCTTGTTCTGACATTTCAACAACTGATTCAATGAATGAAATATTTGTATTCACACTAAATTTGGACAAGCTTTCTGCAATAAAACCAAAATTCTTTCTAACTTCAAATTCTAATCCATATACATCTGCTGAGTTTACATTTTGTGGTTGCAAATTGTTAGGCGCTTCTGGAAAAGCAACTAATTCTATAGGATCCTTGAAACTTTTATAAAACGCACTAACGGCAAACATTTGACCATTTTCTAAGTACTTTTCATATCTAAAATCGATATTATTGATGTAAGTTGGCTGAACATCAATATTTCCAATAAATGTAATATCACTTAGCGGATCAAAAATTTGCGCAATGGAAGCCTCTTTGAAAGACGGTCTTGCTGTTGTTCTGTAATAAGAACCTCTAAGATTAGTTTCGTCATTCAAAGCATAAATTAGGTTAGCTGAAGGAAATAAATCTGCTTTATCTAAAATTTGTTCATCTTCTAGATCCAAAGTCCCTTGGTTATTTTCACCGGTATAGTTCAGTTGATAATTTTCAAAGCGCAACCCTATAATACTTTTGAAATTGTCTGTGATATTGAATTCTTCTGAAACAAATGCAGCCGCAACTCTAGAGTTGGACTTGAAATTGTTAGCTGGCTCAAAATTACCTTGAATATAAGAGCCGCTGTTAGTTTCGCTTCTCCAGATATTCTCGTCTAGCAAAAGTTTATCTGGGTCACCATTGATTGGAGTTTGGCTTGAACCTTTAATCAAAACATTATAGTTATTGATTCTAAATTCTCTTTCCTTAAAAGTATAAGCTGTTCCAAATTTAAAATTAGCTTTTCTTCCAAAAAGTTGGTGTTTTTTGGAAGCATCTGCTTTTCCGGCTAAATTGATTTCTTCTAAATTACGCCATAGTCTCTGTGGTGCACCAGCAGTGCTTGGTCTAATTGAAAATTGGTTTTCCCCAATAACTTCGAATGGAGTGACACGAACATCTTTATCATATATTCTTGAAAAACTTGGAGAAAGTGCCCATTCTATCTCCCATGAAGCATCTTCATTGGTATGACTACCATTCAAATTTAAATTAGTAATAGACTTTTCTGTATATTCCAAGTTATCTCGAACCACTTCAATATCATCTTGAATAAATGTAAACGTTCTGAATTTACCAGCTCTAGAAATTCCATTTTGTAAGTGCAAAACATTAAAGCGATATTTGGATTGGTCAGTTTTGTATGAAATTCCTGCCAGACCACTAAGAAGTACAGAGTTTATTCCTACGTCACCATTTTGAGTTCGGTTTGGTCTTAGTTCTGTCTCAGCTAAATCTATAGGTTTGAAAAAGAAGTTTTGTTCTAAATCTTCAAAATATTCAGTATTATTTCTGTAAGATATGTTTGCTAAGTAACCTAGTTTATTGTTATTTTCTCCAACATTATAATTATTTCCAGCAGAAAAACTGAAATTAAAATCATTTTTACTTGTTGTGCGGTCTGCAGCAAGTTTTTTATCAAACTCTCTAGTAATATCAGTAACGCTAACACCGTTATCATTTAGTCCATCACCGACTGGCGATGGAATATCTAAATCTTCGTCAATTGGCAAATCTCTATCGCCATTATCAAAACCTAAAAAGTCTGTTGGATTAGAAGCGCCTTCTAAATAATCTGAATTGAAGTGCATTTTTGTATTATAAGAAGTTCCAACACTAAAACTATAAGTCTCACTTGAAGGAAAATCTTTGGTTACAATATCAACAACACCTCCTGTAAAATCGGCCGGCATATCAGCAGTTGCTGTTTTGGACACAATTATATTTTCAATAATACTAGAAGGGATAACATCCATTTGTAAAGTATTTCGGTCAGGATCTAAGCCTGGAATATCAATTCCGTTGAGTATCGATTTCGTATACCTGTCTCCAAGCCCTCTTACAAAAACGTATTTACCGCCCTGAACAGAAACACCTGGAATACTTTTCACAGCTGAAGCGACAGTACTGGCACCTGTTCTTTTAATTCCTTCTAAAGACATTCCATCAGTAACTTTAACTGATTTTTTCTGAAGATTCAATACTGATGCTTCCGTGTTTCTTCTTGCAGTGGTTGTAATCAAAACTTCATCTAAGCTACTTGAAGAGGCATTCAAAGTTACATTTAATCTGGTAACTTCATTTGCTTTAACTACTACCTCAGTAATTTCTTTAGATTCATAGCCTACAAATGAAAATTTAACGCGGTAGGTTCCCGGTGAAATTTTGATACTATACTCCCCATCAAAATCTGTAGTACTACCTTTGTCTGTATCTTGAACTATCACATTTGCAAAAGGCAAAACATCATCCAATTCACCATCCAACACCTTACCTTCTAATGTGCCATTTTGTGAAAAAGCTAATGTTGATATAAAACTGAATGCTAAAAAAACTAATTTAGAAAAATGATTCATAAAGTCTATTACTTTAAAATTATAAGTATTGCCCGACCTGATTTAGATCGAGCAATACTTTGAAAATTGTATATTGTATGTTGTGTTTTGATTTAATTAAAATCCTAAACCTGATGCTGCTTGAGCTACCCATGTCCAAGAAAAACTTCCTAGGTTAGCACCAACCGTTGCATCGTTTGTACTTGAAATTTCTGATACAAAACCACCATTCCCAACAGCATCTGCTTGGAAAGATGTTTGACCAGATGAATCTGTAAACAAAGTTGCTATATCTGAAACACCTGCTGGTGGAACAATCTCTAAGTTAGAAAATGTAAGGTCACCATTATTATAGTTATCTGCTACACCTTGGTTATCTTGAAGCGTAAAGTCAGAAGTTTCCAACCCACCTACTAAAAGAATATTGTTATTATTTCCCATTGCACTTGAACGGAATTGAGCAAATTCT
>NZ_RQVT01000038.1 GCF_004010055.1 Psychroflexus aestuariivivens
CAATAGCTGGGTTTGTGACTGAAACCAAAGTTTGGGATATTTTGCTAACTTTGAGACTGAATTGAAAAGATTTAGAATTTTAACGCGCTACTGCGCATACACGAAAACGTTGTAGAGTATATAATTGAAAATCTGATTTTCAAAAACAAGGTAGAAGTTCAACTCAAGTTTTAAGTTACAATTCATAATTCCCGATTGAAAAAAACGCTGAATGGCGGTTTTTTGGGCTGAATGGCTTCATCGAAAAAGTTTGCTAATCAGCTACGGAATCTGAAACTGACAGCGAGTTTGCGAACTGAAATGTAAGCCTCGACGGAATTTGCCAATCACGGAAAAATAACGGCTGATAATCGAACTGATAGGCAAGCTCAAAGTCAGCTGAAAATATCGAAAGCCCCTGAACCCCCGCATCTGATTAGAATACACTCTACAACACCGTGTATCTTCAATGGCGAGGTTTGGGAATTGAAAGTGAAAGTTTGGGATTTTTTTGGTATGTTTACGACTGACAAATGAAGTGTACCGCTTCTTTGGTCGCCACTGAAAGATACACAAATCCGTTACCATACATTTGATATGAAAATCTCGACATAATGGGAAAAATGATTAAAATTAGAATCATTATTATATTATTCACTATTGCAAGCCAAAATGTAATTGCTCAAAACGATTCAAGAAATAAGTATTCATATGGAGTTTGGATTATGGAATATCAAAAGGAATGGATTGATAGTGAAAATTCTTTTTGGTTAATTGAAAGTCCTAATGAATTCAAGAGTATAAAATCTGAAGACTTGAATATTTCCTATTTATGTCGACAATCGGATTTTGAAGCGGAACATTGCTGTAAGGACAAAAATTATGATTCTGAAAATGGACTAATTTATTCAGGAAATATTTGGGAGGTTCGTGAGTTTTTTGAATCAAAAAAAACGAAAAAACTGAAAGTCGGAACTAAAACGATTCGGATTATTGCATTGGAGCAAACTAATTGCAAATGTTCATCTGATTATGCAACTTATTGTAATACTGGATTTGAAAAAATCGCAACAATATTTAGCTATCGATTTTTAAAAATGTCGAAAAAAGAAAAGAAAAACTTTCGAAAAAACAAGGAGCAATTGATTGAATATTTTAATAAAATTTATTGATATAAAAACGTATGGTAACACTGCATATCGCTCATTGCGGATTTTCGGCTGAAATCGAAGTTTTGGGATTTTCTGGGAATAAAATCATAAATTGAAAAATAATCGCTAATTTTCCCGCAACGAGTCGATATGCGAGAACGTTACCATACATTTAAAAATGAAAAACACGCTAAAATACGTTGGACTGATTTTAATATTCACAGTCACCGGATTTTTAATATGGGATATTTTTTTTGAATTATCTCTTTCGCAAATCGCAAATGGAAATATTGAAATTATAAGCCAAAAAATAGGTGGGAAATTTAATTTGAACGCTAAATTTGCTTTAATAATGGGAATAATTCCCTTACTTTATTTAATTATAAGAAAAATAACAAAACTGAAATTTAATTATCAAAGTTTAATTTCAATTACACTTATAATTTTAAGTGGAACTTTGACTTGGCAATTTAGAATATTCCAATTGAACAATCAATTTGATACGTCAACAAAATTAAATCCAGCTAATCAACTTAAAACGCAAATTAATTTAAGAGAATTAAATTTTGAGTTATACATTTTTATTGGTTTTATAATCGGAACTTTTGCGAGTATTTTAATCTTCAAAAATAATAGAATTAAAAAATTGAAACTGAATAAAAAAGAAACTGAGTAAAAAACGTATGGTAACACTGTGTATACGCAATAGCTGGGTTTGTGCCTGAAATCAAAGTTTGGGATAATTTGCTAACTTTGAAACTGAATTAAAAAGATTTAGAATTTTTGCGCGCTACTGCGCATACACGAAAACGTTGGCAACAATTTAAAAACAAAATGATAGAATGTAAAGACACAACACTAAAAGGATTCGGAGATTACACAGACGAACAGTATGAACAAATGGAAAAAGACTTAAATCAAAAAATAAACAGATTAATTGAAGAAGTTGAAAATAAATACTGCGTACAACCAATTATAGAAATGAATGACACTCATACAAGAGTAGATATGTTTATTCTAAATAAGGCTACGAAAATATTTAATTAAGCATTTGGAAAAAACGGAGCTCTATAGCTTCTAACATCAAATTCATTATTAGATGAGTACTTTTTCATTTCTTCATTAGAAATACTTTTAATTTTTAAGTCATTTTGGAATTTAAGATGGTCTTCCTTTATCTCTGGAGAAATTCTATTAATAAATAACACACCATCTTCTAATTGTGAATCTCCCATACTTAGTAGTTTTGCTTCAGCTTCTTCATAAGTCATAATAAGTAAATTTTAAAACCAAATATAATAATTAAAAACAAACACTATGCGTAAAATAAGATTTACAAAAACCGAAAAAAGGGTAATTATAATATTGATGTCGATAAACTTATTTGCGTTAACCGTAAATTATTTTGGGTTATCTCCAAAAATAAAAGACTATGAAAATAATGTATTGATAGAGTATTTTATATTTACGGATGCTAAGGAAAAACCATATCATACACAGTTTAAAACAAATATAACCCCACATAGTTCGAGAGTTAATTATAAATACCATCACGGCAAAGAGTTTTATCCCTTTTTAGACTTTTATGTAGATTTACGTGATGAAGAAAAGTTTAGAGGGTTGTTTCCTTCTTTTGACCATACTGAGTTTTTAGTCTATAGTTCATTAATATTTGGTATCCCCTTAATAAGAAAAATATGGTAAAAACACTTAATAAATATATTGTTAATCTTATGTTAAATACTATAAAAAGGATTATTTTGTAAATTACTGTTCTAAATTTGCTATATTATTAAGAGAGACTGAAGTCCGCTAAAACAATCAGCCTCTCAATTAAACAATATAAGACTAACCTACTTTAGAGTTAGAATGAGTTAAATATATTAGCTGTCGCAGCCGCATTTATCTAACTTGTAGATTTTGTAACAGTATCTACAGACTGCACATAGGAATACAGTTGACAACGTAAAATCTCCTATGTCTGTGAATATTTCCATTTGAACTGGTTTTTCACGGTTAATAAATCTACAGTTTCATTCAAAAGAATTAGGCTACTGACTCTCCTAATTAAAGTTTCTCATATTTTAACATTTTAAAATTAGACAATAAAAAATCAGACTTTTGTACTTTTATGCACAAGTCTGAGTTACTTTAATAAATATATTTGCAGAAATAAGTAAAATAAATTGTTTTTGCAGAATAATTTTAGATAATTTAACAAAACTGTTGCCAACACTGCATATAGCCAATAGCTTCGGCAGTGAATAAACCGAAAATTAATAACAAACCTAAATATTAACCGCCACAACAAAAAGCCTGAAATATTTTCACGCTACTTGCTATATGTGAGAACGTTGTGGTGCATTTTGACCCGTCCTAAAATAATTTTACGAAAATTAGGAAAATGTTATCTTTTGAGATAACTTTGTCGAATGAATAGAAAAATAATCTTCTACGAAAACCACTTTATTGAATTTTACCAAAAGCAAGACCAGAAAGTAAGAGGGAAAATTCAATACGTTTTCGAGTTGATTAAACAAGTTGACCGAGTTCCTGAAAAGTTTTTAAAACACTTGACAGGAACAAACGGACTTTACGAAATCCGAGTTGAATATCAGTCGAACATCTACCGAATTTTCTGCTGTTTTGACGAAGGACAACTTGTAGTGCTTTTTAATGGTTTTCAAAAAAAATCTCAAAAGACACCGCAAAAAGAAATAGACAAAGCGGAACAATTAATGAACGATTATTTCAACAACAAAAAATTATGAATATGGAAAAATATAAAGGCATAAAGACATTTGACGAACTCATTGAATTTGAGCACGGAAAAATCGGAACTGAAAACCGAAACAAGTATGAAGAAGGCGCACAAATGTTCATTGTGAGCGAAATGTTAAAAGAAGCCCGAAAAGAAGCTAACCTTACGCAGGAACAATTGGCAGAAAAAGCAGGAACAAAGAAAAGTTACATTTCCAAACTTGAAAACGCCAAAGGGAATATTCAACTTTCGACATTAATTAGAATTTTTGAGCAAGGATTAAATAGAAAAATTGGACTAACTTTTCTATAAAAGAATAATAAAAAACGACACCACAACAAAGGCTATAAGCAATTGGGGTTTAAGTGCTTAAATGAAAAATAGTAAATAAAATAAAGGTAAGTGCTAAGCTGAAAAGTTCGGGTAAAAAATTCCCAACTGCTCATAGCCAAACCGTTAGCTAATATTTTAAAAAATAAAATTCTTGGTAGTATTCAAACCAATTCTTACAATCAAAAAAATTGGATATCTGAGGTTCTATTTAGGAATTTTAATAGGTGTTGGATATAGTGTTTTTGTAAATCTGTGGCTTAGATTATTAGATTATACCTTTTTTGTTTTATTTGATTTATTTAACGAGTATCCAATATCACCTGAAGCTTTTTACATTAGTTCATTCAATTCGTTATTATTATCTCTTGTGTCTACAACTTTGGGATTTAGTTTTACAATGTATTTGTGGGCTAGTAATTTTGTTTTTGAAAAAAAGAAGGTCTCTCATTTAAACAGATTCGCACATATAAATAGTGTTTTTGTTTTTATGTTGATTTTGTTTTTTTTAATTAGATTATTGCCTTTTAATACAGGGTTAAGGTATGAAGGATTTGGAATAGATGCTCGATCTGATTATAGTTACTTATTTTTTATACTTCCTGTTTTTATTTTTTTATTTAATTGGGCTATAATCTCACGAGTTTTTAAATCTGGAAAATTCATAATATTTTCTGGGATCGCAGTCGCCATATTTAGTATTGGACTATCAAAAATTCAAACTCCAAGTGTTTTAATAACTGGTTTTTCTAAAGAAGAATTAGAAGAAAAAATCCAAAAAAATATTGAACAGACAAAACTATTATCAGAAAATATTTTGGGAAAATGGACTAATAAACAATTTTCAAATTTACCGGCTCCACCTCTAGATTATATTCAATCAAATGACACAATAAAAGAACCTCATTACCATATTTTAAGCAAACAGATTAAATTTTTCTTCTACTCAGAGGATACGGTAAATTATTATTTAGAAAGTAGAGATAAATCAATAATTTTTAAAAAACCCATACAAGATTTTAATGGATACCAGAAAAAATGGCGCATTTTAAATTTATCAGACTCTACAATTACCATAGAAAGAAAATATAACACAGAACATCCTTATCTGCAATATTACAAAGATATTATTGATACTATTAAACTAGAAAAAAAACATTAGCTAACACTGCATATCGCTCATTGCGGAGTCGCTGTTGAAATCGAAGTTTCACGATTTTCTGGAAGTTAAAATCATAAATTTAAAAATAATCGCTAATTTTCCCGCAACGAGTCGATATGCGAGAACGTTACCACACATTTGAGAAATGACGACATTTTTAGTTTTAATAACCATATTTTTAGGAATT
>NZ_RQVT01000002.1 GCF_004010055.1 Psychroflexus aestuariivivens
TTAAAACATAAATTAAAAAATAATCGCTAATTTTCCCGCAACGAAGCGATATGCGAGAACGTTACCATACATTTAAAAATTGAAATCACCTTAAAAATTGACAAACAAACTAAATTACTAATGACTGAATTAAAAACTCAACCTTTGATTGGAAAACGAATAATTGCTGGTTTAATTGATTATGCGATTATCTATGGTTTTTTATTTATCTACATTTATGCATTTGGCGAACAAAATGAATCAGGTGGTTATAGCGTAAGTGGAATTTTAAGTTTAGTTCCAATTTTATTTTGGGCGATTATGACAATTGGAATCGAGCAGTTGATGGGCGAAACTCTTGGAAATTCATTAGTTGATTTAAAACCGATTTCTATAAATCAAAATGCTAATTCGAATTTCGAAGGGTCGAATATAAAACCGAATTTTGGACAATCTTTCAAAAGACATTTACTTGATCCAATTGATATGTTTCTATTTGGACTGATTGGAATTCTGACAATTAAAAACTCTGAAAAAAACCAAAGATTAGGTGATATGTGGGCGAAAACGATTGTAGTGAAAACATCCGATTTAAAACAATCTGAATAGAAAAACGTATGGTAACACTGCATAACGCTCATTGCGGAGTCCAGGCTGAAATCAGGGTTTGGGATTTTCTGCAAGTAAAAACAATAATTGAAAAATAATCGCTAATTTTCCAGCAACGAAGCGTTATGCGAGACCGTTGGCAGCTATATGAAAAAAACAATCATACATTTTATATTTTTATTAATATTATTTAGTTCTGATATTTATTCTCAAACAAAAGAGTTTAAAACGGGTGAATTAGATAAATCGAGTAAAATTGACACACTTAACGAATATCGTCCAGATGGTACTAAGCATTTTGAAGTTTTAATTAAAAATGGACTAAAAAATGGAACTGGCTTATTATTCGATAGAAACAACAACATCATTGGATTGAGACATTATGAAAATGACACTTTACATGGTTTTGGTTTGCTATTGAATAAAAAAACCTTTCGCCCAAAGTATTTATATGAAGTAAATAATGGAGTATTTGATGGTGTAATTATTGATTTTTACGATAATGGTTCTATAAAATCCTTTAGAAATAAAGATACATTTAATGATAGCCAGACACTAGAGTTTCACGAGAATGGTGTTATAAAGAAAATCGGGCAGACGAAAAAAGGCCAAAGTCACGGTACTATATTCTATTTTGATAAAAGTGGTAAATTAGAGAAAAAGGTGGAATATGAAGAAGGAGAACCCAAAAAATAATACAGCTGCCAACACTGCATATCGCTCATTGCGGAGTTTGGTCTGAAATCAAGGTTTGGGATTTTCTGGAAGTTAAAATCTTAAATTGAAAAATAATCGCTAATTTTCCGCAACGAGTCGATATGCGAGACCGTTGGCATTAATATGATTCGCCCATTCAATGAATAAAAGTTTAATACTCCTTATAATTAGTGTTTGTTTATTTTCATGTGATGTTAAAAATGAATCTACAAATACGAATGACTCTGTCGAAAAAGAGAATTATTATTCCAATGGGAATTTGAAATCTAAAGGTTTAATAGACAAAAAAGATCAAAAGATTGGTTCTTGGAAATACTTTGACAATAATGGAAAACTGAATAGAGTTGTCGAGTATAAAATAATAGAAAATAAATCATTCATAAATCAAGATTGGAAACTCAACCAAAAAGGCGATACTCTTAACAATCAAAGTTGTTATTATCAATTGACACTTGAAAAGGATACCATAAAATTGAATGAACCCATAAAAGTGAAAATTGACTTAACCGCTCCATGTTTTAGAGATAGATATTCAGAAACTTATGTGATTTTACCCAAAGACTATTCAATTAATTTTAATGAGGACTTTTCAAATCTTGATGAAATGGATTTAGATACTATCTATAATCTGAATTCTGACCCCGAATTAAAAGAAAAGTTGGGATTGACAACAAATTGGGGTAAAACAGTAATTTTCGGCAGATATTACAATTCAATAGGACCAAAAAAATTGAGAGGTATTTTAGTCGAATTTGTAAGCTTCCCCTAAAACCGAACTGTTCAAAAGTATAATATAATTTTTAAATTTGGACAT
>NZ_RQVT01000029.1 GCF_004010055.1 Psychroflexus aestuariivivens
TTGGAATACTGTTTTTCTTGTTGTTTAAAGTTGTTGTTTGCATGATATAATATCAACAACGGTCGTTGCTATTGTTGTTGTTGTTGTTTTGTTAGTACAATTATAAGGGTTGCGATCTAAGTATTGCTAGGTTTGACTATCGTATATTTTTATTCTCCAACATTTATATCCCAACCTATTGTCGATAATCTGTTTTGAATTTGCATCAACGTACTTAGCATTTCGTTTTCTTCAGGGAAGTCACCATAAACCAGATTTTTAAAAGAAGTTTTATAAGTAGTTCGTAAATCAGTCCAGACTTGTGTAGGGTTTTCAAAAATCAAAGATGAAACAGGATGGTTTTTCAGCCATTTGTTGTTGTTTTTGAAACTGATGATATCATCCTGAGCAACTTTCAGCAACATTCCATCAAATCCTTCTGAATTAAAGAAGTTTAAAAACTCTTCATTCAAAAGCAGCTGATGTAAGTCGTAAATGTGTCTGATTTTTTGCTTTAAATCACCAACTGGGTTTTCAGTATATGAAAAACGCACCAAGCTCATTATTTTTTCGCAAATGGTTCTGATTGGCTCTAGAACCAATACTTCAAAAGGTAATAAATCATGTGTTCTAGCCATTTCCGCTTGTGCATTATCTATCATCATTTGTCCTACAAAGGAACTGACGCTTTTTGTGGTGTAAGGTTCAAAATATCCGAGCCAAGTGGCTTCAACAACAATTGCATCTCTAATTTGACCATAATCACCTTGAAATTCTTTGCTATAAGAATGTGCTGTTTTCCGATTCATTCCCATTTTATGAGTTAAACCTGCTATTTTTATTTCAGGCAACACATTATCAACGATTCTACCAATAGTTTTAATTTTGGTTGTTAATTTGTTGTTTGATTCTCCTTCTCTCCTTAAAACAACTAAATCAATATCTTCAGAAAACCGATCGATGACATTGAAACATTTTGATAGCGCAGTTCCACCTTTAAAAATGGTATCACGACCAATATCATTGTTGAAAATATTGAAAAGTGCAAAAGTTACCCAATAATCTTTTTCAACATAAACTGCTGGTATTTGCATCTGATCTGATGCATACTGAATCGCTTGCCTAAAAAGCTTTTTATCTTCGTGAAGTTTCATAATATATTCCAGTCTGATGTTGTGTTCAAAATTTCGTTTGCCTGTGGAATCTCATATTTAGTGATTGGATTTAGCGATTTTTTCAAAGTTGATGAGATAGGTTCTTCATCTACTTCGTCAAGCAAAGCACCCAATAAAGCTCTTGTTGATGGTGGATATTTCAGAGATAACCTTATGAGTTCCCTTTTATCATTTAAATTTAAGTCTTTGAGTATCTCCAAAAACCGCAAACAAGATGTTCTCACATTTGAATCTGGTATTTTTTTAATGTATTTAATGGCGTCTAAAATCTGTAATAGCGGAATATTTTTGCTGGTAATCGTGTTTTTTTGTTTGACAAAAGAAATGGTGTAACGCCCTCTATTAAATTTAGGTCGTAACTCATTCTTACCAATTTGAATGATGTTGCTTACCTGAGTTGTCAAGCCTAGCTTATTATAAATACTGTATCCAGTAAGATATCCTACTGTTTTTCCATCTTCATAAAGCAAATCTTTTACAATTTGTTCTTGACTAGGTTGAAGTGTTCCGAAAGGTGTCTTTTCAGGCTTATAATATTTCCCTTTGGCTAATTTGGAAATTTTACCCGAATCAACCATACGGTTGAGGGCTTTTATGACTGCTTCTTTTGTTTTCACCTCAACATCAAAATCATCATAGGTGAACACATAACCTTTCGGCAGTCGATCTATGGTATTCTTAATATTTTCAGTTGTTTTCAAGTGATATTATTTATTTCAAATATAGTAAAATGTCCAGTTTTTTAAGTAATAAACTGGACAAATATAGATTTTTTTGAGAGTAAAGCTATACTACTTATCTTTGCGTTGACAGCAACGCAAAGATAAGTAGTATGGTTTCTATATTCTTATATCATACACTTAGAATCTAATTCAACAACATGCGTTGTTTTTAGTTTATAACAGCAAATATTAGTAGTTTCAAGAATTGAAATATTATTTGGAAAGTTTTTGTTTATTTCAACAACAACAAGAAGAAACAAGTGATGTTAAAATCAGAAGCGATTAAATTGGCATTCTTACTGAAAAAAAGGATGGTTTTTTATTTTATCAAAACGATCTCGAGATGTAGATTTTATATAAGTGAAAAATGCTTTCTCTGTTTTATGGCCTGAAATAGTCATAATATCTACAGGTTGCATACCACCATTAAAAGCGTTGGTGCAAAAACTTCTCCTTGCGGTGTGGTTTGTTATTTTTTCATACTTAGGAATACTGGTTTCTGTTGTAATCCCATTTTTAATTGACTTTACCTTAACGAGTTCGTCTAGTTTTGCAGCTTTTCCTATCTTCTTGATGTACAAATTGATTTTCGCATCAGACACTTTCTTTGGCATGTCTCCATCATATTTATCAAGTATGTTTTGTAATGCTGTTTTAATGGGTATTTCAACTAATTTTGAAGTTTTACTGGTTTTCACATTAATAGCTTTCATTTTTCTTCCACCAACACTAAATTCTTTGATGTTATCTTTAGTGAGCTTCAGTAAATCAGAAACCCTTAAACCTGTATAACAACCAATTGAAAAGAAATCTCGACATCTTTCTAAATAATCAAGATATGGTTTTACTTCCTCTTTCTTAAAGTATTCACCATCATTATCTTCGAGTAACTTTTCTAAGTCAACTTGATTGATTTTTTCAATTTCATCTTCATTTAAATACACATTTTCCACTTCTTCTGTAGGTTTAGAAAAGGCTGATTTTTTAAAGTCCAAATTTCTATGGAAATCACGTTCGTAAGCATCGTTCATTATAGCCTTTACGTTTTTGATCACTGTACCTTTATAGTTTACGCTATAATCATGTCCAGACATATAGTCAATTAATTTATGATGAAAAGAAAGCGTAACATCATCAAAACATAGTCTTTTTTTGTGTTTTTGAAAGCGTTCAACCAATTCTTTGGTGTTTCTAAGTGTTTTCAAAGTTCCTTTATTATAAGGTTTGTTCGTTTTGGGTCTTGGATTTGTTGAGTAGAAATTTAAAAACCATTCAAAGTACTTTAAAAAGTCTTGGTTATTTTCTTTGGTCTTAATTTCATTTACACTTACATCTCTATTTTTAATTACACTCTCCATTCTCGATTTTACCAAATCATTTGTAAGTTCTAAGTCTTCATTTACATGTTTTGAAATAATCTTATCGGCTTCGGCTTCCAACAACCTTAATTTACCGTTTATACCTAAAGCTTCAGGTTCGCTAGGAACTAATTTTACTTTAGAACTTCCCTTATCCCAATTCTTAAAATCAATCAGTTTGTATGGTGTGTAATACTCAATTTTTTTATGCTTTCCATAATTGAAGATGACTTTTATAGTCCCCGTTCCAGACTTATTTTTCTTGACTGTAAATTTTGAATTAGCCATATAATTAGATTAAGTGTTTATTTATTTTTCGGGGCGTGCTCCGAGGCGTGCCCTGAGGCGTGCCCAAAATTAAACTAAATAGATGAATTATACTCTAAAATAGAATAAATATTTTGTAAATAACTAAAATACAGTAAAATAACGCGGTTTTTGGTTTAACCAGTTTTACTTAAAAATCAAATAAAATACAATATATTGAATCCTGCCGTGGTCACAAACAGAACCATCAAACCCCTGTAAATCAGGGGTTTTTTATTGAAAACATATCTTAAGTATTTCCTTGATTGTTATTTGATTAAAACATCAAATAATATCTTATTCATTTTAAGTTTTTTGATAATTTAACCCGTTGTGCATTTTAAATAATGCTGATTTTAATGTTATTGATATTTCTATCAAAAATAAATTTGTTTGTATATTTAACAATTGTAAATGAGGTGATCTTAGATATTATTCTAGTTTTAAAACCAGCAAAAGATTTAGCATAATTATGCCTTATCATAAACTGATCACATAATTGAGAAAATAATGTCTCTATTCTTTTCCTTTTTTTCCTAAAAATGTAAGGCTCTTTTTTATAGTTTTTCTGATTAATTCTCATAGGAGTGTTCAATCTAATATTACAATTCTCAATAAGATTTAGCTGCATTTCTGTGGAAAAATCCCTTATCTGCTATTAATAGTATAATCTCTAATTTGTGCTTTAATGTCTTTTAAATAGTTTTTGTCGTGCACGGATTCTGGGCTCAAATCCAGACTTTAGAATACACCATTTACAGAACAAATTGCATGAAGCTTATAGCCGTAATATATTGAGCTTCGAGATGCGCAATATCCTTTATTAGGATATTCATAGGTGTGTTCTTTGCATATTTTAGAACGAGAGCTTCGTGAGAGCTTACACACTTCCAAAGGCATGCTATCTATGATGTAGTAATCTTCAAATTCATTAAAATAAGAAGCTATTTTTAGTCTGATTTTATCAATATGATCTGCTAACTTGCGTCTTCTTCGGTTATACACACTGCGTTCAATTTTAGAAGTAAAGCTTAAAGGTAGTCTTCAGAATAAATCATTTTCACTATCTACACCCATATATTTAGCGCTTAAGGATAAACTTATAAGCTCTAAGTTACTCAGTTTTGGACGGTGTCGCTGATAAATTAATAGTTGTTGTTTTTGATATCTTTTGTAATACTTCAAAAATTCTTTCGTAATTTACACTTAAGTTGTTCATGTTTAAAGTTTTATAACTAAAAAAATTATTGATTATCAGTGATATGAGCAACTTTCTTTATTTTAAATAAAGATGCACAACAGATTAAATATTTTTTTAAAAAAGTATATACCGATAAAACTTGTATAATTATTATAATTTAATTATGTTTATAAAAAATTAATAATATGCAAAATTTTCACAAATTATCGGTTTTACTTCTTTTATTAATTGCACTTGGTTGTTCATCAGGCGATGATTCAAATGATTCAAATGATTCAAACGATTCAGGCGACTCCATAGATTCAATCGAAGGTTTAACATATACTGCTGTAGAAATTTCAATAGATACACCAGTTGATTTAAACGGAGATGGCGTTTTCTCATTGAATATATTAGATGAAGTGGATTGTTATATTGCTGCTTTGAGTTTTAATCAAGAGAAAGTTTACCCTCCTAATTGGTACGGACTTAGAATTTGGGTTGATAATATGGAATCTGATCCTGCACAAAATTTTGGCTGTGGTTCTATTAGTGGAAATTTACCTATATGGTTAGAACATGAAGATTATGTAGAAATTTTGAGTAGTGATACTATGCGTCAAGATTCAAACGCTTCTGAAATTAGTCCATATCCATATCGGGGTTACTTCTCGAACAATAAAAACACTATAACTTTCAACTTTGACCATTCGATGCTTGGCACTTTTAGAGAAGATTCATCATTTATAATTACTGAATCTGGTGATATTGTAAGATATGAAGGTAACGTGAAGATGGTTTATGAAAAATTATAATTTTTTAATATAGAAATGCAAGGTTAGTGCTCGCCTAAATCAAAAAAATATATTATCATTTAATTTAACGATTTTGTTAGATTTATTTACTCTTAAATTATTAAAAAAAGTTTATTATGAAAAAGCTTAGAAGGATTACATTATTGTTTTTATTAATTTTTAGTTTTTTTAGTTGTCAGGACGATGATGATTTTAACCCCAATACTTCTGAAAATCCAGAGCTGAGAGACGAGATTTTCAAAAACAATAATTTTGGCAATACAATGCAAGCAGACTTTATTGGTTATGTAGCCGATGATTATGGTTTTAATAAATTGGAAAATGTTTCAATAACTATCGGTAATAAAACAACTACGACCGATAGGAATGGGATGTTCATTATTCAAGATGCTAATGTTTACAATAATTTTGCATACATCAAAGCTGAAAAACCAGGTTATATTTCTGGATCGCGGGTTGTAATTCCCAAAGAGGACGGTTTCAGTAGAATAATGATAGGACTAATTGAAAAAGAAGTCGAAAAAACAATAAGTTCTGGAGAAATTTCTGAGGTGAAATTTAGGAACGTCAAGGTCCAATTCAGTGGTGATTTTGTAGATTCCGAAGGAGATCCATATGAAGGAGATGTAGATGTTGTTACAAGATATTTATCTCCTTCTTATGGATATAATTTTAACCAAATGCCGGGGTCATTATTTGCTCAAACCGCTTCAAATGAATCTAGGATATTGGAAAGTATTGGAATGGCTTCTATAGAACTATATTCTCCTACAGGCGAGCCTCTGAATATAAATACAGAACATCCATCTATTATTGAATTTGATGTTCCAAATAACATAAATCCTGGAAATCTTCCAGAGACTATTGAGTTATGGTATTTCGATGAAGAAGTCGGTTATTGGAAAGAGGAAGGATTAGCTACGCGAAATGGAGATAAGTATATTGGTGAGGTTTCACATTTTACTTGGTGGAATCTAGACCTGCCAATTGAATACGTTGAACTTTGCTTTTCTGTATCTCCGCTCAATGTTGATTCTCAAAAACTATATAATGTGTATATTACCAGGGAAACGTCTATGGATGAACAGTTGATCTATACTGGTTTGCTATCTTCTGATAGTGATATTAAAGAATGTGGTTTTGTACCTAAAGATGAAGAGTTAAAAATTACTGTAGTAGCTAGGGGTATTTGTGAAAGCGAAACTGTGCATGAAGAAATAATTGGACCTTACTCTACCGATTCATCAGAGAATATCACATTTTCTGAACAAACATCAAACCTTAATGTAACAGGAACAGTTACAGATTGTGAGGGAAATCCTTTGTCTAATGGATACTTGTTTGTCAATTCGGAAAATACTTTTGAAATCACCGATGGTGTTATTGATGTTACTGTAGGTGGTTGTAGCACTTTTGATATTGATATTCAGATTTTCGATTTGGATACAGATCAGTTTGTGGTGGTAGATAATATTATATCTAGCGGAAATTCAACTATTAATTTAGGATTCCTAAGCACATGTCAGGATAGTGGTGGTATATATAATGGGAATGTTACATTGACATCACAAGATGAAGTTGATATTTTTGGCTTACAAAATTATCAAATTATTGATGGTAATTTAAACATTTCTGGAGAAGACATAATTGACTTATCCAATTTATCGAATTTGGAAGAAGTTGATAATTTAAGGATTAATAGCACTCAACTTCAAAGTCTAGATGGTTTAAACAATATAAGTTTGAACGGAAGTAACTTAACAATATTTGATAATGACCAATTAATTTCTTTAGATGCATTACAGAATCTTACTTCTGCAAGTTATGTAAATCTATCGTACAATGATGCTTTAAACTCTTTGAGCGGCTTAAATAGCATAACAAACCTTGAATCTTTAGAAATTGTTAACAACTCAAGTTTACAAAACTTGAATGGTTTAGAGTTTATTACTGATATTTTATATTTATCGATAGAAAGAAATGAAAATTTAATAAGTCTTGATGGACTTGAAAACCTAACAAACATTGGACCTTCGTATTTTAGGTATTCTTCAGCGCTTATTATTGGAGGTAATCATTCAGATATGCTTGATCAAGAGGGAAATTCGATTGTAGAAAGTGCACCAAATCCAAATTTAACGGATTTTTGTGCACTCGAAAATCTTATGGTAAATGGAAATGGTTCAGCAGAAAATGTCCAAATAATTTATAATGCTTACAATCCAACAGCGCAGGATATTATAGATGGAAATTGTGAACAGTAAAAAAATATTTTAAAAGCAAAATATTAGTTTTTGTACTCTATAAGAGACACTATTTATTCTTTAAAGTGTCTCTTATTTATTAATGGATATTTTAAAGAATTTGAATTTATCACATAAACGCAATTTTTAGATTTGAAGTTTTTAATTAAGTTTTGTTACTCAGACTTATTTCGTTTTCGAAATCTTTTGCTTTTCAAGAAACTGGCTGCGCCAATCGCAGCCATGATAGAAACAAAAGCTGTTGCGCCTAATTTGCCACCGAAACCATCATAAAACTGAGCGCTGTTTTGGTAAACAAATGCGAAAACCGCCCCAGAGAAGGCAACAATTGTCCAATGTTTAGCAATATGTCCTGATGCCATGCCTGCAAAAGATGCGCCGAAAAATACAATTGGAATTTGTCGCATTAATTCAGGACGTAAAAATTCAGGACAAAAGTAAAAACCTAAACCCACGACCAATGCAGGTAGAGCAGAAGCTTTTACATTGCTGATTTTGTATTTTTGATGCAACACAAAAGTGAGTAATGCAGAAGTTATTCCTGTCAATATGTAGAGGGAAATTTCCATTACAGCAGAATATAGGTTAACATTGTGCTTAAAACCACGCCACCAAAAGCCAAAGTGCCGAGTTTGCCACCATAACCTTGCAAAATGTTTTTAGATCCGACAAACAATAAACCGGTCAGTAACGATGCCAAAATAATAAATGCAAATCCAGATGCTACATCTGGCGCAGTCATTCCTACAAACGCACCGCAATACACTGGCGTAGGCAGACGTTTGGCAGATTTAGAATTTTGAAAAATATCTGGTAAAAAAGCAGCGATAGTGCCAACCAGAGCTGCGGCAATAACCGCACTTGCTTCAAAATTGAAATGAATTGCATAAGTAAGAATTCCACCCAAACTAACAAAAGCGACATCTTGAAAATCTGAAATAGCATGAGATTTTTCTTCACTGCGATGTTGCCGATAAGCCAAAGCTACTAAAACACTCAGCAATCCAAAACCTAAAATAATGATTATCGAATCCGTATTTTCGAAAAGCGTCATTCCAATCATAAACAGATTGAGTCCTATAAAAATAGTGAGAGAAACTATTTTGATAAGTTGATTCATCAACAATTTTTTTCTGCAAATATATCAAATGAAACAACAATGACTTTTGAAGTTTGGGATTTTGAGGTTTTTGAAATTAACTTATAAATTTTCAATTTGTACTTAATCATTTTCAGTTACAACCCTGTGAAGTTCGATAGTTAGTTTATTGTTTTTACTAGGAAAATCAAAAAAGCCCGTAATCATTGGGATTACGAGCTTTTAAAGCGGAGAAAGAGGGATTCGAACCCCCGGAGGTGTGACCCTCAACAGTTTTCAAGACTGCCGCATTCGACCACTCTGCCATTTCTCCAAATTCAAAAAGTATAGTGCTTTTTGCGGTTGCAAAGATAGCAAGCTTTTTGATTTCTCAAAATGTTTTTTCAATTTTTAATTAGAATTTTTCTACTTGCTTTTTTCACTTAAAAAAACTGGACATTCACTTAGAAAATTGATAATAAAGTTTATTTTAGGCCAAAATATTATTTATGAAACGTTTTTTTACTTTTATTTTGGCATTTTATGTCGTTTTGGGTTGTAAGTCTCAGAAAAATGATGTTACAACAGTTGACCCTCATAAGTTTTCAAAAACAATCACTTCAGATGAATTGAGCGATTATTTGTATACTTTCAGTTCAGACGAATTTGAAGGTCGTGATACTGGTGAGCCAGGACAAAAAAAGGCTTCAGAATACCTTAAAAATTACTACAGTAGCCTTAATATTGATGGTGCTTCAGAGGAAGGAAATCCTTATTTTCAAACCATAACTTCAGAATATTTCAACGGAAAATATAATGATAGTGAGAATGTAATTTCAATTATTAGAGGTAGCGAAATCCCTGAAGAATATTTGGTTTTGACTTCTCATTACGATCATATTGGTATCAAAAACGGCAAGATTTTTAATGGTGCGGACGACGATGGCTCGGGAACCGTAGCAATTATGGAAATAGCAGAGGCTTTTCAAAAAGCAGCTTTGGATGGTTACAGACCAAAACGTTCAATTGTCTTTTTACATGTGACCGCAGAAGAGAAAGGACTTTTGGGTTCTAAATATTATTCTGAAAATCCAATTTTCCCTTTAGAAAATACTGTTGCCAATCTTAATATAGATATGATAGGTCGTGTGGATGAAGCGCATGAAGATAATGATGATTATGTGTACTTGATTGGTAGTGATAAGCTGAGCACAGAACTTCATGAAATTTCAGAAGCGGTAAATGAAAAATACGTTAATTTAGACTTGGATTACAAATATAATGCAGAAGATGATCCGAACCGTTTTTACTATAGAAGCGACCATTACAATTTTGCAAAACACGACATACCAGTTATTTTTTACTTTAATGGTGTTCACGAAGATTACCATAGAGCCACCGATACGCCAGACAAAATTCGATATGACTTGTTAGAAAAGCGTGCTAAACTAATATTTTTTACCGCTTGGGAAATCGCTAATCGCGAGACACGCCCTTATGTTGACCAACCAACTTTGGATTAAAAAGAGTGATAAAGCTAAACTAAAAGCGCAATTTCCTACTGGAAATTGCGCTTTCTATTTAGATAAATAATGAACGATTATATTTCGATATTTCCCTTACCTTCTCTAATCAATTCTGGGTCAGGTTGAGTTAGGTCAATGACCGTAGAGGGATTGTTGTCGCCAAAACCGCCATCGATAACCACATCAACTAATTTATCCCATTTTTCTTTAATCAGTTCAGGATCAGTCGTGTATTCTATCACATCGTCCTCATCACGAATGGAAGTTGAAATAATCGGATTTCCCAATTGTGCGACAAGACCTTGGGCTATTTTATTGGCAGGTACACGAATCCCGACAGTTTTTTTCTTTTTAAATACAGAAGGTAAATTATTATTACCAGGCAAAATAAAAGTATAAGGTCCGGGCAAATTTCGTTTTAAAATTTTGAAGGTCGCTGAATTAATTTGCGATACATATTCAGATAAGTTACTTAAATCTTTACAAATAAATGAAAAATTTGCCTTTTCAAGTTTTACACCTTTGATTCTGGCAATTTTTTCCAAAGCTTTAGTGTTGTTGATATCACAACCCAAACCATAAACTGTATCGGTTGGATAAATAATTAAACCACCGTCTTTCAGAATTTTGGCGATACGTTTTAAGTCTTTTTCGGAAGGATTTTCTTCGTAAATTTTAATTAATTCTGCCATAATTTTAAAAATTTGATTAACCCATTAAAACTACAAAAAAATCAACTGAAATCAGATTTTTCTTTAATAGTATTCACTTTACCTGTAATGTAAGATACGATTGCGCCAAAAATGGCAATTCCGTTCAGGATAAGTATACTGGCAATGACTTTGCCTATGTTGGTTACTGGATAATAGTCGCCATAACCTACAGTAGTTATAGTGACATAGCTCCACCACATTGCATCTTCGGCAGTTTTTATATTGCCAACATCTTGTTCGAAATATAAAACTAGAGTAGAGGATATGACTAAAATTACACTTGCAGCAAAAACTATAAAACCGTACATGCTCGCCGTTTTATGTGTAATTATAAATCTATAAAGCATTCTAAAAGACTTGATAATTCTTAGTATTCTAAAAATCCTTAGCAATCTAACATATCTGAATTCTGAAATTACAGGAATAGAAGACAATAAGTCTAGCCAACCATAGGTAAAAAAATATTTCCATTTCTTTTTACGTTTACGCAACTGTTGAAAGAAATCGTAGAGAAATACCGCACAAAGCCCAAAATCATAGTAATGGATTAACTTGTTGACTTCAGAATCTTCTGGCAAGAAGAAGGTCGCTGACAGCAATACTATGCTGAAAATAGACAGAAGTGCAACAATTAATTTTGTAACGGTTAGCATCTTAATTTAGCATTTTAAGTTTAGCAAATTTTAGTATCAAATTTTTTATGCCGCCATTTTCAAAATTAATGCTGGCCTTTTTATCCATACCTGCACCAGAAACTTCTACGACTTTCCCTTTCCCAAATCGGGCATGTTCTACCATTTGTCCAGCATTTAGTTGAATTGGTTCTGCTCTTTTGGAAACGGTTTCGCCTTCGGGTTTTAGTTTACGTAAACGCTTCAACTGTTTTTCTGTAGGTTTATGACTAGGAGGTGGCGTGCCTTTTTCAGGTTTGGTTTGTCTCAATTTACTTTTATCAACATCATCAAAAATATCTTTATTGATTAATGATTTATACTGATAATCATCCCTTGGAATCATGAAATCTAGGTATTTCTCATCGATTTCATCGATGAACCTACTAGGCTCTGCATCGATAAGTTTTCCCCAGCGATATCTAGACAAAACATAGGTGAGATAAGCTTCTTTTTCAGCTCTAGTAAGTGCGACATAAAACAATCTGCGCTCTTCTTCAAGCTCAGAACGCGTATTCATACTCATTGCTGAGGGGAATAAATCTTCTTCTAAACCAACAATATATATGTATGGAAATTCTAGACCTTTGGCTAGGTGAATCGTCATCAATGCAACGCGATCTTCATCGGCAGTTTCTTTGTCTAAATCTGTTGCAAGTGCAACATCTTCCAAGAATTCGTCTAAAGTGCCGTTGTAATCTACCAATTCTTTTTGTCCTTCTACAAAATCACTGATTCCGTTTAGTAATTCTTCAATATTTTCTATCCTAGCTATGCCTTCTGGTGTGCCATCTTTTTTGAATTCTGTCAGCAATCCAGTTTTCTTGGTAACCAATTCTGTGATTTCTAAAGCATTCAAGTTTTGATTTTGAACTTGAAAACTTTTTATCATATTTATAAAGTTTCTTAATTTGGTTTGAGTACCGCGATTGATTTTCAAATCTATTTTATCCATGTTTTCAATCACTTCAAAAACAGTTCTTTTATAATGATTTGCTGCCAATATCAATTTATCCAAAGTGGTTTGGCCGATGCCTCTTGATGGATAATTGATGACTCGTTTTAGAGATTCTTCATCTTTAGGATTCACAATCAATCTTAAATATGCCAAAATATCTTTGATCTCTTTTCTTTGGTAAAATGATAGTCCGCCATATATTCTATAAGGAATATCTTTTCTTCGCAATGCATCTTCTATTGAACGACTTTGAGCATTCGTGCGATATAAAACAGCAAAATCACCATTTTTTGCGCCTTCTTGCATGCGTTTGTCTGTGATAGAACTTGCGACAAAACGTCCTTCTTCAGCATCATTAATCAACCGGTTGACATGAATTTTTGCGCCCTCTTCATTTTGTGTCCAAACGACTTTATCTAGTTTTGTTTTGTTTTTTTCAATAATAGAATTGGCAGCTTCTACAATGTTTTTTGACGAACGATAGTTTTGTTCAAGTCGGTAAGATTTCACATCGTCATAATCTTTCTGAAAATTCAGAATATTATTGATGTTTGCACCGCGAAAAGCATAAATACTTTGTGCATCGTCACCAACAACGCAAATATTTTGAAAACGATCACTCAAAGCACGAACAATCAAATATTGAGAGTGGTTGGTGTCTTGATACTCATCGACCAAAATATATTTGAATTTTTGCTGGTATTTAGCCAAAACATCTGGGAAACGTGTCAGTAATTCATTGGTTCTCAGTAGCAAATCATCAAAATCCATGGCTCCGGATTTAAAACATCTCTCCACGTATTCTTGATAAATTTCTCCCATTCTTGGGCGTTTCGCCATTGCATCATCTTCTTGCAATTCAGGATTTTGCAAATAAGCTTTGACTGTAATCAAACTATTTTTGAAAGAGGAAATTCTAGATAAAATTTGTTTGTATTTGTAAATGTCTTTGTCAAGATTCTTTTCCTTAATGATTGTTCGGATCAGTTGCTGAGAATCGTTGGTGTCGTAAATTGTGAAATTAGAAGGAAAGCCTAACTTATCACCTTCGAACCTTAGAATTTTTGCAAATACCGAGTGAAATGTACCCATCCATAAATTTTTGGCTTCTGCGCCAACAATTTCTCCGATACGATGTTTCATTTCGCGTGCAGCTTTATTAGTAAAAGTAAGTGCTAAAATATTGAATGCGTCCACGCCCTGATCCATCAGGTAAGCGATGCGATAGGTTAAAACTCTAGTTTTCCCTGAACCAGCACCTGCAATAACAATCATTGGACCGTCTTTTTGTAACACGGCTTCTTTTTGGGCGTCGTTTAACTGAGCGATATAATTTTGCAAAGTTTCCTAATTTTAAAGTTTGAATGAATTCTTCAAAATTAATCAATTTCATGGCATTCGCTAAAGTTTACCAATGTTAAATTCAATATTGAAACAGAATCAATATATTTGAACCAAAAATTAAATTTATGGATCAAGCTATTGAAATTTTAGGATATTTATCATATTTACTTCCAACTGTTGTTGTTGGTGGTATTGCCTATTATTTTTTTAAAGTTTATACAGAACACGAACGTGAAATTCGCCACATGGAGTTGCGCAAAGAAAACCGCAGCGATTTGTTGCCAATCAAACTTCAAGCCTATGAGAGATTAACCTTGTTTTTAGAAAGAATTTCACCTGGACAATTATTGCCTAGAGTTAAGCCAATTGGAACCGATAAACATGATTATGAAAATCTGCTAATTGCAAATATTGAACAAGAATTTGAACATAACTTGGTACAACAAGTTTATGTCAGTGCACGCTGTTGGAATGCAATTCGTGCTTCAAAAAATGCAACAATTTCATTGATACGTAATAAAAATATGAGTGACAAAATCACTTCAGCAGATAAGTTGAGAGAAGCAATTTTAACCGATTTATTGGATAAATCTTCACCAAGCGATACAGGAATTGCTTATATAAAAAATGAAATTAGTAATCTTTGGTAATCAATACCGATTGTTGAAAAATGTTTTTTGTTTCTCACTAAATTGATTGACCAAAGACTTCAGTTTATTGGCGTGGACTTGATCCTTGTTTAGTGTGTCCAATAATTCTCTACAGAATTTTCTAAATCGCCATACCGGATGAAACACACCTTCCATTAAATCCAAATAATTCTGAAAAGTAAATGTGTTGATTTGGTATAAATAGCCAAAGGCATGCTCACGAATTTGGTAGGCATAACCAGGAGAAGTATATTGACTTAGCCGGGCAAAAACTTCCTGTTCAAGCTCTGGCTGATAATCTGACGTAATCAAATTTAAAGTCAACCACAACATGCGCACATTTTTATCTTGAAATCCTATGACATCTGAAGTGAAATCCAAATATTCGTGTCGGTTTTCGGGAAAATTCTGCCATAAATTTAGCAGGGCTTTTTCAATAGTGACATAAGATTCATCGGTCAATAAAGATTCGTATTCCGATTGCAAACTTTTTGGAATTTTAGTCATTGAGTTAGCAATAGCTTGTCTGACGTAAATATTGTTGGTTTCGAATGCTTTTTTGTAATATGGTTTAGCAAGCTCTAAGTTTTCTCCGCTAAGTTGATAAACCGCTTCTTGACCTAAATAATCATTCACGGGGAAATCTAACGCTTCGTCTATAAATTCTTTTTTTTCATTCAAACCAATTTCTCGTAAAGCTGCTAATTTTAAATACTTTTTTATGAGTTCGTTTTGTTCTAGTATTTCCAAGGTTTCTTTAGACTGAAATGCACTTTGATTGAGCCAATTTTTTTTAAAATCATCCA
The DNA here is from genome assembly GCF_004010055.1 of Psychroflexus aestuariivivens. Taxonomy (GTDB): domain Bacteria; phylum Bacteroidota; class Bacteroidia; order Flavobacteriales; family Flavobacteriaceae; genus Psychroflexus; species Psychroflexus aestuariivivens. Next base: position 15,546 of record NZ_RQVT01000029.1, read on the forward strand.
ACGGAACTTGAGTCAAAGCTTCCACTTCTGACATAAAATCTTCTGTTTTTACATTTTGAAATTTATGTTTTTCTAGATAATTTTTTACTGCTTGGTTGAAAACATATTCACCAACTAAATTTTTTAAAATCACCAAAGTCCAAGCTCCTTTTTGATAAAAAGTCAATGAACTAGCTTTTGAATTCAGTAGTTTTTCTCCTTTTCCTTGGTCACTGAGCACTTTTAGTTGTTCTGCACTTTCGTATAGTTTATAATAAAAATAATCATCTCCAAAGATTTCTTTTTCTACAAGCAAAGCATAATAAGTTGCAAAACCTTCGTGAAGCCAGTGGTGTTCTGAATCGGTTTCTGTAACCAAATTGCCAAACCATTGGTGAGCCAGTTCATGGGCTTGGACGTTTACAAAATTTCTGTCGTTGAAGCCGATTTCATCTACCACAAATTCTTCAGAAAAAATATTAAGCGTTGTGTTTTCCATTCCTGCATACAGAAAATCTCTAACCGGCACTTGTTTGAAATTTTCCCAAGGATATTTTACACCAATTTCATCTTCCAAAATGTTGAATATTTGTTGATGATATTTGTAAGTCGATTCAAAATTGGCTTTGTCCTGGCTCGATAAATACATTCCAATCGGAGTGTTTCCAGAAATAGACTGACTTTCGAATTTAATAAAATCACCCATTGCTACTGCTACCAAATAACTGCTCATCGGTTTTTTCATTTCAAATTCCCAAAGATTGAAGTCGTTTCTTTGGCGTTTGCGATTTAAAATACCATTGGCAATAACTTCGTAATTTTTTGGAGCAGCGTAATTTATATTAAAAACAATTTTATCATTCATATCATCCAAACTCGGCAACCAATGTGAAGTGTATTTGCCCTGACCTTGCGACCAAACTTGTGAAGAATTATTTGAAACATAAGTGTTGAAACCGACGAAGTATAAGGTTTGTTTGGGCTCACATTCATATTTGAATTTTGCTTGATAAGTTTCCTTGGCTTTGAAAGAATTTTTGAACCAGATTTTGTCTGCTGAAGTCGTAATTTTAATTTTTTCCGACAAAACCTCATTGAGATTCATTGCTTTTGCATCTAAGAATACAGAATCTGTATCTTTCAATATTTCAAATTCAACTTCAAAAGTTCCACTCACTTTTTGCTGAATGGTATCAATTTTAATTGTCGCATTTATCTTTTTGAAATCAACGATTTCAATTTGTTGAGAAAAACATGTTGAGGTGAAAACTGCGAAAAACAAAGAAAGTAGAAGTTTCATTTCATATTTTTTGTAAATATAAATGATTGATTTAAAACGGCTAAATAAATAAAGGTTTTAGTGAAATTCAATATTTATCTAAATACTGACCAATCCAATTTCAAGGAAAACACATTGGAATACAAGGCTAAACTTTGGTCGCCGATGTCGGTGAGCGCATAATCTATTTGAATGCCTCTGTATTTGAACCCAACGCCAAAATTAGGCTGAAAACCAACTTGTGTGCCACCACCAAGTTGTTCTATATTTTGAAAATTACCAACGCCACCACGAAGATAGACTAGGTTGATGTAGCCGACTTCAAACCCAAATGCAGGTGTTGCACTTAACGCTTCAGTAGAAAGAATATCGTTAGTTTGTGTAAATCTGACATCTAAATTCAGCGATGTTGTCAAGTCAAAATCACGACGAATTGTGCTGGTTTTAGCAACACCGATTTGCAGTTTTGGTAAAGTGATTTCGGTGGTTTCAGGCACTGATTGATTTTGACCTTCAACCGCATCTTGAATGGTTTCCAATTCCTCTTCGTCGAAAGTCCAAGTATTGTAAGTGGTTGTGATGTCTCTTGCCATAAAACCAAATTGCCATGAATTTCTTTCGAATTGAATTCCGGCATCAAACCCAAAACCCCAAGCATCAGCAAATTCACCGATAACACGACGAATGACTTTTGCATTTAGACCGTAAGAAAAACCATCTAATGGTAAATTTCTAGCGTATGATAAGGTAAAAGCATAATCTGCTGTTGAAAATAAACTGATTCGGTTGTAATCTATATTGCCTTGTTCATCAATAAGTTGTGTAGTGTTTAGAATATCGTCAACTCCAAAGCGAATGATACTGAATCCGACCGCACTTTTACTATCAAGTGGCATTGCACCTCCAACATAATTGTATGTTGCAATGTTTGCAAAATAATTGGCATGCATTGCAGAAACTTGGTTGTCTTCCAGCTTTGTAAGACCAGCAGGATTCCAGTATCCGGCGTTGACATCAGAAGTTGTAGCTGTTACAGCATTGGCCATTCCGAACGCAGCAGCATCAACGCCAATATTCAGAAATTCATTTGAATAACTATTGGTTTGTGAAAAACCAGCAAGATTAATCGATAGTAGGAAGATCAAAATTGTTTTCTTCAATGGCCTATAAATTTTCAGCAAATATGCTATAAATATTAATATTAAAACTTATTTTGGGCTTTGTTATTGTACTTTATCGCATATAAATTTATTTTATTATGATTAAAAAACACATTCCAAATTTTATCACTCTGATGAACTTGCTTTTTGGCTGCGTAGCCGTGATATTTGCTGTTCAAGGTAATTTACTTTTATCAGGTGCTTTTGTTTGTTTGGGGATTTTCTTTGACTTTTTTGACGGATTAGCCGCAAGATTACTAAATGTAAAGAGTGATTTAGGACTTCAGCTTGATTCACTTGCAGATATGGTAACAAGCGGTGTTGTTCCTGGAATAATAATGTGTCAACTTATCGCAACGGCTTTGGGTGATCATGCAGGCTCAAATTTACTGAGTAGCGATACGCCCTGGATGGTTTATGTAGGTTTGATCATAACTTTAGCTTCGTGTTATCGCTTGGCAAAATTTAATATCGATGACCGCCAGACCGATGCATTTATTGGTTTGCCGACGCCAGCGAATGCAATTTTTATTTTAAGCTTGGCTTTAATTGCTGATCAACAATCAAATTCATTTTTAGTGACTTGGATAGAAAATCCATATATTTTAATTCTTATTTCAGTTTTAAGTGCTCTTATTCTAAATGCAGAATTGAAATTATTTTCTTTGAAAGTGAAAAATTTAAATTTTAAAACAAATTGGTATCGTTACTTTATTCTGATACTTAGTGTATTAGGTTTGGTGATTTTTAAATATGTAGCAATTCCTTTTATCATCGTGCTTTACATTTTACTTTCAATAATTGTAAATACAAATTCGGAACAGAAAGAAAATTAAATCTCACTTTTTCTTCTAGTGATAGCGAATAGCAAAATGAAAAGGGCTAAAAATTGAGCAATGCGAGAAATGTAATCACCATATTTCACATAAAAAGTGACTCCGCTATATAGAGGTAATTCTGCATTCAAAGCAATTTTTTCATTGTATTCCGAAGATTTCAAAACACTACCATCTTTATCTATAAATCCAGAAATTCCAGTGTTAGCACTTCTTGCGACTGCTCTTCTTGTTTCAATAGCACGTAACTTGGCATAAGACCAATGTTGCTGATGACCCTGAGTTTCTCCCCACCAAGCATCGTTCGTGATAATGGCTAAAATATTGGCTCCATTTCGGACATATTCTGTGACGTATTCGCCGTAAACCGATTCATAACAAATAATTGGAGCGACAGAATTGTTGTTATTCATTTTGAAAGCTGTTCGCTCTACTTGAGTAGTTTTCATGGCAACCGTTCCGCCTAAATCTATCATAATATTGCCTAAAATCGGTTTGAGAATTGATTGATAGGGGAAATTTTCTACACCAACTACAAGTTTAGATTTATGATAAAACTTTGTCTTTTGCTCTTTGTTTTTAAAAACAGCCGAATTAAAATCGTTTATCCAGATGCCTTTTCTTACAAAGTTGCTCTGTGGAGAGATGAGCGTTTTATCTCTTATAATTTCACCCATTGAAATGCCGTAAAGTAAATTCAATTGTGGGTTTTTCAAAAGCATATTCTTTGAAAAGCTATTTGCTTGAGAATATAAATATTGATTCATTGCTGTGCCTTCAGCAAAAACAGTCTCTGGAGCAAGAAGCAACTGATTTTTATTCTTTTTTATAAATGGGGAAGACAACTCCGTCAATAATTCTGAAATACCGCTATCGTCGGTGTGGTATTTTTCTTTGTACGGATCAATATTTGGTTGCAAAACAATTGTATCGATATTTGTTTTTGAACCTGTTTCGGGATGAATAAAAACACTTATTAAAATCGGAATTCCAATCACTCCAATCATTTTTAAGCCTAATCTGACTAAAATTGATCGGTCTTTATGTTGTTTAAACAATAACAGACTTTTGAAAATAACAACATTTGAAAACAAAACCCAAAGTGAACCACCAAAAGTTCCTGTAATTTCATACCACTGAATCCATGTGGTATTTTCTGAAAAAACATTTCCTAGATTAAGCCAAGGCCAAGAAAATTCCCAGTTGAGGTGCATTTTTTCAAAAACTAACCACAATGCTATCAAAAATGAAGCTGAAGCTGTAAAATTAACCCGTTTAGCTACAATATGAAATAGTAGAAAAACCAAACTCATTAAAAGTGAATTAGCCACAATGGCAAAAACACCTCCAAAAGGTGTTGAAAAATATAACCAATAGGTCGAGATGATATTCCAGATGAGAAATGAGAGATAAGCCAAACCGAAAACTTTCCATTTTGTGTGAGATGTTTTCGTATTTCTTAAATTGAATTCAGCAAATAATAGCGGTACAAAACCAATAAAACTCAAAAAACTCAATCCGTAAGTTGGCCAGCTAAAGGCTAGGAGTAAACCTGAAATTATAGCAAGTACAATATTTTTCAAAAGTCAATAATTTTGTGTCAAATTTAAACCATTTGTATTGAAAGACTTTAGGAATAATAAACAATTGTAAAAAAAATGAGTTGAATTGCAACTGAAAATAATGAGCTAATATTTATTCATTGGGTTTCTAGCAAAAAAAAATGGTCTCAAAATATTTGAGACCATTTTAAATTCGTTCATCATTAACTTACATTGCAGCAACTTGCTTAGTCAATTGTGACTTTAAGTTTGCAGCTTTGTTGTCATGAATAATGTTTTTCTTAGCTAACTTATCTATCATAGAAATAACTTCAGGCAATTTTTTTTCTGCCTCTGCTTTATCTTCTGTAGATTTAATATTTCTTATTGCATTACGAGTCGTTTTATGCTGGTAACGATTTCTCAATCTTTTAGCCTCGTTGCTTCTTATTCTTTTTAATGCTGATTTATGATTAGCCATAACTTTAAATATAAATTTTTATTGTAGTCCGTAGGGGATTCGAACCCCTGTTACATGGATGAAAACCATGCGTCCTAACCCCTAGA
>NZ_RQVT01000001.1 GCF_004010055.1 Psychroflexus aestuariivivens
AGGATTCAGTGTGTATCCAAATCCTGTGACCAACCAAGAGTTTACAATTCAAACGACTCATTTAGCTGGTCAAGATGTAGATTTGAAATTATTCAATATTTCAGGTCAAGTTGTGATGTCACAAAGATTGAAAGTAAACAGCAATGGAGCTTTAAATGTAGAGACCAATCAATTGTCATCAGGTGTTTATATTCTTGAGTTGACCCATGGCAAACAGTCTTACAAAGAGAAGTTAATTTTAAAATAAACAATCATGAAAAATAGTAATCATAAAAACCAACCAAAGCAAGTCAAGCCATACATGATATGGCTTGTGCTTAGCTTTGTGACCTGCATGAGTTACGCACAATTACCACCAGGATTCGATTCTTCAGTGGAAGATGCCGAACTACCAATCAGCGGACTTGTCGCGCTTGGATTAATTGTTGGTGGAGTTTTAGGCGTAAAATCAATAAACCAAAGAAAGTAGATTAACTACCAATTTATTTGCTAAATCCTCAACATTTTGTTGAGGGTTTTTTATTTCAAAAAATATTTAGTAAAATTTATATAGAATTTGCCTTAAAATACTAAATGATTCACAAAGTTTCAAATTGATAATTTAATGATTTTATAATACTAAAGTTATGAGATTGTTTTTTTTAGAGGGTAAAATTTATAAAATGAATAAAATAATTATGTTTTTTATGCTCTATCTTTTAAATATGCCTATACATTACCACTTCATTTGATATTATTACTTTAATAATTTTTACATTTATTTTTTATGATATGCCTAATTTATATGGGCTTTTATAAGTTAAATATAAATCATAGAATTAAAAATTTATTTTGTATAGTTTTAATAACAAGTTATTTTAAGTGTTATGATATATTTAAAGTAAGTTTAGGTGAATCATATAACTATAAATCTTATGAAAAAAACCACTATTTTACTTATTCTAATTTGTTCAGTTTGTTTTTCTAATAACAAGACTGCTCATTATGAAACATACTCGTTTGCTGATAATTTTGTAACAAGCATTTTTCAAGAAAGTCCACCAACTCCGGTTGGATTTGTAGCATTCGATAATATTGGAGGTAATCCTGTTAACTCAGGTGAAGCTTTTTTGGCTTGTGGTCCCAATAATGTTGGAGACGCAAATATTGAATACCGACTGTTTTATGCACTGACTTCTGCTAATGTTGCAGATCCACTTTCAGCGACAGAATACAATTTTGGAGATACTGCTGGAGATGGCGGAGGGACGAGTGCTTTCGGTTTTGTAATTTCTGGTTTAGATCCTGGCGTGGAATACACCTTTTGGTTATACCAATACAATTCTTCAACTAGTTTATTTTCCGAACCAAATGAAGTTAGCGTGGTCACAGGAGGCGGGTCGTCAAGTACTGTTCCAGATTCAGCTACAGGTTTCAATGTTAGTCAAGGTGATGTAGGAGAAGCCTCCTTATCTTGTGGAGTCAATGATGTTGCAGATGGTGATATTGAATATCGGTTGTTTTATGCTCTAAGTTCTGCCAATATATCTGATCCGTTAACAGCTATTGAATATACATTTGGGACTACTGCTGGTGACGGTAGCGGAAATGCAGCTTTTGACTTTGATATTTCTGGTTTAACTCAAGGGGTAGAGTAAACCTTCTGGCTGTACCAGTATAATACAGTAACTGAAGAATATTCCGAACCAACACAAGATAATGTAGTTATTAGTGATGGTTCTGGAGGGACGGCTCCAAATCCAGCAGTAGGATTTGTTGCAAACAATAATACAGTTAATTCAGGTGAAGCCTTTTTGGCTTGTGGTCCAAATAATTCAGCAGACCCAAATATTGAATACCGACTGTTTTATGCCCTGAGTTCTGCTAATGTATCGGATCCGTTGACAGCTACTGAATACAATTTTGGAGATACAGCTGGCGATGGCGGAGGAAATGCAGCTTTTGGTTTTGTAATTTCTGGTTTAGACCCAGGCGTAGAATACACCTTTTGGTTATACCAATACAATTCATCGGCAAGTTTATTTTCAGAACCGACTGAAGTATCCGTAGTTACTGGCGGTGGATCAACTGGTCCAGTGGATTCTGAACCTACAGAAGCAGCACCTACGCCAACAGAAGATGGTACAAACGTTATTAGTATGTACAGTGATGCTTACACAGACGTTAGTGTTGATACTTGGTTAACGCCTTGGTCTAGTGGACAATTGGAAGATTTACAAATTGATGGAAACCCAACCAAACGATATTATAATTTAAATTTTATTGGTATCGAAACTGTTGCCAATCCTATTGACGCTTCTGAAATGGATTATATTCATTTAGATGTTTGGTCACCTAACGCCACAGTTTTTAGAGTAAAATTGGTCGATTTGGGTAGCAGCGTTGAAGGTGAACTGGCCTTTAATATTCCTCAAAACCAATGGGAAAGCTTAGAAATTCCTTTAGAGGATTTTGCAGACCCAAGTATGGTTACTAACGCTGCAAATCTGCTAACAGTTAGAAATTCACTACAGCAACTCATTTTATCGGGAACACCTGCTGGAACTTTAGAAGTCTTTGTTGATAACATTTACTTTGGTAAAGAGTCAGAAGTTGGTTCAGAAACTTTCACATTCAATAATGGAACTTGGACTCCAGAAATTCCTTTTGGTGTTTCAACCATTGCTGATGAGATTGTAGTTACTAACGGTAGTGTAGATTTCAATCAAGCTATTAGTGCAAACAATCTTACAGTAAATACTGGTGCGACTGTAAATGTTTCCAACACTTTATTTGTAAATTCTTCGATAAGCAATAACGGAACTATTGTTTTTAAAAGTGAGACCAATTCATTTGGACAATTAGCAGAATTAAATGGAACTATTTCAGGAACTGGTTTATTTACAGTTGAGCGATATATTCCAGCCAATAGAAGTTTTAGATTCATTTCAGCAGCTTTAGATTCTGAATCCAGCATTTACAACAACTGGCAAGAAAGCGGTAATTCACCAGAAGGTTACGGAACTCATATTACAGGAAGTGTTTCTGGTGACAATGGCTTTGATGCGACAGCCACTGGAAATGCATCTTTATTTGAATTCAATAATGCTAACCAAACTTGGTCGGCTATAAGCAATACAAATGCAACAAATTTGGTTGCAGGAAAAGCTTATCGCCTATATGTAAGAGGTGACAGAAATATTGACTTAACAGATAATTCTGCCCAAAGTGAAACAAGCCTAAGAGCGAGTGGATCTTTAAAAGTTGGCGATGTTCTTATTGATAATTTAAGCGAAACCGCTAATGAATTCAGTTTTATTAGTAATCCTTATCAAGCGACTGTGGATATGAGTAGCTTAACTTATAGTAATGTAGAATCTGGATTTTACTGGGTTTGGGATCCTAATGTGAATGATGATGGGGCTTATGTTGTCGTAGATTTAAGCGATGGATCAAATCCTTCTACCTCATTGGCTAATCAATATTTGCAACCTGGTCAAGCAGCTTTTGTTAAAACTCTAGCGAATGGTTCAGCTTCTATGACATTTACTGAAGCAAGTAAAAATGTGAATGAAGTTAGCAATACAGTGTTTTCTCAGAATAATGAGCCTAAATTGAATTTAAGACTTTATGAAAGTCAGAGTCTTCAAAATGGCGAGATTGCATACGATGCCATCGGTATTCGTTTCAATGCTAATGCAAGTAATGCTGTTACACACGAAGATGCACCAAAAATGGGCAATCCATCTGAAAACCTGGCGCGATTAGAAAATAATAATTTCTTAAGTATTGAAAATCGTCAATTGCCTGAAACGACTGATGAGTTAGGTCTAGCTGTTTATAATTATAATCATACAAATTATACTTTTGAAGCCGACTTATCTGATTTTGATGAAAATACCAGTGTGTATTTGAAAGACAACTACACCGATTCACAAACACTATTGGAAAATGGTTTGAATTATATCGAATTTTCGGTTGATGCTTCTATTCCTGAAAGTCTGTCAATGAACAGATTCAGTATCAGTGTAGAAAACACAACTTTGAGTATTTCAGATGAAAACTTTGAAAATTTCAGTGTATATCCAAATCCTGTGACCAATCAGCAATTTACAATTCAAAGCGGTCAATTATCAGGAGAAAATGCAAATTTAAAGCTTTACAATATTTCAGGTCAGGTTGTATTGACCAGAGCTGTAAAAGCTGATCAGGACAGATTGCAAATTCAAACTGATGGAATATCATCAGGAATTTACATTGTAGAATTCATCCAAGGTGAACAAATTTATAGAGAGAAATTAATCATAAAATAAATAAAAATGACAAACAATAATAGCAACCATCAAAACAAGCCAAAGCAAGTCAAGCCATACATGATATGGCTTGTGCTTAGCTTTGTTAGTTTTGTAAGTTATGCGCAATTGCCACCTGGTTTCGATTCTTCTGTGGAAGATGCTGAGTTGCCAATCAGCGGTCTTGTCGCGCTTGGTTTAGTTGTCGGTGGATTTTTAGGCATAAAAAAACTACGGAAGAATAAATAATTAATTTTTTATGTGAATTAGCACCACTAAAGCCCGAACAATCTCAGTGTTCGGGCTTTTTTTGTAGAAAAACATTTCTTATGTAATATCAATCAACCTTTACAAGTCTAGCAAAACTATAATGCTGTTTGCCACCGCTTGGAGTAATATGATTGAAATTTGTACCGCTTTCGATACGAAACTCTGGAGCGAAAAAAGTCTCTAAATTTTCCAAATCATATTGACTTACAGGTAAACCACTACAGCGGTTTGGTCCGGATTTTGAAAATGTACCGATGATAAGTTGTGCATTTGAATTCAGATGAGTCTTGACTAAATTTTTATAGGTTTTTTGGTCTTTTGCATTGATCAAAAAATGAAATGCAGCCCGGTCGTGCCATAAATCAAATTTCTCTGAAGTTTTGAAATTTGTAATGTCACTCACAATCCAATTCACATATTTAGCACGTTCACCCAAACGTTTTTTTGTTTTTGAAAGTGCAGCTTCAGAAATATCCAAAACGCTAAGGTTATGGTAACCAAGTTCCAGTAAATGATCTACTAAAAAGCTGTGTCCGCCACCAACATCAATAATTTTAGCGTCTTTTGAAAGTTGTGCTGCTTCGATGAAGTTTAGCGATTGCGAAGGTTGTTCTTGGTACCAACCGACTTCGTTTTCAACTTTGGTTTCATAAATATTGTTCCAATATTCGGAGTCTGATTGTTTGGTCATAATTTTTGAAAATAAATTTTGATTTTTCCTTTTTGTTCAATATCGTCTAAATGTCCAGTTTCTTCTTGGTTTTTATCTATATAATGCACATGAATAAAACTACCTTTATGCGTAAATACACCTTGATGATTTTGTGAATAAAACCCTAATAAAACTGAATTTTGATTTTGTCTTTCGAAAATATGTTTAGAGTCTTTATGTGTTTGGTGTGAATGTGATTTTTGGGTCAAATCTTTTTGAATGATATGAAATTTCAAATCAGAAATTTCAGCTTCAACTTTGAAAGCAAAGGCGGTGTTCAAATCTAAATTTAAATTCTCCGCCGTGGTTGCTATTACTTTTTCAAATTCGGATAACGAAGATATATTCACATCAACTTCTGTTGAAATCCATTGGTCAACTTTAGTATAAGCAGCAAATGGGGATTTTGTTATTGCTAGAATTTGGGTTTTTATTTCGTCATTTTCAATAGAAGAATGAAGAATTTTTCCATTGAAAATAGTGATTTCACCTTGTAGATTTTCAGCAGTAGCCACGCCATATAAATTTGTTTTCGGAATACTGTCAAAGTCAATGTGGTTCTCTAAACTGATGCCTTTCATGACATACATGGCTTTTCCAGCAGACTCAACCTGAGCAAATGTTGAAATAAAGCAAAATAATAGAACGATAAACGAATTCAGTGATTTCATATTAAAGTTTTTTAGCGACAAATCTAGTGACAAAAGCTTCACCTTGATGGTGTTCGCCTTCAGAGAGCATAATTTTTTCTGTTCTGGAATTCAAAATATCAAGTCCAGCAAAATCTTGTTCCAGAAGTTCTGGAGTATAAAGCATATCTAAAGATTTTGGACCACCAGAGGTATAATTGTCCAACAATTGATTAGGATGAAAAGCTTCAACTATCAAAGTACCCCCGGTCTTCAAGGATTTTATAATTTCATGATGAAACTGAGTTCTGATGTTTTGATTCAAATGTGAATATATTAAAGCCACAGCATCGTAAGTATTGCTTTTAGCGAGATAGTTTTCAGCTGCGGCAATGTCATAATTGATCTTTACATTTTGTTGTGAAGCCAATAGTCGTGCTTTTTTTCGACCTTCTGTGGAAGCGTCAAAAGCATCAACAAACCAGCCTTGTTTTGCAGCAAATACGGCATTTCTACCTTCTCCTTCCAGTGGTAACAAAAGTTTGCCAACAGGTTTGATTTGGTCTAATTGTTCAGCAAAAAAAGCATTGGGCATTTCGCCATACACATATTCATTTTGACTAAAGCGTTCATTCCAGAATTCTGACATTTCTTTTTTAATGTAAAATAAATGAAATTCAATAGATTTTTATGTGATATTTGTTACTAGAGCCTAAAAAAAACACATATAAATTGGAGTTTCTTACATCACCAAATGCAGCTGAAATAAGGTTACTATTGACAATATCTTGCAAACCGTAGTTGTATCTAGCAACAATCACTTAATGTAAAAGATTTACATTGGCACCAACGGCTAAACTGTAGTCAAAATCTTTAAAATTGTCTTTGCCAATTTAATCTGCAAAAGAATTGCCAGCAAAATCTTCACCAGAGATATTGGTATCGAGTAGGTAAGAGGCGTTAGCGCCACCTTCTATAAATATTGTATTACCGATATCAAACGTTGCCATCAGTGGCAATTCTAGACAAGCTAAAACAAATTTCATTTCCAAAATCGCCTTTACTTAGAATATCGAATATCTGTTTGTAGGAATAAAAATTTACTAACGAGTGCTTTTCGGGAATATAAACCGAAATTGTAACTAATCAGTATCAAAAATATATTCAATTAAATGCTAACGCATCATAAATATTGATATGGGAAACTTTGAAAAATTTAATGGTTAAGATTTATTAAACATTTCTAAAGAATTTTACTTTGAATTGATAGGAAATTAATTCAGTTAAAAATTCAAATAATTATTATGCTAACGGATTGTGATTTTGATCTTTGTTCAGAAATTTAATCAGATAATATTCAAAATATTAAGAAATCAACATGCCTTGATGGTCAAATTTCAATCTATCAATTTTACCATCATTATCTAAAATACAGTAAAATACAAAAGTTTCTCCTTTGCTAATTTTTTGAATTTTAATGAACTGCTCAGGTTTAGCAAAATAAAGCCTACCTATATCGCTTTCTTCAAAGTCATTGTCAATCAGTTCAATATTTTCAATAGAAATGGATTCTCTTTCAATTTGTATTTGCATTTGTGAAGTGCCTGCACTTGTAAAATTGGGTAAGTCTAGCATATCATAACCTTCATTCATTGTCCTTCTTTTCTTTTCAACGGCAAAATTAATTCCATATTTTATTCTTCCAATTTCTTTGGCTATAATTTATGGATTAGTTTCTTGTTTGGTTAAACAAATATTAAATTGAAAGACAGATATTGTATTTTTTAAAATAGAATTTTCGTAAGTTTATTTCATTAGAAACGAATTAATGTTCAATGCATTGCATTTAGATTAAATAAAATATGAATACAGTAATTTTTATGCCATCTTGAACAAACTCAAAATCAGTTTGAGAGCTATTTAAATAAATTTTAGAATCTTTAAAATAAATAATATGAAATTTGAAGGACTCAAGGCAGTTTTTGTAAACTGCACGCTTAAAAAATCACCTGAAATCAGTAATACACGTGGTTTGATTGATGTTTCCGCCGACATTATGAAGAAAGAAGGCGTTTCTGTAAAACATATCCGATTTGTAGATCATGACATTGCTTTTGGCGTTCAACCAGATATGACCAAACACAGCGACCAAAAGGATGACTGGCCAGAAATATCCAAATCTATTTTAGAGGCTGATATTCTGGTGATTGGCACACCAATTTGGTTGGGAGAGCGTTCTTCTGTAGCTTCTCTGTTGATAGAAAGATTGTATGCCTTGAGTGGTCATCAAAATGAAAAAGGTCAGTATGTGTATTACGGTAAAGTCGGTGGTTGTATCATTACTGGAAATGAAGATGGCGTTAAGCATTGCGCAATGAGTACCTTGTATGCGCTTCAGCATTTGGGTTACAGTATTCCGCCGCAGGCTGATGCGGGTTGGATTGGCGAAGTTGGTCCTGGACCGAGTTATTTGGATGAGGAAGCCAATGCCAAAGACAATAATTTCACCAACCGAAACACAACTTTTATGAGTTATAATTTAATGCATTTGGCAAAAATGCTTAAAGATCATGATGGTTATCCAGCTTACGGCAATTCACGCGAAGATTGGGACAATGGCAAGCGGTGGAGTTTTCAAAATCCAGAATACAGATAACTGGTTACTCCAAATTTCAATTTAGAACTTAGTGTTGATTGATCCAGTCAAAATGTGCATCTTTTATTTGCGATTTATTGCTTTCTATATATTTTAGAAAAGTTTTAGCAACAGGGGAAAGCTGTTTAGATTGAAGCCACACCAACTGCCAATTCGTTGTTATTGGTAAGCCTTTGATCGGAATGATCTCTAAATCCTGGTTTTTGAGTTCATTCTTTATCCCAATCAGCGGCATAACAGAAAACCCAAGTCCAGAAATAACCGCTTGTTTAACTGCTTCATTGGATGTTAATTCTATTTTTTTATAGGTTGTAATTTTCTTTGAAGCAATAAAATCTTCCATGGCTCTTCGGGTGGCAGAGCCAGGTTCTCTATAAATCAATGGAAGTTTGTTTAATTTTTTAATCGAAGACAAATTTATTCCAGAGTTTTTGGAACCGACCAAATACAACTGATTCGGTAATAAATCTATCGTATTGATTTTCAACTTATCTGGTAAAACTGAAACCAGAGCAAAATCTATCTCATTGTTTTCTAAACTTCTTACCACTTGTGTTTTATTCGTAACATCAATAGTGAGATCTACAGCTTTGTAAGTCTGAATGAATTTAGATACAAAATAAGGCATAACATATTTTCCGGTAGAGGCAATAGAAAAATTTAAACGACCGGTCATTAGTCCATTATAAGCATTGGTTTTATAATTGATAGATTCTACTTCATTCAAAATATTTTCTGCTGTTTTGGCGATATCTCTTCCGAAATCGGTGATATAAATCCTTCTGCCTACTTGTTCCGTTAATGGAATTGAAAATTGATCTTGAAAATTTTTCAATTGAATAGAAATCGCTGGCTGACTCAAATGTAAATCTTCCGATGTCTTTGTAATACTTTGATTTTGAGAGATCTTAAGAAATACTTTAAGCTGATGCAAAGTGTAATTCATAAATATTATTAATGTATGTGATTAAATATATAAATAAAAATTTATGAATCAAAATTATAATATTTGCACTTATAAACAAAATAAAATTAAAAATGGAAACTAAAAACACAACTACAAAAGCAATTGACACTAAAGAAATTAACCTCGTCGATGGGGAGTTCACCAAATCTCAAGCCATGGACATTGTATCTGCCTTGATTGATCAAAAAATCAATTACCACCGAATTGAAGGGATGCAATTTTGGGAAAGTAACCACCAAATAGATAAAAAACCCATAAACAATAGGGTAGAGCAGTTGAAAGCTGAAAAGGAAAAATTTCAGGATATGATTAGAAGTCTTAGTTCTAACCAAACAAAATTGAAAATCGACGGTGTTCTGAAAATTGAAATCATCGAATAAATATTGGATAGACCTAAAAATCAGAGATATGAACTCAACCATAGCATTACAACACAACAAATCGCAGAATGTAAAGACAGATATTCCCTGGATTTCAAGATTGATCAATCCGATTTTGTGGATTTTTTTCTTCATCAGTATTGGCGGCATCGGAATTTATTTTGTGGAAGATGCCACCACTTGGACTCTAGGAACTTACTTCAGAATTAATGGCTTAAGTCTAGCAATCTTTTCCACTGTAAGTTTCTTTGGCGCACTGATTAGCACTTACGCCAAACGCTATTTACAGGGATTCAAGTTTCAAAAAGTATTTTCACTATACAGTTTGGGATTCATTTCTTCGGTTTTACTTTTTGTAATTTCGAATCATGTTGGCTTAGTCATCGCCAGTTGGTTTTTTATGGGCTTATTTATGTCGAAACTCATCGGTGTAAATTCTGATTGGGGCGAAGCTCGTGCTGCTTCAAATTACGCGCTTCGATTTTTTGTAGCAAGTAGCTTACTTTTAAGTCTAAGCTTAGGTTTGCTAGCTTACTACAGCGATGCTTTGTTTTTGAATGTTATTTTTGAAAACCTTTCAAGCTTACCTTATTCAGTATTGCTTTCAGCTGCACTTTTGCTAATCTTAGCCGGACTTATACAATCTGCACTTTTTCCATTTCACCGTTGGTTATTATCTGCAATGACGGCACCTACACCAGCTTCAGCATTGATGCATGCCGGATTTATTAATGGTGCAGGCATACTGTTTACAATTTTTGCTTCGGTCTTAATCGCCTCAAACACATTAACTTTATTATTTATTCTGGGAGGATTTACCGCAATTTTTGCACAATTTGTAAAACTACTTCAGGTCAATGTAAAGCATAAATTGGCCTGTTCCACAATTGCACAAATGGGTTTTATGGTAATGCAGTGTGGACTAGGATTTTTCAATGCGGCGATTGTTCACCTTATATTGCACGGGTTTTACAAAGCTTATTTGTTTTTATCTTCAGGCGAGGAAGTTGAAATGCGTTCTCCAGAACAAGCTCTCAAAATTAAAATTAAAGCTTTACAAGCATTTATAGTTCTTATTTTTGGCGTGTTAGGTGCAGGTTTATTTATGCTACTCACCAATAAAACTTCGCTAACCGATAGCAGTATATTCCTAACTCTGATTATTGCCATTACCGTTGGACAAGCGACCTATAACATTATCAAAGCTAAAATTTACAGTTATGGACAGCGTCTGATGCTTTCTGCGGCATTATTTATAATTGGTATTGGAATGTATGCATTGATTTATAATGCCGTGAGTTTATTATTGATTGAATTGAATTATGCCATTGTGCCTCAAAAACTCACGGCTATTGAAATCGCTTTTGGTATGCTGTTTCTACTAGGTTTTTTCCTGATGAAACTTGGGATTTACAGAAAAACACCTTGGTTATACGTGAAACTTCTGAATTTGACACAGCCACATAAACACACAGTTTTAAAATTTAAAAAATAAATAGTATGGATTTGCAAGCAATTTCAAAGAATATCCAAACCTCTGCTAAAGTGGTTGGAACAACCTGGCCGCTTTACGCTTTTGTAACTTCAAACCCATTATCAGGCTACGAATCGTTGCCGTTTAAAGAGGCTTGTTTTCGAGTCTTTACCAAAACTGGAAGCATAGCTTATCCTGAAGTTTCGTTTTTCAAACACATGATGGAACAAGATTTTTTAAGTGAAAAACAAGTTCAAGATATTCTAAACGAACATGACTTTCAAGGAGAAGTAAAGGATTTCCTTAGCGCATTGAACACCTTTCAAAACAATTCACAGTTAAATCCTAACCACGAAGTCGATCAAATATTGGTCAAATGGTTAAGTGTCTTTTTAGATGAAGGCTTGGCAGATTGGCAAATGCCAGATAAAAAACAAGGATTTTATCAGGCTTGGAAAAGTTTAGCAAAATATGATCAGAACCTAGCCTTTCCTAAGGGTGAAAAACTGCCAAAATCCAGCTTAGATGCCATTCATCAACTAACTGCGCATCTTAGCGAGGCTGAACAACTGCAATGTTTCGAAAACCATTTTGCCGCCTTGCCAGGTTGGGTGGGTTACATAAAATATCGAAAAGACAACCAAACGGATTGGCAAGAAAACTTCCCATTGGAACTTGAAGATTATTTGGCGGTAAGACTGCTAATTACCAAGTTTTTGGGTTCCGAAGTCAAAGCCAACGTCAAGCCTTCTCAATCGCAGCAGCAATTGCTAAATATACTACAGCAGTGCTTAGCTGAAGTAGAAAACCATTGGCAAAAACATATGCTTCAAAAACTCAATTTGAAAGGCCAAACTCAGGACAAAACTGCTAAACCAGACGCACAATTGGTGTTTTGTATCGATACCCGTTCCGAGCTTATCCGAAGAAATATTGAATCTAAAGGCAATTATGAAACCTATGGTTATGCTGGTTTTTTTGGTATAGCAATGGACTACGAAGCTGCATTTACAGGTTTGACTAGAAAATCATGTCCGCCAATTTTGTCATCTGCTTTTAAAGTTACAGAACAAAATACTTCAGCTCACACCCAAAGTTTTCAAGACTTAGAAACAAAACATAAGAAATCAGAATTCAAAGGCTATTTTCTAAAGCGAATGAAAAATATTCTGCCATCGGCTTTTGGATTTGTGGAAGGTGCTGGACTTGCTTATGCTTACCAATTGTTGTATCGAACTTTTGGAAAACCTAAGAAGAACAAAAATTCGGCTTCAAACTCTGTTGAAAGTATCTGCGAAACGCAAATGCACAAAGTTAGCGACCAAAGCCATTTAAGCGTAGATGAACAGACCCAAATTGTAAAATCTGCCTTCGATTTGACCGGCTGGAAAACTTTTGCACCACTTATTGTTTTTGCAGGACACGGCAGCCACACCGCCAACAATCCTTTTGCCTCGAGTCTGGATTGTGGCGCTTGCGCAGCTAGTCCAGGGCGGCATAATGCAAGAATGATTGCTAAACTTGCAAATTCTAAAGAGGTTCGACTTGCGCTTAAGGAAAAGCACGGTATTTTGGTTCCTGAAGACACTTTATTTTTAGGAGCAGAGCATAATACCACTACCGATGAGATTGAGTTATTCGATGCAGAAGCGCCAGAAGAATTTAAAGATCAGATTCGACTGCTGAAAAAAGATTTAGCAAAAGCGCAAATTAGTGCAACATCAGAAAGGCTAGGGCAGGAGGACAGCGTAAATCAAGCTTATAAGAAATCTACAGACTGGTCGGAAACCAGACCAGAGTGGGGTTTGGCCAAAAATGCAGGATTTATCATTGGCGATAGAAATCTGACTAAAGACAGCAATTTAGACGGTCAATGTTTCCTTCATTCTTATGACTGGGAAAAAGACAAAGATGGTAGTGCGCTCAATGCTATTCTAAATGGTCCAATGGTAGTTACACAATGGATCAACAACCACTATTATTTTTCTACGGTTGATAACAATATGTATGGTAGCGGTTCCAAAATCACTCATAATATTGTCGGTAAATTCGGAGTGGTGCAAGGCAATGGCGGTGATTTAAAATCTGGTTTACCACTACAATCGGTCAAGCTGACGGATGAAGAGAATTACCACCAACCACAGCGTTTATCCGTATTTATTCATGCACCAAAATCAAGATTGAATAGTCTGATTTCTGATAATGAGAAAATTAAGGAACTGCTAGACAACCAATGGATTCATCTATTGGTCATCGATCCTGAGCGAGAGAATCAAGTTGAAAAATATGTGGGACACTCGGCCTGGGAAAGCATAACTAAAACAAAGTATGCTGAAGCAGTTATGGCTTAAAACTTTAACTAAATACTGAAAGCTAAAATTTCACAAATAAAGTCAGTATTGTGAATTTCATTCCCAAACCCAAAAGCTATTAAAATTAGACTTTTGGGTTTTTTATGACTAAAAGTTTAGGAGTTCTAGCATTTAGCGAGTTACATCATACACGAATTACAACCATTTAAATGTACCCAAGTTAGCCAATTAATCAGAATTGGATTTTATAAAACAGTTTTCCTTGGAAGCCAAATGCTGAAAATTTTAGAAGTGTTTGAGCTTAGTAAATTCGGGACTTATAGCGTTTTAAATTGAAAAAATTTAAAAATTTAATGACTTTTATTTGCGCAAATAGAGCAAATACTACTATATTTATGGCATTATTACGAATTTTAGGTGAATTCGGGAATCAATTAATAGCTCAAAAATCTAACAACTAGCTGCATTTTTGAGCTTTTTTTATGCCTTTTAATCAATAGACTTATTTTTTAAATATCTGAAAAACAATATTTTGAAAATTTAAATATTCAAATTTGAGTTTAAAATTATAATCATTTCGTTATCAAAACTTGCTTTTCATTCAATTCAGGAAGGTAAAATCATAAAAATGAAAATATCTAGGAACAGAATTAAAAGATGTAAATGGTTTAAATATCGAAATTTAAAATCACTTAGAATAAAATCAACGATGCTAAGACGTATTCAGTTTATACTTAAAGATATGGGAAAATCTTTTAGACTTATGGAAAGTTTGCTTAGTGTTTTTTAGAGAGAAATTTGGTAAAAAAAAAGATTCCTCTGCTTATTAGGTAGATAAGCAAAGGAATCAAGTAATAATTCAAGCGTCTAACAACTAGCTGACTAATTTGAATTTAGCATTCCTCAGTAAAGGATGAAAGCCTTTGCCTGGTCTAAAGTTCAAATGCGCTTTTTTGACCGTGTTGGCATTCACTTCTTCCGGTGTTTCTTCACCATTGGATCTTACACCAATACTGAAAATTCCGAAATCACCAAGTTTTACTGAACGTCCTTCAGACAATTCGTCTGAAATGTTGTGCACCAAAGCCTCCAAAACAGCCATACAATCTGCTTTCCTGACTGTGGACTGGTTAGAGATGAGGTGTGCCAAGCGGTTTAAGTCGGTACTTCCGCTTGCAATGACCTGAGCATAAAATTTGCTCGGCGCTTCTGGATCGAGAGGATTTTTTCTCTCTTGTGGTGTTATTTCAACCATGTTAAAAAAATTTATGCTATCCGTTTAATTTTGGATAACTGGTTAAGATGATAACAATTCTTGCTATCGCTTTAACAAAACTAAAATCTTTTTAAGTATTTATTCTCAGATTTGATATAAAGTTATCCACATAGTTTTCCACAATTTCGTGTGTTGCCCACCATTCAAGGCTTTACAAAATTAGAAATACATAAAAAATGAAAAATTTAACATTTTTTAATTAAAAATTATTCAATAATTCTATTTTGAGTTGCTCAATAATTATGAATATCAGTCAATTTTCTAAAAAATCAACAGCATATGATTTTATTTTTGCATTTGTCGTTTGTATTATTAACAGACAACCCGATTTGTTCAGATTGAAAACCATATTCAAAATTCCCAAACTTAGTTATTGCCAACAAATTTCACCAAACTTTCAACATCGAATGAAAGTTTTAAATTAGCATTTCTTCTCGATTTGTAATTAGGTATTGACAATCGTAAAAATTATGAGTAGTTTTAGGCGATTTAATTGTAGTATTGATTCAAGTTACTCAAATCTAGTTTTAATGAACCAACTTCCTTTTTCTCCAGACATTAATAATAATGCTTTAGCAAGTGTATTTAATTACACATCAGCAACCTATAAGTTTTACTGGTTTTTAAGTATAGTTGAAGAAATTGAATTAGGTTCAAAAGAGATTAAAAAGGAAAATATTTTTGCCAGAATGATTGCAAATGCTTGGTATCCTGTAAAGTATTTCAAGCTATCTTTTGGAAGTCAAGATTATATTTCTGAATTAATCAATGACTTTTTTAATTCTACATCAATAACAATAAACGATGATAAAAAAGAAATAAGAAAACGATTGCTAAATACTAAGGAGTCTAGCATTTTAAAAAAGCTTTATCATCTAGATAAAAACGTTCCTCATAAATTCTTAAGTCCTTGGTATAAAGGGACTAAATCTGCGGTTTACGAAGCTTCACAACGAGATTATGACAATTCAATTTACCAGTTATTTAAAACTCATATCATAGTTAATCAGAATTGGTATGATTACATTAGATTGAATGCAAAAATCATCAAGGACTTTATTTATTGGAATTTAGCTTTGTTTATTCAAGCTAGAAATCCAAATACACCTGATGTTATTAATAAGCTCATAAAACAAGCTAAACGAAAAACGCTCACAAAACAACGACAGAAGTTTTGGAATGTGTATTTGGAGCAAAAACCAAATACTAAATGTATTTTTACTAATGAAATCTTAGACATTAACAACTATCATGTTGATCATTTTGTACCCTATTCCTTTGTTTCTCACGATTTAATTTGGAATCTAGTTCCTATTAATTCAAGTTTTAATACGTCTAAAAACAATAAGCTTCCATCAATTAAAAAACATTTTAAGGATTTCTATAGCTTACAAAAAGATGCTATTGAAATGTTTGGTGAATCTATGCCCAAAAAATATAAAGAAGAATATTTGTCTGTTTTTCCAGATTTTAATGATCAAAGACATATTGATTTTATAAAGTTTAAGGATATTATAAGTCCTTTAATAACTGTGGCTCATAACAATGGTTTTGAATTTTTAGAATAAGTATATGGCTAATCAAAACATTAACTCACACCGCACCGCCAAGGAAAGAGAAAAGATGTCCTTTCCGACGAAATTTTTGCTTGGTGAAAACTTAATTGAAGGTAACGTATTAGATTTTGGCTGTGGTTACGGTAAAGATGTTGAAGAATTAAAAGTCAAAGGATTTGAAGTAGAAGGTTATGACCCACATTATCAACCTAATTATCCAAAGCAAAAATACGACACGATTTTATGTCATTATGTGTTGAATGTTCTGCAAAACCAAGATCAAGCAAAAGTTTTATATCAAATTTCTAGTTTACTTAAGTTTGGTGGAAAAGCCTATTTTAGCGTAAGGAGAGATATTAAGAAAGCAAGTTTTAGAACACATTTCATCCATAAAGTTAAAACCTATCAGACCAATGTGATTCTTCCTTTTAAAAGCATTTTTAGAAATGACAATGTTGAAATTTATGAATATCAACATTATAGTTTTTTAAATCAAAATAAATCTGAAGTCAGTCCATTTTTTGAAAAGCTAGAACCTAAAGAACAAGTTGGCGAATTGGCGAGTTGTTTTGCTTTTCGAGATAAATTTCCCGTTTCTGAAGGTCATACGCTTGTAATTCCAAAACGACAGGTTTCCAGTTATTTTGAATTGAGTTTTAGAGAGCAATCGGCTTGCTGGTTTTTGGTAAACCTGATTAAAGCAGACCTACAAAAAGAATTCAATCCCGATGGATTCAATATCGGCATCAATGTTGACGAAGCTGCTGGTCAAACTATTTTCCATTGCCATATCCACATTATTCCAAGATATAAAAATGACGTTGAAAATCCGCGTGGTGGTGTGAGAGGAGTTATTCCTGGGAAGAAGGAGTACTGATGGATTGCATTATCCTATTATGTAAAATTCCTGATCAAGTCCTTTCTTTTCTGTGTTGATCATCATTATTAAGGTTAAAAGTTCAGGTTCTTGAATTTCTTTTATTTCTAAGTTTGGTTTTTGGATATTGAATCTTTCTCTATTTCCTTTTTTCAAATCACTTTCTATGTTTTCAGGAATATAAAAAGTTGCCTTTTCTTGTAAATGTTTTTTATATTCATTTAGATAAATTCCTATACCTGCAAAATCAAAATCTCCAAAGTGTAAATAATTATTTGGTATAGAATTCATCCATTTTATAAAGTCCTTATTTTGATTTTGAGGATAACGTGATATAAATAAGGGATTAATGTTTTTGAACAAGTATTTCTGTTTGTGAATCTGACTAAAATTTTTTGTGTTCTCAACTCCAACAACTGTTATCTCTTTTGGTATTTTGAAAGATTCATAATCATAAATAAAAATAAAACTTCCTTTTTGAGGATTAATAATTATGGTATTGTTGTTTAATTCAGCCGTTATAGAATTATAACTATTGACTAAAAAACCTTTAAATGCTCTCTCCTTTGAAACCTTAGAGTCTGTGGTTATTTTAGTTGATTCGGCACGAGTAGAATTTGGATTCTCTTTTAAAATAATGTAATCATTCAAATCATTAATCTGTAATTGATTTGCTAGGTAGATATGTAAACCTTTTTCATTTATTAATTCTAATGATTTTTTATGCTTCCCTTTTCTGTAAATAATATTCTCAGCAACTAAATCATCTATTAATCTTCCTTTAGCCGAACTATTTGGAATTGATTCACCATTGATTAGTTGTACTAATACTTTTGCTATTTTTAAGTTTAACTTCATTAATTAAGAACTCTGTTATCTACTTTTTTAATCAATCTATTAATCTTAGTGATGTATTTTTTTGAATTGGTTTTAGATTGTTCTTTTGCTAGTTTATAGGTATATTTATAGTCGGTAGCATTTTGACTTGTTGGCGAACCATTGATGAGTAAAATGTTTCTTTCATTGGCAAACCTTAAAATTCCTTTTTGATTAGTAGGATGAAGTGTGCCTATTTCGTCCATCATACAATGTAGCTTAAAGTCCTTAAATTTCTTTGAAGCATCAATTTTAAAAACATTCAACAACGAGATATTAATCATAGCTTTAACCAAAATATCTGTACCATTACTACCTACATTAGAAAGCTTTTCTACCCAACCAGAGTCGTTGTCATTCTCTATAATTCTAAATTGTAGATCAAAAGATTCTGATAGCGTTAAATTCTTGTTTTTTGATTTGTCCAACTCTTTTACCAGTTGTTTGAGCAAGTCAACCGCTTTTTGATTTTTCGTGTTACTTTCTGAAGATGTAAAAAGATTTGATTTTCCTAAAACAAGACTATTTTCATCGTTAAACTCTTTTATTTTAATCAATAGTCTTACAATAGGGTTTGAACTTTCTAGCGTTCTTATTTCCATTGTTTTGATGGCTTCAATGAAATTTTTGCCAAGAAAATCATCATTTATTTTTTTAATTATTTTTTCAATTTCGCCCTGTTTTGAGTTTAGTTCTGTGGTTTCTCTACCAATTAAGTGAATAATGTGCGCAAACCTATCATTTACACGTTTTTCATATTCTTTAATTTTATCTTCTTCAATAAATTCTTTAAGCTCAAATGCAAAATTTAGGAACTCTGAATCTTCGTTTAGTTTTACTTTAAACTTAAAAACATTCTGTTCATCAAAATTACCTGTGAAAGCATTAACGGATTGTTGTAGCTCTTTAAAAGTTTCGATTCCTTTGTAGTATTTGCTGTTGATTTCAGTAATGATAGCCGTGCCTTTCTTTTGATTATCAAAATCAACATTAGGTTTAGGGTCATCATAATAGTTTTTGACGCTTAAAAATGCATCTGAAAGCTTAAAACTTTCAAGTTCTTTCAAGTCACTATCAAATTCATTTATTTTGATTTGTATGGATTTAACAAATTCTTCTTGTTTTGCATATTTTGTGTTGATTTTATTCAACTCCATTTTATGTTCACTAATTATTGAAGTTTGCTTTTTCTCTAAACTTGCCTTGTCAACTTTTAATTGAGGCACTTTGTCAAATAGTTCTCTTTTGTCTTTATTGTACTCTATAACAATAGTTTCATTTTCCTTTATGTAATCAAGGTCTATTGTAATTTGGTTTAATCTGTCATCAATTAGAGTAAGTCTTTTTGTATCAGCTCCTTTGTTTTCTAATTCAGAATTCTGCTCTTTTTTTAATTCTTGAATCCTTTTATCAGATGCTGATTTTGCTTTTGAGATAGCAGTGTTTATTTCAGAAATTTCCTTGTTCTTAGTTTCTTCTAAAACTTTAATTTCGGTATCTCTCTCTTTTTCTTTTAAACTTTTTTTTCGTTTTATTCCTTTCTTAATCTTTTCTAAGATTTCTTCAGCTTTTAATTTCTTTGATGCAATATCATTTAAATCATCTTCTAATTTTTGAAAAACAGCTTCTTTTTCTGATTTTGCTTTTAAAATCCATTCCTCTAAATCAATCTTATTCTTTTTAAACTTCGCTTTGTTTTGAGAAATGGTATATTCGTTTTCTGCAATAGCCTCATTAAGGGTTTTTAGTTTTTTACCAAATTTAATTTTTAGCTTACTCAAGCTACTTTCTTTATTCGTATTAAGCTGTTGAATAGCATTTTGGATTTTATTAATCTCACCTTTATAAACCTCAATTTCTTGCTGGTATTCTTTTACTGATTTAATCCTGTTTTTTAATGTATTTAAGTTTAGCTCTATACCAAATAGAGTAGAGGAATTAGTATCTATCAATTTAGGATTCAATTCTGTGTTGAAGAGTACATTGTCTTCATCAATCACTTTTCCTATGGTATTTTGCCAATTATTAATGTTATCGTTTAACCAGCCATAAAGAGAAGATTTGCTTTGTTGAATTTTGTTTTCAATGTTCTCAATTTTTAATGTTAGTTTTTTACTTTTTTCATTTTCTTTTTCAACGGAAGAGCTAAAGTGTCTTTCTTCTTCTTTTGTTTCTAATTCCCATTCTTTGCGAATTGTTTTTGTTTCGTTTGTTGCATTTAGAATGCTGTTTTTCGAGTTTGAGATTTTGTTACTAAGTGTTTTTCCATTGTCTTTACATTTCTCAATTTCTGTTAAAAAAAAGGTTCTATGTTTTAATTCTGATTTCTTTCTTTTTAAACTATTTTCATTCTCTTTTACATTATCTAAATCAATGATTGCCTTGTCTATTTCATCTTTATTTTCATCATTGATATGAGTAATTAATTTTTGGTACTTGTCAAATACTGAAGATTTATGTTCTCCAAAATCACTTTTTATATTAAGAATATCAGCGTTCCGTGTATTTGTAAACTCTTGCTGTTGGTTCTGGATTTGTTTAATAAGAGCTTCAAATTTTTGACTAATTTGCGCAAATTTAGAGGTAAGCAGATTTTTTTCGTCTCCTAAAGTTCTTTGCTCAACAGTTAAAGCGTCTTTATTAGAAACTTTTGAAATTAGTTTTTTAATGTTTTGATTTTCGTATTCCTCTTGTTTTTGCTTAGCTTCTGATAGCCTTGTAGATATTAGTTTTATATCAGAAACAATATCTTGCTCTCTTCTTTTATGTGTTTTTAGTAAGTTTTCTCTTTTTTTTGAAAGAACATTTAATTCGTTAACTTCTTTAGAATAACTAGAATTTAAAATAGGTTTTTCGTTTTCGATAAAGTTTATTCTAGCAGCTAATGCAAAAGTTAGATCTTTTTTTTCTATGTTAAGAAAATTGTAAACTCTGTATCTATCAATAATTCTATCAGCTTGTTTCTTTACTATAATTTGTCCTTTTCGGTTTTCTTTAAACCATATTTTAATATCGTTGATTTGTGTTTCAAAATCACGTAAATGATTTTTGGCATAATTCTCAATATCTATTACAAATTCCTCATCATTTAAAGAATTTATGATAGTATCTTTAATAAATTGTGCTTCAAGGTTAGTGTTTAGAAGTACATTTTGAATAGTTCTTGGTATATTTTGATACTGCTTACTTTCTGCTAGTGCATACTTTTTGAACTCAGGTTTTAAACCGCTATTATCTCCATAAATAATTCTGCGATACTCGTCATAGCCTTTTATGAGGTTTGTATAATAAATTTCTCTTCCAAACGCATTTCTGATGTTGTCCCAGCTTTCAAAAGCTCTGTTATCCTTGTCTATAAATAATTCTCTTTTGTATGCAGAGTTAAAAAAACGAAATGCAACTTTCCCATTTACTTTGTAGGCTAAAACACAAAATGGTATATTCTCTTTTAGTATTTCATAAACAATGTAAGAGTTCTGATATTGGAAGTAGTAATCGTCAAATCCTTTCTTTTGTTTCGGAATTCCTAGTTTGGTTTTATTGGCATTGTAAAAAAATAATATAGCACGAAGTAGCGTGCTTTTTCCTACGCCTTGTGTTCCAATTAAGTGAACATTTCCATCTAATTCGATTTCGGCATATTGTACAGATGCACTATTTATAAAAACTATTTTATTCAGGTATCTCATTTTCTATTTCTTCAGGAATATTAATAGTTGTTATAATATCTTTTAAATAATTAAAAGAGGTAAGTACTTTGTATGTCTCAGTTATTTCATTTTCTAAGGTTATGAAATTATCTTTTTCTAGCTTTTCAATGATTTTTTTTATCCGTTCAGAATTTGTCTTTTTATCTCCACTTACTCTTTTTAGCTTTTCCAATTTGGTTTTTAAATCAGCGTTGTTTTTTAGTTGATTTACAATGTCTGATGCTGAAAATCTAAAGCCTACGTCAAAAGAGGTGTCGAAAGTTTTAAAAAAGTCTAGGATATCAATCCAATTAAACGCTTTTTCTAGTTTTCTGTCTAGGTCTGCATTGTTTTCTATACGACTAAAATAAAAATATTCGTTGCCTTGCTCTAATATATAATTAATTTGATAAAAATATTCGTATAAATCTTCAAACGTTTCTTCATCTTCTAAAACTCTGTAGAGTTTTTTAATGTCGTCTTTAGGGCTGTTTGAACAGATAAATTCTCCTTTGCGAAGTACGTTAAATATTTCTGATGTGTACTTTGGATACATTAAAATTTATTTTGAAAATACCATGGCATATTCAATACCATTGGCAGTTTGGTAATTATCTTGTATTTGTAATTCTTCTTCATACTGAGAAATAATTTGACAAAAAATCGTGACTCTTTCGTTAAAATCTATGTCTTTCATAAAATCATAGTTTAAAATGAAATTGAATAAATTGTCACTGGTGGCAATGAAACGATTCCTTACTTCTTCTAGATTTACCATTATTTCTTCTTCAATATTATTTTGAAGATAGTCATTAGAAATACTTTCTGCTATGTCTTGCTTGAAAAGTAATCTATTTCTATAATTTCTAGCAATTCTTTTAATAGTATCAAAAGCTCGCTCGTCCTCTCTAAGAAAGTCAATAGATAAGTTTATGGATTGATTAGTTCTTGCTTCAAAAATGACTTGATTTTTGTTTGAAATTATTTGTTTGATGTCAGTTTCAGCTTCAATTGTAAAATTGTCTTTTAAGTATTTAAGTTTTCGTAGTTTTTCTAAAAACCTTCCTTGTTGTTTTATTTGATTTAGATAATCAATTATCTGTTTTTCTATTTCAATTAGGTTGTGTGAGCATTCTCCTAACTGACTTTTTAGTTCAACAATAATTCTACCTAACTCTTCATCTAAAGCTCTATTGAAAAAAGTGAGTTCTTCCTCATTAATAAGTGACAATGTCTGATGTATCAAGTTT
This sequence comes from Psychroflexus aestuariivivens, assembly GCF_004010055.1. GTDB lineage: Bacteria > Bacteroidota > Bacteroidia > Flavobacteriales > Flavobacteriaceae > Psychroflexus > Psychroflexus aestuariivivens. The sequence continues at coordinate 23,196 of NZ_RQVT01000001.1, forward strand.
ATAATTACTGTTCTTTTCTCATCAAGATTTTCTAGTTTTAATTGTTTGTTTTTATAGTTCGATTCATTCTTAAAAGTATTTTCGATATTACGTCTTAAATCTACTACACTTCTAAGTGTGATAAGCCCCATATTGCGAAACGTTTTTTTTATAAATCGTAAGTAGGTATATCTTTTCGTTTCGCTATGTTCATTTAAAAAGTAAACAATGTTTTCTTTTATACTTTTTATATTTTCGTCAATATATGAAAGGTTGATTTCTTCGCTAACAAATAACACTTGTTCAAAAAACTCTAAAAATTGCCCATCAAGTTCCAAAAAACCTCCATTTTCTCTTATGACAGATTTTTGAATTAATAAGTCAATACGACTTTCTTCATAATCAACAAGTTCTAAAGCATCACTCAATTTGTAATCAATGGATTTCCTTTTGCTAAACATTTCAGATATTAGTTTTTCCTCTCTTTTCAAAGCGGTAACTAATTCTTTTATGTCGTTAAAAGTGTTCATGTTTTGTTTAAGTAAGTATCACCTTTTTTGTTTTTAAAAATACAATTTTATTTTTGAGTAGGGACATTTAGGCTCGTTTTATGCCAGTCAAATCGATTAAGACTGGCAATGGAAAAACCAAAAACCAAAATCATGTCCACATCAGGGACATTTCTATTAAAACAATACAAAACAAAGCTCACTTAGGGGCATCCGTAGAAAAGCTAAAACTTAGATTTAGTCTTTGGTTTTATCTGGGGATAAATTGTTTTTAAGTTTTAGAACTAATTTAACCAACAAGAGGCAAATAAAACCAATCCCTAAACCAAGAATAAATTCTGTTACTATAGCAGGCAGGACAGGAAAAAGACCATGAAAAACATCAACATTATGAGAGAAAATACCGCCGGAAACCAGCAATAAAGCCAAAGTACCAATGACCGATAAACTTTTGATGACTTTGGGTAGCGCATTTACTAAAACGTGGCCAAGTTTGGCTTTAAAACTATTTTCATTTGAACTTTGATTGATCAATTTGACTCCAGTATCATCCATTCTAACGATTAAAGCAACGATGCCGTATACGCCAACAGTAGCAATCAACGCAATAATGGTGACCACAGGAATCTGTATACTTAAACCTTTATCGGAAACTGTGCCGAGCGCAATAATTACAATCTCAACAGACAAAATGAAATCAGTTAAAATAGCAGAATTGATGCGTTCTTTTTCTAAAGCGATGATTTCACTTTCTGTTTGCGTGTTTTTGAGTTCTTCTTTTTTAGAATCTGGATAGGGCACAAAGAAATGATAGATTTTTTCTGCGCCTTCATAAGCAAGATACAAGCCACCTAAAACCAATATTATGGTGACGGCAACAGGCAGAAAAGCACTCAACAAAAAAGCAACGGGCAGTATAATTAATTTATTGAGTAAGGAGCCTTTTGTAATAGACCACAACACCGGTATTTCTCTGGAAGATACAAAGCCAGAAGCTTTTTCGGCATTCACAGCCAAGTCATCGCCAAGAATACCTGCGGTTTTTTTAGCAGCCACCTTACTCATTACAGCAACATCGTCCATAAGTGCAGCGATATCATCCAAAATTGCAAAAAATCCAGAAGCCATAAATCTTTAGTTTTATATATGAATAGAATCGCCGAAAATACTTTTTTTTCTATTTCATTTGGTGTTATTCAGAAAAAAATAAGCGAGCTTTCATTATCTTCATTTCTAAAGTTCGACTAAATCATATAGAATAGCTTTTTGAATTTCAATTTGAATATTCTGAGATAGGAGGAAATGCTTGAATTTCCTTAGATTCATGGCTGCTCTTTTTGTAAAACATAAGATTCATTTTCAAATAATGTAAAATAAACTTGACATTCTAATTTTTTGAATTATATTTGTAAAGTTTTATTTACATAATGTATAATCTTAATTACTTATAAAATGACAGCAGAAAAGAAAAAAGTATTGAAATTGGCTGGCTGGACGTGGTCTTGGGTGGCTTCGTTAGCCTTTGCGACTTTTGGACCAAAATTTATTTGGGATGACCACCAATTGCTCACTATTCTCGCCGTGGCGACCAATTTTGCTAATGGCATTGCCATGATTATTGCTAACCGTAACTATTTTAATAGTTTGGACGAATTGCAACGAAAAATTCAACTGGAAGCTCTGGGAATTACTTTAGGTTTAACAGTTATTTTTGGCATCACTTACAGTGTCATGGACACGACAAACCTAATTCCTATGGATGCAGAAATCAGTTTGCTTGTTGGTTTTATGGGCATCACTTACTTTATTGCTTTGTTAATCAATAGAAATCGTTACGCATGAAAAATAAACTGAAAGTTTTGCGTGCAGAACACGATTATACGCAAGACCAACTGGCAAAAGCGGTTGAGGTCTCGCGGCAAACGATCAATGCCATAGAAAAGGGAAAGTTCGATCCCAGTTTGGTGCTTGCCATAAAGCTGGCCAGACTTTTCGAAACAGATATTGAAACTATTTTTATTTATGAAAAATAAGGTTGAGTTGTATAAAAATTTAGGCTAGTTTTTTTGTTTTGCTCACTTTGAGTATGGAATACAGCAAAAAGCCAACGGGACCAAACATAAAGCAAAGCAATAGACAAGGAATGATCAGAAAATGATTGAGGCCATGCTTCCGAGACTGATTCAGAATCCAGTTGCCGACCAACAAGTCAAACACAAGATAATGAACCCAGCCTGTCAAGACGGCTTCATCGGAGGAAAACATGGCTTTTATGCCTTCGAGTTTGCTAAAAGATTCCATGTCCATATCTCCAAAACCTTGGATGACATAAACCAAATACACCACGGCCATAGCCATAGAAAAACAATAAATAACGGGATTTCTCCAGGATTTGCCAGGAAAGAAAATAAGAATCAGCCAGGCAGGAATAACGATGGTGTTAACGATTTGAAATACGATTGATGCAGTCATGAGTAATTTAATTTTGAATTTAAATTTACTAATTATTTTGGTTTTCTGTAGAATGACTTTTCAGATCTGGTGAATTTGAATTAATATGTGAATGTTTTTGTTCTGTGGTTTTAGTTTAAATTGAATTTTTCAGATTGAAATCCTATGTATTCAGAAATTTTTATTGAATTTATTTAGGTTGAGTTGAATCAGTCGCACAATATTCGGCATCTTTATTTTTGATTAACTGAATAATGATCAGTTCAAATTAAACTTTATTTCTGTTGAAATATATTGGTCATGATTTCCAATTTTTAATTTATATATTTGATTTAAAGTTATTTAGTATGAAATATTTATATTTTTTAAGTTTGGTTTTATTCACTTTAAATGTAAAAGCGCAATTCAGCGAAGTTCTAATTATAGACGACAGTGAAGAAACTGGTGCTGTGACCAATATCAGTTCTGCGGATTTCAATAATGACGATTTGGTGGATTTACTTTTGAGTAGAGCTGGCAATAAAGACCAAATTAATGTGTATTACAATCAAGGGACAGGAAACTTTTCCAGAGTTGTGATAGAAAATAATCTGAATGACCCTGTTTTTGTCAATTATGGTGATTTTGATGACAATGGTTTTTTGGATGTGGTTGCAATTTCAGAAACTGGCGGAGAGATTGTTTTATATATGAATGATGTAAATGGGTTTAGCAATCCTGTTGTTTTGGGTAGTGAAGGCAGCTTTGGTAAATCTATAGTTGTAGACGATTTCAATGCTGATGGTTTTGTGGATTTTGTAGTGATACATCAGCATGCTATTGCGGTTTATGAAAATAATGGCAACGCTGAGTTTACCAAAAATCCAATTTTGACCACAGCAGAATCACCTAATATTTTGGAGTGTTTTGATTTGGTGAAAATGGATGTGAATGGCGATGGTCATATGGATGTCATTACTGCGGAAACTTTAGGGCTTGTGGTTTATACAAATGATGGTAATGCCAATTTCACGCCAGAAACCATGAAAACATCAAGTATTCATACCATCTCTAGTTTGCAAAAAATTGATTTTAATAATGATGGCTTAGAAGATTTGGTATTTTTGGATGCCAATAGCGAATTGCTTCTTTTTGAAAACGAATCGGCTACAACGTCTACATTTACTTTACATTCGAATATTGCTCAAATTTCTAGTAATTCAGTGAAAGCCATTCGCAGCATAGACCAAAATGGCGATGATTTGCCTGACATTTATTTAGGTTACAATGGTCAACCACATTTACTGCAGAATGACAGTAATTACAGTTTTAATCAAGATTTGATTTTGGATGATCAGTCTGCATTATTTGTGCAAGAAGTTCATGTAGCTGACCTAAATAATGATGGTCTGGATGAATTTATTTGGGAATCTGCAGGCGGGACTTTGGCATACCAAAACAACACGATTTTGAACCTAGAGGAATCAACTAAATTCAATATTGAAATTTATCCAAATCCAACGTCGGATGTATTGCAAATCAATTGTCAAATTCAAAAACAAGCAAAACTCAGTCTTTACGATTTGAACGGAAAAGGCTTGAGTCATTTTGAAATCGACTTGCCAGGAGAAATTGACTTGTCAGAATTAGCAAAAGGAACATATATTCTAAAAATCCAAACCGAACATAAAATTCAACACCAAAAAATTATTAAACACTAAAATCATTGCTTATCTGTTGATTCTACAATCTTAATTTCTGGATTTAGTTTTAGGATGGTGTCAATAAATTTTTCATTAGTTAGTGGTGTAATGTAGATTTGTTCATATTTTTGATATTTAACAATGAGTCCGTGTCTGGCTGTAGCTGGTCTGAGGCCAACCCAAAGTGTTTTACCAACAATTATTTCTCGGATTTCATCAATTGAAATACAACCGCTTATAAAACCCGATTTGTATTTTAGCTCAGTTGCTGTCAACTCGTAATTCGTTTCAAAATAGAATTAGAGTAGGCATAATAAAATCGCAAAAAGCGAAACATCAGTTATCAAAAATTCTAGCTTGTATTCCCAACCACCTAAATATAATTGCAGGGTAAAAGCACTTAAAAATAGTAAGATAAATACAATGATCAATAATTTGAAAAACCAATCTTTTCTGCTTTCAAAAAACATAATTTATTTTAATTACTTTGCTTTTCTAAATATTGTTTCAAATTTTGTTGGATAAAATATTTCCAACCCGCTTCACAATTGCTTCTGCTAAACTCAGGCACATTCTCTGGGAAAGATTCTAAAACATGATGAGTCAATTTTAATTTCACAATCTCATTGTGTTGAATTAATTCAAAAATAACTTCGGAATCTCCCGCGTAATTGCCGTATTTCCAATTGAGTGTTAATCGTTTCTGCGGTAAAACTTCAGTGACTTTCCATAGGTGTGGAAAAACTCGTCCTTCATTTGTGACTACAAAACTCGTTTCAAAATCTTCTTTAGCTTTGAAATCTTTTATATTTTCAAAAAACCATTTCCGCATTTGATGTGGCTCTGTTAAAGCACTCCAGACCTGAGAAATTGATGTATCATAACTGGCTTCAACAACAATATTTTGGTCTGTTTTTTTCATAATCAATTTTTGAAATGTATAAATTCAAATATAGTATGAATTTATAATGAAACAAAGGCAGTCAAATCTATTGAAAAAAAATACAATAGGTTGAAACCCCCTGAATAAGCATTTTAAAAGTATTGAGAATTTCTAACTTATTATGAATGGCTTTGTTAGTATTTAAAAGTTGCTAAACTGTTGAGATGGTAAATTTAAAAATTTTGTAAACTATGCAGGTTTGATAATTTGAAATCACTCCATGCCTGGGAAGTGCTTTACTTTTTTGACTTTCAAATCAGGAAAATGCTCTACCACTTGAACTTTGAAATCTGGAAATTGATCGACGACCTGCCACTCACCGCAGTCATTAGGGAAATTGTCCACGAATTTTACATTCAGATCTGGGAAATGTTTCACATATTGAATTTTGAAATCTGGAAAATTATCGACAAACTGTACTTTGCCATGCAGCTTTATGCCTTCAAACTCGCAGTTTTCAAAAGAATTTGGGGCGATATTAACTTCAGCAATAGATTTATGATTTGTTGGATTTGCATTTTTGACGTCAAAGTTTCCTGAATTTGAAGCAAAACCCACAAATAGCAAAACAAGTAAACTGTGAAGGAATCCTATTTTTTTAATCATTTTTGAATATTATTAATGTAATTTCATTAAGATAAATAAATTTAAAGCTAATGATTAAATTTGAAGTATAATTTTATAAAAATGAAATATTTATACTCACTTATTTCAATAATATTATTGATGTCGTCTTGCAGCAAAAGTGACGATGATAATGGCAATCTGCAAAATAGCAGTTTGTATTTTCCACCAAACACATCGAATGATTGGTCTCGTCTAACTCCAGAGGAATTGGGTTGGGATACTTCGGAAATAAACAACCTAAAAGATTTTCTGGAAGCTAGCAATACGAGAGCATTCATAATTCTAAAAGACGGGAAAATAGTTATAGAAGAATATTTTGGAACTAATATTACGGGAACAGCAACATTTACTGAAGATACAAAATGGTACTGGGCTTCAGCAGGGAAAACGCTTACGAGTACTTTGGTGGGCATAGCACAGCAAGACGGATATTTGGATATCGAGAATCGAACATCAGATTATTTAGGTGAAGGTTGGACAAGTTTGACGTCAGATCAGGAAAACTTAATCACCATAAAAAATCAACTTACCATGACAACGGGACTGGATTATGAAGTGCCGAATTTAGATTGCACCAATCCGTCTTGCCTCAATTATAAGGTGGATGCTGGAAATCAGTGGTTTTATCACAACGCCCCATATACGTTACTTGAAAAAGTTATAGAAAATGCAACAGGTTTGGATTATAACGACTATACCAACCAAAAAATTGAATCCAAAATAGGGATGAACGGTCAGTGGATAACTCAGGGATACAATAAAGTATATTGGAGTAGTGCAAGAGACATGGCTAGATTTGGACTTCTAATTCTTAACAACGGAAAATGGAATGACCAGGCTATTATTTCCAATGAAAATTATTTCTCACAAATGACTAGCTCATCTCAAAATCTAAATCCTTCTTACGGATATCTTTGGTGGCTGAATGGAAAATCTTCAATCATTTTTCCATCTATTCCAACATCTTTCAACACATCATTATCTGAAGCTGCACCAAGTGATTTAATTGCAGGAATGGGAAAAAATGGACAGTTCGTTGAGATTTTACCAAGCCAAAATATAGTGGTTGTAAGAATGGGTGAAGCTTCAGATGGAGGTCTGTTGCCGATAATTTTTCATAATGAAATGTGGAATAAAATCAATTTGATATTTGAATAATGCAACTCTCGAAGAAGTATTAAATTGACTTAATGCTTCAGCTTGGGGAAAATCCCTCGCTTTTAGGCGAAGACTTTAGTATTTTTGTAATCATGCAGAATTACCAAAGACATCACTTGAATCCAATCAAATAACAATATTCGATTTTTCTTCTGATTAGTAAGTAAATTTAAGTGTTAAGACAGACTTCAAAATCAATAGATTTAACAAAGATTCATTCTGAATACTCGCTTCATCTTATTTATTCAAATCCTGAGTAAGTTATATTAATTTAATCAATACCAAAAATTTGAAATCTTTGATAATTTGTACACAATAAAATCAATCAATCTTTAATGATTTTTTGGACATGATAGGTATAATCATTGAAGTTAACCTTGACTAAATAAACACCTTTATTCAGATGAGAAATATCCACTTTTTGGCTATCGCTATGATAAATAAGTCTAGCATTTGTATCATAGATTTCTACAGAAACGAATTCCACCCCATCGATAATTAATATGTCCTTTACAGGATTTGGATATAAACTAACCCGATTAATAGATAAATCTTCAATAGATAACAAATCATCATTTGTAGAAAATGATATCAATTTTGCATCATCTGCAAAAGGAGGAATATCAAAAGATTCTGATGTCATTAAATATCTGTTGGCTCCTATATTTGTAATTGCTTCTATTTGTTCAAAGCCTAAGCTCGACAGTGAAATTTGCGTATTAGTACCTGAAAAGACATCATTTTCTGTAAAGTTTTCGCTAATCCAAATAAAGGGTTGAAGTGTAAAATCATAACCTACTGAATATAATTTCCCTGTTAATTGGTTGTAAGTGGAGCCAGTGATTAACCCACCACTATCTAAGGTAGTCGGCAATGGATTTACTGAATAAGTTCCACTATCTTTTGGAATTGGGTAAGCTTTTGTAATCCCAGTTACCCAATTTTTAGTCAATAAGATTAAATCTGTATCAAAAGAAACTATTGCTTCCGAATCCCATTCAGTATTATTAGGACTAGGTGTAAAGTCTGTCTGATCCGAGTAGTTAAAGTTTATAATTTCCGATGTTACATTGGTCGAGTTTAGGTAGTCACTTTTATTAATTTTATAAATTTTTAAATCCGTTCTATTTCCATTATTATTTCCAATATCTGCCACATAAATCGATGTATCATCTTGTGTAAGATCTTCCCAGTCTACATTTGTGGCATTATCGATTGTAATAATTCTGGTCACAGCTCCGGAAATTGTATCTAACTCGTAAAGTTCATTTTGATTTCCTGAATCATTATGAGTTATAAGTCTGTCATTAAAGAAAATAGCTCCAGATGATTCATTTAAATTTTCTGGTAAAGTAAATTTTTCCTCGACATCGGTTATTTGGGCAGTTAAGTTGAAATTTACTAAAATAAAAAAGACTAATAAAGTTATTTTTTTCATGGCCTCTATATTTACTACACAGCATTATTGTGTATGATTATATGTGTTTAAGCTTAAAGTTATAAAAAAAAATCAAATAAAAAATCCATAAGTTGTCTAGAACCAATGAATTAATTGCGCAGGATGTTGTGATAATTTTTTATTTGCATTTTTCATTTTAATAGTTTACAACCTTTTCAATAAAATAATACCTCTACAAAATCAGATAATTATTTAACTTGAAAATTTATTATTTAAAACAATTCTACAATTAAAAAATAACATTAATTAAAAGTCAGCATAAATTGTCACCTAAAAAAGAAAACCCCCATATACACTGGGTATATGAGGGTTAATTGTGGAGTCGGGGAGAGTACTTAATATTAAAACACTTGAAAACAGGTAAAACTAATTAAAATACAAAATATTGATAAACAGTATTTTATAAATATAATCGTTTCACTTATATAAAGATACATTAAAATAGATTTAACCATATAGCACAAAAATAGCACAACTTTAATTAAGTTTGTGCTAAACAAATAATGATATGGCTACTATAAAATTTTTGTATCGCTCACGAAAGCAGAATGAACCAATAACAGTAAAATTAAATTTTTCGCACAATGGTAAACAATACAGACTGTTTGCAAAAAGTGAAATCACAGTTTATACAAAAGATGAGATAAAAGATAATTTTAAACTAAACGCAGCTAAGATATTTGACAAGCTAATTAAAGGTGAGCTTAAAGATATGTTACACGAAAAAATAATAAAGCCTAGATTAGATAGTGAAATTGCAGACCTTAAATATTATATCTTAGATGAGTTTGATAATACCAATATTGAAACGGTAGCAAAAAATAAAGATTGGCTTAAAAATATTGTTGATAAATATTACAAGCCTAGTGATGAGAATGATACCATACAGCTACCAACTAATCTTGTTGATTATTTTGATGTTTATATCAAAAGTAAAAAAGGTGATATAAAAGAGTCTTCAATAAAAAAATATAAGGTTATCCAGTCAAAGCTAAACCGATTAGAAAAACACTTTAATACTACTTTGAAAATTGAAAATATAAACGAAAATTTTAAAAATCAATTCAATGAGTTTTGCGACCTCAACCAGTACTCAAATAACACCAAACAAAGAGAATTAGTTTTAATTAAAACGGTTTGCTTTCACGCTAGATACAACGGTTTAAAGACTCACAAACAACTCGAGAAATTGAAGTTTAACAGAGAAGATGTTGAGCATCCTTATTTAAGCTTTGATGAGCTAGAAACTATTAAAAACAAACACTTTGATAAAGATTATTTAGATAATGCCAGAGATTGGCTCATTATAAGTTGTTTCACTGGTCAACGAGTTTCTGACTTTATGAAATTTACTAGTAAAAATATTAGAATAGAAGACAATAAAAAGTATTTAGAGTTTAAGCAGCAAAAGACTAGCAACCTTACAACGATACCAGTATTAAAACAAGTTAATGAAGTCCTAAACAAAAGAGGTGGCAATTTTCCTAGACCAATATCAGACCAAAAATATAACGATTACATAAAAGAAGTTTGCAGACTTTGCGAGATTGACGAGGTTATGACTGGCAAAAAGAGAATAAGTATAGCACCAGATGGAGTAAAACCACAAAAGCATCATTATAGAGATGTTATAACCTCAGCACCAAAATACGAATTTATCAGCTCGCATATTGGTAGGCGTTCCTTTGCTACTAATCATTATGGTAAAGTACCAACAACTTATTTAATAGGAATTACAAACCACAGCACCGAAGCACAGTTTTTAAATTATATTCAAAAAGGTAGTAAAGACCTAGCTAAAGATGCACACAATTATTTTGAGTAAATAAAAAGTTTTATAAACCGTTCCAATTTTTCCCATTTTTCCAAAAACAAAAGATAATGACTAAAGAAAAAAGCAATAAACAATTGAATAATAGCGAGATAAACCAAAAAGCTGAACAACTTGAAAAAATTAAAAACAAAGTCAAGTTTGATGAGAAACTAAGCAAAAAAGAAAATGAGATATATCAAAACTACCTTAGTATAGTTAAAAAGTTTCCGCCAGTTTATGAGAATACACCTTATGGTGATTTGAAACAATTATATGATATTTTTAAAGCTCACGATTTCAATAAAATGAATGATATAGAAAAACAATCTTTTAAAATTGAATTAGATGAGCTAGTTAACGGCTTAATTGATTTTATCAAAACAGTACCAATGACTAGTAAAAGATTTACTAATGTTATAAACAGACTCAAATATCTTTATACGCTTTATTATGATGTAGATGTATTTAACGAAACCGATAAAAAACGTATTGAGCGAAATGATGCGTTTGATTTTGAATTAGAACCAAAAGCAAAACCAGATGGAAGGTTACTAATTACAGATGCAGAAAAAAGAATATTAAAAGCCATTGATGAGGTGAAAGCAAAACACAATCCTAAAGGTAGCAGTAAAGAATATGCTGAATATCAAAAGTTATTTAAACAGCAAATACCAGATGCAGCCTTTGATGAGCTTATGAAGCTCGATGCAAAGTATCGAATTACATTTATGTACCTAACTGGTGATTTACTGAATATTTATAACGATAATGGACTAAATGCGAAAAAAACGGCTGAAACTATCGAATCGTTTATAGGGACTAATTATTCTAATGCAATAACACCAACTATAAGACGCAATCCAGCACAAAAAAACTTTGCTACAAATGAATGCATCGAATACAAACCATTAACCAATATCATTGAAAAATACAATATCAAAGTAAACGAGAATTAACCTATTTTAAACTTTATACTAGTATATACTAGTATCTTAAATAACTGTAAACCAATTAAATACATTTGTCAGGCAATTAATCTAAATTTAATTATTATGACAGATGTAAAAGAAAAAAACAATCCATTAAAGGAGTTAGTAAGCTCAATTATTGAGCCTTCTTTAAAAAGGATTGACAAGCTAGAAGCTACACTTTTGGACAAGCTCGAAGGAATCAACAACCAATCACCAAAAGACGATTTAATAACACCAGATGAGGTTTGTAAACGTCTTCAAATTAGCCGTACTACTTTATGGAATTATGAAAACAAAGGCTACCTAGTTAGTAAAGGTATCGGAGCTAGACGTTATTATAACTGGAATGAAGTTGTAGAAGCTTTACAAACTAAAAATTTGTAGGTTATGGCTGAGGTAAAAAAAATGCCCGACTATGGAGCTAGTGGGCAAGGTCTTTTAGATGGTTTTCTTTACAAATGTAACACTTTTAACGAGTTAGCCGAGTATCTTTTAACAAAAGCAAAGCCTGTTGATTTTTTAGCTAGAGAGAAACAAGGTTTAAAAAACAAGTTAGAATCTTCTGAAAAAAAGCTTTACAATTCAAAACTTAGTGATGAGGAAAAAACTAAGCTTTCAGAGAAGATTGCAAACATTGATGCAGTATTAAAACGTAAAAAAAGCGCATCACGAAACACAATAATAGTTGAAACAATAGATGTTTTAATCAAATTGACTTCTCACAATAGTATAAATTTTTTATGCGCTAGTAATGGTAAAATTTATTGCTACCTTACTTCTCATTGGAATGAAATTGACTCTAAGGAATTTCGCAATTTCATTAAAAAATTTGTTATCAAACTGGGGGCTACAAAATACTTAGCAAAGCATTTTAAGTTTGTTGATGAATTAGAAAACCAGTTTAAAAGTGAGTCTTCACGAGATTTTGAAAACAAAGAAAATCAAAATGCTATTTTGATAAACTTTCAAAATGGCACTTATAATTTTAAGACCAAAAAATTAGAATCGCACTCACCAGTTGACAACTTAACTTATGTATTGAAATTTGACTACAATCCAGAAAGCAAATCACCATTATTTGACAAATTCATAGATGAAGTTTTAACAGATAAGCAAAAGCAAAATGTTTTAGCTGAATTTATAGCATCGGTTTTTATCAAAAAAGATATTTTAAAACTCGAAAAACTTTTGTTACTCTATGGAGTTGGAGCGAACGGCAAAAGTGTGGTATTTGATATTGTTCAAAAATTATTAGGAGCTGAAAATATTACAAATTTTAGCCTAGAATCATTATCAGATAAAAGTGGTTACACTAGAGCTGAGATTGAAAATAAACTACTCAATTATTCTAGTGAGATAAGTAGCAGGACAAACCCAGACTTTTTAAAACAAATGGCAAGTGGTGAGCCAATACCAGCGAGAGAGATTTACGGTAAGCCGTTTCAAGTTTATAACTATGCTAAATTAATGTTTAACGCCAACGTATTGCCAAAGGATACTGAAGATACAGACGGTTTTTTTAGACGCTTTTTAATTATTCATTTTGATAAGGTTATCCCACAGGATAAGCAAGATAATGAGCTAGCTAAAAAAATAATCGAAAATGAGTTAAGTGGCGTTTTTAATTGGGTAATGCAAGGTTTTGAAAGATTAATAAAAAACAAATCATTTTCACCTTGCGAGTCTTCAGATAAAATTGTCGCACAATATAGAACCCATAGCGATAGCGTGGCAATGTATCTAAATGAAGCCAACGCCAAAAAAAGCCTAAATGGTATCAAAATAAAAGAGCTTTACGATAGATACAGAGCGTTTTGTATTGCTAGTGGTTATAAGACAAATAACAGAAGCAAATTGGAAGAGAGTTTGCAAAACAAAGGCTATACCATTGACAAGGTCTATAAGGTTAAAAATGCTTTTATAGAAGTTGACTCAGTTGATTAACGAAGGAAATACAATCAAATGAAACTGAAGATCAATAAAACCATTTTTGGAATTTGTACCTACATATTATTGACTTTTAAAATGTTGCCTTGCAATCCAAATGCACCATAAAGACTTACGTTTTCAACAAAAAGTCAAAAAAGCAATTTAATAACAGAATAGCAGCAATTAAGAAATAAACATTTGCTGCTTAACAAATACCTAAAATTATGAGTAAATTATATTTAAAATTCGATCAAAGCAGATATGATAATCAAATAAAAATGATTTCAAATATTGCTAAAATCTACACAGATGCAGCCAATGAACTTTTAAAACTGGACGTAAAAGGCTATAAAGCAGAAAATTTAATCAATGGCGACTTTATCACTCTTTTTGATGAGTATCACAAAAGCGAACACTCAAAAATTAAAGACCCTGTTTTTAAAAAATTATCGTATGAGAAATACTTAGATCTTAGAGAACTTGACACAACAAAGCTGGAAGAGTTGCAAAGTGAACACGAAAAAAGAAAAAACTTTTGCTTTGAACTTTACGAGGTCAACGATTTATTTTTCACTAAAGCAGAAACAAATCAAACTAGAAATATATCTTTTGCTAAAGCAATGAATAGCGCACCAGTAAAGCGTAGATATACAATTGATAAGGTTTTGAGTTTCAAAGGCAATAAAGCGATTATTAACATACCAAAAAAACCGTTTGAAGTCCACGCACTTAATAGAAATCAAATTGATTTGATGCAAGATGTTTCAGATTTTATAAACACCTCTCGAAAGCTTGGATTAACTTATGAGAAAGTAAAGCCACATATTGCCGTTTATCTAAGTGATCTTAGTATTGATTTGAAAACTTTTAGTTTTGATTTTAACGAAATTCTAAAAAGCAGATTATAATGAAAACTAAGAAAGTCAAAATTTTAAGAGCGCACAATAATTCAGAACTCGAGAATAAAATAAATGAGTTACTGGCTAAAGATTGGAAAATAACCAATAATTTAGCTATTGATGAATCTGGCTATATTTACACAATTATGAAGCAGTAAATTAGTGTTATGTGTTGTATTTGAGAAACCTCGCTAGCAATGGCGGGGTTTTTTATTGTTTTGTTTAACTTTTATACATAAAAATGTAACAGGGTTGAAATTTTAGCAGATTACACACAAAACGCAGTCGTAAAAGTATTGCTACTCAGATTTTAAAACTTTTTAAAGTACCTTTTTTAAATTGTACTCTCATTGCATAACAAATACAATCATTCAGCACCAAAGTAATTAAAGACCTTATTAAAATTGAAATTTAATTATTAACCAATGAATTAAAAAGGTAATTAGATATTATGCCTTCATTAATCAATATTCAAATTATATATTCAGTTAATTTAATAAATACAAAATTTTAATCATAGATTGGAAGAATGGGAAAAATGAGAAGCGTTTGAAAAACTTTTTATTCTTTAACAATCACCTAATTTATAAACATTATAAATAACAAAATAGAGCGATAACACAAAAATAGCGCAACTTTTAAAATAATAAAACCTTAATACGTTGAATATAAACATACTAAGGTTTTTAATTGTGGAGTCGGGGAGACTCGAACTCCCGTCCAAACAAGCAATTCAATAGTTTTCTACACGCTTAGTTTTCTCTTGAATTGTCGAGACAAAGCTGGCTGAAAACCACCTACTTTGTCCTTATCCTCACTTAAATTTCACTAAAGCATCAAGGCCCTGCTTCAGCTATATTTACTTTATCGGTGCCTCTGGTGCAAACGCCGTAAATCAGGGCGTTTGCGAGACATCTTAGCCCGTTACCTTGTAACGGTTAAGCATATCCTACTATGTTTCGGATTATGCAGCTAAGGCGTAGTTATCTTCGCCGTTTAAAAAAGTGTGAAATATGAGATTTACGAGCTATATCCCAGCGCTCGGCGTGCTTACCATTCAATTGGTCTTGCTGTCAAAACCAAGTCGACCCCATTTGAAAAAATATCAAATGTCGTAAGCAAAAAAATACAACATTTCAAAGAACAAATCCAAAACCAAAAGTTTCAGAATGTTTTGGGCGTTACCCCATGGAATTTACTATCGTATTCCATGCGGTCGGGCTTTCCGCTCTATCTTTTTGCGCCATTTATAAAACCTCAAAAAGGATGCCACTTCAATCCCTAACGCAAAATTACCGACAAAATTAAAGAAAGAAATTAAATTGAAACTTCATCTTCAATAAAATCGGGCTGCAAAAATAGATAATAATACTATATTTGAGACTAAAATAATCACAAAATTTGACTTTATGAAAATAGGCATCATCAAAGAGCGAAAAACACCACCAGACAGACGCGTTGTGTTTTCGCCAAGCAAAGCAAAATCAGTTCAAAATCAATTTAAAGATTTGGCATTTGTGGTGGAACCTTCAGACATTCGTGTCTTTTCTGACCAAGCTTACCGAGATGCTGGGCTGGAAGTTTCAAATCACCTAACAGAATGCGATTTGATGCTTGGCGTTAAAGAAGTGCCGATTGAAGCCTTGATTCCCGATAAAAAATATTTTTTCTTTTCACATACCATTAAAAAACAAACTTATAATCGTGATTTGCTAAAAGCAATTTTGGATAAAAATATAGAACTCTACGACCATGAAGTCATCACTAAAGCTAATGGAGCCCGACTAATTGGTTTCGGTCGTTATGCCGGATTAGTTGGTGCCTACAACGGTTTTCGCGCTTTGGGATTACGAGACAACTTATTTAACCTGCCAAAAGTTGAAAATTTACCAGATTTGAAAGCCGTGAGAGAAGAATTAGACAAAATAGATATTCCAAAAATCAAAATTTGTTTAACTGGAAAAGGTAAAGTAGCAAATGGTGCACAAGAAATTTTGGATCATCTTGAAATCAAACATGTTAGTGCCAAGGATTATTTATCTAAAGATTTTGATGAACCAGTCTACTGTAAAATTGATGTGATTGATTACAATAAACGCAAAGATGGAAAAGCTGGCATAAAATCCGAATTTTTCAAAAATCCAACACCGTATGAGTCTGATTTTATGAAATTTTCAAAAACAACAGATTTCTTTATTGCTGGACATTTTTATGGAGATGGCGCACCTTATTTGTTTACAAGAGAAGATGCTAAACATCCTGATTTCAAAATAAATCTAGTGGCAGATATTAGCTGTGATATCGATGGTCCAGTAGCTTCAACAATCAGGCCGTCAACCATAGCAGATCCATTTTACGGGTACGATCCACAAACCGAGTCTGAAGTTGCATACGATGCTAAAAATGCAATCACAATAATGGCAGTAGATAATTTGCCATGCGAATTACCAAAAGATGCCAGCGAAGGTTTTGGAGATATGTTTGCCAAGCATGTGATTCCAGCATTTTTCGATGGTGATGCTGATGGAATTTTAGCCAGAGCTAAAATGACAGAAAATGGAAAATTGACTGAAAGATATTCGTATTTACAAGATTTCGTAGAAGACAAAGAATAATATTGATTTGTTTTTTTTAAATAAAACTCAAGCAATAATCTAGTATTTTGATATAAAAAAGCAGAATTTCTAATTTTAGAAATTCTGCTTTTTTATAGAATTTTAAAGCTAGTAAATTTTAAGAAAAATTACAAAAGCTCGCTAACTACTTTATCAACGCCGCTACTGGCGTTTTCAGAGTAAATTTTAATATCTGCACTTGGCGAAATATTAGGTTGTGGATCGATAAAATATATCGGTGTATGTTCAGGTGCAAAATCTATTAATCCAGCAGCTGGATAAACTTGCATAGAAGTGCCAATAATAATTATAATATCTGTTTGGCTGATAATTTCCATAGCTTTATCCATCATTGGTACTGCTTCTCCAAACCAAACCACATGTGGTCTTAGTTGGTGATTTCTGTCGCAAGTATCGCCAACATTAATATCTTCTTCCCAATCCAAGATTTGTTTTTCTTGACCTGTGCATTCGACTTTCATAAGTTCACCATGAAGATGAGTCACATTTTGACTGCCAGCTTTTTCGTGTAAATCATCCACATTTTGTGTGATGATATCCACTTTATACTGTTTTTCTAAATCAACTAAACGCCGATGTGCAAGATTGGGTTCAACTTGTTTGAGTTGTTGGCGTCTTTTATTATAGAAGTCTAGAACTAAATCAGGGTTTTCTCTAAATCCTTCAGGTGTAGCAACTTGCATTACATTATGACCTTCCCACAATCCATCGTGGTCACGAAAAGTTTTAACACCACTTTCGGCGCTAACTCCAGCTCCGGAAAGTATGGTGATATGTTTCATTCTAATCTCTATTTATAGCTCTATATTCTTCATAACAACCGCTGATTGCATCCAAAATTTGAAGATCATTGGCAGATGAAATAAAATCGATAGAGTAGTTGCATTTTTCTAAAATCTCATCAATATCTGGTTTGCTGATTTGCAAAACTGCGGACAGGGTTTCACGATCGTATTTATCACGTAGAATATCTCGAATTTGATCGTCAGCTTTCATTTTTCGCATCCGTTTCATTTGCTGTTCCTTGCGACCGAAAGTTTTGTAAAGTAAATCTGCTGGATTCGATATAGATTGCAATACCTGTGAAATCGAACTTTTTTGATAATCGCCACCTTCATAAGCATAATTCAACCCAGAAATGCTGTAGCGGTAATTATCATAAATAGGAATATTTTTGGCATCTATTTCTAAATAACCAGTCAATTGGACTTCTTTCAATTCAACTTCTTCTAAAGCAATGGCAGATTCTGTCATTTTAATTTTGACGTCACCAAATTTCAGCCAATCTTCGGTAATTTTAACTTGTATGGGTTTGTAACCAAGATATGATAAATGAATTGTGTCACTTACTCTAGCTTTCAGTCGAAATTCCCCTTCAGCATTGGTTGCAGAACCTTTTACAGTGTTGATGTTGATGATGTTGACATTCTCTAATGGTTTGTCATTAGCAGCATTCACAACTACACCTTTGATGGTTTCCAGAGATTTCTCTTGGCTGAAACCCACCAAAGTTGTAAGAATGAATATGAGGCTTAAAATACTTTTATTAATCATATTTTATAAAAGTAGAAATTTAATTCGAAGCTGAAATTAATTTATTGTAATATTAATAAAATTAACGCTTATTTCTTCTGCGTTCAAAGGAGCTTTTTACACTAGATTTTCCAGACCTTTTGCCTTTAAAACCGCCTTTGGATTTATCACCATCGAATTTCTTGCGTGGTTTACGGCTTTTGCGACCGCCACCGCCACTTTTTTGATCGTTGGTAATTTCAACATTGACATGTCTGCCTTGCAATTGAAAAGTTTCAAAAGTTTGTTGAACTTTTTCGACTTGCTCAGTTGGCACGTTGAAAAATGAAAATGTATTTTTCACATCAACTTTGGCGACACCATCACGGTCTAGATTCAGTTGTTCTTTCAAGAAATCTTTTAAAGACATCCAATTGAAACCGTCTTTTTCACCAATATTGATGAAAAACCTTGTTTCATCTCCATAATCACGTCCAGAAAACGAGCTGTCTGCTGAATGCTGAGTGATTTTTGGTGCGTTTTTATAATAATTATGAAATCTCGTAAATTCTACAGAAAAGAATTTTTTGATAATATCCTCTTTGCTTAAGTTTTCAAATTGAGCTTCCAAATCTGGAATAAAAGCATCGATCTCATGATTGATTTCTGTACTTTTTATTTCATCTGCAAGGTGAAATAACTGACGTTTGCAAATTTCATCTCCAGATGGTAATTCTTCTTGAGTGAATTTTTGACCAATTATTTTTTCAACTTGACGAATTTTTCTAACTTCACTTTTAGTCACAATTACTAAAGATTTACCTTCTTTTCCAGCACGGCCAGTTCTTCCGCTACGGTGCGTGTAAGTTTCAATTTCGTCTGGCAGTTGGTAATTGATCACGTGTGTGATGTCATCTACGTCGATACCACGAGCAGCAACGTCTGTAGCTACTAGCATTTGAATTTGTTTCTTTCTGAAACTATTCATTACCATATCTCTTTGCGCTTGACTTAAATCGCCATGCAAAGCTGATGCGCTGTAACCGTCTTCGATTAATTTTTCTGCTACTTTTTGTGTATCTCTTTTCGTTCTACAGAAAATGACAGCATAAATATCTGGGTTTGCATCTACCACGCGTTTTACGGCGTTATAACGATCTCTGCCACCAACGATAAAATATTCGTGACTTACAGTTTTTGTAGATACGTTCTTCTGACCAACCGTAATTTCTTTCGGTTGTTTCATGAATTTTTTAGCGATAACAGATACTTCTTTAGGCATTGTTGCACTAAATAACCAAGTATGCTTTTCCGCAGGAGAATGTGAAAGTATTTCTTTGATATCTTCAAAGAAACCCATATTCAGCATTTCATCAGCTTCATCCAAGATACAAATATCAATATTTGAAATATCGATGATATTTCGCTTGATCATGTCTTTCATTCTACCTGGTGTTGCGACAATTATTTGTGCCCCACGCTTTATTTGCTTGGCTTGGTCGGTAATACTAGCACCACCATAAACCGCAACAGTATTTAAGTTTTGATAGTATTTTGCGTACTGTTTCAACTCGTTGGTAATTTGCATACACAACTCTCTGGTCGGAGAAAGAATTAAACCTTGTGTTTTCTTAGAATTAAGGTTTATATTCTGAATTAAAGGAAATCCAAATGCGGCTGTTTTTCCTGTACCTGTTTGGGCCAGCGCAACCATATCGGTTGGCTCTTCGAGTAAAATAGGAATGGTTTTTTCCTGAACTTCACTCGGGGACTCAAATCCTAAATCTTCGATTGCTCTCAAGATTTCAGGGCTTAAGCCTAATGATTCAAATGTATTCATAAGTAATTTAAAAATAGGTGCAAAGGTACGCATTCCTATTTTGATAAGACTTATGAATTGCTTTTATTTTGATTTCTAAGGAATTCCAACATTTTTTGAAAGGCTAAAGCACGATGACTAATGCTGTTCTTTTCTTCGGCAGACATTTCAGCAAAAGTTTGATTTTTTGAACTTGGTTTGAAAATTGGATCGTACCCAAAACCGCCATTGCCAGAAGGTTTTTCTGTGATTTCACCTTCGCAAATACCTGTAAAAGTTTTTTCTAATTTTCCATCAATATAACTTATGACGGTTTTAAATCTTGCGCTACGCTGGGTTTTATCTTTTAAATTTTCTAAAAGTTTTTTTCTATTTGCAGAATCATTTTTCTCTTCGCCAGCATATCTTGCAGATTTTACGCCAGGTTCGCCATTCAGCGCATCAACTTCCAAACCGGTATCGTCTGCAAAACATGGAATTTCAAATTTTTTAGAAATAACTTCAGCTTTTATTTTTGCGTTGTCTTCTATAGTGTTACCAGTTTCCTCGATTTCCTCGTGAAAATCTATGTCAGAAAGCGATAATAACTGTATATAACTAGGCATTATTTGTCGAATTTCTTCAACTTTATTGGGATTGTGTGTTGCAAAAATCAATTTCATTATAAAAGTCCTTTAGCTTTAATTTCTAAATATTTATTGATGGTATTTACCGATAATTCTTTAGGTTTTGTCAGTACGGTTTGAATTCCATTACGCTCTAGTTCTTTGACCATAAGCCTTTTGTCATATACAAATTCTTGCGCAATTGTTTTTTCATAGATTTCCGTAGTATTTTCAGTATTTAGATTTACCAATTCGTCTAACTCAGTATTTTCAAAGAAAACAACCACAACCAAATGCTTCTTAGAAAGTGCTCTAAGATAGGGGAGTTGCCGTTTCAAACTAGTGATGTGTTCAAAATTTGTGTAAATTATAAACAAGCTTCGTTGCGTGATTTTGCGTTTGCTGTGCGCATACAGTCGATTGAAATCTGACACCAAATAATCGGTTTCTATATTATAAAGTGTTTCCAGAATTGAGTTTAAATGTGTTTTTTTAGTGCTTGCTGGTAAAAAATTAGACACTTTTTCTGCAAAAGTTAACATGCCAACTTTGTCATTTTTCTTCAATGCAATATTACTGAAAGCTAAACTTGCATTAATAGAATAATCTAGTAAAGACAAGCCTTCAAAAGGCATTTTCATGACGCGACCTACATCTATAATATTGTAAATTGGTTGTGATTTTTCGTCTTGATATTGGTTCACCATCAAACTGTCATGCTTGGCTGTAGCTTTCCAGTTTATGGTTCTGATGTCATCGCCAATCACATAATCTTTAATTTGCTCGAACTCCATTGTGTGACCAATTTTTCGGATTTTTTTCATTCCAAAATTGCCCATTTTCTGATCTATTGCCAGAAAGTCTAAAGCTCGCATTTGAATGTAAGATGGATAGACTTTTACAGACTTTTCAAGATCAAATCGATATCGCCTTTTCACCAGTTGAAATTTCGTACTGATGAAACAGTTAAGATATCCAAAAATGTAAACGCCACGTTTCAAAGGTGTTAATGTGTATGTGAATGCGTTTTTTTCATTTGCTTTCAAATTTAAAACCTTATGAAAATCCCGTTTTTGGAACTGTTCTGGAATTTCATCAATAATTTCAACTTCAATAGGAAATTTATAAGAATTGATACAGTTGACAACAACTTGATTGGCATCGCTGTTGGAAAATTTTTCAGGTAAAATGCGTTCTGCTGAAAAATTCTTTTTACCATAAAGCCGAACAAATTCTAAAGCGAGAACAAACAAAAAGACGATGAGAATAAGCCAAGTGATGCTAAATAAAGTCGGAAACCAAAATGACAGCAAAAATAGCACTGCAAAGCCAAATAGCGAGGCGTAAAAATTCTGACCGAAATATAAAGATTTAAAAAAATGAACCACTATCTAGGAATTTCTACTGATTTTATAATCATATCGATGACTTGTTCTGGTGTTGTGCCTTCCATTTCTTTTTCTGGAGACAAAATAATTCTATGGTTTAAAACTGGCATTAATGAAGCTTTCACATCTTCTGGTGTTACAAAATCTCGACCATTAATTGCTGCAAAAGCTTTGGAAGTTTTCAATATTGACAACGATGCTCTTGGCGAACCTCCAAGAATCAAATGCGGATGATTTCTGGTTTGGTTCACGATTTCAGCGATGTAATTGAAGATTTTATCTTCCACAACAATCTCATGAATTTGATCTCTAAACTTTAGTAAAGTTTCGGGATTCATGACAGGTTGAATTTGATCTATGGCTTTGTTTGATTTTCTTTTATGATGTGTTTTCAGAATATCTATTTCCTGATCCAAATTTGGATAATCAATTTTTATTTTGAATAAAAAGCGATCCAATTGTGCTTCAGGTAGGGCATAAGTACCTTCTTGTTCAATAGGGTTTTGCGTGGCAATAACCATAAAAGGTGGCGGCATATCGTACTGAATGCTGTCCATCGTGATTTGTTTTTCTTCCATAACTTCAAACAATGCTGCTTGAGTTTTAGCTGGCGATCGGTTGATTTCATCAATAAGCACAATATTTGAAAAAATCGGACCTTTTTTGAATTCAAAACCAGTTTTATCACCTTTCAAAATAGAGGTTCCCAAAACGTCGCTTGGCATTAAATCTGGTGTAAATTGAATTCTATTGAACTCTGTGTTTATCGATTTCGCAAAAAGCTTGGATGTTATAGTTTTAGCAATTCCAGGAACGCCTTCAATTAGCACATGTCCGTCTGTTAGCAAGCCAACGATAAGTAATTTGACGAATTCTTCTTGACCTACAATAACTTTAGCCAATTCTGTTTTGATTGCTTCTACAGAAGTTCTGAGTTCTTCTAGTGGAATTCTATTGTTAAATTCCAAGTTATCGTTTTGTTCGTTTTCCATGATCTAAATATTGAGTTCTGAAATTTTATTATTTAATGTTTTAAGCTCTTCTTCTGAAATAGTATTTCGATTTTGAATTTCACTGATATATTGAAAAACATCTTTTAAAACCTTAAAGTCGATACCGGTTTTATGTGCCAAATTTTTTATAAAATCAATGTTCAATTCTTGGGTATTCAACTGATATTTATGTCGAATTTTCTCTAAAAATAACTTAATAATTTTATTAGCCATTTCTTTATGGTCTTTTTTCTCCAAGTGCATTCCTGCTATAGTTTGGGTGAATTCGTAAGTTTTATTGCTTACAGGTGGGATAATTTTAATTGGCTTCTGCTTTCTTTTTCCGCTAAAAATTATATAAAATAAAGAAGCGATTAAAATCATGTAATAGGCCCATTTCAAATATATATTAGACAACAAATAGTATAGTGGACTGGAAATTCCTTTTTTACCGAGTTTATAATATTTATCCCAATAAATCGGTTCCGAAAGGTCGATATAATTTAGGATTCGGGAGACGTACTCGTGATTTTCATCACCAATCATAAAATAATTGGTGAAAACTTGCGGAGCCAGATGAATCAATATTTGACCATCGCCCCACGGAATCTTAATAAAATTTATGTTTTCAGAATCAGACTCAATTTGGTCGTCATCCCAAACACTTGCAACTCCCAAAACTATCGTTTCTAAAGTATCAATTTTTTTAAAATATAAATATTCATATTTCTCTGGAGAAACTTTAGGTGTTTTTAGTCTTAAACTTTCATTCAGCAAATTGAAAGCTGGTTTGTAAGTGATTTTTGAATTGCTGACATGAAACGTTATATTCAAATCCAAAGTGTCTAAAATCTTTTGTGGAATACCAGCAGAAGCGAAAAATACGTTGTTGCCCTGACTTACCCAGTCGAAAATTTGATCGGTTTCTTCTTTTGAAAGGTTGACGTAATTATTTAGAAAAAAGTAAGTGCCGTTTTCAATATTGCCTTCATTAAATTCTTCAAAAGGCGGTCGGCTTCGATTAATGATTTGTTTGGCTTTTTCTGAAAGGTTTTCAAAAAATATTTCGCTACCCAGTGGTCTTGAATCTGAAGATACGTAGCTTGGCGTCCAATCTATTGGTTCCTCTCTTATAACTTCCAAAAACATAGTAAAAGCGATGAGAGCCAAAACTCCGTACAGCAATATTTTTTTGGTTTTATTCATATTTTGATTGCTGTTTTACGCTTGAATTCAGTTCTTCGAATTGCAATTTTATTTTATTGAAAATCGATTCATTTAGCTGAAAATCTCCATACCATATAAAATCATAATACCGTGTTATGGCTTCAAATTCTTTGCTAAAACTCTGGTTTTTCAACTCTTGGATGTATTCTGTGTTGGTTTTTTGAAATTGATAATCAACAAGTTTTTTGTTTTTTAAATTTTTCAAAATCAACAAATAGTAATATCGAGTCGCCAAACGATAATTTTGATTTTGAATAGCCTCCTGAATCAGCTCTTGCAAATTTTTGCGATAAATCAATTCTTCCTCTTCCGTTAAATCTACTTCAGGTGAATCTGAACTCTTGGTCAATTTTTGTCCAGGGTTGAAGCGGTTGAACAACCAAACAACAAGAAAAACCAAACCTAAAATGGATATTATTTTGATGATTAAGCCTAAATAATTCCAAATAGAAGCACCTTCCAAATCACTAAACAGCCAATCCATAAATTTTGTGTATTGCATGTTTAGCCAGTCCATAAAATCTTGAAATGGTGAGACTTCAACTGGTCTGTAATATTCGTAATCACTATCGTTTTGGAATTCTTCTATGAGTTCAGAATCGAATTCCACAGGATTGAAAGCGGTGTCATCAACTTTGAGTTCATCATAAGAATTTTGATTTTGAGCAAAACCAAAACCAAGACTTAGAAGTAAAACAAACAAAATAAATTTTGGCATATTATTTAAGCATTTCCTATCTGATCGATGTCTTCCAAAGTACCAGTTTTGTTATGAATTTCATTTAAGTTAAAATATATAAAACTCAATGCGATAATTGTAACTAAACCTAAAATATATTGCGCCAAATTACCGATTACATTAAACACAATATAAAGTGCATTTGAACTTAAATCCACTAACACAGTTGATGGGTCTTCACTTTGTAATTTTGTGAAGGTTTCCATAGCCGTAAGAATAACGGCAGGAAGTTGAAATACAGAACTGATGACAGATATTAAAATACCTATAACTAAAATGGTAGCAAATGTAATCCACCAATTGTCTTTGATCAATTTAAAAGATTCAGTAACTGCATCAGAAAATCCCTTATTTTGGAAAATCATGACATAAACTACTAAGCTGAAAGGCACCATAAGATAAATTCCAGGTAAAAAACAAAGCATAAAGGCAACTATTAAAATGATTCCGATGAGGACAATCACACCACTCATTTTAAGAAACTTTTGGTTGACAAGGTCTCGAACTTCATCTTCATTAATTTCACCTTGATTATTCACATAACTTTTTATCAATCCAGATATCGTACAAATCGTTAAGCTATAGTAAACAATACTCAAAACAATCATTGCTATGAAAGCAATTCCCAAGTTAGGAAGAAGTTCGCTTAGGAAAGAGGAGTTTCCAAATTGTGAACCAGTTGTTATATTTAAACTCTGGTATTGGTAGTAAGTGCTTGCAGCGACCAAAAGCAAAAGTACAACACCAACATGCCTGAAATAAAGGCGGAATATTGCTTTATATTCATTTCTAATAAAAGCAAAAGTATCTGAAATTGTAGCGCCTAAATCTCTTTTTTGTTTGAATTTAATGTAGTTGTTGTTCATGTTTTTTGTGGATAAGAATTGGTAAAATAACGTAATAATATAGAATTAGCGCCAAAGACGATGAAATAATTAAAATTGCCAACCAATCTGGCATATTGGTAAGTCGAGTTACAAAACCTTCCAAAAATCCTGCAATTATAAAGAAAGGGATTGTACTAATCACAATTTTCAAACCGTCTTTTGCGCTTTTTGCAAAAGATTGCAATCTTGTATAAGTTCCCGGAAATAAAATGCCTTTTCCAAGAACAAGTCCGGCACAAGCCGCCACAATAATTACAGAGATTTCTATGGTTCCATGAATCCAGATTGTCCTCGCTGATTCCCAAAGTAAACCTTGATCGTAGAAAAAATACTGAAATGAACCTAGCATAACGGCATTTTGAATAACAATAAAAACAGTTCCTAGTCCAAATATAATTCCAGCAACAAATGCAAAAAGAGAGACTTTGATATTATTTACTGTAATTCCCAAAAACATATCAGTTTGATTGGCGTCTTTGTAAACTGCCATTGGATCGCCCTTGTTGATGTTATCTATTGTAGAATTGACATATGCATCGCCTAGAATCAATCTGACAAAAGAAGCATCGTTTGAGGCAGAATATGCGCCAACGATACTAAAAAGAAGAAACACACCAAACGCAAGCAAGAGTTGTTTTTGATATTGATAGAAAAATAAGGGAAATTCTTTGGTATAAAATTTAATAAACCGATTTTTTGACTCTTTCTTTGTTTTGTAAATTTTCTGGTGAGCCAATACCGAAAGTTCATTCAGATACTGATGAGTCTGGCTTCCTTGATAAAATGTTTGTGCATAATTGAGATCTTCAGTCATCATAATGTACAATTTTGAAATCTCATCTGGAGAGACTTGAATATTATTTTGAAGAATATTTTCAAATCTTAACCAATTATCTTTATTTTGCTTGACAAAAGCCGCTTCTCGCATTTTTATAAATTTAGCCAAAGAAAAGCAATTCATGAGTAATTTTCAAATAGAAACCGCACAAAATGTAAAGATTCAACAAAATGTAGCTACCGTATGGGACAGAATTTTAGCTTATATTATAGATTTACTGATTATTTTTGCTTACGCAATAGTCACAAGTCTAATAGCTTCATCGTTAATTGGCAATCCTTTTGAGAATTATGCTTCAATTTTAGTTATTGGTTTACCTCCCTTTTTATACCATCTACTTTTTGAAACTTTCATGAATGGACAGAGTCCAGGAAAAACAGCTTTAAAAATTCGCGTGACCAATTTGGATGGAACACCTCCTGTTTTTTCAGGCTATTTATTACGTTGGTTGTTGCGTTTTATTGACATCAATCTCGCTAGTGGTGGTATTGCTATAGCTGTAATTTTACTAAACGGTAAAGGTCAACGCTTAGGAGATCTTGCAGCCAAAACTACGGTGATTTCAGAAAAACGTAAAACCAGTTTATGGCAAACCCCAAATTTGGAGTTGTCAGAAAATTACTCTCCACAATATCCTCAGGTCACAGTTTTTGAAGATAAAGATATTAGAAAAATAAAATCGATTTACGATGGTGCTAAAAGGCGTGGAGAACATAACATAATTGTCAAATTGAGCCAAAAAGTTGCATCAACCATGAATGTTGAACCTAAAGAGAAGCCAATTATATTTATTGAAATAATATTGAAAGATTACACTTTTTACACACAAAACTGATGGATTTTACATTATTGCTCGATATTTTAGGTGTTATCGCATTTTCCATCTCAG
Source organism: Psychroflexus aestuariivivens (assembly GCF_004010055.1). Taxonomy (GTDB): domain Bacteria; phylum Bacteroidota; class Bacteroidia; order Flavobacteriales; family Flavobacteriaceae; genus Psychroflexus; species Psychroflexus aestuariivivens. Next base: position 51,148 of record NZ_RQVT01000001.1, read on the forward strand.
GTGTATTGACTTCATTAAGAAAGCGAATGGACGCTTTCGGAATTTTGATTATAGCATTTGTAACTTCTATTGGTGGCGGTACTATTCGTGATGTTCTTATAGGTAATCAAGTGATGTGGATGCGAGAAATGACCTATGTTTATGTAATTATTGTAACCGCAATTTTAGCTGTTATTTTCAGGAAAAAGTTGTCTTATTTACGCAAATCACTTTTTCTGTTTGATACTTTGGGTATAGGATTATATACAGTTGTTGGTGTAGAAAAAGGGATTTCAGCAGGATTGCCACCAATAATTTGCGTAGCTATTGGTACGATAAGTGCCTGTTTTGGCGGCGTTATTCGGGATATATTATGCAACGAAATTCCTGAGATTTTCAAAAAAGAAATTTATGCCACAGCTTGTATTTTAGGAGGTTTAAGTTACTTTGTAATGCTGAAACTTAATTTCCCTGAAGGATTAATTTTTTTATTGTCTGGTTTGGTTGTAATTCTTGTACGCTTAGCCGCGGTAATTTTCAAAATTTCCTTGCCAACAATTTATAAAAAAGACGAAAACATCGAGGATTATTGGTAATTAACGACTTACAGTTACTTCCATTTCAATATTAGACAAAGGCCATTCACTGTCATCAGTCTTTACAGCGTCAATTTTTTCAACCACATCCATTCCTTCAGTAACACGACCGAAAACGGTATGATCCTCATCCAAATGGTGAGCGCCTTGTTTTGCAGTTACTATAAAAAACTCAAAAGGGGAGGACGCATTGCTAACATTTTGTTCAGTATATTTTGCCGCAGAAACCGCACCATAATTATGTCTATGTATGCTTTTGAATTCGTTTGGAATCAAATAATCACCAACAGCTTCTCTAAAATCATGCGTAGCTTGTCTATCGCTATTGCCGCCTTGAATTACAAAATCTTCAGAAACTCTGTGAAAAACTGTAGTGTCAAAATATCCCAATTTAGCCAACCTTACGAAATTCGCTCGATGTAATTTTGGTCCAGCAAAAAGTTGCATTTTGAAGTCGCCAAACTTTGTAGAAACGGTAACAATAGTTTCAGTGTTATCAACTCCATATTGTCTCAAAAATGGAATTAATTCTTCTTGCTTGAGTGTTTTAATTTTACTTAAATCAGTATCGGTTTTTCCATTTGAAGGAATTTTAACATCAATATCTTTTTTTGTAAATCTTCCATTTTGACTTCCGTTTGAAGTTTTATCTTTGTCTGATTGACATGCGCTAAGCATGAAAATAAATATTAAGCTAATAATAAAATATGGAGTTTTCATCTTTTTTAAATTTGGTTTCAAAAGTAAAAAAAAATGCGTTGCCTGGAGAAGAATTTCAATACCAAATGGCGCCAATGTTTAGGCAAAATGAGTTAAAAAATATCAAACCAAATAATAATCCAAATGAAGCAGGAGTTTTAGCTTTACTTTATCCTAAAAAAGGCATCGCATATATGGCTTTCATTTTAAGAAAAACCTATAAGGGTGTGCATTCTAACCAAATTGGATTTCCTGGCGGTCGTGTAGAGCCTGAGGATGAAAATTTCTTGGAAACAGCACTGAGAGAAACTGAAGAAGAAATCGGTGTAAGTGCTGAAAAAATTGAACCTATTCGGGCTTTAACCGATTTGTATATTCCGCCGTCAAATTTTTTGGTGCATCCTTTTTTGGGTTATGTGGACTATTCGCCGAAATTTATTTTGCAAGAATCGGAAGTCGAAAGTCTATTAGAAATTCCACTGTCAGATTGCTTAGACAAATCTAAAATAAAGCAAGAAATGATAAATGCTTCCTATTCAAAACAGATCGAAGTACCAGCATTCAATTTCGATGGAAAAATTGTTTGGGGAGCTACTGCAATGATTTTAAGTGAAATACGTGAAATATTTAATCGGCTGGACGAAATTTAGAAAAAATGTATATTTGTGCTCTCAATTTTTAATTCATGGGCTTGTTCAAAAAAAATCCATTTGGTCATTATTTAATTCTAAAAAAATGGCTGATAAGAATTATGGGGGCTTTAACCCATAGGCGTTACCGTGGGTTTAACGATTTACAAATTGAAGGTTCAGAAATCATTAAAGATTTGCCAGATACAAATGTTTTATTTGTCTCGAACCATCAAACCTATTTTGCAGATGTTGTAGCAATGTACCACGTCTTCAACGCAAGTTTGAGCGGAAGAGTAGACAACATACAAAATGTAGGTTATTTATGGGATCCAAAACTTAATATTTATTATGTTGCTGCCAAGGAAACAATGAAAGGTGGTTTCTTACCAAAACTTTTAGCTTATGCCGGTTCTGTAAGTATAGATAGAACTTGGAGAGCAGCAGGGCAATCTGTAAATCGACAAGTGAAAATGAGTGATATTTCTAATATTGGCAAAGCCTTGGACGATGGTTGGGTCATTACTTTTCCACAAGGAACGACAAAACCATGGAAACCCATTCGTAAAGGAACAGCATTTATTATTAAAAAATATAAACCTATCGTTATTCCTATTGTGATAGATGGTTTTAGACGATCTTTTGACAAAAAGGGAATTCGCATCAAAAAGCGCAATATACTTCAATCAATGATTATTAAGGATCCACTTAAAATTGATTATGAAAATGAATCTGTGGAGAGCATTATTGAAAAAATAGAATATGCGATAGAACAACACCCTTCATTCTTAAAAGTGATTCCTGAATCTGAAATAAAAGCAGAGGAAGAGTTGAATGAAAAACGTCGATACAGTGCAAAAAATGAATAATTTTCTAAATTAGAATTTAGTTTGTTTTACATTTTGCATTACTTTTTCAGCGCATTTTTCACCATCGATAGCAGCAGATATAATTCCTCCTGCAAAACCAGCACCTTCACCACAAGGAAACAAACCTTTGATTTCCGGGTGTTCAAGACTTTCTGTATCTCTAGGAATTCTAACTGGTGATGATGTTCTAGATTCTGTTGCTAAAATTATAGCTTCAGGATGATCAAAACCTTTCATCTTTTTAGAAAAAGCAATAAATCCTTGTCTTAAGCGATTGACTATAGCTTTAGGAAAAATATCGTCCATTTCTACAGAAGTCACTCCAGGTTGATAGGAGCATTTTGGTAAGTAATCTGACTTCCGCTGTCTAATAAAATCTGATAGAGCTTGTGCTGGTGCTTTTTGTGTTCGACCTGCTTTTTCCCAGCATATTTTTTCAATATATTCTTGAAATTTTAAACCTTTTAAAGGACCAAATTTTTCAAAATCTTTCAAGTTTTCGTCATCTATGGTCACTACAATGCCAGAATTTGCAAATGGATTGTTTCTTTTGGAAGGCGACCATCCATTCGTCACAACTTCTCCTGGTGTAGTTGCACAAGGCGCAATAATTCCGCCTGGACACATACAAAATGAATACACGCCTTTGCCGTCGACTTGTTCAACAAGGCTGTAAGCTGCTGGCGGTAAATATTCGGGTCTATTTTCAGTTTTATATTGAATCTGGTCTATTAATTGCTGCGGATGTTCAACCCGAACGCCCAACGCAAAAGTTTTAGATTCAATTTTAATATTTCTTTTATGAAGTAAATAATAAATATCTCGAGCAGAATGACCTGTTGCCAAAATCACGTGATCTGCGAATATTTGATTTTCACTATTAACAGTTACTCCTTTTATTTTTTGGTTTTCTATAATAAAATCAGTCAGTTTGGTATTGAAATGAATCTCACCACCAAAACTGATTAGAGTATCTCTCATATTAGCGATTATTTTTGGTAGCTTATTTGTGCCAATGTGAGGATGTGCATCAATTAAGATGTCTTCATCCGCGCCATGCTGAACAAAAGTTTCTAAAATTGAATTGATATGTTTTTTTCTACCTGATCTTGTATATAATTTCCCATCGGAATATGTGCCAGCTCCGCCTTCTCCAAAGCAGTAGTTCGATTCTGGATTTACGATATGTTCTTTATTGATTTTTGCCAAATCAATTCGTCTAGAACGTACATCTTTGCCACGTTCAATAACAATAGGTTTAATTCCTAAACTGAGCAATTTTAGAGCTGCAAAGAGTCCAGCTGGACCGCTTCCAACTACAATTGTTTTAGATGAATTGTCATCAACTTTTTGGTAAGGTTTTTCTTCAATTTTTGGCCAAATTATAGAGCTTCCCTTTAATTCATAAGCTATTTTTAATTGAAAAATAATATTCCGATGACGTGCATCAATTGAACGTTTGATGATTTTAAATTTATGAATTTCATCTTTATGTATCTTGAGTTCTTTTGATAAAGCAGATTTTAATAATTCGTCTTTATTTGCAGTTTCTGGAGTTACACGTAGATTTATAGTTGGGAGTGTATTCATTGAAAAAATATAACATGCAAAGATAATTAAATTTCATTTTGAATATAGAATGCTTCACATTCATTCAAAAAAAAAAGCTGTCTTTTCAAAAGACAGCTTTTTAAGCCTAAACCTAAACTTAAATATAAAGACTTATTTTATAATTACTTTTTTAGTCACTTGTTGGCCATCGCTGTTTATTTTCACGAAATAAACTCCAGAATTCAACTCATAGGTATTAACTTTTATTTCTTCTTGAAAATCAGATTCAATTGATTTTACAGATTGACCAATGCTATTGAAAATTTCAACTTTAGTTTCGCTGCTTCCTAAAATTCTACCTTTGATAGTAAAATAACCGTTTGTAGATGGGTTAGGGAAGAGGCTAAAGTCATTATCATTCAATTCAAAATCGCCTTCAGATAAAGTTGTTTGTTCAAAAACAACTTTAAAACGGTCATAATTTACAGATCCTGGAATTGAAGAATCAATTGTAAAAGGAATATTATTTACACCATCGTTCAGTTCATGGTCGACGTTTGTGTATGTATCTCTAAGATAAATATTATAATTTGGCATATCTTCAACTTCAACTTTCATGGTATAATCTGAATCTCTGTAGTTGCCAATCCAAAAACCAAACATTTGGTTGTCTTCTGGAAAAGGTCTTTTTTCAATAGCCAAATAACTTCCGTTGGATTCAATACCAATGGTTTCATCATCATTCCAAAATTTAAGGGCATCGTCATTACCAACTTCAGCATCGAACATTGCACCAAACTTAAAACGCACACCGTCCATTAATTCATTGTTTGAATTTTTGATGATGCTCAAGTCAACTTTAGAATTTGAATTCACACTAAAGACTTGATTTGTTAAGGTTTGACTAGTTTTAAATGATTCTTTGAAAGTTAGAGTAGGAACTTCACCAGGTTGAATTGTTCTAGAAGTTTGAACAAATCCAGCTTGATTTGGTTGTAAAAATCTATATTTTCCATCACCTGTAATGTTATTATTATCTGGATTGTTAGGAATATATTGAACAGGCTCAGCATCTAAATCTACAGTAACATATCCACCTCTATTTCCTAAATTCGGATTGTAGGCGTAGTAAAAATTCTTATTCAAATTGTTTGAACTGTTAGCCAAAGTTTCTTTCATATCAACTTCAGCTTGGTATGGATTACCAATCAATGAAAAACCATCAGGATTTGGATTAAGATCATCATCTATATTTACATCTCCAGTCAAAACAGTTCCAAGAGAACGTAATCTTGTCGGACTTCCCATCGCAGTATTATTAGACCAAACATTTGTACTTCTGTCGCCTCTAATTAAAATACCATAAGCTTTTCCAGCTTCTAAAGTGTTGTTGATAGTACTGTTGATAGTCGTCCAAGAACCGTTTTGCGCATTCCAAGTAAATAATGAAGGATTTCCTGTAAGTGTAGCATCAAATCCGTTTTGTCCGTTTACACTTCCTGTGATATGCGTTCCATATCCAGGTTTTGGGTTTTGGTTTAGACTAAAATCATTGACTGTGTTATTCACACCTTCTTGCCAGTTTTCGTTGATAGACGTCGTTGTGTTGACAGATGTTGTCATATATCTAAACGCTCTATTATTCAATGGAATATAGCGCTCAATCATAACATCACCAACTATAGTATTTCCGTTTTCAATTTCACTAATAATAGCGGTAGTATTTGAATTTGACTTAAAAGTCACCAAATTATTGATTGGATCACTATAATCGTAGTTTGTAACTAAATTACCACTAACTAAATTTAGAGAATTAAAGATGTCTATATTACCAGAAACAAGGTTAAGATTATTACCATTATCGATTGATAGGTTGTAAAGTATTGTTTTGTTTAATGTTGAAAAGTTTTGATTTTGTGATCCTTTGAAAGCTAAAGTAGAGTTTCCAGGATTATAAAAACCATTATTTTCAAAATTTCCATAAACCTCTATTAGTGACTCATTAGTCTGTGAAACGCTAGCGCCACTAACTATGATTAGGTCTTTCATTTCAACATCTTCTGAAAAAACAGGATCGTTTGGAGTAATATTTATAGTTACATCAATGTCTTTTGTTGGAAAACCGTTACTCCAGTTATTAACATTTTCAGCATCCGAAGAAACAACACCAATCCAAACTGTTGGCTCAGAAGCGCATTCGTCAGTACCTATTGTTCCGTTAAGCACCCAATTGGATGGAATTTGTGAAAAATTTGGAATTGAAATACCGCTTTCACCGTTGGCTGTAATTTGACCGCCCCAACCGTTTACGTTGCCATTCAAAGTTATTGTATTACAACCTGAATTAGATTCGATTAGTCCAGCATGGTTTGTTAGATTATTGAAAATTATTTCTTCACCAAACTGAATTGTTCCTGTTGAATTTATTTGTGTACTTCCAGAAATTTCAAAACCACCATTTGCAGTGATTATTCCATTCCAAACATTTAAATTACCACCAACAGTAAAATTATTTTCTATGGTTAATGTTGCATTACTAGAGTTACTTTCTAAGTCTCCTGATATATTTAAAACACCTGAAATATTAGAATAAGCATCATTTCTAAATATTTGATTGAAGTTTATTTCACCGCTAGAATTAATAGAGCCAAAAGAATTAGCTAAGTTGCCTTCAAAAGTTGTGGTTCCTTCATTATTCAAAGTGAAATTACTTCCCATTTGTTTTTCCCAACTGCTATTGTCAACTGTTAAAACACTTCCATCATAAACATTTATCAAACCACTATCAAAATTTGTATCTCCACCAATTAGATTGGTTGTTGCACCATCATAAGAATGTAAAATTCCATTTTGAAATTTTACAACCGCTGTAAGCGTACCATAATTATTTATTACTGAATTATTCTTAATTTTAATTGTGACATTGTTTCCATGGTTGAAAGTACCGTAGTTATTTATTTTAATACCATTCCCACTATTAGGCCAGTTGAGACCTTGAGAATTAAAAGTCACACCTTCACCAATACATAAAGTTGAGTTGTTGCCAACGTTTTTCCAACTTGCATTATAAGTGAAGTTACCAGCCAAACAAATTGTTTTGTTGTTCAAAGCACCGTTAGGCCAATTGTCGTTTGGACTGTCTAAAACATAATCACAATTACAATCTGAAGGTAAATCTTGAGCAATTGTGAAATTGAAAACAAAAAATAGAATAGATAAAAATAAATATTTCATGATAATTCTGAATTTTGATACAAAAATATTATGCATGCTCAGTAATTAATTTTATATTTTGCTCGAGTTTCACTTATATTGCTATTTAGTTTCTTAATTATTGCTAAAATTTGGTTGGAAGGATAATATTGTTTTCTAATAACTTAAATACTCAAATACTACGACTGCTTTGCTTTTAGAAATCAGTATTACATCACTTTTGTAAGAATATTATAACAATAATTATGTACTATAAGTTAATCGAATCTCAAATCTCAAAACTTATTAGATATATTTATATTTCACTTTATTTAATACTGGATTTCATTTTCTATTTTGAAAATTACTGTTCGAAAATGAATTATAACTAAACAATCGACTTAAGAGATTCTAGTGGAAATATTGTGTAAATAATCAGAACTTAAAACTTGAAATTCTTTAAGGGACTGTTTTACAGGTAGGTAATGAGTTGGTAGAAAACTAAGATATAAATAATCGAAACAGATTATTAGCTATAAAGGTAAAAAAATACGAATCAAAAGCTATGACAGAAGAGCTACATATGTTTTTCTAAAAATGACTGGATTACCTGTCGAATTGCTAACTATCAGAAAATATGAAATACAACAATAGCCTAAATCATTTTTGTCAATTTCAAATTACTTTTTCTATTACAAAGGAATTTCCATTGAAGGTAACATTGTCTCCCACGCATTTACCAATTAATAATTGACCAATTGGCGTACCTATAGAAATGGCATAAACAGTTTTTCCGTCAGCTTGCAAAGCACCAAGACTCACCGCTATAAAATAATGAGCTTTGGAAGTAAACACCAAACTCCCAAGACCTACTTTACCTAGTCTTTCTTCGGTATTAATTTTGGAAAGTGTCGTTCTCAATTTATCGATTTCTGCCAGTTGCTTTCCTGTTTTCTCAAGTTCTATCTGAAGCATTGCCCGACCTGTTTCATGCTTATCACCAGCACTGCTTTTAGTTTCAGAAGTTAGACTGTTTTGAATATCAGCCATCTGATTTTGAATGATTTTCCTACGATTTTCTAGGAGTTGGACGCACTGCTGATGTAAACTAACTTTAAGATTCATGGGATAGATTTAAGTATCAAATTCGGCTCAATATAAGATACTACATACAAAATTAGAATTTCGTTTCAATAAAATAATTCTGAAATTCTTCTGGTAACATTTCAGAATTTTTAAATTGACTTCAAATTTGATAAATGAAATTAAAAAAGTAGAATAAGTAAGAGAGGCCAAAGTAAATTTTTCATCCTATTGCGCCATTCAGTTTAATAGTGATTATTCAATAGAATTCTTCTTGGCTTGACTCGAAGAAGTTGATTATTTTTTAACATAATTTCAAATTCAAAAAAAAATTATTTAAATTAAAGTTCAATTAAAAAACAAAAATCATGAAAAATCTACCAACAAAAAATGTATTGACTCTGGCTATGAGCTTATTAGCTTTTATTTTTATTGCCTGTGACAGCAACCCAGTGGAAAGTGAAGAATATAAAGCAATGGTGACTGAACACGAAGAATTGATGGGAAATCAGGATTTTATGAAAGAAACCTATAAAAAAATGGAAGAGATGCATGAATTTATGAAGGAAAAATCTGATAATTATTCAGATATGCCAGAGATGGATAGCATCCATTCAGCTTTGAGAGATAAGCACCAGAATATTCTTGTTCAGCATTATAAAACAATCCAGTTCCACGAAGACCTACTTAAGAAACATGATAAATTGATAGAAAAACATGCCTCTGAAGAAGTCGAATTGGAAACCTTTGAATTTGAGTTTGATAATATTTTAGAAGAACAAAAACAAATGAAGGAAAAGCACCAAAAAATGAAAGAAGAACATGAAATGTTGAGAAACGAACATGACCAGATGATAGAAGCTCATTCTTCGGCGAAGGAAGAAATCTGATAATAAATAACATTTTTAAATCTATGAAAAAGGTATGTTAAACATACCTTTTTTTATTCTGAATTTGCCCCTGACAAACTTTAATCTTCTTCGAAACATTGATTAATGCTTTACTCAATTTAAAACATCTATACGAATAACCTGAATTTATTTAATAGAACTCAGCTTCATAATGATTTATATTAATGAAATCTAAACATTAAAATCCGTAGAAAACTGGAATCATAAAGGTTGCTATAATCCAGAATATAATATTGAGTATTGTCCCAACTTTAAGAAAATCCTTAAAATTGTATTTACCAGCACTATAAACCATTGTGTTGGTTTGATAGCCTACAGGTGTCATAAAACTGGCTGAACCTGCAAAAGCAATTGCCATAAGAAAAGGAATAGGACTTAAGTCAAGACTATTAGCAGTAGCAATAGCTATTGGAGCTAAAAGGGCTGCAGCAGCGTTATTAGTCATAAGTTCAGTAAGCAATGAAGTAAGTAAATATAAGCCTGACAACACTGCGATAGGTCCCCAAAGATCTAGACGCTGAAACATACTTTCAGCTATAAGTTGATCTAGCCCAGAATTAGCCATTGCAGTTCCTAAACTCAGAGCTCCTGCTAGAAGAAAAATCACTTTCCAATCAATTGCTTTATAAAGTTTTTTCATATTAAGAATTCCTAGTAATACTAGCATTGAAACTCCCGCAATTGCTGCTGTCATTATGTCTAAGAAACCAAGGCTTGCAGAACCAATAACTCCAATTATTACTGCTAAAACTATATAAAAGTTCCTTTTATTGAAAGAAACGATTTTGTCTTCAGAAAGAATAGCAAGAGGTGCTTCAGCTTCTTTAGCCATTTCCTCGATATTTTCTTTAAAACTATTCCTAACTTCAGCCAGAATAACATCACCAGCCTTAAGTTTGATATCAGAAAGATTTTCATTAGTTACTCCTTTGCGTTGTCTCACAGCTAATGGAATAGCTCTGAAACGACCTTTGAAGTTGGTATCACCCAGTTTTTTTCCTGCCAGCGGCGAATTTGCAACAATGATTAGTTCCATGAGAGAAGAGTTTTTCATTTCCTCTTCTACGTTAGTAATATCAATTTTAAAGTAATCATTTTTTTCTGCCCATTTTTTCAGTTTTTTTATTTTATCACCTGAGCATCTTACCTTTATAATATCACCTTCCTGAAGTTGCATCTCTTTTGAAGGTAGAGAAAAGTTTTTATCACCTCGGCTTACTTCTAAGCTATCTAGATTCATTTTTATCAATTCAGAAATCTCAGGTTTCCCTTCTTTTTCGTTATCTTTTAATTCTGCTAGTTTTATTTCAGTCAGATAATCTTTCATTCCAAATTTCTCACTCAGGTTTTTCTCTTCTTTTTTCTTTGGGATTAAGCGTATTCCTATAAATAACATGTAAAGTATGCCTACAACAAGAAATATTAGTCCTATTGGAGTAAGTTGAAACATAGAAATAGGCTCCAGATTTTCTTTTTCAGCAATGCCGCTGACCAAAATATTTGTTGAAGTTCCCACCAAAGTGCAAGTCCCACCAAAGATGGAAGCAAAAGACAAAGGGATAAGTAGCTTGTTAGGCGGATAACCAGAAGAATTAGCAATCTTTATGACTACCGGAATAAAAACAGCGACAACTGGAGTATTATTAATAAAAGCAGATATTACGGCGATGAGAATCATCATTAAAATCATTCCCTGATTGAAATTATTCTCAAATACTTTAGATAATTTTTGTGCCAGAAATTGTAATGCACCAGTTTGAAGCATCGCGGCACTCAGGGCAAACATAAAAGCTACCGTGATAGTCGCATTGTTACTAAAACCTTCGACGCCTTGCTGTGGGGTTATTACACCTGTTATCACTAAAGCAACTATAATTAGAAGTGCTACCAAATCTACACGAATAACTTCGGTAGCAAAGAGAACCATTGCTCCAGCAATTACGCACAAGGTTATAATCACGTCTACCGTCATTATTTATTTTAAATTTTTAGCATCTGAAACTTATGTTCAATAAGTGTTTCAACTTTTCAAGCGTTATTTTCTGTGACTTTTTAAAGATAAAAGTTTTTTATAAACTTTTCAAAAGTATAAGTTATTGATTAAGCTTTGAAAAAAAATATTTTACTGATTTTATTGTAAAAAAATCACAAATACAAACAGAAAAAAGTAGGTTTTTGAGTTTTTATCTAATAAAAATTGATAATTCCCGAGATGAAAAATTTATAGTTATTAAATTAAATTTCAAATTTTAATACCACTTGCGCTTGAATAACTTCAAGAGCGTTGAAATATCCAAAGTCACGACAAATCTTATTTTTTCATCATAATTTCCGTTGCCGAATTCCCAGCCATTACTAGAATACATAGGGAAATATAGTTCAAAATAATCTTCAACAAAATTCAATCTTATTCCAGAATCATAAACAAATTGCGGACTTGTCGAGCTGTTGCTGAAAACGCCAGCATCTCCATAAGCAAAAATCCAGTTCCATATCGTCGTACTCACATTGGTCGATAAAAGCCATTCATCTGCAAATCTTTGGTCAAATTGCGACTTAAAGCCACCTTCTGCCATAATAAATTGCTGACTAAATAGACCACTAGATTCGCTTCTTCCATAATAATTATAATCGAATAAGTAATCTGTAGGACGATCTAAAGCATAACTAAAATAATTTGAATCTTGAGTGTCATTATACAAAAATAAACCTGCAAAAATACGCATATTTATTTGCCGGTTGTTGTTGAAAAGTTTTCTGAAATGCATAGTTCCAGAGACTTTACTGAATTTTTTTGCAATTTGGTAGTCTAAATATGTTGTAAAAAAACGGTCTAAATTTTTATTCTGAAAAGTATAACGGATATTGAAAATATTGTAATTCGGTTCATCTGTTTCCACCAAAGGACTTTCATCTTGATCAACGTTTACCGTCCTTAAACTTAAACCATGTCTTCGATTATCTCGCAAATCTTCAGGACGATAAGTCATACTTAAATATCCAGAATATCTGTTGTAAAACAAATCTTCATCATAAGAATATCGAGATCCACTTAAGCCGTAACTTAATGCAAACATCTCTTCATTCTTATAAAAATGTGTGTAACTCACAGAACCATCACCAACCAAAGTCTGACTTCTTAATCCATATTTTGGTGTCATTTTGTATTCAAATTGCTTTGGTAAAATTGAACTATTATAAAATTTTGGACCAAGAGCAATACCATCATACAGGTTGTATGTGAATTCAGGAATTAAAAACAATTGGTTGTATTTTGGATCTTCAATATCATCAATTATTCTAAACTGAAGTGGTTTGTTTAGTATTTTCCCTCGACTTTTGAAATTATTTCTTTGATTGAACTCCGGAATAATCTGTTCATAATTTACAGCTAACCGATCGCTATCCAAATCTTTAAGTTTGACTATTGTATCTTTTTCAAATGCATCTACCCAAGTTTTAGACAACACAATTTTATCTTTAATTTGATAAACAGCAACGGGCATTGCATTTTGAGTTTTGTTTAAAATTCTCACAGAAATGGAATCATCATCAGTTTTGATGTAATCAATTGTAAAATCAATATCTTTTTTGCTACCGAGATAATTTTCGGTAAACCAACTGATTTCTTTTTGACTTTGTTTTTGAAGAATTTCGAAAAAATCTTTAGGATCAGAAAATTTTGCATGATAAGTTTCAAAATAAATTTTTAAACTTTCATCAACAACATTTTTTCCAAGATAATCTTCCAAATATTTAAAACCGATGCCACCTTTATAGGGGTTTGATAATTTTTGATTGAACTTCAACAAACTGTCTTGTGGGAAATCTACAGGTTGACCCAAATTCTGTCGAATCATCGTTTCATGAATAAACTGGTAGCGATCATTGAATTTTAACTCTGCTGCATGAAACCATTTTACACCATAAAAATCTGCGAAACTTCCTAAAAGTTTGACTTCAGGATAATATTTTTCGACATAATCCATCATGATTTTTACTAAGATAGCATCCAAAAACCATTGATTTTCGCGTGTGTTAATTAGTAATGATTTTCTTAAAAATTGATCTGCCGTTGTTTTTAAAAGTTTGATATCAAACTGAAATCCGTCGGGAAAAGGCCGAATGAAATCCGGTAATTGATTCAAACCATACACAGGAGAATTCAGGTAATCCTCTTCAGAAATTAAAATTTCTTCAAAACTGAAATCACCCATTTCCTCTTTTAGAAAAAATACAATCCTATCTGTGATTAAAGCTTCTATCTCAGGGCGTAAACCTTCAGAAATCATACTGGATTTCACATCAACCAAATCTGTTTTGGTGGTTTTAAATTTCTCAATTCTAGTCACGTACAAATCAGAACCAATGTGATTATCCGCTTGTAATCTAAAGGTTTTATAATCAAATGCTTGCGACTCAACTTCACTTTGCATTAAAGTAGAAGTTACTTTGTATTGGTTTGGTACAGAAATTTTCAGATCATAATTTAGTTTTTGAAAAGGGAAATCATTCAAATTTTTATGACTGTAAATAATCCAATCTTCTTTGTAAATTGCTGGCTTAATCAACCATTCTTTTAGAATTAATTCACGTTGTAGCCATCCAAATCCAGTAAATTTTGCATCAGGAATTATGAGTTTATAATCTAAATTTAATACGATAGATTCACCTGGTTCCAATTTTTTTTTCAATTCAACTTTAATAATATCTGGTTGGTTTTCAACACGACTCCAGTTGGATTGAATGCCGTTAATATTTAGCTTTTCTATAGTCGTTCCACCACGTTCCTGATCTGTAGCAAAGTGAAATTTTCTCACGTATTCCTGAGCATATCTTTTTCCGAGTGGACTATTTTTATCTGAGAAAGCATTAATCCAGTCGTATAGATAAACTTCGCTTAATGCAGTTTCAGTATTGTTTTTGAACACAATATTTTGTGAAACCTCCAGGCTTTTCAAATTTTCGGTAGCTTTTATTTCGGCTGAAATATCATGTTGAGCGAAACCCAACATACTAAAACAACAACAAGCTATAACAACTAAATATTTTATCAATTTGATTTTAAGAATTTTAATGCGTGATTTACTCCTTCAAGTTTCAGAAAATATACCCCAACGGAGTATTCTGAAACATCAACTTCTACATGTTTTGCTATAACGCTACTTTGGTGAATTTCTTGTCCTAAAGCATTATAAATGCTAAATTTTTTATTCTGAACATTGGTATTGAAGTTCAAAGCTAAAATATCCTGAACGATATTTCCATTCGAAAATGAAATTAAATCTTCTATGTCAAAATCTTTTGATTTTAGAAAATTTTCATCGATTTCTAAAGACATTACTACTGGCAAGTGATCACTCATAAGATAGAGTAAATTTCTCAAATTTTGGTTGTATGCACCATAACAATCATTGTCACTTATATTATCATTGAAGCAATTGCCATTGTTGCCAAATGCCGCATAAGAATTTTCGACATATCGAATTGGGTTATTCTGATTTTTGAGATTATCTGAAATAAAAATAAAATCAAAACGATCATCCAAACCGCCACCAGCACCAAAATCATCAAAATCATCATTGCTACTTCTTGTACTTTGCGTGTGGACTTGGGCAAATTGCGAATTGTTATTCCAAGCACCAATTTCATCGATTGGGTCAAGAAAATTAATATCTTCAGTGCCTGAGGTAATCACCTGAAAAGCCGGTTCTAGTGCTGAATACAAATTGAAGTCTCCTCCAAAAATAATATTAGAATCTGCTGGTAAAGTCTCAACATAGTTTATAAATTGATTGGCTTCAAACAAGCGTTGTTGTTCATTTGAAAAACCCTGAGCGGCTTTGAAATGCGCTACAAAAACATCCAAAATCGTCTCTGAATTTGTATTCAATTGAAATTGATAATGGTTAATATCTCTAATATTGGTTTGGATGATTTCAGAATCTACAAAAGTCAACTTATCGGCATCATAATAAACCAATTGATGAATTGTTGAAATTCCCGAAGTATTGAATTGAAATGGAACAGACTGAATATTTGCAGTTGTATAATTAAATGAATTTGTCAATATTTCGCCTCCATCCTGGGGAAGTTCTAGCTCACAAACCATAAAAATATCAGGCTCGTAATTGGCCAAAATATCATTTAGGATTTCTGCTCTGTTTTCTGGTGGAGCAGTGGAGAAGTTGAGTAAATTATAAAACATAGTTTTGATATTCGTCTGTCCAAAAGACATTTGAATACCAAAACACAAAAAGGCAATAAAAAATAAGAATTTTTTCATTCAGGGATTAAAAATTTGGACTTAAATCAAATTGATTGTAGAATTTATCTAAAATTTCAATCACTTCATCTTCATTATCAACAAGCTCAATTAATTTCAAATCATCTGAATTGACGGTTCCAAATTTTTCACTCATCGTCGCAATGATCCAATCCAATAATCCAGTCCAATATTTTTTTCCTACTAAAATTATAGGAAACTTATCAATTTTTCCAGTTTGAATAAGTGTAATGGCTTCAAATAATTCATCTAAAGTACCAAATCCACCAGGCATAACCACAAAACCTTGGGAATATTTCACAAACATAACTTTTCTGACAAAAAAGTAATCGAAATTCAAATTTTTGTCACGATCTATATACGGATTGTCATGCTGCTCAAATGGCAATTCAATATTCAATCCAACAGAGGTTCCACCTCCAATATTTGCACCTTTGTTTCCAGCTTCCATGATGCCTGGTCCGCCACCTGTAATGATACCATAACCTTGATCTACAATTTTATTAGCAACTTTCACAGCCAATTCATAAAATTTGTCGCCCGGGTTCATTCTAGCAGATCCAAAAATAGAAACGCAAGGTCCGATTTGGCTCAAGCGTTCATAACCATCAACAAATTCGCTCATAATTTTAAAAAGCGCCCAAGAGTCGTTGGTTTTGATTTCATTCCAGTTTTTATTGTGTTTTTCTGTCATTTTTATAAGTTTAATTCTTTTTGTAAAAATTTTGCAGTATAACTTTTTTCATCTTTAGCTACTTTTTCTGGTGTACCTTTGGCAACAAGCTGTCCGCCTTTTTTACCACCTTCGTAACCAATATCGAAAATATAATCAGCAAGTTTGATGACGTCCATATTATGTTCAATAATCATAACGGTGTTACCTTTTTCAACCAGTTTTTCTAAAACGCCCATCAAAACATTGATGTCTTCAAAATGGAGTCCAGTTGTAGGTTCATCTAAAATATAAAACGTATTTCCAGTACTGATTTTCGATAATTCTGTGGCGAGTTTTATGCGCTGAGCTTCACCACCTGACAATGTCGTGCTTTGCTGCCCAAGAGTGATGTAGCCCAAACCAACATCTTGAATGGTTTTCAGTTTTCTATAAATTTTCGGGATCGGTTCAAAGAAACTTGTCGCTTCATCGATTGTCATTTCCAAAACATCACTGATGGATTTTCCTTTGTATCGAATTTCTAAAGTTTCCCTGTTAAATCGTTTTCCCATACAAGTTTCGCATTCGACATGAACATCTGGCAGAAAATTCATTTCTATAACTCTCAATCCAGCGCCACCACAAGTTTCGCAACGTCCACCTTTTACATTGAAACTGAATCTACCAGGTTTGTAACCACGAATCTGTGCTTCTGGAGTTTTGGTAAACAAAGTTCTGATTTCTCCAAAAACGCCAGTGTATGTCGCTGGATTCGATCTTGGGGTACGACCAATTGGTGATTGGTTGATGTCGATGACTTTGTCTAAATGTTTTAAACCTCGAATACCTTTGTATGGCAAAGGTTCTTTAACACCGTTGAAAAAATGATTGTTTAATATCGGATACAAAGTTTTATTTATAAGTGTAGATTTTCCACTACCAGAAACGCCTGTGACAACAACTAATTTACCCAAAGGAATTTTAATGGAAACCTCTTTTAAATTATTTCCACTTGCTCCAAGTAAATGCAAATGCTTGCCGTTACCTTTCCGTCTTTTCTTTGGAATCGCTATGGTTTTTTTCCCTGAAAGATAATCTGCAGTCAATGTTTGATGTTTCAGAATATCTTTAGGTTTTCCTTCACTAATGATTTTTCCACCGTTTTTTCCAGCAAAAGGACCGATATCAATCACGTGGTCAGCGCGTTCAATCATGTCTTTGTCGTGTTCAACTACGATAATAGAATTGCCTACGTCACGCAGTGATATCAAGGAATTGATTAGCTTTTCGTTGTCTCTTTGGTGCAAACCAATGCTTGGTTCGTCTAAAATATATAGGACACCAACCAATTGAGAACCGATTTGTGTTGCTAATCGAATTCGTTGTGCTTCACCACCTGAAAGCGTTTTGGAACCTCGATTCAGATTCAAATAATTCAATCCTACGTCTGCTAAAAAGGACAAACGTGTTTTTATTTCTTTGATGATTTCTTCTCCGATTTTTTGCTCGTTTTTCGACAATCTTTTGGTAAGATTTTCAAAGAATGTTAGCAATTCATCAATATCCATATTGATGATGTCGGCAATACTACTTTCATCGACTTTGTAGTACAAAGCTTCTTTGTTCAGGCGACTGCCTTGGCAAGTTTCGCAAGGCTTTTTGTCCATATATTTTTTAGCCCAACGTTTTAAAGATGCAGAAGATTCTTTCTGGTGAAATGTCGTTGAAATAAATTCTGCTACGCCTTCAAAATTATAGCTGAAACTTTTACTGACTTTAGATGTTTCACTAAATTTTTTGAAACTAGCATTACCGCCATATAAAATTACATCCATCGCTTCTTTTGGAATGGATTCTATCGGATCATTCAAGTCAAATTCAAAATGTTCTGCAATGGCACGTAATTGCTTGAAAACCCAGTTATTTTTCTTTTCCTTGCCGTGAGGTTCTAGACCGCCAGATTTTATTGAAAGTGAGAGGTCTGGAATTATACGATCCACATTGATTTCGTAAACTTCACCAAGTCCATTGCATTTTGGACAAGCACCTTTTGGCGAGTTAAATGAAAAGTTATTGGGTTCTGGATTTGGGTATGAAATTCCAGTAGTTGGACACATTAAATTTCGACTAAAAAATTTAGGTTGATCTGATTCATGATCCAAAATCATCAACACATTGTCACCATGTTTCATTGCAGTGTCAATGCTTTCTTCTAAGCGTTTATGTGTGTTTTTGTCTTGTGTAATTTTTAACCGATCGATGACAATTTCAATGTCATGGATTTTGTAACGATCGATTTTCATTCCTTTTTCAATATCACGAATTTCACCGTCAACTCTAACTTTCACAAAACCTTGTTTGGCGATTTGTTCAAACAATTCTCGATAATGACCTTTTCTGGACCTGACAATCGGAGCTAAAATATTGACTTTTCGATTTTCAAACTCATTAATTATTTTAGATTGAATTTGACTATCGCTATAACTGACCATTTTTTCTCCAGTTTTGTAGCTGAAAGCCGTGCCAATTCTTGCAAACATCAATCTGATAAAATCGTAAACTTCTGTAATTGTACCAACGGTACTTCGCGGACTTTTAGAAGTTGTTTTTTGTTCAATAGCAATGACAGGGGATAAGCCTTCAATTTTATCGACATCTGGACGTTCCAATCCACCTAAAAATTGTCTGGCGTAAGCAGAGAAAGTTTCGATATAGCGTCTTTGGCCTTCAGCATAAATGGTGTCGAAAGCCAAAGAAGATTTTCCTGAGCCAGATAAACCAGTGATAACAACAAGCTTATTTCTAGGAATCCTGACGTCAATATTTTTTAAATTATGGACGCGAGCTCCCAGAACTTTAATGTATTCTTCGTTTTTTTTCATAGCAATTTCAGCTTGCAAATTTAGGTAAAGAAAATGAGATTTTCACTCATTATATAATTTGCTTGGAGTTTGTTTAAGCAGAGATGAAGCTTAATAGAAAACGCGATAGGATGTAATTTTTTTAAATCAAAAAATAGATGAAAATTTATTTATACTTGATCCATCTTTCTTGAATGTATTCGCCTTTAGAGCTTTTACCATCATGGTGCCAAATATCACCTTCGATATTTTTTCTGAATTCTAAAGTGACTCCAGTCATAGATTGATTTTTTGAAAAGAATTTGATGTGTTCTTGATGTTTATCGTCTAAAGAAGTCCATTTTCCGCCACTTGAACCAAAAAATTCACCGGTTTGAGAATTGATAGCAATCACTTGATAGTAATTATCACTCAGCATTTTTATGGTTTTTCGTGGTTTGTAACCTATAGTTTGCCATTTTGAATCTCTAAATACTTCATGAATTCTATAACAAGTTACATGTTCTTTTTTTGCTTCATCAATTTTCACCCAAGTTTCCTCATGTCGAGAGTTTTTGTCTTTTATTTTTAAAGTATCATTTTTAATTTCATAGTTGAAATTGATATAAGTTCCAGCGAGTGAAGTTGACTCTGAATGGGTTTCAATATTTTCTATATAATCGAAATCGTTTTTGGTGAATGTGCCAGCAGAAGCTTCGATGAATTCTCCGTCTGATTCATCATAAGTTGCCGAAGTAAAATAATGATTGCTGTATAATTTGATGGTTTTAAATTTAGAGTTATCTACTTTTTGCCATGCACCAGTAAGGTTTTGAGAAAAAGTAAGAGAATAAACTAGAAGCGTTAAAAGTAAAAAGGTAGTTTTCATATTTTGAAAGATTTATTTTAAAAACAAAAAATCCGTAGCAATATAATAAATGCTACGGATTTTTCTCAACCTAAATTATACTTAAAATGGATAAGTATTCTCTTCTGTAACTTTGTTTGCTATGGTATTTCTGAGTTCTACCACATTTGGGTAATTATCATATTTTGTATAGCGTTTCAAGCCCATTAGCATCATTTTTTGTTCATCACCTTCGGCAAAAGAAACAATTGCTTCTTTTCCTTTTTGATTGATTTTATCTACAGCATGATATAAATTCAGTTTTGACATAGCGATTTGCTCTTTTTGTTTGTCCTCACCAAATCTTTTGGCATTTTTCTCAGCACGAAGAATAGCTGATTCTGCCATATATATTTCAATTAAAATATCGGCTGAAGCTAACAATAGCTGCTGATGTTCTTCAAGTTCTTCGCCATATTTTTGTGCTGCACTTCCAGCAACCATCAAGAAAGCTTTTTTCAACTTTCTGAGCATGGCTTTTTCTTCAGCTAAAAGTTCGGAATAATCTGGCGTGTCAAAAGAAGGAATTCCGGTCAATTCATCTTCAACTTCTTTGGCTGGGCCAAGTAAATCGACGTGACCTTTCATGGCTTTTTTTACAAGCATACCAACAGCTAACATTCTATTGATTTCATTGGTGCCTTCATAAATTCTAGCGATTCTAGCATCTCTCCAAGCCGATTCCATTGGTGTATCGGCAGAAAAGCCCATTCCGCCATAAATCTGGATGCCTTCATCAGAACATTCCTGAATATCTTCAGAAACTGCAACTTTAAGAATTGAACATTCAATGGCAAATTCTTCTACGCCTTTGAGTTCTGCCTCTTGATGAGAGTTTCCACTTTCTTTTCTGAAATTAATTCTATCTTCAATATTTTTTGCAGCACGATAAGACGCCGATTCGCCGACATAAGCTGCTGTAGACATTTCTGCTATTTTGGAGCGAATAGCACCAAACTTTGAGATTGGTGTTTTGAATTGAACTCGATCGTTAGCATATCTTACTGCAGAATCGATCACGCGTCGTTGAGCATCTAGACAAGCAGCAGCAAGCTTTATACGACCAACATTCAATGCATTCATCGCAATTTTGAAACCTCCGTTTCGTTCACCAAGTAGATTTTCTGCAGGAACTTTGGTTTCTTCAAAAAATACTTGTCGAGTAGAGGAGGAGTGAATTCCAAGTTTCTTCTCTTCGTCTCCTAAAGTAATTCCATTTGTGAGGTCTTTTTCAACAATAAAGCCCGTAATATTTTTATCGTCCTCGATTCTGGCAAATACAATAAATATATCACAGAAACCTGCGTTTGAAATCCACATTTTTTGCCCAGTAATTTTGTAATGTGAACCGTCTTCAGACAAAACAGCTTTTGTTTTACCAGAATTTGCATCAGATCCAGCGCCAGGTTCTGTTAAGCAATAAGCACCAAACCACTCGCCACTAGCAAGTTTTGGAATGTATTTTTGCTTTTGTTCTTCAGTACCATAAAGTGTTATCGGCAAAGTGCCAATGCCTGTATGCGCTCCAAAAGCCGTACTGAAAGATCCTGTTGCTCCTGAAATATAATCGCAAACCAACATGGTAGAAACGAAATCCATCCCCATGCCTTCATATTCTTCAGGAACTGCAACGCCAAGAAATCCTTGCTTTCCTGCTTTACGCATCACTTCTTCAGTTAAAGCATAATTTTTCTTTTCGAATTCTTCTTTCTTTGCCCATATTTCTCGATCTACGAATTCTTTGACAGAATCGCGCATCATAATTTGTTCTTCAGAAAAATCTTCAGGTGTGAAAATGTCTTCTGCTTTTGTTTCTTTAACGATGAACTGACCTCCACGGATCATGTCGTCTTTTTTATTTGTTTCCATTTGTTTTAGATTATATGAATCAAGATGCAAGAACCATGACTATAACTTAAGTCCAGATTTGAATCTTGATATTATTTTTTATATGTAAATAATTTTAGTTTCTAATTCTATAAATTTTTCCTCATTCAGATAATTTTGATCAAAAGCAACAATTAATTGAGTTTCTAATTCAAAAGCAGAACCTAAACTATTTTCCAAATAAGAATTGAAATGTTTATTTGTACTTTTACTCGTTCCTTCTGAAATATTTGAAGGAATCGAAACTGAACATCTATTCATTTGAGATACTAAACCAAATTTTTCAAAATCAGGGAAAGTCCTAGTTAAAGCATAAATTTCTTTTACTAAGTCTTTACTTTCCTGCCAGATTTTTAATTTTTTGAAGTTATGCATTGAATTTTCATAATTATTACTCTTAATTCCTGACTCCTGACTCCTGACTCCTGACTCTTTGCTCTAGTTACTACTAAAACACCTCATAAATCCCAGCTGCTCCCTGTCCAGTTCCTACGCACATAGTGACCATAGAATATTTATCTTTTAGGTTTCTCTTTTTCATTTCATCAAAAATCTGAACTGAAAGTTTGGCTCCAGTACAACCTAATGGGTGACCTAAAGCAATAGCACCACCATTTACATTCAAAATATCTTGATTGATGCCTAACTCTCTAGCGACAGCCAAAGATTGAGAAGCAAAAGCTTCATTAAGTTCAATAAGTTCGATGTCATTCAATTTGAGTCCAGCTTGTTTCAATGCTTTTGGAATTGCTTTTACTGGACCAATTCCCATAATTCTCGGTTCTACACCAACAGTTGCATAACTTACCATTCTAGCTACTGGTTCAAGATTAAGTTCTTTGACCATTTCTTCGCTCATTACCATAACAAAGGCTGCGCCATCGCTCATCTGAGATGAATTTCCAGCTGTTACACTTCCACCTTCAGCAAAAACAGGTCTGAGTTTATTCAATACTTCTTCTGAAGTATCTGCTCTTGGACCTTGATCTTGATTAACTGTATAAGTTTTTGATTCTTTTTTGTCTTTAGAATTAACAAAAACTTCTTCTACATCTATCGGTACGATTTGGTCTTGAAATCGATTTTCTTTTTGAGCTTTAATCGCTTTTTGATGAGAATTGTAAGCAAATTCATTTTGATCTTTTGCTGAAATTTCATATTGCTTTGCTACAGCTTCTGCTGTGAGACCCATTCCCCAATAATAACTTTCGTTACCAGCTTTGGCAGCGTTATAATTTGGGACAGGTTTGTAACCTCCCATTGGAATGTAACTCATACTCTCTGCACCACCAGCAATGATGCAATTGGCCATGCCACTTTGAATTTTTGCACTCGCCATGGCGATGGTTTCTATTCCAGATGCGCAATAACGATTGACGGTTACGCCAGGAACTTCTTCAGTTTTTAAACCCATCAGTGAAACCAATCGACCGACATTTAAGCCTTGTTCTGCTTCTGGCATGGCGTTTCCAACCATCACATCATCGATACGTGATTTGTCAAATTCGGGTAGTTGTCCCATCATATAATTGATGGTTTCCGCCGCTAAATTGTCTGGACGCTTAAACCGAAAAACACCTTTTGGAGCTTTTCCTACTGCTGTTCTGTATCCTTTTACTATGTATGCTGTTTTCATATTGGATTTTAGATTTTAGAACTTAGATATAAGATTAATGATTCTTATTTTTCTAAGCCTTGATTAAATTTATAAATCATTTTGTGTATTTCATTAATATCCTTCTCTAACTTATTGAGTTTATCGTTGCTAATAAAATTTAAGCGATTACTAATAATAAGTTGAGTATTAAGTTCATTTAAAGATCCTTTAGAAATCGATAAAAATCTTCCAAAATCTTTGTTGCTATTCCTTCCAGCACCTTCCGCAATATTTGAAGGAACTGAAATAGCACTTCTTTTAATTTGATCTACTAAGCCATACTTTTCAGAGTTAGGAAAATCAGCAATTAGTTGGAATACGTTTTCAACTAAATCAATAGATTTCTGCCAAATTTTCAGTTCCTTATAATTATGCATCGCAAAAGATTTTGTCTAATATCTAATATCTCAAATCTACTTTCTAATTTCTAAGCGGTTTCCCTTTCTTAATCATGTGTTGAAGACGTTCTAGAGTTTTCTTTTCACCGCAAAGTGATAAGAAAGCTTCGCGTTCAAGATCTAAAAGATACTGTTCAGAAACATAACTGGCTTCAGATAAATCACCGCCAGACATGACGTAAGCCAATTTGTTGGCAATTTTCTGATCGTGCTCACTGATGTAATTTCCTGCTTTCATTTGGTCTGTTCCAACCAAAAATGCACCTAAAGCTTGACGACCAAGCACTTTGATATCGTTGGTTTTTACAGGCTGAGAATATCCGTTTTCTGACATCAATTGGGCGTGTTGTTTTGCGATGGCAAGTTGTCGGTCTCGACTCACCACAACAATGTCTTTGCCGCGTTCCAAAATATTCAAATCGTAAGCTTCATGAGCAGATTTGGCAACTTTAGCCATTCCTATAGTCAAGAAGTTTTCTCTTAATCTATTCAATTCAACATCATCTTTTTGGAAGGTTTTTGCAGCTCTACGTGTCATTTCTTTAGAACCACCGCCACCAGGAATTACGCCAACACCAAATTCAACTAAACCGATATAAGTTTCGGCGTGAGCAACAATTTTATCGGCATGCATAGACAATTCGCAACCGCCGCCAAGTGCCAGTTGATGTGGAGCAGCAACCGTTGGAATAGAGGAGTAGCGCATTCTCATCATTGTATCCTGAAAATATTTGATGGCGCCATTCAATTCTTCATATTCTTGTTCAACAGCGAACATGAAAATCATTCCGATATTGGCACCTACAGAAAAATTATCGCCGGTATTCGAAATAACGACGCCATTAAAATCTTTTTCTGCAATATCCATCGCTGTGTTAATGCCGTTCAGTACATCGCCACCGATAGAATTCATTTTACTTCGGAATTCAATATTCAAAATACCGTCGCCTAAATCTTCAGCGACAAGATCTTTGTTTTTGAAAACTTCATTGCTTTCTCGGATATTATCTAAAATGATAAAGGCATCTTGACCAGGAATTTTTTCATGGGCTGATTTGTCGATATCGTAAAAATAAGTTTTACCAGATTTAACGTGGTAGAAAGATTTTTGATCGGACTCGGATAGTTTTTTCACCCAATCTGAAATTTCAAAACCTTCGTCTTTCATCAACTGGATTCCTTTTTCTAAACCAATGGCATCCCAAATTTGAAATGGTCCATGTTGCCAGCCAAAACCAGCTTTCATAGCATCATCGATTTTGTAAAGTGAATCTGTGATTTCTGGTATTCTGTTTTGCACATAAGCGAAAAGTGCAGCGAAATTTTTTCTGTAAAATTCACCAGCTTTATCTTTGCCTTCAATTAAAATAGGAAAACGATCTGCAACTACATCAACAGATTTTGTTTTTTCTAAAGTGTCAAATTTGGCAGATTTTTTTTCTCTGTATTCTAATGAATTTAAATCCAGTGATTTGATTTCGCTTGAACCATCATCGTTTTTAATTTTTTTATAAAAACCTTGTCCTGTTTTGCTTCCATACCATTCATTTTCCATCATAGACTCTATGAAATCTGGAAGTTTGAACAAGTTGTGACGTTCATCGTTGGGAACATTTTCATATAAACCATTGGCTACATGAACTAAAGTGTCTAATCCAACAACATCAACTGTTCTAAAAGTTGCCGATTTTGGACGACCGATTACCGGACCGGTTAATTTGTCAACTTCTTCAATCGTCATATCCATATCTTTAACCATATGGAACAAGCTCATGATGCTAAAAATACCAACTCGATTTCCGATAAAAGCTGGGGTATCTTTGGCAACGACTGTAGTTTTTCCTAAGAATTTTTCACCATAATCATTCAAAAATTCTAAAACTTCAGTTGAAGTATCAGGACCTGGGATAATTTCCAAAAGTTTCAAATATCTCGGCGGATTGAAGAAATGCGTTCCGCAGAAATGTTTTTTGAAATCGTCACTGCGACCTTCAGTCATAAATTTAATAGGAATACCAGAAGTGTTGGAAGAAATCAGCGTTCCTTTTTTGCGGTGTTTTTCTAAATTTTCAAAGACTTGTTTTTTGATATCTAGTCTTTCCACAACGACTTCAATAATCCAATCGACATCTGCAACTTTAGAAATATCATCTTCTAAATTTCCAGTTTCAATGCGTTTTGCAAAATCTTTATGATAAATCGGCGAAGGGTTAGACTTTAATGAATTTTGTAAAGCATCATTAACAATTCGGTTTCTAACCGAAGGATCTTCCAAGGTTTTGCCTTGTTTTTTTTCTTTGTCATTAGGTTCTTTTGGAACGATGTCAAGAAGTATAACTTCTACACCTATGTTGGCAAAATGGCAAGCAATGCCACTTCCCATAATACCTGAACCAATGACTGCTACTTTTTTGATTCTTCTTTTCATATGCTTAGATTATCGATTTGTGTAAGATTTTTCGTTAAAAATTGTTTTTTCTGAAATCATATCTGAAATGGTTTCCGCCACTCTAATGAAGGTTTCAAGATCTTTAGAATTGATATTTTCTTTTACTTTGTTGTCGAATGTAAGGACGACACTTTTAGAATATTCTCGCATTTCCCTACCAAATTCTGTGAGATGAATAAGGACGCTTCTTCCATCTTTTGGATTCCTTTCACGTCGAATTAATCCTTTGTCCTCCATGTTTTTTAAGGTTCTGGAAACGCTGGTAGATTCTACACCCATTTTAGGTCCTAAAGCCGTAGAAGGTGTACCAGTTTCAGGATCAATACTTAGCAAAGCAAAACCAGTAGCCATCGTACTATCTTTTTTTGCAGCTTCTTCATTGTACATTTTCGCAACTGCAATCCAAGTTGACCTTAAAATATAATCTATTGTTTTTTCTTTCATGACGAAATTTATATTTCAAATGTAATAAAATATACTATGCATGCATAGTAAAATTGAATTATTTTCAAAATTTAATATTCATTTAAATATTCCCTAACAAATTCATTGATATCAAGAGATTTAGTCAGTTTTTAATAGTATTTTTTAAGAACTTGTAAAAGTTAATGATTTTGATATTTTAAATAAATATTGACTTTGTTCAAAATAAGAAATGCTTTAATTAAATTTGGAGCTTCTGTAATTTACAATTGAAATGAAAAAAATATTCTTAACTTATTTAGTCGCGATTTCAGGTCTAGCAACATTTGGACAAAATATTACTGGAGATTGGAATGGTGTTTTGGACGTGCAAGGCATGAAAATGAGGTTGGTTTTTCATATTGAAAACACCGAAGAAGGTCTTGCGTCCATAATGGATAGTCCGGATCAAAATGTCTCTGGAATTCCAGTAACATCTACTGAATTTAAAAACGATACTCTAACATTGAAAGTTAAAAATGCAGGTATTGAATATATTGGAGTGCTAAATGATACAGGAGATGTTGAAGGAAATTTTTCTCAAAATGGCATGGTTTTCAAAATGAATTTAACCAAAAATAAAATTCAAAAATCTGAGTTGAAAAGACCACAAGAGCCAGAAGAACCTTTTCCATATCATTCTGAAACGGTCAAATTCAAAAATAAAAACGCTAAAATAAAGCTTGCAGGAACATTGACTTTACCAAACCAAACCGAGAAATTTCCTGCAGTGGTATTAATTTCTGGCAGTGGTCCTCAAGATAGAAACGAATCCATCTTAGGTCATAAACCTTTTCTCGTGTTATCAGATTATTTAACTCGTCAGGGCATTGCAGTTTTGCGTTACGATGATCGTGGTTTTGCTGAATCTGAAGGTGATTTTGGTTCAGCAACTACCTTAGATTTTGCTAAAGATGCAGAAGCTGCTGTAGAATTTTTAAAATCTCATAAAAACATTGATTCTGAAAATATTGGAATAATCGGTCACAGCGAAGGTGGCTTAATTGCTCCAATAGTTGCTAGGGATAATTCAGCTGTTGCATTTATTGTGTTGATGGCTGGCACGGGAATTCCCGGCGATGAATTGCTTTATTTACAGCAAAAGCTTATTGGTGAAGTCTCAGGTTTAAGTGAAATTCAAATTGAAAATAGTGTTGAAAACAATAAACAAGCTTATAAGATTTTATCTAATTCGGAAAATATAACTAAAGCAAAATCAAAGTTGAAAAGTTTTTATCAAAAGGCTTTAAAAGAAAATCCAGATCCGCAAAAACCATCTAATATGACAGATGAAGAATATATTGATCTGGTGGTTTCTCAAATTGCTACGCCTTGGTTTCAGACTTTTATAAACACAAATCCAGCAGATATATTACAAAAGGTTAACTGTCCTGTTTTGGCTATAAATGGTGAAAAAGATTTGCAAGTGCCCCCAAAAGAAAATTTACAAGCGATTGAAAAATCTTTGAAAACTGGCGGTAATCAAAATATTACAACGATAGAATATCCGAATTTGAACCACCTTTTTCAAGAAAGTAAAACGGGTGCGCCATCGGAATATGCAAAAATTGAACAAACCATTGCGCCTTATGTTTTAGAAGATATTTCAGAATGGATTTTGATTCAGGTGAAATAATTTTTGACTTTCTATGCAGTACAAACGTTTTTATTACCTCATTAAACTTCAATATTTAGGTTTCAGATATCATGGCTGGCAAAAGCAACCTGATGTTTTAACGGTGGAACACATGTTGAACAAAACATTGAATTATGTATTGGAAGGCAAACGTTTTAAAGTTATTGCTGCAGGTCGAACAGATGCGATGGTTTCCGTCAATCAAACTTATGCCGAATTATTTATTTATGAAGATGCTTTGGAAATCGATTCTTTTTTCCCTGAATTCAACAAGAATTTACCGCCAGATATTCGGGCTTTAGAAATTGAAGAAACCAGTGCAGATTTCAATATCATTCAACATCCTAAATTGAAAGAATATTTATATTTTTTTACCATAAAAGAAAAAATGCATCCATTTTGTGCGCCATTTATGGTAAATATTCAGGAAGATTTAGACATTGAATTAATGATGATAGGAGCGAAGTATTTTGAAGGTGAACATGATTTTTATTCCTTCACTTTTCGACCAAACTCTGGAACTATAACTGATGGAGAAATTGTAAGTTGTGAACTCAAAGAAAACGACATTTATACAGCCAATTTCTTTCCAGTGCAAAGTTTTGTCCTACGTGTAGTAGGTGAAGGATTCAAACGCCAACAAATTCGCTTGATGATGGGCGCACTAATTGATTTAGGTCGTCACAAAATAGATTTGGATTTTTTGAAACAAACTATAAATGGCAAAAACCGAATAAAACTTGAACATATTGCGCAAGCTTCTGGTTTGATTCTAAATAAAGTTGAACTATAATAATTTCAAAACCATTTTTTCTTTTTAAAATAAAATATAAGTAA
The DNA here is from genome assembly GCF_004010055.1 of Psychroflexus aestuariivivens. Taxonomy (GTDB): domain Bacteria; phylum Bacteroidota; class Bacteroidia; order Flavobacteriales; family Flavobacteriaceae; genus Psychroflexus; species Psychroflexus aestuariivivens. Next base: position 80,671 of record NZ_RQVT01000001.1, read on the forward strand.
AATAGTTATTGTAATCATCACAACCCAAACTATAAAATACCCAGATTTAGCCTCTAATTCAGGCATATATTCAAAATTCATCCCGTAAACTCCAACGATAAAGGTCAACGGAATAAAAATAGTAGACATAATTGTGAGTACTTTCATAACTTCGTTCATCTTATTACTGATGCTACTCATATACATGTCCAAAAGTCCCCAAGTGATTTCTCTATAAATATCTACATTTTCAGTGACTTGTAAAATGTGGTCGTATAAATCTGCTAGATAAAACCTCGTCGATTTATCAAATAATTTGTGTTTAGAATTCTGCAATCTGTTAATCAACTCTTTAGTTGGTGCTACAGATTTTCTGATACTTAGAATTTCGCGTTTTAACAATTGAATTTCTGTTGAACTTGCATTATTGGCGTCTGATAAAATTTTATCTTCTAAGAATTCAGTTTTTTCTTCAACGGTTTCAGTAATGTTGTAATAATTGTCAATGACTGCATCTACGATGGCGAAAAACAAGTAATCTGTGTTATGTGTTCGGATTCTCCCTTTTTTATTCTGAACGCGTTCACGGACAAAATTTAATACATCGTCTTTATGTTGTTGAAAAGTAATTATATAAGAATCATGTAATATAATTCCAAAATGCTCTTTTACAAAGATATTTTCTGTTGTATAGTACAACATTTTCAAAGCCATGAACAAATAATCGTCAAACTCATCAAGTTTTGGGCGCTGCTTTGTGTTTGCAATATCTTCTAAAACCAAAGGGTGAATGTCGAGCGACTTTCCAAGATTGCCAAGTTTTTCAACGTCATGAAGTCCAGAAAAGTTGATCCAGTGCTTAAAGTCTTTTTCGTGAGTTACCAATTCAACCACTTTGTCAACTGTACAATTGTAATGATATTTTACTCTATCAACATTATAGCTAATCACATCAATTTCAGTAACATCTGTGGTTTTTTCACCAATGAATGTGATTTGTCCAGGAATTTGGTTCTGGATTTTATGCTTTTTTATTTTTAAGCGTTTCGGGTATTTTAAATTTGGAAGTTTTTTACGCATGTTCTGATTCAAAATATTGCATTTGACTTTGCAGTCGTTCTTTAACTAAATTTACAATTCTTTTATTCGCAGAAGATATGTTTTCACTGTAAAATTTATATTCTTCTGAAGTGAAATGAGCGATGAAAATACCACGAATTAGATTTTTAAACTTACTATCTTTTTTCAAACTATTTTCAATATAATTCAGTTTTTCGTTTTGACCTAGTTTATGAAATATATTCTTGTATTTTTCTATATAATTCGAAAAAATGGATAGCAAAATGTCGTTTTGAAATTTTGCAATTGGCCTCAATGTTAGATTTTGAAACCGTTCCATTTCAGCAGTCCTTGATTTGATTTCAGCATTTGGAATTTCAGGTCTGATGGACTTCAATTGCTCATCTCTAGCATTCATAACTTTTTTTGTCTAAAGTAAGAATTCTTTTGCAAAGTCAATTTTATATTTATAAAAAGAAAAACTAGGCTTTACTTATGTGATCGTGATATTTTTTACAAATTAAATATTCGAAGTTTTTCTTCTGTTAAAAATAAATTCAAAATATATAATAAATTGAATGTTGTAATCGATACAATCTGAAATCATCAATTTTACTTAAATTAGCAAAATAAAAAAGCTGTCCACTTCATGTTTTACAGTGATTTAAAGCTCTAATTTCTAGGTAGACTTTAAATTAAATACAACATTTCGGACAGCTATTTTTATGCTGAAATTGGACGACGTTACAAAATTTAGTCTTCGATATTTACATCAAAATTGACTTCAATATCTGTTTCGCCACCAACGCCATCAGTTAAGACACCTTCACTAGCGCCTTCAGCAAATTTGTTTCCTTCGTGTATTAAAAACACAGTCAAGACACCATTGCTAGCGTCTCCAGTGGTAAGTGTGAAATCTAAACCAACAGGATTGCCGACATTATCAACATCGTCGTAAGATGTGGTTAAATCTAAAGTCGTATTTGGAATATAAAAGATTTGGTGTTCCTCATCCTCAGCCAAGATTTCTTGGGTAATATCTTCAGCTGGATTTTCCAACTCGTTTAGGAAAGTAATCGCTCCAGAATAAGTCGTATTTGCAGTCAAATTGTCTACATTTACTAGGTCTTCCAGACCATCACCATCTGAATCGCTCCACAAAAAAGTCGCTGTATTTGTAGGATTATCGACATCTTCTAACTCGATATTAATTGTTGTGATAACTTCTTGCTCAATGATAGGCTCTGGAGAGCTATCGTCATCTGAACATGAGTTCAGTGTAATTGCTGCAATTAAGCTTAAACTAAATAATTTGATTGTTTTCATTTTGAATAATTTTTAGATTAATAATTTACTTTCAGTTGTAACATGACATTCGTACCAATTTCATCTGCATAATACCTTTGTCTATTTAAATAATTTCTATAATTTGTATTGAATAAATTGTTGATTCTTAGATTAATATTGAATTTAGTTTTGTCTAGTTTGAAATCCATTCCACTTGAAAAATTCAACAAATGATAGGCTTCTGGAGGCGTGCTAATGTCAACCAAAACATCTTCAAAAGTGCCAGTTTCTGTGTTGAGAATCTCTACTTCAAAATTGTTATTTGGAAATCGATTTTGTTTAAAAACAAATTGACTGTTCAATTCTAAATATAAATTCTGAAACTTATCAAACTCATACCTGACAGTATTTGACCAATTAGTTGGAGGCATATCAATCAATGCTTCATTATTGCTCATATCTTCACCATGGATATAAGCCAAATTCGTTCTGAAATCAAGTTTTTGAAATTTATAATTTGCAGTTAAGTCAAATCCTAAAAGTCTGGCATTGGTTTGAGAATACTGATAAACAGGAAATGCGCCTCGAATTGTTCTTTCAATGTCTTCAGGTTGCATCAAAATATAATTATTGATGAAATTTGCATACGGCTGAAAATTGAAACCAAAATTTTTATAACTGCCTTGAAAACCTACGCCAAATTTATATGATTGTTCAGGACTTAGGCTCAAGTCACCACGCTCAATGCTGGAAATACTGTGGTGCAATCCGTCGCTAAACAATTCCGAAGGATTGGGAGCACGACTAGCAGAACTCAGATTCATAATCAGTTTCATTTGTTCAGATAATTGGTGTGTAGCACCAAATGTGGCTGAAAAATTATGATAATCGAATTTTGGATTAGTCTCAATTTGATTGCCAATATATTCCACTTCAAATTGTGGAAATGTTTCATCATAATTCAGATCTTCCCATCGACTTGTGATATAATATTTCACAGCATCGATTCTACTGAAATCGTAACGAATACCAGCGTCGAATTCCCAAGTATCAGAAAGTTGAAATAGACTCGTTGCATAAGTGCCAAAACTGAGCATTTCATAATCTGGAATCAATCTGCGGACGCCAGTTCTTGGATTAGGAAAATTGTTTTGCGCATTGAATTCAACACCAAAATTCGAATCAAAGTTTTCTGTTTGATCCCATTCCAATTCTGCTAATATTGTATGTGTTTTTAATTCTAAATCCAAAGCTGCTAAATCACTTCTGCCACCACGACGAACGTCAAATTCTTTTCTTCTGTTATTTTGAAACGCATATTGCAGGCTCAATTCTCCGATATTTTTCAGTTTTTTGAAAGCTTTCAATTTATAGATTTGATGTGTTACTTTTTGTTTTGGATTGTTGATATCGTATGAAAAATCATCAACAAAAGAGGGTGTTTGTCGATTAATAGCATTTACCAAATCTCTGGTATTTCCAATATGCGAAGCACGCAAAATACCAATTTCTGAATCCGTCAATTTGTAACTGAAATCAATTCCGTAATCTATTTTATTAAGACCTAAACCAAGCGATAAATTATTGGCTCGTGAACCAGTATTGCTCAATTGATAATCTGGAGATTTAAAGTCGCCCAAACGCTTCAAACTGCCTTGAATTCTATAATTGAAACCATTGTTATAAGCTTTTATTAAGTTTGAAGCTAAAGTTCCACCACGGCCATTTGTTGCTCCAGTTACAATTGTTTTGCCGATTAAAGTGTCTTTAATAGGTGCCTTTTTTGGTTCAACAACAATAGTCCCGCCAACAGCGTCGCCGCCATATTTTAGTGCAGATGCACCTTTTATTACAGTAATATTTGCAGCAGAATTTATGTCCACATTTGGTGCGTGATCTACGCCCCATTGTTGATCGTGAAGTCTAACATTGTCATTAATCACCAAAACCCGTGAGCTATGCAAACCCTGAATTATCGGTTTTACAATAGCATTTCCGGTGTTCAAACTGGAAACGCCACTGATGTTTTTTAGCGCATCTCCAAGTGAAGCGTTACTAAATTCTTCAAGCGTTTCAGTTTTGATTTGATTTGATATTGAAGAGTTATTTTCGTTATTGTAAAGTTTTCCTTTTAGCAAAACCTCATTCAATTCTTCTAAATGATGTTCTAACCTGAAGTTTATTTCCGTATTCGATTTTAGATTTAAACTTTTAGTTTTTGGTTCACAAAAAGGATGAGATACTTTAATTTCCAAAAGACCTTCACAAATATCCTCGATTTTGTAATGGCCCTTTTCGTTGGTGTAGACAACTTTATTTAGAGATTCAATTTGAACAACAGCACCAAATAATGGGGAATTGTCATGCAAATCAATGACTTGTCCACTAATGTTTAGTGAACAGTTTTGTGAATATGTAAAACTTGTGAATGCCATTAGGCAAAACACCAAAATTCTCATTTGAAACATAAATGTTTAATTGAAAAAAGTAAAAATAATTTTGAAAGAATTGATTGAATTTAGACTTCTAAAGTCGGTGGAGGCTTGTTGTAAAATTTGCCTTTTGGCTTAGAATTGAAGAGTACTGAGGTTGAAATAAACTGAAGAGTTACAGTTTTTGAAATTTCGGTTATTTCAAATTTAGGATAAGTAGGAGTGAAGTCAAAATCGAAATCTTGTTTGTGATTTACAACATATTCATCGCAAAATTCACAATTTTCAATATCTGAAACTTCGTCTTGATCAAACAAGTGACTAAGCGCATGTGTATTGACAAAAGTAGATGTCAATAACATGATTAAAAATAGGCTTAGTATTTGTTTAATTTTCAATGTTTACTATTTTTTTGCGAATGTAATAAAAACATTTGAAGAAAAGTTGAAAGTGTTAAAATCTAGGATTTAGAAAATAAGAATCCAAGTCCAAGCCTAGATAGCATCTTTTTTTCAAAATTCCAGAAGAATTTATGTTGACCAAATAAAGTTCCAATTAAAACTAATAAAACCTGATAAATAGGAAAAATTAGTAAAATACGAAGGGAATAATATACGAAACCACCAAAAAAATGTTCAGGAAACGCAGTTCTTGATAAATTTAAAAGTTCTAAAACGGGTTTAGCCAAATAAGCCGACAAGGAGCCAGTGATGGAAAAAACAATAAAAATGATAACCAATTGAAAGTTGGAGTCTATGTCCCAGCGTTCTTTTAATTTTTTCATAAATGCAAAATTACAATCTTTAAAGTAAATTTTGATTGTATTTCTCTTCAAAAAATAAAAAATAGTGATACAAAAGGTAATTTACTTCGTAACCATAATCTATTCTTGGGTTGTAATCTATGCGCCAACTGTACAAATTTGGATCCCAATCTATGGAAGAATTAACTCTGGAATTGAACTCTGTAACGTAAAATTTATTTTTCAATTCCAAAAAACTTTGAGAATAATAACCTCTTGGTCTTTGGGTTTGCAGCCAAGCATTGAAACCAGGCTCCACAATAATAATTTCATATTCTAATGAATCATTCGCGATACGAATAGTGTCTTCAGCAGATTTTGAAATTGAAGAATTTTCATTGGAATTTTCTTTTGTAGCCGAACAGCTATGCAACAAAACGGCTAGTATAATGATATAAATGAATTTCATACTTTCATTTGAATTACTCCTTATCTTTCAATGTGATGACGAAAGCGTCAGGATATTTTTTATCAATTTTTGATAAGAATTTTTCTGCTGCTGTTCTATTTTTGAATTGTCCCAAAATTAAAGTGTATAATTTACTGTCGTTTAATTCTTTGATTTGAATTATTGCAGTTTCATCATAACTGATTTTTAGATTGCTAGCCAACCTAAGCAGGTTTGAGTTTTCTCTAAAACTTCCAATCTGAACACCATAAAAATCTGGTTCAATTTTTTCGATGTTTAATTTATATAATTCTTTAATTACTGGCGCTTGACTCGATTTTTTTTGAAGCTGATTATTTACATTTTCAGGTTGAGCAATCTCAGTAACTTTCCGATTACTTTTTTCAACAGGAAGTTCCTTTTCGGGTTTTTGGATTTCAACTTGATTTAAATCGCTGTCTTTACCAAGCACTTCAATTGTAACTTCAATAATACCAGATTCTAAAGCGCCGAGTTCTTCTGCAACAGATTTTGATAAATCGATAATACGACCGCGAATAAAAGGTCCGCGGTCGTTTATTCTTACAATTGTACTTCGATTATTATTTAAATTGGTAACTTTTACTTTTGTGTTGAAAGGCAGTTTCCTGTGAGCGGCGGTTGCTTCAGCATGGCGATATATTTCTCCGCTTGCGGTTTCACGACCTTCAAATTTGTCGGCGTAAAAAGAAGCTTTCCCACTTTGAGTTTGACTCATTGAAGAAAAACAAATCAATAAAATAAGAATTGAAAACAAAGATTTCATAATTATGAGTTTGAGATGCTGATGATTTGGTCTGCCAATTCTACTCCGATTCGATCTTGAGCCTCAACCGTCGCGCCACCAATGTGTGGACTTAAAGATAATTTTTGATTCATCAATAATTGAACAGGCGGTTCAGGTTCGTTTTCGAAAACATCTAAAGCTGCGAAAGACAATTTGTTTTCATCTAAAGCTTCAACAAGGGCAACTTCATCAATAACGCCACCTCTGGCAGTATTTATAATTGCAGCTGAAGTTTTCATTTTTTCAATCTCTTTTTTGCCAATGATATATTCTTTTTGAGCTGGAACGTGAACACTTATGAAATCGGATTCTGCTAAAACTGAGTCCATTTTTTCAGTAGAAATCGAAAAAGTCAAACTTTGTCCATCATAGAAATCCAATTGTAGGTCTACTGAAAATTCTTGAACGTCGAAAGCTTTTACTTTCATGCCCAAACCAATTGCTTTTTTGGCTAATTCCTGACCAATTCTGCCAAAACCGATGATTCCTAAAGTCTTGCCTTTCAATTCAGAACCTTTAGCATAAGCTTTTTTCAAAACTTTAAATTTTTTGTCTCCTTCCAAAGGCATTTCGCGATTGGCATCTTTCAGAAAACGCACACCACTGAAAATATGGGCTAAAACCAATTCCGCAACACTTTCTGAAGATGCGGCTGGTGTATTTATGACTTTTATGCCTTTTGACTGGGCATAATCCACATCTATGTTATCCAGACCAACACCACCGCGTCCAATAATTTTCAAACTATCGCAGGCATCAATAATATCTTTTCTGACTTTGGTGGCGCTACGAACCAAGATGACATTAATTTCATTTTCGTTGATATAGTCGATGAGTTGCTCTTGAGCTACTTTTTTTTCGATGACTTCATGTCCGGCATCCTTAAGTTTTTTCACACCACTCTCAGAAACACCGTCGTTTGCTAATATTTTCATTTTAAATTATTTTAAGCTTGATTTTCTAATTCCTTCATTACATTGACCAAAACCTGAACGCTTTCTAGTGGCAATGCGTTATACATTGATGCGCGATAGCCGCCAACACTTCTGTGACCGCTCACACCATTGATTTCTGCAGCTTTCCATAGCGAGTCAAATTTATCTTTCAAGGATTCTTCATTCAGTGTGAAAGTCGCATTCATCATTGAACGGTCTTCTTGTTCTGCAAATCCTTTAAATAATGGATTTCTGTCAATTTCACTGTAAATTAAATCTGCTTTGGCTTGATTTTTCTTTTCTATTGCAGAAATACCACCATTTCTTTCCAACCATTCTAAAGTTAGCATAGAAACGTAAACCGAAAATACCGGTGGCGTATTGAACATACTGTCTTTGCTAATCATTGTTTGGTAGTTCAGCATAGATGGTATTTGGCGAGAAACTTTACCGAGAATATCTTCTTTAACAACGACCAAAGTTGCGCCAGCAGGACCCATATTTTTCTGAGCGCCAGCGTAAATTAAATCGAATTTAGAAAAATCCATTTGACGTGAAAAAATATCGCTACTCATGTCGCAAATCATTGGAACATTTCCAGTGTCTGGAAAAGATTTCATCTGTGTTCCAAAAATAGTATTGTTGCTGGTACAATGGAAATAATCAGCATCAGAAGGCACTGTAAAGTCTTTAGGAATAAAATTAAAGTTTTTATCTTTTGAACTGGCTACAACTTCAACATCACCAAGGATTCTAGCTTCTTTAATGGCTTTTGTCGACCAAGAGCCTGTATCCAAATATGCTGCTTTATTTTCCAAAAGGTTGAAAGCATTCATGATAAATTGCATGCTGGCTCCACCTTGCAAAAACAAAGCTTGGTAACCTTGGTTTTCTAATCCTAAATGTTTTAGAGCCAATTGCCTGGCTTTTTCCATAATTTCGACAAAAGCTGGACTTCGGTGAGAAATTTCTAGAATCGATAGACCAGAATTGTCTAAATCGATAACAGATTGAGATGCTTTTTCAAAAACTTCGCTAGGTAAAATACATGGACCAGCGCTAAAATTGTGTTTTCTTGACATATTATTTTGGTTTAGTTCAATGCTAATAAAAATTTTAAAGTATCTACGCCATCGGCATAGTCTGATAAACTAGGATTTTGGCTTTCTCCAAAATCAGTTTCTGTAAAGTCAAAATGTCCAACTTTACATTGAATTTTATTTTTGTCAGATTCTAATTTATTTTGAAGTTGCTCCTCGTTTTTATAGGTTTCGTAAAATAAACAACCAATAGGCGAGGCGTAGCTTGAATCTTCTTTCAAAATAAGAAAATTGTTATCTAATAATTTTACACTGCTCATCAAATACACCGCTTTGTTATAATCATAATTATTGGCATATTTATGATGGTCAATATAAGTTTTATATTCGAAAATTGATTCGAAAAAGGTATCAAATTTGTAGTTTTCGGGCACAAACAATTTTGAGACATTTCGACAACCTAAACCAAAATACCTAAATATATCTTCACCGAAAGTTTTTAGTTCACTTTCTGATTCATTTCCGGACAAAACCGCCACAGAGTTTCTGTTTTTCCGAATGATACTGGGTTTATTTTTAAAATAATATTCAAAATATCTAGCTGTATTGTTGCTGCCTGTAGCAATAACTGCATCGAAATTTTCCAATTTGTTTTCAGTAAAACGGATGCGATCTTTGAATTCAGGTTGAATATCTATTAAAGTTTCGGCTAAAAAAGGGAGTAAAACTTTATCATTCGAAGATAATTTTGCCAATACTTTATGACCAGAAATCAAAACTGATAAAAAATCGTGAAACCCAACCAAAGGAATATTTCCAGCCATAATAATCGCCACATTTTTAGGGCTTTTAACTTGGAAATCGTAAACGCTAGTCCAATTTTTTAAATTTTGAGAATTCAAAATTTCAGCCCAAGCTGTAATCGCGTGATTGACTTGACTTGGCGTAAACCAAGCATTTTGAATTTCAGCTTGGCGAATTTTATTAATTAATTTTTGTGAAAAATTAGCCGTCTGGTCAGAAGATTCTAAGTAATTTTGTAACAGTGAACCAAGTTCAGAAAAAGCATCGATACGCGCATCTAAAGTCATAAGATTTGGTTAAGCGTTTAAGTGTTGCTATTTTTAAACAAACTTACACAAATAAAATAAAAAATGGCTATAAAAATAACAGACGAATGTATCAATTGTGGTGCTTGTGAACCTGAATGTCCAAACACTGCTATCTATGAAGGTGCAGACGATTGGCGTTATGCAGATGGCACCGATCTAGAAGGTGATATCGTGTTGCCGAATGGCAAGGAGGCAAATTCTGAAGAAGCACAAGAACCATTGAGCGACGAGTTATACTACATTGTTGCCGACAAATGTACAGAATGCATGGGTTTTCATGAAGAACCACAATGTGCTGCAGTTTGCCCTGTAGATTGTTGCGTTCCAGACGAAGAGCATGAAGAAACTGAAGAAGAACTCCTAGGAAAACAATCTTTTATGCATAAAGAAGACTAAAGTTTCAGAAGCAATTGAAACTTATTTACCAATATTAAATTTTAAAAATAACGAAGATTTTGTACTTCGTTATTTTTTTTGAATTTATCTTTCACGGATTTCAGTCTTATATGTTTGCCAATTAAATTGGGGTAAACTGGTTGTATTATCAAATTCATTTTAAAGTTCTATATTTTTGTTTAAAACCTTAAATCAAGTATCTTTTCAACTTAAAGAATTTCTAGGCTTTTTTTAGAATTTGATTGAGTTTACTTTTAAATGCGTTTTAAAAAAAATCAGCTGATTCAATTTTAAACTGTTCAAGATTTTGAAGAAATGGTTTTTGAATAGTTTTATAAATTCTATATATTTATTAGAATTCTAAAAATCAATTGAACTTTATTTATTTGAATATCAGAAAACTTAAAATATTTTTATTAAACTAATTTTTAATTAAAAATCTTAACAATGAAAATTCTGAACGCAAAAGAATTGGCTGAAGTCGATGAAAATACAATTAAAAAGCAAAATATATCGTCATGGGATTTGATGGAACGTGCTGCTAAAAAGGCTTTTGAATCAATGAAATCCTACACTTCTTCTAAGCAGCAATGCATTCATATTTTTGCTGGAATTGGTAATAATGGTGGCGACGGATTGGCAATTGCTTATTTTCTAACCCAAGAAAATAATAATGTCAAAGTCTATTTGGTAGAATACGCCGACTCAAAATCTGATGATAATGCTAAAAATTTTGAACGCTTAGAATCAAAAACAAAGCTAGAAATTATCTCTGTTTCAGATGAAAATTTTCAAATAGAACTCAACCCAAATGATTTTTGCATAGATTCCATTTTTGGATTTGGCTTAAATCGCCCAATGCCAGATTTTGTTCAGAAATTGATTAAAGAAATCAATCAAAGTCAAACTTTTAGGATTGCTATAGATGTGCCAAGTGGCGTGTATTTAGATCGAATTCCCAAAGAAGATGAAGAGATTTTCAATGCAGATCTTACATTAACTTTTCAATTGCCAAAACTGCCGTTTTTCTTGCCACAAGTGGGTTTTAATGTTGGTAAACTTGAAATTATTGACATTGGTCTTGACCAAGAAACCATTGATTCAATTGAAGCAAAAGTGGAGTATTTAAACCAAAATTTAGCTTCAACTTATGTTCAGAAAAGATCTCGATTTTCACATAAAGGAACTTTTGGTCACGCTTTAATTATTGGTGGAAGCCGATATATGTTAGGAAGTGTTATTTTATCAGCAAGTTCATGTATGCGTTCTGGAGTCGGCAAAACCAGTGTGTTGATGCCGAAAATCGGACACCAAAATATGATCAACCATAGACCAGAAGTAATGCTTGTTCCTCACGAATCTGAAGACTTTATTTCAGAAAAAAATTTGGATTTTGAACCAAATGCTATTGGAATTGGGGTTGGTATTTCCATGGAATCAGAAGCTGAAACTGCCTTAAAATTTTGGTTGGAAAATTCAAAAAAACCAATGGTCATTGATGCAGATGCTTTAAATTTAATTTCAGAAAATGAGAGTTTACTTCAGCTAATTCCAAAAAATTCTATCTTGACTCCACATCCTGGAGAATTGAAAAGATTGATTGGAAATTGGTCAGATGATTTTGATAAAATTGAAAAAATCAAATCTTTTTCAAAGAAATTTCAACTTATTATCTTAGCTAAAGATTCATTTTCAATTTGTGTAAATGGAGATGAAGTTTTCGTGAATTCTACAGGAAATTCAGGAATGGCTACTGCTGGAAGTGGCGATGTGCTAATGGGACTTATCACAAGTTTGTTGGCACAAAATTATGAACCAAAATCCGCAGCAGTTTTAGGAATGTATCTTCATGGTTTAGCTGGAAATTTGGCAGCGCGAGTAACTTCAGAAGAAAGTTTGGTGGCTTCGGATCTCATAGATTATTTTGGATTGGCATTTTCGGAAATAAAGCCCCGAACAAATGTAAAAAAATAACTAATTTTGTGACACTTTAAAAATGTCACAATTATGAGTAAAATCCATTATATAGATAGTTCAGTTTTAGATTTTGAAACTATAGAAAAAATTTTAGACGAAAATTATCATTTGGCTTTAAGCGAAGAAGCCGAAAGTAAAATCAATAAAGCGAGACACTATTTAGATCAAAAACAGCAAGACAGAGACAAGCCTATTTATGGTGTCAATACTGGATTTGGTTCACTTTGTAATATCAAAATTGCTGAAGACCAGTTAACACAGTTGCAAGAAAATTTAGTCATGTCTCACGCTTGTGGAACAGGTGAGCGCGTTCGTCCGATTATAGTGAAACTAATGCTTTTGCTAAAAATACAGTCCCTAAGTTATGGCAATTCTGGTGTGAGTGTTGCATTGGTTCAACGTCTGATAGATTTTTTTAATAAGGATATTCTACCAGTTATTTTTGAACAAGGCTCCCTTGGCGCATCTGGCGATTTAGCGCCTTTAGCTCATTTGTCTCTGCCACTTATTGGTAAAGGTAAAGTGATATATAAAGGTGAAGAAAAATCTGCAGAAGCAGTTTTGAATGAGTTCAATTGGAAACCGATTCAACTTCAATCTAAAGAAGGTTTAGCATTGTTGAATGGAACTCAGTTTATGAGTGCTCACGGAGTGTTTTCAATTTTGAAAACCAAACGATTGTCTAGTCAAGCAGATTTTATTTCGGCCATTTCTATCGATGCATTTGATTGCAATATGTCGCCTTACGATGAGTTGGTACACGATGTGCGCCCTCACCGTGGACAAATAAAGACTGCGCAACGGATTTTGGAAATTTTAGATGACAGTGAGATTGCTAAAAGACATAAAACCAATGTTCAAGATCCATATTCTTTCCGTTGTGTACCTCAAGTTCATGGCGCTAGTAAAGATGCCTTACACTATGTTTTTCAAACTGTAAAAACTGAAATAAACAGTGTCACTGACAATCCAAATGTATTTGTTGATGAAGATAAAGTGATTTCTGGAGGAAATTTTCACGGGCAGCCTATGGCTTTAGCCTTGGATTTTATGGCAATTGCTTTGAGTGAACTCGGCAATATTTCTGAAAGACGAACATATCAACTTGTCTCTGGTTTGAGGGGTTTGCCCGATTTTTTGGTTGATTCTCCTGGTCTAAATAGCGGATTTATGATTCCACAGTACACGGCTGCCAGTATTGTAAGCCAAAACAAGCAACTCTGCACACCGGCAAGCGTAGATTCTATTGTATCTTCTAACGGCCAAGAAGATCACGTGAGTATGGGTGCAAATTCTGCAACAAAACTGGTTCGTGTTTTAGATAATTTGGAACGCATTCTTGCTATTGAAATTTTTAATGCATCACAAGCTCTGCACTTCAGACATCCCTTAAAAAGTTCAACTCAAGTTGAAAATATCCTTTCAAAATTTAGAAAAGTTGTGCCTGTAGTGAAAGAAGATAAAATCATGTCAGATGAAATAGAAAAATCAATAATTTTCTTAAATAATCATAAATTTTAATTATTTCTATTAAATAATTCTATTTTCGTGAAAAAATTTATGATAATGAAATATTCAAAATTAGGTTTAGTTTTAGTGAGTGTTTTTTTAATGATGGCATGTGCCCAAAAAGTTGCTTTTCCAGTTTCCAATGTCGTACCAGGTGCAGAGGTAGAAGCCAAAATAAAAACTGATAATAATGATAATTATGAAATCGATTTGAAAGTTAAGAATTTGACTTCACCAGATCGTCTAGAACCACCAAAAGAAATGTATGTAGTTTGGGTTGAAACCGAAAGAGGAACAAAAAATTTAGGACGTTTAGAGATTTCAAAAGGAATGTTCTCTGGAACTAGGAGTGGAAGTTTGAAAACAGTTTCCCCTTACAAACCAAAGCGAATTTTGATAACGGCAGAAAATTCATCTTCTAATAATGAACCAGGAAGTCAGGTTATTTTGTCTTCTGAAGAGATTTCGATGAAGTAGAGATAAAAAATATAGCATAAAAAACCTCATAATTTTTTAAAAATTATGAGGTTTTTTATATGTTTAAAATTTAAGTTTAATTGTATATTTTATCGTACAATTTTTTATATTTCTCTTTTATAACTCTTCTTTTGAGTTTCATAGTTGGTGTAAGGTGTTCTTCTTCTATACTCCAGATTTCAGGTGTAAGTTCAAATTTTTTGATTTTTTCCCACTTACCAAACTTTTCATTGTGGAAATCAACTTCCTCCTGAATTCTTTTGATCACTTCTTCATTTTCTGAAATTTCAGCGTCGGTATTTCCAACTTTCATATGTTTTCGCTGTGCCCAATCTCGGATAAATTCAAAGTTAGGTTGAATTAAAGCGGCTGGCATTCTTTGACCTTCGCCAATTACCATAATTTGCTCGATAAATCGAGACTGTTTCATAGTATTTTCTATAATTTGAGGAGCGATGTATTTGCCTCCTGAAGTCTTGAACATTTCTTTCTTACGATCAGTGATTTTTAAAAATCCGTCTTTATCAATTTCACCAATATCACCAGTATGAAAATAGCCGTTTTTAAGTACCTCGTCTGTTTTGGCTTTATCTTTATAATAACCAATCATAACTTGTGGTCCTTTGACTAATATTTCACCATCTTCTGCAATTTTCACTTCAGTTTCAGGAATCGGTCGACCAACAGTACCAATTTTGAAGCCACCGTCTCGCATGTCATTAACAGCAACAACCGGTGAAGTTTCAGTTAAACCATAACCTTCCATAACACCCATTCCTGCTGCATTGAAAACTCTAGCAAGTCGTGGTTGCAATGCAGCACTTCCTGAAGCAATTACGCTTAAATTTCCGCCTAAAGCTTCTTGCCATTTGCTAAAAATCAGTTTTCTTGCTAGTTTCAATCTGGTTTCGTACCACCAACCATTTTGACCGTATGGCTCATATTTTAAACCTAATTCAACTGCCCAATAAAACAGTTTTTTCTTGACGCCAGTTAAATCAGCACCTTTGCCAATAATTTTGTCATAAACTTTTTCTAAAAGTCTTGGAACTGCAGACATGACATCAGGTTTTACTTCCTTTAAATTATCACTAATAGTTTCTATAGATTCAGCAAAATAAATGCTGACGCCACTATATTGATACATATATTGTAGCATACGTTCATAAACATGACAAACAGGAAGAAAACTTAAAGACTTGGCGCTGCCTTCGTCTAAAGGCAATCTTGTCGCACTATTGATAGCATTACTTGCAATATTTTTATGAGAAAGCATTACACCTTTTGGACGACCTGTTGTACCTGAAGTGTAAATTAAAGTCGCTAAATCATCTTCTGTGACTTTCTCCATAATAGCTTCAACTTCAGATTGATTGCTGTCGTCTTCACCAAGTTGAAGTACTTCTGACCAGTTTTTTGCACCTTCAATTTCATCAAAAGTATAAACTTCTTTCAAGCTTGAAACTTGAGCTTTAATTGCGATGACTTTGTCATAGACTTCTTTGTCTGAAACAAAGCAAAATTTGGATTCACTATGATTTAATACGTACGCGTAGTCTTCTTCTGAAATGGTAGGATAAATTGGGACATCTTGTGCACCAAGTTGCATAATTCCAACATCCATAATGTTCCATTCTGTTCTATTATTAGTAGAAATCAGAGCGACTTTGTCGTTGGGTTGAACGCCTAGTTGAAGTAAGCCACGACTTATTTTGTTCAATTTTTCAACATAGCTTTTGGTAGAGGTAGAAACCCATTTACCATCGTATTTGGTAACTAGTGCCTCTTCAAGATTAAATTTTTCTAATTGGTAATATGGAAAGTCAAATAAACGCTTAATCGTTTTCATAGCTTCAAATTTAAAACACTGCAAAATATAAATAAATTTGATAAAATTCTAATGAAATATCATTCTATATTTTTCAATTTGTTAATAAGACAATGTTTTCATTATTAGTTTACTAAATCTCAGCATTTTTGTGAAAAATTCCAACTATCATTTTTTCAAAATTAAATAGCCAAAATCAGATATTTTACTTTTAATTTAGACTTTCTTTGACAACCAAAAGCGGGATTTTTAACTCACGATTGAATAAATCTTCGGTGACACTACCTAAGGTTAAAGTTGAAAATGTATTAGAACCTTTATCTGCTACAATTAGTAAATCTACATCATTTTTATAAGCTTCTTTTTTTATTTTGCTAGCAACATTGGCTTCACGTCCAGATATTTTGTGATATTTAAGAGCACCTTTATAATTCAATTTATCGAAGAATTGGTCAAATTTTTTATCAATATACTTTTCGACTTTAGGCTCAATTTTGGAGTCATTGATGTAAGGTGAAAAGTGAACTGGCAAGCTGTAAACGTGAACAGCTTCAACTTCAATATTTTTCTTGGATTGAAGCAAGCTACTAAAGCTAAAGCATTTTTTTGAAGCGTTTGAAAAATCAGTCCCAATCCAAATTTTATCGAGTTTATATTTTACATTTTCAGGAATCCATAAAAATTGGCATTTCAAAGTTCTTATAAGTTTAAAAGCTAATATTCCTGAACCTTCATCGTTATTTTTATTTCCTAAAACAAGTAAATCTATTTCATATTTGTTGACGATATAACTCATCAAAGATTCTGTATAAGGGTCGTCAGAAATAAGGACTTCCCACTCAATTTCTTTTTTGAAATTTTCTTCTACAATTTCTTGGATTTCTTCTGAAATAACTTGTTCTAAATCAACATCTTCAATTTCTTTTTCCAGCATTTCAGAAATTTCATATTTCTTGATGTTATGAACAAAATAAACTTTTTCAACATCCATAATTTCAGCAAAATAAGCTGTGTATTGAATCAACTTAACATCGATACTGGACAAGTCTAAACCGACAAGAATTTTATTTACAACACTCATAATATTTTATTTTTTATTTCTTTTCTGAATAATTTTACCTACAATTTTTTCGTAATCCTCTTTTTGTTGAGTTTCTTTTTTCTTTTCATGTTTTTTCACTTCATCACTTAATCCTTTATATAGCGAATAACACATAATCAACAAAATTAGTGCAAATGGCAATCCAGTTGCTATTGAAGCGGTTTGTAAAGCACCTAAACCACCACCGATAAGTAAAACTGCAGCTACAGCACCTTCTGTTACAGCCCAAAAAATACGTTGACCAACGGGCGCTTCAATTTTCCCTCCGGAGGTTAAACTATCAATAACGAGTGATCCTGAATCTGAAGATGTGATGAAAAATCCAATAATTAATATAATGCCTACAATATTCAAAACTGTTGCTAAAGGAAAATCTTCGAAAAACACAAATAGGGCAGTAGCGACATCATCATCTACAGCCTGCATAATTGTATCGTTTCCATTCATCACCAAATCTAATGCTGAGCTTCCAAAGGCAGTTATCCAAAAAAATGTAATTAAACTCGGCACTACCAAAACGCCAAGAATAAATTCTTTTACAGTTCGACCTTTGGACACTCTAGCTATAAAAGTTCCTACAAAAGGAGACCAAGCAATCCACCAACCCCAGTAAAATAATGTCCAATCGTTCTGCCAATCTCCACCCGTGAAACTTTCATTCCAAGTAGAAATTTCAACAACACTACTAAAGTAATTCCCAACATTTTCAAGATAGCTTTCAAAAATAAAAAGAGTTGGTCCTAGAATTAAAACCAAAACCAAAAGTACCACAGCAATGCGAATATTCCACTCACTCAAAACTTTTACGCCTTTATCAACCCCCAAAACCACAGAAATAGTTGCGACAAGAGTAATTCCCCCGATCAACAAAACTTGTGTAGTTTTACCGCCGCTAATTTCAAAAACGTGTTCCAAACCTGCTGCAACTTGTTGTACACCAAGTCCAAGTGAAGTTGCCAAGCCAAATAAAGTGGCTAAAACTGCAAAAATATCGATAATATCTCCTAGAATTCCATAAATTTTATCACCAAAAAAGGGATAAAACACACTTCTAATAGTTAATGGCAAGCCTCTGGAATAAGTGAAAAATGCCAAAGCCAAGCCTACTAAAGCATAAATGCCCCAAGCGTGAAATCCCCAATGTAAAAAAGTGAAATTCATAGCTTCTTTGGCAGCTTCAATTGTGTTTGCATCTGCACTTGGCGGAGTGGCAAAATGTGTAATTGGTTCGGCTATACTCCAAAACAAAAGTCCAATACCCATACCAGCGCTAAAAAGCATCGAAAACCAAGAAACAGTTTTGAATTCTGGCTCAGCATCTTTTCCGCCTAATCGTATTTTACCAAATTTACTAAAGGCAACGAAAAGCACAAAAATTAAAAAAACATTGACGCTTAACACAAAAAACCAACCGCCCCATTCGGCAATTTGATTTTGTGTTTCATTAAAAAAATCTTTGGCAGAGTCCTCGAAAACTAGAGTTAGTATAATTCCTAGAACAATTAAAATAGTTGAAGTGAAAAAAACAGGACCATTCACTTCTAACCCAAAAATGGATTTTTTTTCATCACTTCTAGTAACTTTCTGAGACATAAAATTTAGTTTTTAGAAAATTAAAAAAAATTATCGGGATTTGTTGTCCGTTAGAAAATAATATCCAAAATTGATATTGAATCTAGCTTCCCAATCTAAGTTTGGGTTTCCTTCACCCAATTCGTTGGTAAAATCTCCTCCAAACCAGGAATGATTATACCCAGCTGCATAATCTATATAAATATAAACATCGCCAGCTGTAACTAAAACGCCTGTCACATTCATTGCAGAATTTTTGAAACCAGTTGCTTTTTTATCCATATAACCAAAGTCATTGTAAAATGTAAGTTTGCTTATCGGTCCTATTTCAACGGGCAGGCCATAAGAAATTGCTGCTGTGTACATTTCAAAATCTGAAGCGATATCATAAGGAAATCCGTAAGCGCCCATTCTGACAACATCTCGACGTTCACCTTCAGGATTTTTTGGGTTATGACGTGCTGAAATCAATTCGGTTTTAAGATTCCATCGTTTATAGAAAATTTCGTGATGAAGCGCCAGCGCATGATGATTTCCTGTTTGCTTGGTTTCAATATTATACAAGCCGCCATATTGTGCTGATAAACCTAACCGATGATTGAATTTCTCGCCAGTTTTGTAAACAAATTTACCATTGACTTGATTGATTTCTTTATTAGTTCCAACAATATCATAGGCATACCTATTGGTGCTGACTTCATTTGAACCGCCCAAATCTAATAATTCTGAGTTTTTGAAAAATGCCAATTGATATTCAAATTTATTACCGATATTCATGTATTTCACACCTAAATCATGGTCATCTTCTAAACCAACATAATACGTCAAGTTAAAAAACCAATTGTGAGAATTATAAGTTTGAATTCCAAACGGAACTTGGGTTAAACCTAGATGAACATCTTCTTGTTCATTAATAGAATAGCCTAACCAGCCTTGCTTCATAAATCCACCACCAAAAGCGCTAGAATATTCTCTATACTCAGCATTTAAATAAACATTTTTATATTTTGCTTCTGCATTAATTCTGAAAAAGTCATATACAAAATCTCCGCCGATATCTTTTTGCTCTGAATTCCACGAACTCATTAAATAATTGTAACGTAATGCGCCTCCTACATCAACAATAGGTTTATCTTGAGCAAAATTAAAAATAGGGATTAAGATGAAAAATAAAAATTTTTCTTTCATTTCTGAGAGTTTTCAATTTTATTATTTCTAAAATTAAATAAAAAATCCAAATAGAAAAACTTCTATTTGGATTTTCATTTTCTAATAATTTAACTTTTTACTTTAAAGCAGATTTCACTTTATCAATGACTTCATCAACAATTTCGGGATCGAGTAAGGTAGATGTGTCTCCAAGCTGGTCAAATTCTTGTGAAGAGACTTTCCTTAAAATTCGTCTCATAATTTTGCCACTTCGTGTTTTTGGTAATCCAGACACAAAGTGAATGCGATCTAATTTTGCAATTGGACCAATTTTACTAGAAATCAGTTGATTGATTTCTTTGCGGACATTATCATGTTTTCTAGTTTCTCCTTCTTCTTTCAGAATAATAAAACCAGCCAAAGCATTACCTTTGACTTCATGTGGGAAACCAACAATAGCAGATTCTGCTACAGCAGGATGTTCATTTATGGCATCTTCAATTGGAGCAGTACCAAGATTATGACCAGACACGATTACAACATCGTCCACGCGACCAGTTATTCTGTAATAGCCGACTTCATCTTTCAGAGCGCCATCCCCAGTAAAATATTTATCTTTATATGTAGAAAAATAGGTGTTTTTGTAACGTTCATGGTCGCCATAAACTGTTCTAGCAATACTTGGCCAAGGATGCTTGATACATAATCTGCCATTTGCAGGATAACCTTCCAATTCGTTGCCTTCTTCATCCATTAAACAAGCTTGAATTCCAGGAAACGGAAGCGTTGCATAAGTTGGTTTGGTTGGTGTTACAAAAGGAATTGGAGAAATCATGATTCCTCCAGTTTCAGTTTGCCACCACGTATCTACAATTGGACATTGTTTTTTGCCAATATTATCATTATACCAATTCCAAGCTTCTTCATTAATCGGTTCACCAACAGTTCCTAAAACTTTTAATGAAGATAAATCGTATTTATTTACAAAATCTATAGATTGTTTTGCAAGTGCTCGAATTGCGGTTGGCGCAGTGTAAAATTGATTGACTTTATGTTTTTCTACAATCTCCCAAAATCTTCCAAAATCGGGATAAGATGGCACGCCTTCAAACATTAGAGTTGTTGCTCCGTTTAAAAGTGGACCGTAAACAATATAGGAATGTCCAGTAATCCAACCAATATCTGCCGTACACCAATACACATCTTTTGGTCGATATTGAAAGATATTTTTGAATGTATATGCAGTATAAACCATATAGCCAGCACTTGTGTGAACCATGCCTTTCGGTTTGCCGGTAGAACCAGAAGTATATAAAATAAATAGAGGATCTTCAGCATCCATAACTTCAGCAGAACATTCTTCTGAAGCTTGACCTAAAACTTCATGAAGCCAAACATCTCTATTGATTTCAAAATTAATGTCAGATTGTGTTCGTTTGGCAACTAAAACATTTTCTATACTTGGTGTTTCTTTTAGAGCTTCATCTGCAATAGATTTCAAATCAATAGTTTTACCACCTCTGAATCCTCCGTCTGCTGTAACTAACATTTTGCATTCAGCATCATTTATTCGTGAAGCTAATGCTGAAGCTGAAAATCCTGCAAATACTACAGAATGTATAGCACCGATTCTTGCACAAGCTAAAACTGTAATTGTCAATTCTGGTATCATTGGTAAATACACACAAACGCGATCGCCTTTTTGAATACCGTGATTTTTCAAAACATTTGCCATTTTGTTGACGCGCTTGTGCAAATCATTATAACTAATGTACTGCGTCTCTTCTTCGGGATCATTAGGTTCCCAAATTATAGCGTTTTGATGGCCTAATTTTTCTAAATGCCGATCTATACAATTTTCTGTTATGTTTAGTTTTGCATTTTCAAACCATTTGATGTCAACATTCTCTTTATCCCAAGACATGACATTATCCCATTTTTGGCGCCATTCAAAATTATTTTCAGCAATAGTATTCCAAAAATCATCTGGATCATTTTTGGAAATTCTATAAATATCAAAATATTCTGGTAATGAATTGATATTGTAGTAAGAGTGAGTGATTTTTTTTAAATATTCTGCGACTTCCTTTTCGTGGGCTTCTGAATAAGATTTTGAACTCATTTGAAAATGATTTTTTAGTTTGTTTTGAAAAATACAAAAAAAACCATTTCCAAAGTCTAAAATATCTCAGTTATAAACTTTAAGAAATCATAATCCTCTTATAAACACTAAACTCTTGTCAATTTCGAAATAATGTCTTTATGATTTGGAAATTTTTTCACTAAATCCTTTCGATTGGCCAGTTCAAAATCTTTAAAATCGAACCCTGGTGAAACCGTACAACCTACCAAAGCAAAACCTTCAGAAGAGATAATTTCAGCAGAAAACCAAACTTTTGCTGGAACCACAAACTGTGGAATTTCACCTTGATCAAAACGATTACCGATTTTCACTTTTGAATAATCACCATTTTCAGAAATCATGTGTAAAAGGATGGTTTGTCCGGTGTAGAAATGCCAAATTTCATCTTGATTCACCCGATGAAATGCAGAAAAAGAATCGGAAGTCAGCATAAAATAAATGCAAGTTGAAAAACTCCGCGAACCATCAAAATAGGAGGGAAGAAGCGCACTTTCAGCAGTTAATGCGCTTCTGTATGTTTCTTTGAAATAGCCACCTTCTGGATGTTTTTCTAACTTCAATTTGCTTATAATTTCAGCTTTAGTCATTGCTTAAATATTTTTGTTCAACCAAGTTTTTGCGTTTTTGAAAGCTTCCAACCAAGGTGAAACTTCATCTTGTCGATCTTTTGGATAATACGCCCAATTCCAAGGAAACGTCGAACGTTCCAAGTGTGGCATCATTACCAAATGTCTACCAGAATCATCGCAAAGCATAGCGGCGTTATAATCTGAACCATTCGGATTGCAAGGAAATTCTTCTCTGAAATATTTGCCTGGAATGTTATATTCAGATTCAGTTTTCGGTAAGTTGAATTTACCTTCACCGTGCGCTGCCCAAATGCCGAGTCGGCTGCCTTCCAAATTTTTCAACATCACCGCATTCGATTTTTGAATATCGATTGCTGTAAATTGACATTCGAATTTTCCAGAATCGTTATGAAGCATTTTTGGCTTTTCATCGTGTTCTGGCGTGATTAAACCCAATTCCACAAAAAGTTGACAACCATTACAAACGCCTAAAGACAAGGTGTCTTCCCTGTTGAAGAAATTTTTAAGCGCCAAATTTGCGTTCTCATTATATTTAAAAGCGCCAGCCCAGCCTTTCGCACTTCCCAAAACATCTGAATTTGAAAATCCACCAACTGCTGCAATAAATTGGACATCTTCCAGATTTTCTCGTCCAGACATTAAATCTGTCATGTGAATATCTTTAACATCAAAACCAGCTAAATGCATGGCTCTAGCCATTTCTCGCTCGCTATTCGATCCTTTTTCACGAATGATTGCTGCTTTTATTTTTGGTGAATGGTCAAGTTTCAATTTTCCGTCAAAATGTTCAGGAAATTTGAAATTCAGTCCGTTGTTTTTGAAATTTTCAAAGCGTTCTTTAGCTTTTTCTTCGCCACTTTGGTGCTTGTCAAATTCATAAGAGGTTTTTCGCCAGAAATCTCGATAAGTATCAATATTGAATTGAAGTTTTTGTCGCTGATGCTGAATTTTCAATTCACCTGAATTTGTTACTGTTCCAATTTGAATTGCTTTGATATTCAGCGATTCTAATTCTTTTGAAAGTTCGGAATTCCCTTGGAAAATAATACCACTGTTTTCTGAAAATAAAATCTTAAATAGGTCAGTTTCATTTAGATTCGATAAATCGATTTCAGCACCAAGATTGTTTTCAGCAAAACACAATTCCAATAAAGCTGTAATCATTCCACCCGAAGAAATATCATGTCCGCTAGCGATTTTATTTGCTTTTATCAAATTTTGAATCGCATTGAATTTACTTTTGAAGGCGTCGTCATTTTTAATACTTGGCGCACTCTCACCAACTTTATTTAAAATTTGCGCAAAAGATGAACCCCCAAGTTTAAAATCATCGCCAGAAAAATCTAAGTAGTAAATTGGTCCGGCATTCAATTGAAAAACAGGTTCTATTACATTTGAAATATCATTGCAATTTCCTGCAGCAGAAATGATTACTGTTCCAGGAGAAATGACTTCTTTATCTTTATATCTTTGTTTCATCGACAAAGAGTCTTTTCCGGTAGGAACGTTGATGCCTAAATTTATTGAAAATTCTGAAACTGCTTTCACAGCTTCATAAAGCCTGGCATCTTCGCCTTCATTCTTACAAGGCCACATCCAGTTGGCAGACAATGAGACAGATTTTAAGTCGTCTTTCAACGGTGCCCAAATGATGTTAGTCAAAGCTTCAGCTATTGAATTTTTAGCGCCAGCGATTGGATCAATTAAACCTGAAATTGGTGCATGACCGATTGAAGTCGCAACGCCTTCTTTGCCATTGTAATCCAAAGCCACAACGCCACAATTATTTAGTGGAATTTGAAGCGCGCCCAAAGTTTGTTGTTTGGCAACGCGACCGCTAACGCAACGGTCAACTTTGTTCGTCAACCAATCTTTGCTTGCCACAGCTTCCAATTGAAGTAGTTGCTCAACGTAATTGTAAGTTTTAGATTTTTCAATTTCTATTTTACTGTAGTTTCTTTCAATACTTTCATCGGTCATGATTGTTTTTGGCGAACTGCCAAACATATCATCGAGTTGAAGATTTAATGGCGTTTCTCCAGTATTTTGATTTTTGAAGACAAATTGATGATCATTGGTAACTTTTCCAACACGATACATCGGAGCGCGCTCTCTTTCAGCAATTTTTTGAAGTGTATCTGCATCTTTTTCTCCCATCACTAAACCCATGCGTTCTTGAGATTCGTTGCCGATAATTTCTTTAGCAGAAAGCGTAGGATCGCCAATAGGAAGTTTGTCAATATCAATATGTCCGCCAGTGTCTTCAACAAGTTCACTCAAACAATTCAAATGTCCGCCGGCTCCATGATCGTGAATAGAATTAATAGGGTTTTTATCAGCTTCTATCATGGCGCGAATAGCGTTAGCCGCTCTTTTTTGCATTTCAGGATTGGAGCGTTGAACAGCATTCAATTCTATTCCACTTTCGAATTCTCCTGTATCTGCAGAAGACACGGCAGCGCCGCCCATTCCAATTCTATAATTGTCGCCACCAAGAATGATGATGTCATCGTTTTCTTTCGGCAAATCTTTAATAGCTTGCGATTTTTTACCGTAGCCAACGCCACCAGCCAACATTACAACTTTATCGTAGGCCAGAGTTCTATCGTGTTCTTTATGTTCAAAAGTGAACACAGAACCAGTGATTAACGGTTGTCCAAATTTATTACCAAAATCGGAAGCGCCGTTGGAAGCTTTGATTAAAATATCCAAAGGCGTCTGGTAAAGCCAAGGTCTTGGCGGAATGTTTTGCTCCCAATCTTGATTATTTATTCGAGAATAGGAAGTCATGTAAACTGCTGAACCTGCCAATGGAAGTGAACCCTTTCCGCCAGCTAATCTGTCTCGAATTTCACCGCCACTTCCAGTTGCTGCACCGTTGAATGGTTCAACTGTAGTGGGAAAATTGTGTGTTTCAGCTTTTAAAGAGATGACTGATTCAAACTCAGAATTTTGATAAAAATCTGCAATATCAGCCCGTTTTGGGGCAAATTGTTCAACTTTTGGTCCTTCTATAAATGCCACATTGTCTTTGTATGCAGAGACAATCGAATTTGGGTTTTTTTGTGAAGTTTTCTTAATCATTTTGAACAATGATTCTTCTTTTTCTTGTCCATCAATAATAAAAGTGCCATTGAAAATTTTATGGCGACAGTGTTCAGAATTGACTTGAGAAAATCCAAAAACTTCAGCATCAGTTAGTTTTCTACCAATTTTGTTGGACAAATCCACAAGATATTTTACTTCTTCTACATTTAGAGCTAAACCTTCTTTCGCATTATATTCAGAAATATCATCGATTTCTAATACGGGTTCCGGTTTAATGTCAATTTGAAAAATATTCTGGTCTAAGCCGTCGTATTTTTGAAACAACATTTTGTCAAAATCTGATGAGTTTTTATCGGTTTCATGAAACTCTTCAATTCTAGAAATCCCTGGAACTCCCATGTTTTGGGTGATTTCTACCGCATTTGTACTCCAGGGTGTAATCATTACCCGACGAGGCCCAATAAAATGTCCATCGATTTGTTTTTCATCTACAAATGTAGCATCGCCAAATAGCCATTTTAGTTTTTTGATGGTTTCATAATCAGGACGTTTGTCCAAAGAAACAGCATAAAAGTGCGCCGAGTCAGTTTTGAAGAAGATAATCATTTCTGAGTTATTTAAGTTGTGTTTTGACGCCTTCAAAATTACGATAAATATATGAGTATTTCAGATTTTTGGTTAAGTTTGAATTTAATTTTCATGAATAATAAAATTCCAATTTATCATTGGTTTTCAACTTTAACTAAATTCAGTTTTGAAACATTTCACACTCAAATTTTTAGCTATTTTATTACCTATCCAAATTGCGTTGATTTCGATATTGAAATTATTTCCTAAATTTATTGAACAATATTATAGCCAAAATCTGTTTTTTGTCATCTCCAAAACTCAACATTTCTTACTGTCCTGGATTCCATTTTCATTTGGTGATTTATTATACGCTTTTATAGTTATTTGGATTTTATTCTGGATTTTCAAACTTTTTCGAAATAAATTCAAAAATTTCAAAATCAAGTTGTTAGAAGTATTGGCATTTTTGTCTGTATTTTACTTCTTATTCCATTTCTTTTGGGGTTTGAATTACTATAGATTGCCTTTACATAAAAATTTAAAGATTGGAACAGAATATTCTAAAACTGAATTGGTAGATTTTACATGTGAATTGATTCAAAGAACCAATATTGCACATCGAAAATTAGTTAGTCACGATTCAACTAAAGTCGACTTCAATTTTAAACAAAAAGAGTTGCAAGATTTAGTTTTTGATGCTTATCAAAATTTTGAAAACGAAAAGTTTCATTTCAAATATGAAAGAGAAAATGTAAAGCCTTCATTATTTTCTTTACCACTTTCATATGCAGGATTCAGTGGTTACGTAAATCCATTTACAAATGAAGCGCAGTATAATTACAAAATACCAACTTATAAATTACCAACATCGATTGCTCATGAAATCGGCCATCAATTAGGCTATTCCAAAGAAAATGAAGCCAATTTTATTGCGTCAATTTTAAGTATTCATGATAAAAACCCACATGTGAGATATTCGGGTTTAACTTTTGCCTTAAAATATAGTCTAACTGATATTTATAAAAGTGACCCTGAATTATCTCAAGTTCTAATTTCTGAATTGAATCCTGGGGTAATGAAGAATTATAAAGAAGTTCAGGGTTTTTGGGATAAGTATCGTGGTCCTATTGAACTATTTATGGAAATGATGTATGGTAATTATCTAAAAATCAACAACCAACCGAAAGGTATGGATAGCTATAATTATGTTGTTGCTTTACTTGTGAACTACCATAAAAGCTTTAATATTTTTGAATAACTAAAATCAATTTCAATGAAACACAATGTTTTAATTTTATTATTTTTTATTGGTTTTTTAGCCTCCTCTCAGGACTATTTTCCCGATAGTCAAGCGGTAAAAACCAAATCTGAAAATTTCGTGGCTTTGCATTCGGCAACGATTCACGTATCATCAAAAAAAACTATTGAATATGCGACGATTTTGTTTAAAAATGGTAAAATAATAGATGTTGGGAAATCAGTAAAATTACCTGAAAACACAATTAAAATTGATGCTAAAGGAAAGCATATTTATCCATCATTTATCGAGGTTTATTCTGATTTCGGAATCAAAAAGATTGAATCTGCACCAAGACAATCTCAACCCCAATACGATCCAAACCGAAAAGGTTATTATTGGAATGACCACGTTAGACCAGACCAAAACGCCATTTCTCATTTTGAATTCGATGATTCTGAAGCTGAAAAACTAAGAAAATCAGGTTTTGGTGTCGTCAACACGCACATTACAGATGGCTTTGTAAGAGGAACTTCAGCTTTATTTGCATTGAACGAAAGTGAAAATGTGAATGAAAATTTACTGTCTAAACATTCTGCACAATATTTTGCGTTTGACAAAAGCAAACAATCTCGACAAGCCTATCCAAGCTCTATTATGGGTTTCACAGCTTTGCTAAGACAGTTTTATTTGGATACCGAAGCTTATCAAAACGGTTTGATTGACAACAAAGATTTAGCAATTGAAGCTTTTATTGGCAATAAAAATTTACCACAAATTTTTAATGTTGATAATTATTTAAATGCTTTGCGTGCTGACAAAATTGGAGATCAGTTTGGCGTTCAATACACAATAATTGGTAGTGGAGATGAATATAAACGTGTTCAAGAGATTAAAGATACCAAAGCAAAATTCATTTTGCCTTTAGATTTTCCAGAGGCTTTCGATGTAGAAAATCCGCATTTGAGAGACTACTTGTCATTATCAGAGATGAGACATTGGCATCACGCACCTGCTAATCCAAAGATTTTAGCTGACAATGACATTACTTTTGCATTCACAAGCAAAGGTTTGGAGTCTCCAGATGAACTTTTGAAAAATCTTAGAAAATCTATCGATTTAGGTTTGGATAAAAATTTAGCTTTAGCTGCTTTAACCGAAGTTCCTGCAGAAATTATCGGTAAATCTGACCAACTCGGAACTTTGGAAAAAGGTAAAATAGCAAACTTTTTCATCTCATCGAAAGCTTTATTTGAAGATGATTTCAAAATCTATGAAAATTGGGTACAAGGTGAACGCCATATTTTCGAAGACATCGATGTTATAGATATTTCAGGTCAATACAACTTAACTTTTGAAGGTGAAACCTACGAACTAAACATCAAAAATGAAGCTGAAAAATATTCTGCTGAAGTTAAGCAAGACACTTTGAAATTAGGCAGCAAATTAACTTATGAAAAAGGCTGGTTAAACCTTATTCTCACTGAAACCGACAAAGACAGCGACAAATATGTTTTGCTGACCTCTAAAATTGACACATCAAATAAAGCAATTTCAGGGAAAGCTATTTTACCAAATGGCGATGAAACTAAATTCACAGCAACTATAGCTACAAATAAAGAAAGTGAAGATAAAGATGAGGATAAAGATGAAGAAAAAGAGGATGAAAGTGATGCAAAACTTTTGAACGTCAGATATCCAAATATGGCTTATGGTTTAAAAGATAAAACCAAAGAATCCCATCGACTTTTGATTAAAAACGCCACGGTAATCACTGGAGAATCCGAAGGAACTTTAGAAAATACGGATGTTTTGGTGATCGACGGAAAAATCGAAAAAATCGATCGAAACCTAAACGACCGTCGCGCTGAAGTCATTGAAGGTGAAGGTAAATATTTAACAGCTGGAATCGTGGATGAACATTCACATATTGCAGCTAGTTCTGTCAATGAAGGCGGTCATAATTCTTCTGCGGAAGTCACAATGGAAGACGCTGTCAATCCCGACGATATAAGCATTTATAGAGCTTTAGCTGGTGGTGTGACTAGCGTTCAGTTACTACACGGTTCTGCCAATCCAATTGGTGGTCAATCTGCCATTTTAAAATTAAAATGGGGCGAAGATGCTGAAGATATGATTTACGACAATTCTCCAAAATTCATCAAATTCGCTTTGGGTGAAAATGTGAAGCAGTCCAACTGGGGCGGAAATTCTCGTTTTCCACAAAGTAGAATGGGCGTAGAGCAGGTGTTTATAGATTATTTTACAAGAGCCAAAGAATATGAACACAAAAAGAATTCTGGTGAAACATACCGTAAAGACGAAGAAATGGAAACTTTACTGGAAATCATCAATGGCGAACGTTTTATCAGTTGTCATTCTTACGTTCAAAGTGAAATCAATATGTTGATGAAAGTGGCTGAACAATTTGGTTTTACAGTCAACACGTTTACGCACATTTTAGAAGGTTATAAAGTTGCTGACAAAATGAAAGCACACGGCGCTGGCGCGTCCACCTTCAGCGATTGGTGGGCTTACAAATACGAGGTTAATGATGCAATTCCATTTAATGCGGCAATCATGCACAATCAAGGAATCACTGTTGCGATAAATAGTGATGATGGCGAAATGATTCGAAGATTGAATCAAGAAGCCGCCAAAACCATTAAATATGGTGATGTTTCAGAAGATGAAGCTTGGAAATTTGTAACATTAAACCCTGCCAAATTATTGCATATTGAAGATCGAGTCGGTAGTATCAAAGTAGGTAAAGATGCCGATCTTGTGTTATGGAATGTGCATCCGCTTTCAGTTTATGCAAAACCAGAAAAAACTATGATTGAAGGTCAAATTTACTTCGATTTAGAGAAAGATTTAGCCATGAGGGAATCTATAAAAGAGGAGCGAAATTTTCTCATTAACAAAATGATGAAAGCAAAAAACAAAGGTTTAAAAACACAACCGATCAAAAAGAAAGAAAAAGAATTTTTGCATTGCGATAGTTTAGATGAACTCAACCATACACACGAATAAAATGAAAAATTTTTCAAATACCATACAGATTCTAATCGCCTTGTTGATTTCAATTTCGACAATGGCGCAACAAACGCCAGCTCCAGAGCAAAATGAAACAATTTCAATTGTAGGTGGAACGGCTCACATTGGCAATGGCGAAGTGATAGAAGATGCCGTTATTGTTTTTGATAATGGAAAAATTACTTATGTAGGAACCGATAAAACTCAGGCAAAAGGGAAACAAATTTCAGCAGAAAACAATCACATTTATCCTGGTTTCATTGCGCCAAATGCCACTTTAGGTTTAGTTGAAATCGATGCGGTAAAAGCTACGGATGATGAAGATGAATTGGGTAAAATGTTACCACATGTAAGAAGTATCATTGCGTATAACACAGAAAGTAAAATTGTAGAAAGTATGCGACCAAATGGGGTGTTGATGGGACAAATCGCGCCTCGTGGCGGACGAATTTCAGGAACCTCTTCCATTGTTCATTTCGATGCTTGGAACTGGGAAGATGCAATCATCAAGGAAGACGATGGCATTCATTTGAATTGGCCAAGCAGTTTCAAAAGAAGCGGCAGTTGGTATGATGCAGAACGTCCTTTTGAACAAAATAAAAAATATGATTCAGAAGTTGAAAACCTGATTACATATTTTCAAAATGCGAAAGTCTACAATTCAGATGAAAAAGATTTAGAATTTGAAGCCATGCAGGGCCTTTTTGAGGGTTCTAAATCATTATTTGTTCATGTTGATGGTGAAAAAGAAATTCAAGATGTGATTAGTTTTAAGAAACAAATGAATTTTGATCAATTGACGATTGTCGGCGCTTATCAAAGTCATAAACTTGCCAAATTATTGAAATCCGAAAATATTTCAGTATTGATTCAGCGTGTGCATTCTACACCAACTTTTGAAGACGATGACTACGATTTACCATACAAATTACCCAAAATACTTCATGATGCAGGTGTTTTGGTCGCTTTGGAAGGCAGCGGAAGCATGGAACGTATGAATTCCAGAAATTTACCATTTTATGCCGGAACCGCTGCGGCTTTTGGTTTAGATAAAGAAATTGCCTTGCAAATGATTACGCTGAATACAGCTAAAATTCTTGGTGTAGACAATCAAATTGGAAGTTTGGAAGTGGGCAAAGATGCTACGTTATTTATCAGTGAAGGCGATGCTTTAGACATGAAAACAAACAAATTGATTCAAGCATTTATCCAAGGTAGAAACATCAGTTTAGAAACTCATCAAACGGAATTGTATCAACGTTATTCTGATAAATACGACGATTAATTTTTAATTTTAAAATTAATCAAAGCTGTTTCATTTTGAAGCAGCTTTTTTCGTTTTTAGAAGGAAGATTTGTAAATTTTTTTTGAATTATACTATATTCGTTTCATGAATTCTAAAACGCTTCAAACTCCAATCGTTTACCTAAAAGGTGTCGGTCCGCAACGTGCAGATTTGCTGAAAACGGAGTTGCAAATTCATACATTTCAAGACTTGTTGGAATTTTTTCCGTTTAGATATATTGATAAATCTCAATATTATAAGATTAAAGATTTACAAAACAATAGTGCAGAAGTTCAAATTTTAGGTAAAATTTCCAGTGTAAAATCTGTTCCGATGAAACGTGGAAAACGTTTGGTTGCTGAGTTTTACGACGATACCGGAACGATGGAGTTGGTTTGGTTTCGCGGACATAAGTGGATTTTAGAAAATCTAAAAACAAATGTGCCTTACGTAATTTTTGGAAAGCTGAATTATTTCAAAGGCACGTTTTCTATGCCTCATCCAGATATTGAATTGTTGTCTGAACATCAGCAAAAATCGAATGTCAAAATGCAACCAGTTTATCCTTCAACCGAAAAATTAAACAAACGTGGCATTTCCAATAAAATGATGAGTAGTTTGGTTTTTGAATTGTTGAAATCTTACGGCAAACAAATTCATGAGACGTTATCCGACAATATTATATCAGATTTGAAACTGATGCCTAAAGCGGAATCTGTTTTTAATATTCATTTTCCAACTTCTTCAGAAAATTTAGCCAAAGCACAATTTCGATTGAAATTTGAAGAGTTTTTTTACATTCAACTTCAGCTTTTGCGAAAAAATGCAGTTCATAAATCAAAAATTAAAGGTTTTAGATTTGAACAAGTTGGCGATTATTTTAATGATTTCTACAAAAACGTGTTGCCGTTTGAATTGACTAACGCGCAGAAAAAAGTACTGAAAGAAATTAGAAAAGACTTGGGTAGTAATGCTCAAATGAATCGACTTTTACAAGGCGATGTGGGTTCAGGAAAAACCATTGTGGCATTGATGAGCATGTTGATGGCTTTGGATAACGGATTTCAGGCCTGTTTGATGGCACCAACAGAAATTCTAGCAACACAACATTACGAAGGGATTTCAGAATTGTGTGAAGCCATGAATGTTGAAGTTGCTCTCTTAACAGGTTCTACAAAAAAGAAAAATCGTAAAATTTTACATGAAAAATTAGAAAATGGAGAACTCCATATATTGATTGGCACACATGCGTTGATTGAAGACAAAGTCGTTTTCAAAAATCTAGGGTTTGCAGTTATAGATGAACAACATCGTTTTGGCGTGGCTCAACGTGCCAAACTTTGGAAGAAAAATACATTACCGCCACATGTTTTAGTGATGACGGCAACGCCAATTCCAAGAACTCTAGCTATGAGTTTGTATGGCGATTTAGATATTTCCGTCATAGATGAATTGCCGCCCGGTAGAAAACCTGTCAAGACAGTTCATCGTTACGATAGCAACCGATTGAAAGTGTTTCGATTTATCAAAGATGAAATCGGAAAAGGTCGACAAGTTTATGTGGTTTATCCTTTAATTGAAGAATCAGCCAATTTCGATTATAAAGATTTGATGGACGGTTACGCCAGCATTGAACGCGAATTTCCTAAACCAAAATATCAAATTTCAATTGTTCATGGCAAAATGAAACCTGAAGACAAAGCTTATGAAATGGACAGATTTGTCCAAGGGATAACGCAAATTATGGTAGCAACAACCGTAATAGAAGTCGGTGTAAATGTGCCAAATGCCAGTTTGATGATTATAGAAAGTGCAGAACGATTTGGCCTGTCTCAGCTTCACCAATTGCGTGGTCGAGTAGGGCGTGGCGCAGAACAAAGTTATTGTATTCTTATCACTGGCAAAAAATTAAGCAACGAAGGCCGAACCCGAATGGAAACCATGACGGCAACCAACGATGGTTTTAAAATTGCAGAAGTCGATTTGAAATTACGTGGTCCAGGCAATTTAATGGGAACTCAACAAAGCGGCATTTTGGATTTGAAAATCGCAGATTTAGTAAAAGACAATCAGATTTTGAAAATCGCTAGAAGTTACGCACAACACGTCATTAAAGCCGATCCAAATTTCAAATTACCAGAGCACAAAAATATCAACATCACTTTCAGAAATCTGTTTAAAGACACTACAATTTGGAATTATATAAGTTAATGTCTTTATTTTTACTTATATTAAATCTTGATTTTATGTAAATAAAGAATATGAGCAGAGGTTTTGTAAAAGAAAGTGATCAAGAAGAAGCGCCGATAATACCGCCAAGAGCAGCTTTACCTGAGGGTCAAATTAATTATGTTACGCCTAAAGGTTTAGACATGTTGGAGAACGAAAAAACTGAACTTCAACAATCGCGTTCAGAGTTGAATGTTGACGATGATACTGAGCGAAGAAGAGCGCTGACAGTCATAGATGGCAAGTTAAAATTACTTCAAGATCGGTTGAACTCGGCGCAACTTATTCAGCCGAAAGATCAACCGCAAGATGAAGTTAGATTCGGTGCAAAAGTGACTTTTAGAATGAATGCTAACAAACAGGAATTTCAAATTGTTGGCGTGGATGAAGCTGATGTCAAACAGAAAAAAATCGCTTTTACTTCACCAATTGCAAAATCGATGACAGGTCATAAAGTTGGTAACTCGTTTGAATTTTCGCTCGGCACTGAAACAAAATCTATTGAAATTTTAGCGATAGAATATTAGGTTCAAAAGTATTTTAATCTATGATACATTTAATTTGGTCGATTTTAAACGTATTAATACTTGTATATTTTTTGTATCTGATTATTGGGTTTATAACCAAAGGTAGAAAAGTATTTAAAACACGATTTAAAATTATCTCAATTGCTATCATGAGTATTGGCGTGGCTCAACTAATCTCAGCTTCGATTTCAGAAAAAAACACAAAAAAAATTATTATTGCAAATGATTACAAATCAAAGTATAACACAAAGTTGGAACAGTTCGTTCTCGTGGATAATTTGACTTTCAATATCGAAATGACTTTAGAATACGTTGTAGACCAAGAAAAATATATTACAATTGAAAGTAGTACTTATTTAACTGGTCTCATAAGTGGTTATACTTGGGAATTTGAATCTCTTATTACCAAAAACGATGAATCCAATATAAAACCTGAATACATTGTTCATGGAACTTTAAAAAGGAATATCTTAGGAATACCAGTATACTACGAATCAAAAACAATTTTGACAAACTCGGATTTATAAAAGTATAGCTGATTCTGGTTAATTGCAAATTTAAAATTTAGGAATAAATACTGTTCTCCTGATTAACTCTGAACATTTTCAGAAATATGTTTCAACAATTCTGAATTCATCACATGTTTGCCATCAAAAGTATGAATTTCAGGTTTATGTGGAAAAATATTTTCAGTGATTTCAATTTGTGAATTCAATTTTTCTTCATTTAGATATTCATCATTTAAACCATAAATGTAATCTACTTTCAGGTTTTTCTTATGACTAAAATCTTTAGCGTGGAATTCATCTGGAATACTGCCTGAATGAATGACCAAACGATCGGCGGGAATCTTCCGTTTTGCCATCCAGCGCGTAATCACAGAAACCCCTTGAGAAAATCCCATCAGAATCAAATGTTTGTCTTCAGGAATATTTTCATTTGCTAAAACAGCATCTAAATAATTCAAAATATTTTCAGTCTCTAATTTAGTGTGTTCTTTAGTGAGCCAGGAAGCACCAACGTATTTGTAAGCTTTGGTTTGGTAGTATTTTGATGGCGCTTGTGGAGCGATAATATAATTTTCCTTAGGATTTAAATCTTCAAAATATTTGATAAAATATTTACTCAAAAAACCAATGCCATGACAAGCAATCCAAACATTTTTAGTTTGATTTGTCAATTCATTTAAAGTGCTGTAAGTATTAGTCGTTTGGTAACTGACTTGATGTTCTAGGCTCAAAATTAATCGGATTTTAGTGTGCAAATTAAAGCAATTTAGATAGAATTTTGGTCAAAACTCTAAAGCCATATTAATTTTGTCGCTTAGCTCAATAGCTTTTGTATTTTTACATTTCATAATTTATCGTAATGAACCTTTCAAAAACTGAAATTTTAGATCGCTGTAATGCTTTTACAGAAAATACATTAATGCAAACTTTAGACATCAGTTATATCGATGTCGGTGAAGATTTTCTAATTGCCAAAATGCCAGTCACACCAAAAGTTCATCAACCAGATGGCGTTTTACATGGCGGCGCAATGGTTGCATTAGCAGAAAGCGTAGGCAGTGCCGCGTGTTTTGTTTTTTTGGATGCGGAAAACTTTATAATCCGCGGTTTGGAAATTTCCGCCAATCACATTAGAAGCATCGCTTCGGGTTTTGTGTTTGCCAAAGCCCAATTTATCCATAAAGGACGTACAACTCAAGTTTGGGATATCAAACTTACAGACGAAGACGAAAGGTTGATTTCTGCGGTAAAACTGACCACAATTGCATTACCAAAACCGAAAAAATGAGTTTACAGAAAGATATAAATTCTCGATACCAATCGCAGAAACCTTTTGTTGTGTATCACAAACCACACGACAAATTAGTTAAAATGATTTTACCAAATTCTGAATCTTTACAAAACATTCAAGATTTTGATGATGCTGGATTTTTATTTGCACCATTCAATATGAAATCTGAATCTGTTTTTTTTCCTATTTCTAATGCTGAATTTAAAACTTTTCAGTTGAAAGAAATAGATCTGGAATCTGTTGAATTCAATAAAGGTGATTACAAAATTTCTAATGCTGATCAGGAAAAATATCAAAAACTAGTTGAAGATTGTGTCAATCAGATTCAGGATAAAAAATTCATAAAAGCAGTTTTGTCCAGATATATTTCTATGGATTATGAAATGAAAGATTTGGGACAGATTTTTCTACGCTTATTGAAAAAATACCCAGATGCGATGACTTACATTTGGTTTCATCCCAAAGTTGGGTTGTGGTTGGGCGCTTCGCCAGAAATTTTAGCGAATCTGAAACGCAATAAATTAGAAACCATGGCACTTGCTGGAACGCGTTCAGTAAAAGATTCCAAAGATTGGACCGATAAAGAAATAGACGAGCAACAAATTGTTGTTGACGAAATTGTAAATTCATTGAAACACAACACTAGCGATATTTTGGTTTCCGAACGTGAAACTGTCCAAGCTGGAGATTTACTGCATTTAAGAACGGATGTTGCTACTTTTATTGACCGTACTAAATTCAATGATATTTTAAAATCTTTGCATCCCACGCCAGCAGTTTGCGGTTTACCAAAAGATTCTGCCTATTATTATTTGTTGGATCATGAAGGTTACAACCGACAATTTTACACAGGATATTTTGGTGAAATCAATATGAAAAATGAAATAAAACGTTCAGAAAGGGCTCGAAATCAGGAAAACCAAGCTTATGCTTCAATTTTATCTTCAACCGAATTGTTTGTGAATTTGCGGTGTATGTCTTTTCAAGACAACAAAATTAAAATTTATGTCGGTGGCGGAATTACCAAAGATAGTCAAGCTGAAGCCGAGTGGGAGGAAACCGTTCATAAATCTCAAACCATGTTAAAAGTGCTATAAGAATTTACTTTCTAGCATTTGAATTTGGCAGAATGCCAGTATTTTTGTCGTATGAAGCACATTTATTCTTCAATTCCGTCTGCACAAATTATCACTGAAATTTGTGTTAAAAACAACATCAAGCATATCGTAATTTCTCCAGGATCGAGAAATGCGCCTTTGACGATTTCAATGGCGAATCATCCAGAAATTAAAGCTTACAGCATTGTTGACGAACGTTGTGCGGCTTTTTTTGCTTTAGGAATGACCCAACGATTGAATTCTGCAGTGGCAGTTGTTTGTACTTCGGGTTCAGCTTTGCTGAATTATTACCCAGCGGTTTCTGAAGCTTTTTATAGCAATTTGCCTTTGGTTGTTATTTCTGCAGATCGTCCAGAACACCTCATAGATGTTGGTGATGGACAAACCATTCGACAGAAAAATGTGTTTGCCAATCATATTTTGTATTCAGCTAATTTGAAAGGCGATTTTCATGAAAATTCAGATTCCGAATTGCAGCAATTTAATGCAAATGAAACACATAAAGCTTTGCAAATTGCCAATCTAAATCAAGGTCCAGTTCACATCAATGCGCCTTTTGACGAACCCTTGTATCACATTTCAGAAATACAAACTGTTGAAATCCCAAACCTACCGGATTTACCAAAAATAAATGCAGAAATTGATTTCAATACTTTTGAAACCGCTTGGAATTCTGCTGAAAAAAAATTAGTGCTAGTCGGTCTGAATTTAGATGAAATTATTGCGCCTGAAATTTTAGAATTTTTAGCCCAAGATGATTCCGTTATTGTGATGACAGAAATCACGTCTAATATTTCACATAAAAATTTTTTCACCAATATTGACGCCATCATTGCGCCAATGGAAAAATATGAGAATCGAGAAGCTTTATTTGAAGCATTTCAACCGGATTTGTTGATCACTTTAGGCGGTTTGATTGTGTCGAAAAAAATCAAAAAATGTTTGCGAGATTTTCAACCCGAACAACATTTTCACATTGATCCACTTGAGGCAAATGATACATTCTTTTGTTTAAAAAAACATTTCAAAACTACCGTCAATCATTTTTTTGGACAAGCAATTCCAAAATTGAAATCTCCAAAATCCAATTATTTTGACACTTGGAATGCCATTCGAAAAGAAACATTAACGGCTAGAATACAATATGAATCTGAAATTCCATTTTGTGATTTTGCGGTGTATTACAGTCTTTTTGAAGCATTACCAAAAGATGAAATCGTACATTTTGCGAACAGCTCCAGCATCCGATATGCAAATTTATTCGATTCCAAAAAACTGATAAAATCTTTTGCAAATCGTGGTACGAGCGGCATTGATGGCAGTACTTCAACAGCGATTGGTTACGCGGTGGCAAGTGGCGAACCAACGACTTTGGTGACTGGAGATTTGAGTTTTTTCTACGATTCTAATGCGTTATGGAACAATTATATTCCGAAGAATTTTAAAATTATTCTTTTAAACAATACAGGCGGTGGAATTTTTAGAATTTTGCCAGGAAATAAACAAACAGAATATTTTGAAAAATACTTTGAAACCACCCACAATCTAAAAGCTAAGCAACTTTGTAACATGTATGGATTCAACTACAGAACAGCATCTTCTAAAGCTGAAGTTGAAACTGCTTTGGATAATTTTTTTGAAACAAACCATCAACCTCAGTTGCTAGAAATTTTCACGCCTAGAACCGTCAATGATGAAGTTTTATTGAATTATTTTCATTTTCTGAAGGAACGAATTGATTTCAATCAAGTCTTAGAATAGTTTTCAAATTCCTATCTTAAATGAATTCAATTTAAAAATTTAAGAATTCCAGTTCTAATTTCAGTATTTTTGCAACAAATAAAAATTTCAATGTTAGAATTAGGCCTAAAACACAATTTAACCATAGATCGCGATACGCCACCGGGTTTGTTTTTGAAAAACGAAGCTGGTGATGAAGTCTTGCTTCCAAATAAGTATAAACCCAGTCATTTTGAAATCGGTGATAAATTGGAAGTTTTTGTGTATTTAGATTTTGACGAACGTCCAGTCGCAACAACTTTGGAGCCGAAAGTCATGTTGGATGAATTCGCCTATTTAAAATGTGCAGATAGCAACGATTTTGGCGCTTTTTTGGACTGGGGTTTGGAAAAACACCTTTTCGTGCCACATATCGAGCAAGCCTATAAAATGATTCCTGCTGAAAGCTACCTGATTTTTTGCTATTTGGATGAAGAAACCAATCGTTTGGTGGCGTCCAGTCGAGTGAATAAATTTGTAGACAATAGCATTCTAACTGTCGAACATTTTGACGAAGTCGATTTGATTGTGACCAATCCTACAGATATGGGTTTCAATGTAATTATAAATGAGATTCATCTTGGTTTGCTCTATAAAGATGAGGTTTTTCAGGAATTAAAAACCGGCGACCGATTGAAAGGCGTGATTAAGAAAATTCGCCCTGACAACAAAATTGACGTTTCTCTGCAACGACCTGGCTATCGTGGCATTGAACCAAATGCACAAAAGATTTTGGACAAATTAGAAACCAGTGAAGATAGATTTTTGCCAATTCACGACAAATCCAAACCAGAATTGATTTACGACACGGTACATTTAAGCAAAAAAGCTTTTAAAAAAGCAATTGGTACGCTTTATAAAAACCGTCAAATTAGCATAGAAAATGGCAAAGGTATTTATTTGAAAAAGTAAAATATTTGATGTTTCATAATTCAAAAGCCTTAAACTCCTAAAGTTTAAGGCTTTTGAATTTTATAAAACTAGATTAAATACTAAACTTTCAACAAGCCAGCGCGTTTGAGAAGCGCATCTGGATTTGGCTTTTGTCCGCGGAATTTTTCATAAAGTTCCATTGGATCTACGGTGCCGCCTTGCATAAGGATATTTTCTTTAAAACTTTGTGCTACTTTTTTGTTGAAGATACCTTGGCTTTTAAAATATTCAAAAGCATCAGCATCCAAAACTTCCGCCCATTTGTAAGAATAATATCCAGCGCTGTAACCACCTTGAAAAATATGTCCAAAAGCCGTACTCATGCAGTTTGTAGAAATATCTGGAAACAAATCTGTCGCTTTAAAAGCTTCAACTTCATGCGCTTTTACATCTTCAACATCTTTAGGATTTATTGCATGCCACGCCATATCTAGTTTTCCAAAACTAACTTGCCGTATGGTTTGCATACCTTCCATGAAATTGGCGGATTTTCTGATTTTGTCTATAAATTCCTGAGGAATCACTTCATCGGTTTCATAGTGTTTGGCAAACAATTCCAAAGCTTCTTTTTCGTAACACCAATTTTCCATCAGTTGGCTTGGCAGTTCTACAAAATCCCAATACACAGATGCGCCAGAAAGCGACGGATAAGTGGTGTTGGCGTTCATAGCGTGAAGCGCATGACCAAATTCATGAAACAAAGTTGTCACTTCGTTGAAAGTCAATAAAGAAGGTTGTTTTTGAGTAGGTTTTGTGAAATTACAAACAATCGACACTTGCGGGCGTTCATTGTTTCCAGATTTCTTAAACTGATTTTTATAAATCGTCATCCAAGCACCATCGCGTTTTCCAGCTCTTGGATGGAAATCTGCATAAAGTGTCGCTAAGTACGAATTCTCTTCATCTTTCACTTTATATGTCACGACATCTTCATGGTAAACGTCTATTTCTGAAGATTTTTCAAATTGCAATCCATATAACATATTCGCAATTTTGAACATGCCATCAATTACATTATTAAGTTCAAAATATGGCTTCAGCTTTGCTTCGTCCAAATCGAATTTTGCTTGCTTTAGTTTTTCTGTGTAAAACGCATTGTCCCATTTCTGAAACGACTGAATATTATCGGTTTTGAGCGCAAAATCTGCCAATTCATCAAATTCTTTTTTGGCTGCTGGTTTGGCTTTCACCAAAATATCATCCAAAAATTTCTGAACTTTAGTTTCAGATTTTGCCATGCGTTCTTGCAGTACAAAATCAGCATGGTTTTCAAAACCAAGCAATTGCGCGCGTTGGAATCTCAACTTTGAAATTTCTA
The DNA here is from genome assembly GCF_004010055.1 of Psychroflexus aestuariivivens. Classification (GTDB taxonomy): domain Bacteria; phylum Bacteroidota; class Bacteroidia; order Flavobacteriales; family Flavobacteriaceae; genus Psychroflexus; species Psychroflexus aestuariivivens. The sequence goes on from NZ_RQVT01000001.1 coordinate 122,154, forward strand.
AAACAATGGTTTCATTATTATATTCATTGTCTTTGAAGGCTTTGGAACCAAAACCTTTCAGCATAGTTTCACGAAGTTCTCTGTTTTTGGCAAACTTCATCACTGGCAGAAAAGTCGGAAAGTCCAAAGTCAAAATAAAGTTTGACTTATCTTTGCTTTTCGCCAATTCTGCGGCAGATTCTTTGACAGATTCTGGAATGCCTTCCAATTCTTTATCATCAGTGATATGAAGTTCGAAATTGTTGGTTTCAGCCAAAACATTTTCGCCAAAAGTGAGTGATAATTTGGCTAATTTCTTATCGATTTCTCTTAATTCTGTCTGTTTTTCGCTGTCTAAATTTGCGCCATTTCTGGTGAAATTCTTGTAAACTTTATCCAACAAACGTTCTTGTTCGTGATTCAATTTGAAATCGGATTGATTTTCAAAAACGTGCTTGATTTTTTCAAATAAAGCTTCATTCAACAGCAAATCATTATTGAATTCGCTTAGTTTTGGTGAAACTTCCTGAGCAATTTTTTGAATCTCTGGATTGGTTTCAGCAGAATTCAAATTGAAAAATATACTGGCAACTCTATCTAGTTTTTCACCTGAAAATTCTAAGGCTTCTATCGTGTTTTCAAAATTGGGTGAATCAGAATTTTCAGTGATTTTTTGAATATCTGCACGCGCCATTTCTAAAGCTTTTTCAAAAGCAGGTTGGAAATGCTCGTTTTTTATTTTAGAAAATGGTGGATGGTCAAAATCTTGTAATAGTGGGTTTTTTATAGACATAAATTATTTTTTCGAATTAGACTTTAGCTTTTTTCTTCTTTGTTGAAATACACCAAATAGTAAAACATTTGCCGTTCTTCGTCCCAGCCTTTTTCAATAAATCTTTCAGCACTGTCGCCACTGACAAAATCCATTTTTATTTGCACGTTGGTGTCGAGATTAATTACGCTTTTTATTTTCTTTCTAGCTGCCGTAACCGCCGTATTTGAAATCGGGAAATCTGATAAATCTTCAACTTTATATTTTGGTGCTTTTTCGGTTTTGTAATTCTGAAATTCAGGTTCTAAAGCCGGATTTTCCAAAACATCATTTAGGAAATTTTGCTCATTGAAATTGTCGTTTGAGGCAAAATGATTCATGGCCTTGTTCATAAACAAAACCTCTTGTTGTTTGTCTTCTGCCGGTAAAACAACGTCTTTAGCGAAGTTTTCGCAAAATTTCAAATACTTTTTGGTGTAGAAATTTTCATCTTCAAAAAAGTCGACTTGCAGAAATTGCTCCAACCAATATTTTGTATCATATTTATTGGAATCTACAGACAAAATTTTATAACCGTTTTCCTTTTCAGTATTGAAAATCAACGCACCTTTATCTAATTTATTAAGGTAAACGCCCTGTTGAAGAATCACATCTAGATTGTTTTGCTTTTCTTCAAATTGAAGAAAATCGTGTTTCAATTCAGATTTAAAAATACCAACTGCTGAAACTTTCTCGTTATCGACAAGCATATTTTCAAAATAAACGACATAAACTTCGCCGCCTTTGATGTGCTGATGCTTAGATTCATCAAACAATCTTTTGGTTATTTTTTTTGAAATTTGATGACTTTCCATAGGATTATTGAAAATATCTGTCACCATATTATTGAGTTCGTGAAATTCCAAATCGGTATCGTGAACAAAATGATAATAATTTTCTTCTTTATCTCTGAAAGATTTTAGAAAATATTCTTTAATGAGTGGTTTTAACTCATCTGAAAGCTCGTGTGGTTCTTCGGATAAAAAGAGCGATTCGTTTCTACTTTTGTTACCTACACGGTGAATAGACATGCTTTCTATTTGTGCGCTATATAAATTTATCATTTCAAATATTTTTTTCAAATATCAACATTCTAAAACTGAAATCAATCAAGTTTAGAAAATTTTGAAATTCATTTTTGAATATAATTTTGTAAAACAAAAATGCCTGAATGTAGAAACATGCAGGCATTTATTTTAATATGAGATGTTTTAATTCAGATCAAATTCATTTTTTAAACGATCGACAAAATCTAACTTTTCCCAAGTAAACAATTCTACGTCTTTTTTAACTTCACCAGAATAATCTGATCGAAATATTTTGGTTTCGATTCTCGGTGTTTTACCCATGTGTCCGTAAGCTGCGGTTTCACGATAAATAGGGTTTCTCAATTTCAATCGTTCTTCAATCATTCCTGGACGCATGTCGAAAATTGATCTAATTTTTTTAGCGATTTCTCCATCAGATAAATCTACATGTTTGTTGGTGGTGTTCACCAAAATTGAAGTCGGTTCGCTTACGCCAATTGCGTAGGAAACCTGCACCAAAATTTCGTCCGCAATACCTGCGGCAACCATATTTTTGGCAATATGTCTGGCAGCATAAGCTGCAGAACGGTCAACTTTACTCGGATCTTTTCCTGAAAAAGCACCGCCACCGTGTGCGCCTTTTCCACCGTATGTGTCTACAATGATTTTTCTTCCAGTCAAACCAGCGTCGCCGTGAGGTCCACCAATGACAAATTTCCCAGTTGGATTGATGTGATAATTGATGTCATTGTCGAATAATTTTTGAATATCGTCTTCAAAAAGTGCTTTTACTCTCGGAATTAAAATATTTTTAATGTCATTGTCAATTTTTTCCAGCATTTTATCGTCTTCATCAAAATTGTCATGTTGTGTAGAAACGACAATAGTATCAATTTTCTGAGGTACATTGTCATCGGAATATTCTATGGTAACTTGTGCTTTTGCATCTGGACGCAAATACTGAATATCCTTATTTTCTCTTCTCAATTTTGCCAATTCTATGAGTATTTTATGAGAAATATCCAATGCTAACGGCATGTAGTTTTCGGTTTCGTTTGTGGCATAACCGAACATCATACCTTGGTCTCCAGCGCCTTGTTCTTCCTTTGAAGTTTTGTCAACGCCCTGATAAATATCTTGTGATTGTTCGTGAATTAATGAAATTACACCACAAGAATCGCCACTGAATCGATATTCTCCTTTAGTATATCCAATGTCGTTGATAACGTCTCTGGCAATTTGCTGGACATCTATATATGTGTTGCTTCTCACTTCGCCAGCCAAAACAACTTGTCCAGTGGTTACTAAAGTTTCGCAAGCGACTTTTGAAGTATCATCAAAAGCCAAAAAATAATCTAATAATGCATCGCTAATTTGGTCTGCAATTTTATCTGGGTGACCTTCAGATACGCTTTCTGAAGTAAATAAATAAGACATAAAAAATATTTTTAAAATTTAGTCGGAAGGAATGGTCTGTATTAACAACTAAACTTGAAATACTGTTTTAGCAATTTTTAGAGGCTGCAATCAGTCAAATCCTTCCTCGACAGCAAATTTAATAAATTTGATGAATTCTAAATTAGATTAGCTATTTTTTAGCATTTCATTATTTATAATCAAGGTGAATCTATTTATTTTTGAATAAATATTAAGTTGAAGTTCAACTTGAAACGCAAATTTTAAAAAAGATTACTATGAAAATCACTTTAAATAAAAAACAAAACAGTGACGTCCACTTTGAAGCTGAAAATGCCAATGGTCATAAAGTAGAGATGTTCAATTCTTCGGCGCCAAATCCCCAGGCGGCAAGTCCTATGGAATTGATTTTGATGGGTCTGTCTGGTTGCAGTAGTATTGACATTGTTCATATTTTAAAAAAACAAAATTTAAACATCGACGACTTGCAAATGGAAGTGGAAGGATTTAGAAAAGACACCGACCCTAAAGTGTTTCATACTATTCAGCTTTTGGTAAAATTAAAAGGTGAAATTCCACCTAATAAAGCCTTTAGAGCCGCAAAATTATCTTTTGAAAAATATTGTTCTGTTTCAAAAATGCTTGATCAAACAGTCGATATTCAGTATAAAGTTGAATTGAACGGAGAAAAAATTCAATCTTCGTAAATTTCGTAGGGCAGAATCATTTGTTGGTATTTTTTCAAGCCTTCAGCCCAAGTGGCGCGAATTTCTTCTGCGCTAAGTCCAGCTTCAATCTGAATTTTCAATTTATCATTACCAGCCAATTTGTTGAAAAAATTATTGAAAAATTCAGATTGATTTTCGGTATTTTGATAAGCTTCAATCAACCATTTTAAATTGATTTGATTCAATGTTTTATGATTTTGTAAATTTTTTCCATAACAGGTTTCATTTTCATGTTTTGGATATTTCGCGCCAGGATTTGATTTTGGCGTGAATTCAAATTCAAAATGATTTTGGTCTAAAAATGGAGAACCGAAAATTTGAAATTGCAAATCCGTGCCACGACCGGCATTGACATTGGTGCCTTCAAAAAAACATAAACTCGGATACAAGTTTATGGATTTTGAATTTGGTAAATTTGGCGAAGGTTTGATGGGTAAATCATAACTTTTAGTTTTGTTGTAATTTTTCATTTCTATGACTTTCAAATCACATTTTAAGCTATTATTTAACCAAGATTCACCATTGATCATTTTTGCATACTCACCAATAGTCAATCCGTGAACAATTGGAACAGGATGCATTCCAACAAAACTTTTGAATTCTTCTACCAAAATCGGACCGTCTATATAATGTCCGTTTGGATTTGGACGATCCAACACTAGAAGTTTGATATTATTTTCAGCGCAAGCTTCCATAATATAATGTAAAGTAGAAATATAAGTGTAAAATCTAGCGCCAACATCCTGAATGTCAAAAATTATTAAATCAATACCAAGCAATTGCTCAGGTTTTGGCTTTTTGTTGTCGCCGTAAAGCGAAACGATTGGCAAATTTGTTTTGGTATCGATGCCATCTTTTACAATTTCTCCGGCATCGGCTTTACCACGAAAACCGTGTTCCGGGGCAAAAACTTTTTTGATGTTGACTTTTCGATTCAATAATGAATCGACCAAATGCACATAGGAATTATCTTTTTTGAAAATCACAGATGTTTGGTTGCCGACAATCGCCACGCTTTTATCTTTAAGGAGTGGGAGGTAAGTTTCGGTTAAATTAGCACCGACAATAATGTCTGAGTCGTCCGAATTCAATTTCTGTTGCGCATTGCAAGAAAAATTGATAAGAAGAATAAAATAAACTGTATTTTTGAGGCAATTATAAATCATTGTTAGGTTGAATTTCGAATTTTTTGTTTCCAAACGCCTTGTTGCCAAAAGCGACCATAAAAGTAGTATATCTGCGCCGATAATTAAAATTGCGATTGCTGCCATAACTATTGGTATAGTTATGATGTTGATAGCATTTGGTACAGGTTTAGGACTGCAAGAAAAAATCCGTGATAAAATTGCTGCATTCAATGGTCATATAATTATCAATAATTTTTCTAATGACCAGTCAAATATCACTTTTGAACCGGTAACTAAAAACCAAGATTTTTATCCTGAATTTGAATCGATACCTGAAATCAATCACATTCAGACAGTTGCTACAAAATATGGAATTATTAGAACGGAAACTGATTTTGAAGGTATTGTAGTGAAAGGTGTTGGCGAAGATTATCGCTGGGATTTTCTAGAAGAATTTTTAGTAGAAGGTGAACTGCCAGTTTTTGATGAGAAAATCAGTAAGCAGGTTTTGATTTCAAGTTATTTGGCAAATCGACTGGATTTTGAAGTCGGGGAGAAGATCATTGTTTATTTTATGCGCGAAGATCAAGATCGTTTACCACGATCAGTTGGTTTGACGATATCGGGTATTTTTGATTCTGGTTTTCAAGAATTTGACAAAACCTATGTGATTGCAGATTTGAAGCAAATTCAACGTTTAAACAATTGGGAAAGTCATGAAGTTGGCCAATTTGAAATGTTTGTTGAAGATTTTACACAAATTGAAAGCGTTGGATTCAAAGTCTATGAAAATATCGGTTCTTTTCTGAATGCCAGTACAATTATTGAAAAATACCCTTCAATTTTTGAATGGTTGAAAATGTTTGATTTTAATATTGCGCTTATTATTGGCATCATGATTTTAGTTGCTGGCATCAATATGATTACCGCTTTGTTGGTTTTAATTTTAGAACGCACCCAAATGATTGGAATTTTGAAAGCACTGGGCGCTACTGATTGGTCGGTTCGTAAAATTTTCTTGTATAACGCTGGATTTCTGATATTCAAAGGACTTTTTCTAGGAAATATCATCGGATTAGGAATCTTATTTATTCAGAAATATTTTGAAATTATTCCACTGAATCCTGAAACTTATTATGTCACAACTGCACCAATTTATATAGATTGGACTTATATTGTTTTTGTGAACATTGGAACGCTAATTTTATGTCTATTGATGCTTCTGATTCCGTCGATTATCATTTCAAAGATTTCACCAGTTAAGGCAATTAAGTTTGAATAAGACTAAATTTACATGAATAATTACAAGCTTAGGTTGAATCATTAAGTTTTTTTTATAAATTTGAACTTAAATTAAAATTTAAATAATGATTAAAAATTCAATAAAAATTGCTTTTGTTTTTGGTTTGCTAATAAGTTCTATTTCATGTAGCAACGAGCCATTAGAAGGAGAATTCCCTGATAGTTTAGATCCAAATCTTCCGTCGAATCCAGGATCACCAACAGAACCGGGTGAAGGTTCCACTGGAGATTATTGGCCAATGGCTGTTGGAAATACTTGGGTTTATAATGTTGAAAGTAACAATTCTAGCTCAGAAAATGAATATTCAGTAAACAGTGAAACTACAATAGAAGGTTTACCAGCATATCAAATTGATAATTTTATTTCAGATGCTGGAGTAGAAACTCCAGATTTACCAGTAGAACAAGATTTTGACCAACCAGATAATTATGTGATCAAAAATGAAGGTAACTATTATAATTTGCTTGAAAGTTTTTCTTTTGAAGAAAATGGCATAAGTCTTTCTATTTCAGGCTTTAATTATGTTTTTTTAAAAGACTACTTGGAAGAAGGTCAATCATACTCCTCAGATTTTGATTTTACATATACTTCAAGTATTGATATTGAAGGTTTCGAGGACTTTGAAGATATTGAATTTACTCAAAATTTTAATTATGAGATGACGATGGTTGAGCGTGGTATGATATTAGAAGTCAATGAAGTAGAATATGAAGATGTTATTCACATTGAAATTGTTCTTACTATTTCTCAAGAAGGTCTTGAAGAGACTATTACAGATACTTCCGAGGTTTATCTTGCTAAAGATATTGGTCCGATTAGGATTATTAACGAGTCAGAAGGGTCAACATCAGATTTAATTTCTTACGAATTGAACTAAAATAAAATTCAAATTTTATAAAAGAAACCGCTTAATCAAGCGGTTTCTTTAGTTTATAAGAAACTGTGTAAGATTTGAGTTTTACTTTTTTATATTTGCATTCCTCAAAATTTAACTATGAAATACGCAGAAAATATTATAGAAACCATTGGTAATACGCCTTTGGTTAAGATGAATAAAATTGTTGAAGAAATTGACGCTTTAGTATTGGCAAAATACGAAACATTCAATCCTGGAAATTCTGTAAAAGACAGAATGGCTGTACAAATGATTGAAGATGCTGAAGCAGATGGTCGTCTGAAACCAGGAGGTACAATCATTGAGGGTACTTCTGGCAATACCGGAATGGGATTGGCTTTGGTTGCAATTGTAAAAGGTTATAAAGTGATTTGTGTACTTAGTGACAAACAAAGTAAAGAAAAAATGGATATTCTAAAAGCCGTAGGTTGCGAAGTTCATGTTTGTCCAACAGATGTTGCTCCAGATGATCCACAATCGTATTATTCTACTTCGGCAAGATTAGCTGAGGAAACACCAAATTCTTGGTATGTAAATCAGTACGACAATCCCTCGAATTGTAAAGCGCATTTTAAATCTACCGGCCCTGAGATTTGGGAACAAACCGATGGTAAAGTTACTCATTTTGTTGTTGGAGTCGGTACTGGCGGGACGATTTCTGGCGTTGGAAGTTATTTGAAAATGAAAAATCCAAATGTGAAAGTTTGGGGAATTGATACTTACGGTTCTGTATTTAAAAAATATCACGAAACTGGTGAATTTGATGAGAAAGAGATTTATCCTTACGTTACAGAAGGTATTGGTGAAGATATTTTACCCTTAAATGTTCGTTTCGAAGTTATTGACGGTTTTACAAAAGTTACAGACAAAGATGCTGCAGTTTATACACAAAAGTTAGCTAAGGAAGAAGGTATGTTTTTGGGGAATTCTGCTGGCGCTGCTGTCAAAGGTCTTTTACAATTGAAAGAACACTTCAAAAAAGATGATGTTGTTGTGGTTTTATTTCACGATCACGGAAGTCGATATGTTGGTAAAATTTATAATGACGATTGGATGCGTAAACAAGGTTATATAGAATAGATTATCCAAAATTCTGAAAAGTAACAAAAAAAGCTTTTGAAGATTCAAAAGCTTTTTTTGTTATTGATTTTATATCTTAAAGTTAGTCCAATAGCCCTGATTGTAGCAGAAAGCCCGTAAAGTTAGAAATTAGCAAAACACAAGCACTAAAGCGACCACAAGAAGCTTTTGGTGCGACGATGTTTTTGCTTTGTGAAAACTGCGGACTTGATGCGGAAAGCAGGTTCTCGGCTTCTTAATATTTAAAATTCTGAAGTAAAATGAAATTTAATATTTTTATATTTTTGCTGTGTCATTTGCAATGAAAATGCAGAATCGGCTAAAAATACAAGTTGGTTTTGTTTATCCTTTGCTAAATATTTAGATTTTACTCTTTTAAATTCTTGAAACTCTTCGCTTTTTTCGTTTTCTGGTTGCACCCAGCAGGCTTTATGTACGTTGATGTTTTCGTAAGAACACTTTGCGCCGTATTCATGCTCTAGTCTATATTGAATAACTTCATATTGAAGTGCGCCAACAGTACCAATTATTTTCCTATTGTTCATTTCCAAAGTAAATAATTGTGCAACACCTTCGTCCATAAGTTGTTCGATACCTTTGTTAATTTGCTTGGACTTCATCGGATCCGCATTGTTGATATATCGAAAATGTTCTGGTGAAAAATTTGGAATGCCTCTGTAATTCAAAACTTCGCCTTCTGTCAAAGTATCACCTATTTTGAAGTTTCCAGTATCATGTAATCCTACAATATCTCCAGGAAACATTTCATCTACAATTTCTTTACGTTCGGCAAAAAAAGCATTAGGACTGGAAAATTTTAATTTCTTATTTTGTCTGACATGCAAATAGGGCTTATTTCTTTCAAATTTACCTGAAACTATCTTCACAAAAGCGAGTCGATCACGATGGCGAGGATCCATATTGGCGTGAATTTTGAAAACAAATCCAGTAAATTTGTCTTCTTCAGGTTTTATTTCTCTGATGTCACTATCTTTTGGTCTTGGAGGTGGAGCAATATCTATGAAACAATCTAAAAGTTCACGAACTCCAAAATTATTTAAAGCTGATCCGAAAAATACGGGTTGAAGTTGCCCTTTTTTGTAAAGTTCTTTGTCAAATTCTGGATAAACACCTTGCGCCAGTTCCAATTCTTCTCTTAGCGTATTGGCTGATGTTTCGCCAATTAAATCATCAATTTCTGAAGTTGAAAGATCACTAACTTCAATAGTATCTTCGATATCTTTTTTAGGGTCTCCTGTGAAGAGGTTCACATTTTGTTCCCATATATTGTAAATTCCTTTGAAATCGTAGCCCATTCCAATAGGGAAACTGAGAGGCGTAACTTGTAAATTGAGTTTTTGTTCAATTTCGTCTAGTAATTCGAAAGCATCCTTTCCTTCTCTATCCATTTTGTTGATAAAAACAATCATCGGAATATTTCGCATTCTACAAACTTCTACAAGTTTTTCAGTTTGCTCCTCAACACCCTTGGCAACATCAATAACAACGATAACACTGTCTACAGCGGTTAAAGTCCTGAAAGTATCTTCAGCAAAATCTTTGTGCCCAGGAGTATCTAATATGTTTATTTTTAGGTTTTTATATTCAAACCCAAGTACAGAAGTGGCTACTGAAATCCCTCGTTGTCGCTCAATTTCCATAAAGTCACTGGTGGCAGTTTTCTTTATTTTATTGGATTTTACAGCGCCAGCTTCTTGAATAGCACCACCAAAAAGTAAGAGTTTTTCAGTAAGAGTAGTTTTTCCAGCATCGGGGTGAGATACAATACCAAACGTTCGTCGTCTATTTATTTCTTTATTGAATTTCATGACGGCAAATTTACTTTAATATTAAATTTTATCAATTCAAATCAAAAAATAATTTATTTAATATTCTTCTTAAATTTCATATTTAAATTGCTTTACTATTTGTCTTTTTTGGATATGTTAATTTTAATACAAACATCTAAGGTTTTGTTAATTATACATATATTTGTTCTAACTAACTCAATGGAAATCTAGAATTAATGAAACTACACGGTACAGTTTTTGTTCTGATGTTTTTTGCATCCAGCTTACTATATAATTCTTTCGGTCAAACTGAAAATATATTTCTACCGAATCCTTTCCAAAATTTACTTGCACAATTTAATGATCCTGGAACAGTTACAGGTCGCGTATACTACGATGTTAATGATAATGGGAATCAGGATCCAGGTGAACCAGGAATAGAAGGAGTTGGTGTTTTAATAGTTAATATTACAAATAATAATAATGCAAATACAGTTTTTACAGATGAAAATGGAGATTGGTCTCTAACAACAGTCGCTGGAAGCATTGCAGTATTTATTCAAGTAGAGCAGTTGTGGAATGGCTATACCATAAATGAAGGCTCAAGTTTTTTTGTTGATGTTATTAATGAAAATCAAACAACAGACACTGGAACTACTGGATTTGCTTATTATACTGATGTTCAGGGTCATTTGTATTTTGATCTTAATGGCAATGGCATACAAGATGATATTGAACCAGATATGGTTGGTGTTGAAGTTGAAATTACAGATTTTTTAAACAATACTTTCCAAGTCCAAACCGATATTGATGGTAATTGGCAAACTAACTTGATTATGGGTGACATTGTTGTCGATATTAATCAAAATAACCCACCATTTCCTATTGGTGCAATGCAAACAGAAGGTACAGACCCATCAACTCATCCCTTGGAGTTAGATTTCGAAAATCAACCAGATGATGTTATTTTTATTGAAAATGATGGATTTTTTGAGTCTGGTGAAATCTCAGGTTTAATTTATGACGATTTGAATAATAATGGCAGTTTAGATGTTGGTGAACCTGGTTTAGACGATATTGATGTTATCATAACCACATTTGTTGGTGAAACTGTAATTGTTGAAACTAATGCCAACGGCGAATGGAGCTCAAGCGTCCCACTTGGTACAACAATTTCTCAGATAGATACTAGCGATCCTGATTTTCCTGACGGTGCGATTCAAACTGAAGGTTCAAACCCAACCACAACTGAAGTTTTATTAAATCAATCTTATTCCGAAATTGACGGATTTTTCAAGACAGGTCAAATATCTGGACATTTATATTTTGACGAAAACGGTAATGGTACTCAGGATTCAGACGAACCAAATATGCCTGATGTTGATGTTCAAATAGTTGATGGAATCGGTCAAACATTTATTGAAACAACCGATGTTAATGGAAATTGGACAAAAAATGTTTCTATAGGAATTGCAACAACTACAATTGACACAAACGATCCTGACTTTCCAACAGGTACTGACCAAACTCAAGGGAGTAATCCTACAATTTTTAATGTTGTCAATGGTGAAATTTATTCAGAAATAGATGGTTTTTATGAAACAGGAACATTATCAGGGCATTTATATTTCGATGTAAACGGAAATGGAACTCAAGATCCAAATGAATCTGATATGCCAAATGTAGATGTGGAAATTACTGATGTTTTTGGTGAAATTGAAACCATTTCTACAAATTCAAACGGTGATTGGACAATAGAATTACCATTAGGTCAAGTCATAACAAACATTGACTTCAACGATCCACAATTTCCTACTAATGCAATTCAAACTGAAGGTTCAAATCCTACAGTCTCCATTGTAGAAGCTAATCAAACTGTAGAGGAAGTAAATGGTTTTTTTGAATCAGGTGACATTTCAGGACATTTATATTTTGATATTAATGGAAATGGAATTCAAGATTCAGTTGAACCGGACATGGTTAATGTGGATGTTGAAATTACTGATGCTTTAGGTCAAATTCAAATTTTAACTACAGATACTAATGGAAATTGGCAAGCCGTTGTAGCTGCAGGTATAGTAACAACAAATATAGATTTTAACGATCCAGATTTTCCTACAGGTGCAACTCAAACACAAGGCTCAAATCCTACAACAACAAATGTTAATAATGGTGGTGTTTTTAATGAAATTGATGGTTTTTTTCAATCGGGGATTTTAGAAGGTTTGCTATATTACGATTCAAATCAGAATGGAATTCAAGATGCAACTGAGTTAGGAATAACTGATGTTAGTGTTGACATTTTGACTTCACTAGGAAATTTAATTACCATAGAAACTGATGAAAATGGAGAATGGTCCATTCTTGTTCCTGAAGGAACAACAGTTTCAGAGATAGATATTAATGACCCTGATTTTCCGACTGGATCAATTCAAACCGAAGGTTCCAATCCCACCACAACTGAAGTTGGAAATGGAGATACAGAAAATGACACTAACGGATTCTATGCCTTTGGTGATCTTACAGGTCATTTATATTTCGATCAAAACGGTAACGGAACGCAAGATGCTGGTGAACCAAATATGCCAAATGTAGATGTTGAAATTATTGACGCTTTAGGAAATACTTATACAGAAGAAACCGATGCGAATGGCGATTGGAGTTTAGAATTACCAATCGGAGATGCGATTTC
>NZ_RQVT01000028.1 GCF_004010055.1 Psychroflexus aestuariivivens
TAAATTGATAAATACATAATAAAATACGCTGTACAACACTGCATATCGCTCATTGCGGAGTTTCGGTTGAAATCGTAGGTTTGGGATTTTCTGGGATTAAAATCAAAAATTGAAAAATAATCGCTAATTTTCCCGCAACGAAGCGATATGCGAGAACGTTGGCATTCATTTAAAAACCGACTCAAATTTGAAATAACGAAATAAAATATGGATGAAATTGCTGCTCTGACAATATTTGAAATTATATTTAATTTTATTGGAGCAAGTTTCCGGTGGATTTTTGAAAATCTTTGGAGAATTCTGACAAATAAGCCGAAATTTACTTTCAAACAATATTTAAGTGGAACAAAAAAATCTCATAAATATTACGATGGATTGCTCCATGGAATTAGTAATGTGATAATTGGATTAATTACTACATTTATAATCATTTTATTGATAATAATTTTATAAAATCATATTGGTTGATTCTTATGAAAATTAGCAAATTGAATAGACAAACTATAAAATACGGTTTTTATAGTGGTATTTTCTTCGCAATTGGAATGGCTTTATTCGATTATTTTGATCGAGAAGGCTTTAATTTTTGGAAATTCATTTTTAATCTATTCTTCTTTGGATTTTTTATGGGTTTAGTTTTTAGACCAACTTTTAGAAACAAATTGAATAGAGAGGATAAAACTGAGATGGAAAATAACTCTGAAAATTAAAAAACGAAATGCCAACACTGCATATCGCTCATTGCGGATTTTCGGCTGAAATCGGAGTTTTGGATTTTCTGGGAATAAAATTAATAATTGAAAAATAATTGCTAATTTTCTCGCAACGAGTCGATATGCGAGAACGTTGTAGAGTATATAATTGAAAATCTGATTTTCAAAAAACATGGAAAAGTTCACCTTAAGTTTTAACTTTCAATTCAAAATTCCCGATTGAAAAAAACGCTGAATGGCGGGTTTTGGGCTGATTGACTTTATCGAATACAATTGACAATCCCCAAGTAAATTTGAATCTGAAATCTTATTTGCAAGTTGAAATGCGAGCCTTGACGGAATTTGCCAATCATCGAAAATTAACGGCTGAATTTCGAGCTGATAGGCAAGCTCAAAGTCAGCTGAATATATCGAAAGAGATAGAAAACCCGCGTCTGAATAGAATACACTCTACAACACCGTGTATCTTCAATGGCGAGGTTTGGGAGCTGAAAGTAAAGGTTTGGGATTTTTTTGGTATGTTTACGACTGACAAACGAAAAGCATTGCTTTCTTGGTCGCCACTGAAAGATACACAAATACGTTGGCAGTAAGCAAAAAAATATAACATATGAAATACAATCTATTACACTTATTAATCTTTTTAGTTTCGATAAATTATATTTATTCTCAAGAAAAAATTTCACCAGATTTTGAGAAAACATATTTTATTGGAAAAAAGCCAGAAAAAATTAAAGATAATATTTTTGCAGAAAATTTATTTCGAATGTTGTATTATAAAATACAACCAGAGGAAAAACATAAAATAGGATATTTAGATGAAAAAGGGAAAATTGTAATCAAACAGAAATATAATATGAGTTCCGATTTTTATGGTGATTATGCTAATATCATTAAAGATTCAGTATATGGTTACATAAATAAAAATGGAAATGAAGTATTATTTGAGGATCTTGATAAAGTTTTCTTTTATTATAATGATACAGGGATTGCCAAAAAAAACGGGAAATATGGGTTAATAAATCGGAAAGGTGATTCACTAACGAATTTTAAATATAATATGATATCACTTTTTGATTTTAATAGTTTTAAAGCTAGTACAGATAATGGTAAAGACTTAATATTTGACGAAAACGGAGAAATTATTTTTAATAAAAACTTAGAATTTGATATTAGTAGTAATTCATTTGATTCTGATTCGTTATTTATTTTTAGAAAAAAAATTAACAACCAAAAATTTAAAGGTATCGTTAATATTAAGAATAAAATTATTGTTGACCCTATTTATGAATCAATCTTTAACCTAGAAGATAGAGAGTTTTTTGCTGTAAAAAATGATAATAAATATGGTTTTATAAATAAATCGGGTACTGTAATAATACCTTTAGCATATGATGATATTAAATTCGAAATACGTGAAGATTTAATCGCTGTCAAAATAAATGATAAATGGGGTTATATAAATCGTGAGAATAAGGTTATTATTCCATTTATTTATGATGAAGCTAATACTTTTTCTAATGGCTTAGCCTTTGTTAGAAAAGAAAATAAGTACGGTTGGATAAATAAGAAGAATAAAGTTAAAATAAATTTTTCTCAAGAAAAAACAGGGCTTCCAGTATTTTCTGAGGGTCTTACAGTTTTTAAAAAAGATGAAAAATTTGGGTATATGAATAAAAAAGGAAAAGTTGTGATTCCAGCCAATTATGACTTAGCATTTTATTTCAACAATGGTTTAGCTTATGTTTCCAAAGATGGTAAAGTTGGTTATATTGATAAAAATGGAAATGAAGTGATTCCAATAAAATTCAAACAATTATGGTATGTAAGCGAAAATAGAATTAGATTCGTTAAATAAAGCCTACTGCCAACACTGCATATCGCTCATTGCGGATTCTCTGTTGAAATCGTAGTTTTGGGATTTTCTGGAAGTTAAAATCTAAAATTGAAAAATAATTACTAATTTTCCCGCAACGAGTCGATA
>NZ_RQVT01000020.1 GCF_004010055.1 Psychroflexus aestuariivivens
AAAATCATAAATTGAAAAATAATTGCTAATTTTCCCGCAACGAAGCGATATGCGAGAACGTTGGCAAACATTTGAAACAAGCTCTATAAAAATGAGAAATATAGGAATACTAATACTATTAATGACTTTTATTTGCTGTAATAACGTTACTCGAGTAAATGATAAAGAAAAGGAAAACACAAAAATTATTAAAGAATCTGATTTAATCGAGTCAGGAAACTATAACGGAATTAAAACCTGTGAAGAAGCGGAAAAACTTGCGAAGAAAGAAATTAACGAAGGAAAGCTAAAATATATTTTTAGTGGTTTTGGAAGTAGACAAGAATTACCAAAAAATCTTGAAAAACTATACAGAATTGAAATTATTAAAGTAGATGGAGTTCTCGGAATTCCAAACAAATGCTATAATGATATTATGTACAAAAAAATTCAAGAAAAGTTCGGTGATGATGCATTTAATAAAGCAATGGAATGACTTATGAGAATTAGCTACCTAATATATTCAATAATATCAATTGGACAGATATTATTATATTCTTTCTCTGATATAGCTTTATCTATAAAGGTTGGTTCTAATATTATTGGAAAATAAAACGTTTGCCAACACTGCATATCGCTCATTGCGGATTTTCGGCTGAAATCAGGGTTTTGGGATTTTCTGGAAGTTAAAATCATAAATTGAAAAATAATCGCTAATTTTCCCGCAACGAGTCGATATGCGAGACGTTGTGCAAAAGCTAAGAATTGTTGATTTTGCAAAGAAATTGATGGATTTGAAATTTCAGACTTTCGAGTAAGATTTTGAAAATGATTTCGTCGATTTGATTCTGGAAATTTGATTTTGATTTTTCCGCAACGAAAATTGACAAATCCGAAATAAATCGCTTTTTTGCTAATTAAAATTGATTTTGACGACTAAAATTTACGGCTGATTTCAATTCCGAAAATGTGAAAAATAAATGCAATTTCTGGCTCGAAAACTTGTGATTAAAAACGAAAATTTTGGCTGAATCGAAAAGTAAAAAGCCATTGCACAACACTGCATATCGCTCATTGCGGATTTTCGGCTGAAATCGGAGTTTGGTATTTTTCTGGAAGTTAAAAACATAAATTGAAAAATAATCACTAATTTTCCCGCAACGGAGCGATATGCGAGAACGTTGGGGCCAATTTGAAATGAAAAAAATCCTGAAATTAAAATTAATTTTCCTTCTGATTATCTTTTCTTCATGCAAAGAGAAATCGAAATTTTTTGACTGTGAATGTGAAAAAATTAATTTAAGTAAATCACTGACTATTACTGATAGCTTGAATCATTATCGAATTAACTACCCAAATGAAAATTGGTTGCCTTTGATTAATTTAGACTCGATTGGTAGTGGAATTGTTGTTGCTGATAAAAGTCTTGGATATTTAAGGTCTTTTGGAGTAATCGAAAAAGAAAAAGAATTTGACTTTGATAATTGGGAAGTTCAACAAAAAAGTATTGAAAAAGAATTTAATATTATCGAAAAAGGAGAAGTTGATTTCTTTAATCAACAGGCGAAATGGAATTTAGTGAAAATTGATAAAAACAAACCAATTATTTGGACTCTATATCTAACATTTAGACACCCAAAAGATGATAAATTTTATACTTTAAACTTGACTGTTGAAGACCAAAAAAACGTTCGGAACAAAATATGTAATATTGAAAGTTTGATTTACGGATTTAAAATAATTGAATAGAAAACTGGCCCCAACAGCGCATATAGTTTATGGCGAAAATCTTGCTAGAACGATAATTTTAGTATTTTTAGAATCTTAAGATTTCAACCGAAAGGCGAGCGGTTTTTAACTTCGCCACAAACCATATGCGCAAACCGTTGCCAAGCATATAAAAAAGGATTTCCAAAAAAAAATAAAAAACTCTCGCCGATAAAAATATGGCTGATTAAAATCTAGTTGACTTTAGCCGTGAAGTAGTTAAAAAAATTGATTCGTTTAATTTTCACTCAGCTGACAAGTGATATAATTTAAGGAATTTAAGTTTTTAAAAACTCGAAATTTAAGTTCAAAATCTGACATTTGATTTGACTCAAGCAAAAAAAGTTTGTAATCGATTTTTTTGCTGTCATTCGATAGATGATAAGTTGGTTCGATGATTTTATTTGTGAAAGTCGATTCGACTCTGAATCGAGAAATGAAAAAAATACGCTTGGCAACACTGTGTATACGCAATAGCTGGTTTTGTGACTGAAACCAAAGTTTGGGATAATTTGCTAACTTTGAAACTAATTTGAAAAGATTTAAAATTTTTGCGCGCTACTGCGCATACACGAAAACGTTGTCTTGCATATAAAAAATCATTTTCCGAAAAAAAATTACGTTGATTTCAACGCTGAAAAGCCGAAATTAAAATCAATTTTGGGGATTAAAATCTAATCAAAACGGAATTTTTTATCTTTGGAAATTCGATTGATTTTCACTCGGCTGACAAATGATAAAATTTGAGTAATTTAAGTTCTAAAAAACCGAAATTAAAGTTCAAAATCTGACATTTAATTTGACTCAGACGATGAAAATCTGATAGAAATTAAGATCTAGAAATCCAACTCAAAATTGATTTTGAAAATAGGAGAGAAGCGGATAATTTTAACGACAAATAATTTGACCCTGAATCAAGAAATGCGAAAATACGCAAGACAACACTGCATATCGCTCATTGCGGATTTTCGACTGAAATCAGAGTTTCGGGATTTTCTGGGATTAAAAACAAAAATTAAAAAATAATTGCTAATTTTCCCGCAACGAGTCGATATGCGAGAACGTTGTAGCCAATTTAACGACTGAATTTTCCAAAATGGATAAAGAAGAATTATTAGAGAAGTTTAATATTAACAAAAATGATGTCGAAAATTTTGACTTAAACTTTCTTGCGACATATTTAAAATTTCATCACAAAAAAGATTATGGAAAATCTACAATACTTTTTTGGGGGTTTGATAAAGAAGAAGTTCAAAAACTAAATGAAATCGCTATTAATTCAGCTTTAGATGTTAAGAAAAGGTATTCCGAGAATATAACTTTCATTTGTATAAATAATGACTTTGACGACAATACTAAATTAGAAAAAGCAAATAAAGGCAATAGCATTGTTTTAAATTTTAGTGAGTTTGAATTTATTTTTAAAAACAGAGACTATAACTTATTAGAAAACAGTGATTTTTTCCCAAAAAAAGAAATTTCAGAAATTAGAATACCAATACCATTAAGTAATTTTGATTATGAAATTGAAACAGATAGTTACTCATTTGAAAGTGATAAGACCTATAAATTTAACCTTTATAAAGAACAATGTGAGTGTAAAGAGTTTAAAGAAAACTCAGATTACGAAAAAGGCGATTTAAGAAGACTTTGTAAACACTTATTGAACGAGTATAAAAACAGTTTTAAGCCTATTAACTTAAATTATTTCACTTTATTTTTAATATCAAGCGATATTTCATTAAAGCGATATTTAGAATATTTTAGTGTAGGAGAATTAGAATTTCCTGTTTACGTAAGTTATAGCAATTTATACAATTGGGTCAATATTTTCTTTCCTAACGAAAACGGTAAGTATACAGTTTATGGATATAATAAACTTGAAAAAAGATTTTCATATAATGATAAGCCTATTGGTTATGTTCCTGAACTAAGAAGTAAATTAAATCAAATATTTGAACCAAAAAGGAATAAAATCAATAAAACTAAACCTGTTAACAATAATGGAAAAGCAGGTTGTGGAACACCTATTTTGATTTTAATAATTATTGCTTCATTAATTAGCTTATTGTGAAAAAACTGGCTACAACACTGTGTATACGCAATAGCTGGGTTTGTGTCTGAAACCAAAGTTTGAGATAATTTGCTAAATTTGAAACTGAATTTAAAATATTTTGAATTTTTGCGCGCTACTGCGCATACACGAAAACGTTGCCAACAATTTGAGAAAAACAGCCGAAATATTAATAATCATCTTTTTTTTATATTC
>NZ_RQVT01000053.1 GCF_004010055.1 Psychroflexus aestuariivivens
AGTCAAAAAGCGCATCAAAGTATTTCCAACAGACATCCAGAGGATCACAGGTTTGAGCCTAAGACAATCACAGAGAATACTTAAGCGGTTGAAAGAAATGCATGGTAAAGAAAAAGACCAAATCATCACTACTCATGAACTCGCCGAATACCTCGGCATCAACCTCGAATTAGTCGAAGAATTTATTGAAGATTGAAAGTGAAATATGGTTGAATTTGTTTATATTTAGGGATTGAATATAATTATTTGATAGTAAGGAATAACAAATTCAATTAAATTTTAGGTGTCCAAATTGGGGACAATTTACAGAAAGTTCTTTTAAATATATGGTTATCAGTCGGTTGTGTTTTTGTTAAGAATCCTGCCACCCCGACTTTACTTTTTAGTAAATCTTACTAAATAACACCAAATAGCTGTAAAACAACGTTTTACAGCTATTTTTGTTTGTGCCAATTACTAAATACTACCATATTTTTACATTTAAAAAGTGACCTATTCGGTTACCTCAACGGTTACCACTTTTTTTGTAAAATGCAGTGTATGTAGTATATTTGGAACCAAGTAGAAATTTTGAGGTAGACTTTCCCGTGACCTCTTATAGTGAAAAACTTGTATTGAGATTTTCGATTAACCTGAAAAATCGAAAATTATGCAAACCAATTACACCATTCTAGTTTGGGCTAACAAGTCCAAGAAAAATTCTGAAAACAAGGCACCGATTTATGGAAGACTTACAGTCAACGGAAGACGCGCTGAAATAAGTCTAAATGAAAAAATTGACCTAAAACTATGGGATGCGAAGTTCCATAAAGTCAAAGGCAGTACAAATATTGCCAGACGTATCAATTTAAAAATTGACAAAGCAATATCAAAACTCAACACAATATGTGAAGATATCATCCGTGAAGGCGAATTGCTAACGCCAAGTTTAGCCAAAAGCAAGTACCTTGGAAATCATATCAAACATGAAACTTTAGATCAGCTTATTGAATACCATCAGGAAAAAATGGCTAACTTCTTAAAGCCGGGAACACTCAAAAACTATTACACCACTCGAAAGTATTTAGACAAGTATATCAAAGAAAAACTCAAGACTTCAGACATCTATATTAAGCAGGTCAATTACAAATTTATGATTGACTTCGAAGACTACCTTAGAAATCAGAAAGGACTAAATAATAATGGTGTCATGAAACACCTTGAGAGACTTAAGAAATTGATGAACCTAGCTGAAGATCTAGAATGGATCAAAAAGAATCCAGTTAAACGCTACAAATTAAGATTTGAAGAAGTCAATACGGACTATTTAACAAAAGAAGAACTCAGCAAGCTTATCAACACAGAATTTAAAAAAACGACTCTAAAACAAGTTAAGGATGTATTTTTGTTGATTGGCTTACTCTGACTTAAAAAAACTCTCAGCAGACGAAATTAACATCGGAATCGATGGAAATAAATGGATTTACACAAGACGTAAAAAAACAAATTCAGCAATAAGAATACCGCTATTAAAATTACCCTTAGAAATTATTCAAAAGTATAAGGATCACCCACGAATTAAAGACACCGATCTACTACTTCCAGTCTTTACCAATCAGAAAATGAATCAATATCTAAAGGAAATAGCTACAGAATTGAAATTCAATAAAAAACTGAGTTCTCACGTGGCTAGACATACTTTTGCGACAACGGTAACATTAGCGAACGGTGTCCCAATTGAAAGTGTTTCGAAGCTCCTTGGTCATACCAAAATTTCAACTACACAAATTTATGCCAGAATTATCGACACTAAACTCTCTGATGATTTCAGGAAAATTAAAGAAATCACCAAAACAAACAATGCTAAGATTTCATAATTATTGATATTTCCGCAATATTGGTAAATATTTGTATTTTTGTGTGTATACTAACACATGTAACATATTTTTATCATGAAATATCAAGAAATTATTGCAAAATTCTCATCCGAACTTGAGCTTATTCTTAATAAAAATAACCCACCCCTAATAGAAGCTTCAAATGTGATAAGCGTAGCAAAGCAATATGTGTTTGATCTGAAAACAATTTTTTTTGTTGACAACTTAAACACACTTGAACAACAGAACAGGTATTATAAAGAAATTAAACCAAGCATAACAAAGCACGTGTACTATTACAATAAAGTAAAAAAATTAGAGGTTCATCTTATAGGTGTTTCTGAGAAAAAGAGAGAAAAAATTTTTATGAAGATGACCAAATGCAACGATTATTTTTATGAAAGGCATAAAGATTTCATTTATAATATCACTTACAATCAGGAGTTTGTAAATAAGAATTATTTCATTTCTAACCCAACATCTAAGCTTCTCGAATCTTCATTTCATGAAGACTATTTTTTTGATGATTTTGAATGCATTTACAGCAATATTTTTGCTGAATATCTAGCTGTTGAAAAGTTTAAAACCTACTTAGAAATCAAAAAAAAGCAGAACAACAACCATAAAAAATCAATTAACCAATTAAGTCAAAAAAATAATTGGACAGCGACGTCAACAGATTTTATTGAAATGGCATATGCCCTATATTTAAGTAATTCAATCAACAACGGTGATGCTACAATCAAACAAATTGTCAATGCTTTATCTACAGCCTTTAATGTGAAAGTTCCCCAAGATTTCTATAAAACCATTGATGACATCAAACAACGTAAAGACTTGACAAAATTTATAAATAAACTTGAATTTGCACTAAAAGACAAGGCTTAATCAAACTTTAATGTTAAAATTTCACCCCTTATCCACCCGATATCGGGCGATTTTATTTGAAATGCTACTGATTTTTACCTCTGGAAAGTCTCAATACAAGTATTAATCAAAACTCAAGTTATGCCTACTAACATTGCAACATTAGACGATTTAATGAAAATTAAATCAGAATTAATTGAAGAAATCAAGGTAATCATTGGTGATCTGGATGCCCAACTACATCAAAAACGATGGTTTAGAAACACCGAACTTCAAGAATACCTAAACTTAAGTGCAAGCTCTATTCAGAATTTGAAAAATTCTGGAGAATTACCTTTCTCAAAAGTCAAAGGCACTGTCTTTTATGACATCAATGAAATCAACAAATTGATGAAAAAAAACAAAATCGATTTCAACGACAGTTAAACCATGAACTACATCGAACACCTCAACCAGGCGTTCAGGAAGATTCATGAAGACCACAGGCTAA
>NZ_RQVT01000021.1 GCF_004010055.1 Psychroflexus aestuariivivens
AATTTCAAATTCATCAATTTATTTGCAAAACCAACAATTCTTAGCTTTTGCACAACGGTTTCGGCTATGAGTAGTTGCGTGGTTTAGCACTTAACTTTGCAAGTACACACCAAACTGAAAATCCGTGAGGATTTTCAGAAGTAGGCGAGAACAAGCAATTACTTATAGCCATTGTTGGCAGTAGTGTTTATTTTGTCAGTCGTTTTGCTGTCATAAATCGGTCAGCTACATTGTCCCAATTGATAATTTCAAGAACTGTATCAACAAAATCGGCTCTTTTATTTTTGTATTTCAAATAATAGGCGTGTTCCCAAACATCAATCACCAAAATCGGAACAACTCCCCATTGTGTTAATTTTTGATGATTTTCGCATTGTAACAATGTCAAGCTATCCGAATAAGGTTGGTAACCCAAAATACCCCAACCGCTTCCTTCTACAGTTTTTGATATTTTCCCGATATAGCTTTTCAGTTTGTCAAATGAACCGAAATCCTTTTCTATCTGTTTTAAGAGTTCAGTTTTGGGTTCAGTTTTTTTATTCGTTAAGTTCGTCCAAAAGATGGAATGAAGCACGTGGCTTGAAAAGTGGTAAGCTAACTTTCGGGTCCACAAATCCACTTGGTCTAAATCGCCCGATTTTAGATGTTCCTTAATTTTAATCAAATCTGTGTTTGCCCCTTTTACTGCTCCACCGTGATGAAATTCAAAGTGCAGATGTAAGGTTTCTTCATCCATATGTGGCTCCAAAAAAGTTTTATTGTATGGAAGTGATTTTTGAATGAAATTTCCATTACTGTCCACTAATCTGTCAATTCCGTTTTCCGTTACATTTTGTGAAAAAACGTTGTTCATTGGTAGGATTGTCGCTCCACCTAAAATTGCCGTGTTTCTTAAAAATTCTTTTCTGTCCATATTTATACTTTTTTCAATTTATCTCGTTTTTCCACATTACTGCCAACGTGTTTGTATATGGCAAGTAGCGGGCAAATAGGCGAGAATCTTTCCGCCAAACACAAGCCAAATTTTGGTTTTTGAGTTTTACCTTTTTTTATTCTAAACGACTAAAACAAAAATTGGCGAACTTCCAAATATACCAAAATTTTCGGATTATGCACAAACCCCGCTATTTGCTATATACGGTGTTAGGCATAGTTTTTTTAAAATAATTTATTACCTTTCTTAATTTTATTTATCTCTCGAAGATCTGAAAGAGTTCCATTTACCGTTTTAGGATTAGCTTTTATCACAGAAATTTTATTTGTCTTTAAATTAATAACTTTTATTCCATATTCTGTTTTTTTTGTTTTTGAATAATATTCTTGAAAAACTACATATTTAAAGTTATCTTTTTCAAAATACAAGTAATCTAAATCCATTCCTTCATTTTCAATTCCACCACCTCTGAGATACCAAGAATGGGAAAATTTATCCCAACTATTTTTTAAATTATCAGGAAATTCAAGCTCAATATTATTACTTGTACCATATCTGTATATAATATATTTTTGATTTTCTTCTATTGAAATAACAAGTTTTTTACCTTCAATTGTTTCAAATTGTAATAGAATATTTTCATTAGTTTTTTTATAATCCTTAGGTTCTATTTCCATCAATTGATTTTGAAAAAATTTATAAAACCTAGTTTTTACAGTTTTTGGCCAAGGTAGGATACAAGATTCAAGCTCATCAATAATTATTAAATTATCATCTATTTCTTTAATATTCATACAAAAATTTGGTTGAAAACCAGTAACAACTTTTAAGGCGTTATTTTGATTTATATATATTGCAGCCTGTTTTTCTATTATAGAGTTCGCATCTTCAATTCCGAGACCAAATTCTATAATTATATCAGTTTTATTGTCATTATTTATATCTCCTCGGATAATTCGGGAATATCGAATTATTAAATTATTTGATTTTTCAATTTTGTCAGCGTAATTATCAAATAAAATTTGAGCTTTGTCCTCAAGAGTATTTTGTGAATAAAGATTATAATTGATAAAATAAAAACTTAAAATAAATAATATTAATGTATTTTTTATCATTACCAATTTTTGTTATAAATTATGCCTAACGTTCTTGCATATCGCTTCGTTGCGGGAAAATTAGCGATTATTTTTCAATTTATGATTTTAACTTCCAGAAAATCCCGAAAATCCGATTTCAGCCACAAAATCCGCAATGAGCGATATGCAGTGTTGTAGAGCGTATTTTTTTCTATTTTGATTGAGATTCAGAGTTAAATTATTTGTCGTTAAAATTATTCGCTCGCTCCTATTTTTTGAAATCAATTTTTGAGTTTTACTTTTAAATCGCAATTCGTGCTGGATTTTTATTTGCGTAATTAGATCGGCTGAATTTTAATCATTTGAGTCGTATTAAATATCAGTTTTTGAACTTAAATTTTGAGTTTGTCGAAACTTAAGTTTCTAAAATTTAATCATTTGTCAGACGAGTGAAAATCAATCGAGTTTCCAAGTACAAAAAATTCGTTTTGATTAGATTTTAATTACCA
>NZ_RQVT01000050.1 GCF_004010055.1 Psychroflexus aestuariivivens
CTTGAAACAACTCAGCCCAACTAGTGATGGCTGGGATGGAACCTTTAATGGCAATGCAATGCCTTCCAACGATTACTGGTTCCGCGTGGAATATACCAATCCTGAAGATGGCAGCCCTAGAGAATATAAAGCGAATTTTACTTTGAAACGATAGAATAATATGAAATTTTTTAAACCATTTTTAATAGTTGCTTTTGCATTTTCAATAAATATGAGTTTTGCACAAGACAGAGGCATACCAGTTTATTCTGATTACCTAACTGATAATTACTATTTGATACACCCTTCTATGGCAGGTGCGTCTAATTCTAATAAACTCAGATTAACTGGACGACAACAATGGTTCGATGTTGATGATGCACCAAGTTTACAAACCTTAAGTATGAATAGTAAACTTGGAACAAATACAGGTATTGGAGGAATTCTTTTCAATGATACAAATGGTAGGTTTTCTCAACAAGGAGCCTATCTAACATTTGCTTATCACTTAATGTTTTCAAGAAGTAATATAGATTTAAATCAGCTTTCTTTTGGTTTAAGCGTTGGTATGGTTCAAGAAAAACTTGATGAAACAGATTTAAATTCAATAGACAACCCTGATCCTGTTATTGCTGGTGTTACGCAATCAGATTCGTTTTTTAATGTTGATTTTGGAATGTCATATTTTTATCTTGACTTTTTTGCACATTTGACCGTTAAAAATTTAATTCCACAACAGAGACAAATTTTTTCTGAGGTTTTTGAAACCGATAATCAAAGGCAATATTTAACAAGTGTAGGCTATAACTTTTCTAAATTAGGGTCTAGCTGGTCTTTTGAACCCTCTGTTATGTTACAGTTGAGAGAAGAAACGAGAGAATCTAATGTCGATTTGAATGCTAAAACTTATTATACGACTAGTTTTGGTAGATTATGGGGTGGAATTTCGTACAGAAGAACTTTTGATGGTGCAGAGTACACAAATGACGGTCTTGGTTCTGTAGAATCTCAAAAGCTGCAATATGTTACGCCTTTTATTGGTATAAATTTTGAAAAATTAATGTTTGGATATACATATTCGTATCAAGCTAATTCTGTCGTTATGTCTAATAGTGGATTTCATCAAATTACATTAGGTTTCAATTTCGGTGAAGACAGAAAGCGTTATAAATGTAACTGTCCTGCAGTAAACTTTTAATAAGGATTTAAAAACAAATAAAATAGCCGATAAATTAAATTTATCGGCTATTTTATTTGAATCATTATAAGCTCAAAAAGAGATTATTTAAAAGAAATCATATTTAATTAATGTCTTTAAAAAATAGTTGTAAAGAAATATAATTTTTGCTAAAGTAATCGGTAGCTACCTTTTATTTCAAAAGTAGACTTAAATGAAAATTTCAAGAGTTGTAATTTTCATTTAAATCTAAATTAAAAATTAACTCTTAGGAATATGTGTAGCTAGAAACTCCTGTTTGACTAAATTCAAATTGTTGATCATTTGTTGCTTTTTGGAGTTCAAGTCGTTACTTAATTTATTATAATTATCAACTCCATCATTGACTTGTGTAACCTTTTTGTTAAATGCATCAATTTGGGCTTTAGTTCGTTTTCTTTCTGGAGTATCATCTAATTTTGACTTCAATTTTTGAAAATTAGAATTCAAAACTAAAAAATCTAACATTTCAGGTAAATAGTCTTCAGCTTCAACCATAAAGAATTCTAAAGCTTCTTTTGTTGCCCTAACAACAGAAGAATCATCCTTGTATAAAGCGACAGTATCTATAGCTTCTAGACCTTCTTTCACAGCACTTTTTAGAGAGCTTATGTTTTGTTGAGCCGCAACCATATTCTCTTCTGAAATAGATTTCATAAGCTGGTTTTCAATGATATTAGCTTTGAAAAATATAAGATACAAAGCATTATTATGTTCAAAAACTTCACCTGAGGCTTTCATCTTAGTTCCAAGTTCAGATTCAGAATCTATTAAATTGATATTATGCCGATTTGCGTAAGCATCAAGGTGTTCACTATATTCTTTTTGCAACTGCTCCATTTTTTCATTGGCTTTCTGTTGAGTGAGAAAATAAGCTTCCATGTTGTCGTAGGATTGTTCGGAAATCGCTTTTAAATCTACCACTTTAGCATAATCTTGATTAAGTAAATTCTTATTCAGCTCAAAAGACTCAATAACTTTGGCTTTGAATTCTTCTCCCTCAAAACTTTTGGCGCTTTGAATTGCTTCAATACCTTTATCATAAGCTTTTATAATTTGATTTCGTTTTCGTTCGATATTACGGTCATTTTTACTGTGAGCAATAGCAGTTGTATAGTTCCACATTCTTTTGCTAATATCTTTGCTATAATCGTCAACAAATTCAAGATATTCTATAGCCTCACTAAATTCTTGGGCCTTACTTTTGTAAGTAATGAATGACAGGGCAAAAAATAAAAATAAAACAGGTGTTCTCATTGTTTTTGGTTTTGGTTGATATAATCATTTATAATATTAAAGGCTTCAAAAATGTAAATATCTTTAGATAACTCCTCGCGGATTGAAACATTCAGTTTCGCTCTTTCAGGATCAAAAAGTAAAGCTTCTTCAGTAGATGCCGTATTTTTTAAACTGAAAAAAGGCTCGGTATCATATTCAAAGTCCCATATTTTTTTATAATTAGAAACGTCTTCATATACATTTTCAGGTGTAAAAGAATAAGATACTTTTTTATGGAATAAGTAATTAACAAGTCCAATATTTTGCTTTTTGATAAGTTGAAAATCAGCATTATTTTTCACTCTAGAAGCACTTTTAGATTGGATATCTTCAAAGTCGATATCAGGATATGTTTCGTATTCAATATCTACACTTGTTTGATCATTTGATAATGCAAAAGCTTGATGTTTTTCTTGACTTTCAAAATTATTATAAATAGAAGGTAATATTACGTCAGGCAAGACTCCAATTTTCTGATGGCTCTTACCATTTACTCTATAAAATTTCTCAACAGTCAATTTACAATAACCTAAATTTTCTTGTTCTGAAAGTTCAAAAATATACTGTGAAGTAGCTTTGCCAAAAGTTGGCGAACCAACTATAATCGCTCGATTATAATCTTGCAAAACGCCTGCAAATAATTCTGAAGCTGAAGCGCTATAATCATTTACCAAAACCACGACTGGTTCCTCAAATATAGTTCCTCTGTACTGATCTTTTATTGTAATATTATCGTTATTGCGATGCTTCAAAATAGTCAAAGGCCCTTTGTCTATAAAAATTCCTGAAAGTTCTGATGCTTCTTTCATGGAACCGCCACCGTTGAAACGCAAATCGATAATTAGACCATCGACTTCAGCTTTATTGATTTTGAATAATTCCTTAGCAAAATCATTGGCTGTTCCAAAACCTGTTGGCGAATCCAAATCTGTATAGAATGACGGAATACTGATATAGGCAATTTTTGGAGAAGCTTCAATTATATAACTTTCTAAGGTATTGTTTTCTACTTTAAGTTCACTTTTGGTAAGTTCAACTTTTTTGATATCGCCATTTTTCTTTTTCACCTCAAAAACAACAGTATTATAAGCTTCATTATTCAAAAAACTAATTACATCAAAATTAGAAACACAGAAGGCAGTCAGTTTATCTTCTCCAGATCTCAAAGATCGTAAAACATCGTTTTCGTCTAATTTACCGTTTGCGAAAGCCACGCTACCAGGACTTATATGAGTAATAAATATTTCTCCATCGTCATTTTTGTCAGTCCAAATACCAAAAGACAACTGACTATTAGAAACCGAAGATTCAAACATATTTTTTTCTGAAGGATTAAAAAAAGATGAATTTGGATCTTGGTATTTCACATAAGCATCCAAGAAAGTTTCTTGAATAGACTTTTTTAAATCTCCTTTTTGAAATTTGAGTTCATTCAATTTGCATAATTCGTTTTCAACAATTCTAGGTTGAACTAAAGCCTGTAAACTATCAAATTTTTTTAAAAACTCAGATTTAGTTTCAGTCTGATCAATGATTTCAAGAATAACTTTATAGCGAATCATACGATTCCAGTAATCTACGTGATTATCATCTGATCTAAAGTAAGCCGACTTTTTCTTAGAATCGAAAAACAAAGTATCCCATCCGGAATAATCTAATTTTTCATTTTTTAAATTCGAAATAATTTTGCTAGTTTGGTTTATTCTATTGCTAATCACATCAACGTATTTATCAATAAAATCACAATTTCCGTTCAGGACGTAATCATCTATTTTGTAGCGATCCACAGAGAAAAGTTCAATATCTGATTTATAAAGCAAATAATCCTCTTGGTCAATATTGTCGACAAGTAGCTTGAAAACTTCTTCGGAAAGACTGTCATTTACCGGCTTGGGGTCGTAATGCATTGTTTGAACTAAATCTTTCAGCTGAAAAACTTGCTCACAAAACTTTTCATCTTGCGCATAAAGTTGAAATGTAAAAAATGAAAAAATGAAGCAAAATAATCTCATAATAGATGATTGTAACAGATTGTTAAAAATATGAAAATTATCTTAAGACCAAAAGTGAATTGAAAAAACTTTCCCTTATGTGTGTATCGAAAATAATTTTGACACAAAGCCAAGTTTAAAATCTTAGAATTTATCGATATTTGCTCAAAAAAGTGGTTTGAAAAACACAATTTATATCAACGAATTTGCCTCGATTTCTCCTTATGGACACATTGCTGAAGACATTCAATCCGGGTATTTTAAAAATTCAACTAAATTCAGCCTAAAAAAATTTGGCAATGAATCTAACCTATGCGCAGAATTAAGCACAAATTCTGAAGCTGAAATTGAAAAAATAAAAACTGAAAATAAAATATTTCAAAACCTTGACAAATCTGTGCTGATGGCAATATTTTCTGCCAGAAAAGCGGTCAAAAATTTAAACTTAAATTCAAATTCAACAGGAATAAACATTGGATCATCTCGTGGTGCAACGACATTATTTGAGAAATATCATAAAGCATTTTTAGAAGGCAAAACCTTTTCTCCACTCGCCTCCCCGACCACCACATTGGGTAATATTTCATCTTGGGTGGCACAGGATTTAGGCATTGACGGGCCAAATATCAGTCATTCTATAACTTGCTCCACAGCACTTCACGCTATGCTAAATGCCAAAGCATGGTTACAATCCAATATGAGCGATGTGTTTTTAGTCGGTGGTACCGAAGCACCGTTAACAGCCTTTACAATAGCGCAAATGCAAGCTCTGAAACTTTATAGTAAATCTACAAGATCCTCACCTTGCGAAAGTTTAAATTTGAATAAAACCGAAAACTCTTTAGTTTTAGGTGAAGCTTCCGCAACTGCAGTACTTTCAAAATCACCAGAAAAAGCACTGGCAAAAATTGCAGGATTTGGTTATGCCACTGAACAAATCACTCACAATATTTCGATTTCAACCGATGCTAAATGTTTTCAAAAATCTATGAAAATGGCGCTTAATGAAGCTGATCTAGAAAATGTGGATGCCATTGTTTTGCACGCACCAGGAACTGTAAAAGGTGATTTAGCAGAAGTCAAAGCTATTGAAAAAAACTTTCCAAAAATGCCACTATTAACAACTAACAAATGGCAGATTGGGCATACTTTTGGCGCTTCTGGAATGATGAATATAGAAATGGCACTAATTATGCTTCGGACTGGTAAGTTTTTAGAAAATCCTTTTTACAAACAGAAAAGCAATTCCAAAACAATTGAATCTGTTTTGGTAAATGCTGTTGGTTTTGGTGGAAATGCTGTGAGTATTTTGTTGACAAAAAATTGATTTAAATTCAGGAAGACTAAAACAGATAAATTATTTTCACTGAAAAATGTTTCAAAGTAGAAATTGCAAAGACTTTTTTCTATTTTTGACCTTGTAAAGATATTATTATGACAAGACACGACTGGACAAAAGAAGAAATACTGGAGATTTACAATAAGCCTATGATGGAATTGCTATACGAAGCAGCAACAATTCATAGAAAACATCATGATCCGAATAAAGTGCAGGTTTCAACACTGCTTTCTATAAAAACTGGTGGTTGTCCTGAAGATTGTGGTTATTGTCCACAGGCTGCCAGATATCACACAGACATTGAAGGCAACGATTTAATGAGTGTTTCTCAAGTCAAAGCGCAAGCCTTAAGAGCAAAATCTGGAGGAAGTTCACGCGTTTGCATGGGTGCAGCTTGGCGGAATGTTAAAGATGGTGAAGAGTTCGATAATGTTTTAGAAATGGTAAGAACCATCAACAAACTAGATATGGAAGTTTGCTGTACGCTCGGTATGGTTACAGAAAATCAAGCCCAGAGACTAGCTGAAGCTGGACTTTATGCTTACAATCATAATTTAGATTCTTCTGAAGAATATTATAAAGAAGTTATTTCTACTCGCGGCTATCAAGACCGATTGGATACGATTGGCAACGTCAGAAAAACCAATGTTACTGTTTGTAGTGGTGGAATTATCGGCATGGGAGAATCTCTTGAAGATCGAGCTGGAATGCTTGTCGCTTTAGCAACACTAAATCCACAACCAGAATCGACTCCTATTAATGCTTTAGTTCCTGTGGAAGGTACGCCACTGGAAGAACAGCAAAAAGTATCCATTTGGGAAATGCTTCGCATGGTTGCTACAACAAGAATAGTAATGCCAGAAACGCAAGTTAGACTTTCTGCTGGTCGAACAGATATGAGTCGTGAAGGACAAGCCATGTGCTTTTTTGCAGGTGCAAATTCGATTTTTGCTGGAGACAAATTGTTAACCACACCAAATCCTGATGTAAATGAAGATATGGAAATGTTCAAACTTTTAGGACTTGAACCACAAAAAGCTTTTGAAAAGAAAGCTAAACCAGAAAGTGTTTCCGCTGATGAATCTCAATACAAACCTCTCGGCGAAAAACCAAAATGGTCTCGTCCAGGTCATAAAATTGAAAGAAACCTGGAGGCAAAAGCAAAATCAAAAGCTTAAAAAAGCTATAATTTTTTTGAACATAGCTTCAAATTGATTAATTTCAGTTTGAAGCTTTTTTATGCAGAAAATGAAGCAACCAACCTTGAATATTAGCAGTGTAGAGCGCGTCAAAAATATATCTCCAGAAGATTTTGTTGAAAACTATGTAAAGCCCCAAAAGCCTCTGGTTATAGAAAAATTAACTGAAGATTGGCCAGCTTATAAGAAATGGTCTCTTGATTATTTCAAAGAAATTGCAGGCAATGTGGAAGTTCCCTTATACGATAATCGTTCAGTAAGTGCAAAAGATAAATTCAATGAGCCTCATGCGCAAATGGAAATGAAAGATTATGTTGATTTACTTCAGAACAGATCTACAGAATATCGCATATTTCTTTTCAATTTAATAAAAGAAGTTCCAGAACTTCAAAATCACATCAAAATACCAAATCTTGGCGTATCTTTTCTTAAGAAATTACCTTTTTTATTCTTTGGCGCAGAAGGTTCTTCTGTATTTATGCATTACGATATTGATTATGCAAATATCCTTCACATCCATTTTGAAGGCAAAAAACGCTGTTTAATTTATCCACCTTCAGAAACCAAATACTTATACAAAGTTCCAAATGCTTTAATTAGTTTGAATGCGATTGATTTCAACAATCCTGATTTTGAAAAATATCCTGCACTTCAAAAAGCCAAAGGTTACGAAGCTTATTTAAGCCATGGCGAAGCTTTATATATGCCGGAAGGTTACTGGCATAATATGACGTATCTGACACCTGGATTTTCAATGAGTTTAAGAACATTACCAAGAAGTGCTAAAAACATCGGCAAAGCAGTTTATAATTTAACCGTGATGCGTGGCATTGAAAATATTATGCGCAAAATCGGAGGTGACCGTTGGATCAAATATAAAAATGAACTTGCCTACAAAAGGCAACATAAGCGAATAAATCTAGATTGAAAACTGAGTAATCAAAGCTTGTTATAATACAATTTCATTGACCCATAATTTTTTCTTAGAATTATTCTAAATAACTTTTGTGAATTTCAATTTTATATTATTTTTGCACTCTTTATATTTAATCTAAATTAACGGAGCTTGATTTACAAATTTAATTTCTGTTTAATATTGTTTTTTTGTGTCGGAAATTTATTTTCTCAAAACACCTCTAAAGCAAGTCTATTTGGGAATATTCGCGATAAAGCTGGTCAAGCTTTGGAAGGTGTCACCGTTATTTTAGTAGATAAAAACAAAGGCGTGGTTACAAATGCCAAAGGTTTTTATCATTTAAAAAATATTTCTGAAGGCAGACACAACATCAAAGTCAGTTATTTAGGGTTTGAAAGTTTTCAAAAAGAAATTGAATTTGGACCTAAAGCGCAGATTCAATTAGACATTCAACTTGAAGAAAGTTCATTTGAACTAGAAACCATCAACTTGAAGGGAAAATCTGCAGTCCGAAAAATTAATGAACAAGCCTATACTGTAAATTCAGTATCAACAAAAGCACTTCAAAACAGCACTTCGGATGCTAAACAAATTTTGAATCGTGTGCCAGGCGTTAGAATTTTACAAGATGGTGGATTGGGTTCAGATTTGGATTTTTCTCTAAATGGCTTTTCTGGCGATCAAGTGAAATTTTTCCTAAACGGTATTCCCATGGATAATTTTGGTTCGGCGTTCAATTTGGCAAGTATTCCAGTAAATTCTATAGAAAGAATCGATGTTTACAAAGGCGTCGTACCGGTTTGGCTCGGCACTGACGCTTTGGGTGGCGCAGTGAATATTATCACCAATCAAAAAAATGATTTTTTAGATGTTTCTTATTCGTATGGCTCATTTAACACACACCGAACTTCTGTAAACGGCGCTTTTACTAATAAAAATGGATTCACTGTAAGAGGAAATTTTAATCATAATTATTCAGATAATAATTACGACGTATTAGTTGACAAAAAAGATGTAAATGGCAATGTAGTAGAAAGAAATATTTGGGCAGAGCGTTTTCACGATCGCTATCGTTCGATTTCTGCAAACATTGAAACAGGCTGGGTTAACACTGATTTTGCAGATCAACTTCTATTTGGAATTATAGCTTCAGGGGATGATAACCAAATCCAAACTGGAGCGACTATGGAAACAGTTTACGGTGGTGTTATAAACGAAAGTGAATCTGTAATTCCTACTTTAAAATACAAAAAGAACAACTTGTTTTTTGAAGGGCTGGATGTGAGTTTAAATTCTGCACTGAATTTAGTTAAAAACAAAATCATAGATACACTTACTGGAAGAAGATTCGACTGGTCTGGCAATGCTTTGGACACTGGTTCAGAAACTGATGGCGAATTAGGTGAAGCTAGTTTACTCACTTTAGACAATACAGAATTCACCTCTCAATTCAATGCTAGTTATTTATTCGATGAAAAACATTCTTTGGTTTTCAATCATGGATTTCAATATTTTCATCAAGAAAGATTCGATGTTTTAAATCCTGACAGAATTGCAAACCAATTTCCAAATTCATTGTACAAAAATGTTTTAGGCTTGGCTTATAAGTATAATTTCAATCAGAACTGGAATGCCACAGCTTTCGGAAAAGCCTATATTTTGAATCTTGAAACGTCAAAAGAATTTGATTTCGGTGAAGAAACTAGAAGAACCGATGTTTTTGAAACAAATAGTCAAAATTTTGGTTATGGTTTGGCGACTTCATATTTCATTTTACCAAATCTTCAGCTAAAAGCATCTTATGAACATACTTACAGACTACCAACCGCTACAGAAGTTTTTGGTAATGGTTTGTTTGTCACTGCAAATGCAGATTTGGAGCCAGAACAAAGTGACAATTTGAATTGTGGTGCCACATATGATTTTTCCATAGGTGAAGCCAAACAACATAAATTCAATGTTGGAAGCAATTTTATATATCGTGAAGCCAAAGATCTTATTTTTCAAGTGGTAACTTTAAGCAGCCCACAAACCAACTTCAGTAATTTAGCTGAAATACGCACAATTGGCGTGGAAAGTAATGTGAATTATGCTTGGAAAGACTTCTTCGAACTTTCCACAAATATGACTTATCAAAACAGTACAGATCAGGCAGAATTTACATATAACGATTTTTCAGGCTATCAAGAAAACCTCAATCTCGGTGAGCGTTTACCAAACACACCTTATTTATTTGGGAATGCAAATGCAAGGTTCAATTTTGAAAATATTGGTCTGGATGATTCAAAGCTTCAAGCAACTTATCGGTACAATTTTGTGGAAGAATTCTTTCTAAGTTGGTCAAGATTTGGCAATCGAAATACCAAAGCAATCATTCCACAGCAAAGTTCTCATGACTTAGAATTGAACTACAGTTTTCAAAACAACAAATACAATCTAGGCATAGAATGCAGAAATTTTACAGATGAAATTTTGTATGACAAATTCAGATTACAAAAACCAGGAAGAGCATTTTATGTCAAATTCAGATACGCAATCAATTAATAATTACTAATAAATAATTCATATGTTTTCAACAAATTCTTTCAAAAAAACAAGTTTAGCGTTTTTAAGCCTTTTAGGCGTTTTTTCTTTCACTTCATGTAGTGATGACGATGATAATGTGGTCAGCGATGATAATTCAACAACAATTCCTGCAGAAGGCAAACCTTACGTTATGTCTATGGCAATCCAAGGCAGCGAGGGAAATTTCACTTATTACACCGTTCCTTTTGAAAATTTAATGGAAGGCACACTTTCTGCTGAAGGTCAAGGTTTCGAACAACCTGGATATTACGATTTCACTCAAATTGACCAAACAATTTACAGTATTGGCGGTTTGGACGATGTCAACGTCGTTGGTATTTCTAAAAATGAATCTGACGAATTGGTTCAAGTTGGCGACGTGTCTTATGATGCAAGCTTAAACGATGTGGTAAATGCTGATGAAAACACCGTGATTTCTGTCAGCATGAGTTCAGCTTCCGATGTCGTTACTTTCAGAAAATTCAA
This sequence comes from Psychroflexus aestuariivivens, assembly GCF_004010055.1. GTDB lineage: Bacteria > Bacteroidota > Bacteroidia > Flavobacteriales > Flavobacteriaceae > Psychroflexus > Psychroflexus aestuariivivens. The sequence continues at coordinate 10,970 of NZ_RQVT01000050.1, forward strand.
CAAAAATAATGTGTCTGCGATTGAAACTAAAAATATTCAAGTTTCTCAATTCACATCATTGGTTGGTCCAGCTTACTCGGGAATGGTTGTTACGGAAAATCATTTATTCTTAAGTTATTACATCAGTAATCCTGAAACTTTTGCTACAGACTATACTGACCAAGCTGAAGTTGCGGTTTTTTCTTATCCTGAACTAGAATTTAAAAAAGTCATTACTGATGATCGTGTCGGACCAATTGGCGGGTTTAACGTGAAGTCTGGCTTGATTAAAGATGAAAATAACAATGTTTACGCCATTTCTCATTCAAATCCAGCAAATGGATTTAGTGAGTTCACAAAACCAAGTGGTATATTGAAAATCAATTCTGGAGAAACTGAATTTGATGCTGACTACTTTTTTGATATTGAAGAAGCTTCTGGCGGAAATAACACAGCACATTTGAAATATTTAGGCAACGGTCGTGCTTTTGCTGAAATCAATGTGGCTAGCAGAGATCAACAAGAAATGTGGTCTGACGGACCGCTACAATCTGCTATCGTAGATTTAGAAGCGCAAACAGTAAGCTATATCGATGGCATTCCAGAACATCCTGGACTAGGAAGAAGATTGATTGCACTTCAGGATGGTAACTTCCTCTACACTTCTATAACTGAAGAAAACGGACTCTATGTTTACGAAGTAAATCTACAAACAGGAACTGCTGAAAAAGGTGCTAAAATACAAGCTAGTTTTCCTGCAGGAATTTTCAAATTATAAAAAATTTATCATATAATTTTCGGGCTTATTCATTTCAAATAAGTCCGAAAATTTTGTTTTCATTGGTATGAAAAAGTACAAAGCCAAATCTTCTAAAAAAAGTAATTTCAGAAAGTTGAATGACTGGTTGCATTTGTGGCTAGGTTTATTTTCTGGAATTATTGTTTTTATCGTTAGCATCACAGGTTGCATTTATGTTTTTGAAAAAGAAATCAAAGATGCCATGGAACCTTGGCGATTTGTAGAGGTAAAAAATCAAGATTTTGTACCACCAACTCAACTTCTTGATACGGCAAAAGTTTATATGCCAAATTCAGAACCTTCAGGTCTAACTTATAGCAACAAAGAAGGTGCAGCTGCAGTTGGTTTCAACTCCTTCGAAAATGGTGAAAGGCATTTTACTGCAGTTTTTATGAATCCATACACTGGGGAATTCATAAAAAAACAACAAATTATGGGCAGTGGAAATTTTGACTTTTTTCGACTCATAATAGATGGTCACAGGGCTTTGTGGTTGCCATACGATATTGGCAGGCCAATTGTAGGCGTTGCCACTTTAATTTTCGTATTCCTGATAATTAGCGGTCTGGTTATGTGGTGGCCAAAAAATTTGAAAAAAGGCAATCGAAAGAAAAGTTTCAGTATCAAATGGAAAGGTAATTTTAAACGCGTCAACTACGATTTACATAATGTGCTTGGTTTTTATAGTTTACTTTTTGCTTTGGTTATCGGAATTACAGGATTGGTTTGGAGTTTTGAATGGTTTGAAGATTCGTTGTATTATGTAACTTCTGGTGGCGAAGAACATCCTGGACATCACCATCCACATTCAGATATTTCCAAAAGTTATTTAGTTGAAGATGATACAATCTCTGCTTTAGACCGTGCCTGGTATAAAACATTAGCAAAAGAAGATAATTTCCAAGGCATGTATTTGTCCCCAAATTTAAAAGATAAAGATGATGCCATAGAAATTGTAGCTTACCAAGACCATGGTTCGTTTTACAATAAAAACGAATATTTCTATGACCAGTACACTTTGGAGGAATTTGAAGTCGAAGGTGCTAAATATGAAGAAGCAAGCTTTGCCGATCAATTGGTTTCACTGAATTATGACATACACATTGGCGCGGTTTGGGGTTTGCCGGGTAAAATACTAGCATTTTTGGTAAGTCTAATATGTGCAAGTTTACCAGTAACTGGATTTTTAGTTTGGTGGAACAAAAAGAAAAAAGGAAAGAAGAGAAAGGCGTAAATATTTATTTTTTTGCAGAAGCCAATTCATGGATTTTTTCGTAAACAAGTTGCGATTCCCAACCTCTATAAAATAAATAATTTGCCAGTTTTTTCTTTTTTTTCAAAATAGAAGTGTCCTTGATGTCATTCCAGCGTTTTTCAGCTAAATCATTTAAAGTGGAAAAATAATCTTCATCTGGAATTTCTTTCAAGGCTAATTTAATATTGAAGGCTGAAATGTTTTTCATCTTCAATTCACGAACAATTCTAATTTTTCCCCATTTTTTTATTCTAAATTTTCCTCTTGCAAAACTTTTTGCAAAACGACTTTCATTGAGGAAATCCTCTTCGATTAATTTTAAAATAATCTGATTTCTAGCGTCTTCGAACATATTCATATCATAAAGCTTCTGCTCAACCTCTTTATGACATCGGTCTTGATAAACACAATAATTCATCAACTTCAGCATCGCTTCATCGACAGTGTAGGATTTTTTTGGTTCGAAATCAGAATAATTTTTCATATTAAGTTAAATCGGAATGCTAATTTATGAAAAACAAAAAAACCCTATGTCCAGTTTTGGTCATAGGGTTTAGTATTTAACTTATATGTTGATGACATCACCTTTACTATCATGGAAGTGATATTCTAGATAGTTATAGGCATCTCTTGGTTGGATTTTTATCCATTTTTTGAAATCAAAAAACCATTTGCTTCTTGGTGAAGGCATACCTTTGACAAGATATGCTGCAATAAATGGATGTGCTGTAAGCACCACTTTTTTAATATCCTTTTTCATGATTTTCTGAAGATCGGCGTTAATTTTGTTTACAATAACAATTGGCGCTTCTATTTCTCCATCGACATTTGGATTTTTTTCTCGTGTTTTGATATTCATTTCCGGCCTTACGCGCTGTCTAGTAATTTGGATTAGACCAAACTTACTCGGCGGAAGAATTTTGTGCTTGGCGCGGTCATCGCTCATCTCTTCTTTGAGATGATCATAAAGTTTTCTTCGGTTGTCTGGGTTGTTCATGTCGATAAAATCTACGACAATGATGCCGCCCATATCTCTCAATCTGAGTTGTCGTGCTATTTCTGTTGCACTTATCAAATTGACTTCTAATGCTGTATCTTCTTGATTTTTTGCCTTATTGCTTCTGTTTCCACTATTGACGTCTATAACGTGCATAGCTTCAGTATGTTCAATAACGAGATAAGCTCCTTTTTTCATAGTCACAGTTTTTCCAAAAGATGTTTTTATTTGTCTTTCGATACTATATTTTTCAAATATTGGAACTTTGTTGTTATTGTATAAAGATACGATGGATTCCTTTTTGGGGGAAATTTTACCAACATACTCTTTGATTTGGTTGTGGATAACATCGTCATCTACACAAATAGACGTAAAAGAATCATTGAAAATATCTCTTAAGATTGATGAGGCTTTATTGAGTTCACCTAATACTTTGGAGGGTTGATGTGCACGATTGAGTTTTTTGCACATATTTTCCCAACGCTTCATCAAATTCTGAAGGTCTTTGTCGATATCAGCGACTTTTTTGCCTTCGGCAACAGTTCTGATAATGACACTAAAACCTTTAGGCTTAATACTTTTAACTAATCGTTTTAATCGGCTTTTTTCTTCTTTACTTTCAATTTTTTGGGAAACTGAAATGCGGTCAGAAAATGGAACCAAAACAATGTAGCGACCTGCAAGAGAAAGCTCACTGCTCAATCTTGGGCCTTTGGTAGAGATAGGTTCTTTCACCACTTGAACAAGAACAGATTGATTGGAGTGTAGCGTGTCTGCTATGGATCCGTTTTTATCTATATCTTCTTCTCGCGGAAAATCTTTTAAAGAAAAATTCTTCAGTTTTCCTGAAGTGGCTTTTTTTACAAAATTCAGCATGGTCTTGACTTGTGGACCAAGATCATGATAATGCAAAAACCCGTCTTTTTCGTAGCCTACATTTACAAATGCAGCATTTAGACCAGGTAAAGCTTTTCTTATTTTTGCAAGAAAAATATCGCCAACAGAAAAATTGAAACCTTCTGTTTCTTTATGAAGCTCTATGAGTCTTCCGTCTTTTAACAAGGCAAAATCTACAGCGTCGGAACTAGATCTTACTATTAATTCCTTATTCACGCTTAATTAGATTTAGTATCTGTAAAATTCACAGATAAGTTAAACAATTTTTATTTTCAGATTTTTTCAACTGAAAATAGATTTTAATTTTAAAATTTCTTGATATGAAATTTTTGATGTCAATGAACGTAACAAGAAAAAGTAGTTTTTAAAAACTACTTTTTCTTGTGTCGGTTTGCTCTACTTCTCTTTTTTCTTTTATGAGTTGCAACCTTGTGTCTTTTTCTCTTCTTACCACTTGGCATACGCTTGAGTTTTTTGTGATTAATAAATTATTTTACTTCAACATTTTGTTTCACTCCTTCTACAAATACTTTGGCTGGTTTGAATGCCGGTATGTTGTGTGCAGGAATTTTGATGGTAGTGTTTTTAGAAATATTCCTTCCTGTTTTTTCCGCTCTTGTTTTCACTATAAAGCTTCCAAAACCTCTTAGGTAAACATTATCGCCACCTTCTAAAGAATTCTTAACTTCGTCCATAAAGGTTTCTATAGTAACTTGGACATCTCCTTTTTCCAATCCTAACCTTTCCGAAATGTTAGCTACAATATCTGCTTTCGTCATAATTCAAAAAATTTATACAGGGTTAATCTTCTATTTTTTTGAGTTTGCAAATATAGGGAATTAATCCACAATAAATAAATCCAAGGCGCTAAATAGTAGGCAAATATGATTTATACTTGCAAAAAAGCTTAAAATGAATTTCTCCAAAACACTTGTCACTTGGTATGAAACACACAAAAGAGATTTGCCCTGGCGGCATACAAAAGACCCGTATAGAATTTGGCTAAGTGAAATAATGCTCCAGCAAACCCAAGTAAAGCAAGGCCTGCCATACTATGAGAAATTTATATCGAACTTTCCAACAGTTGAAGATTTAGCTAAAGCAGATGAAGATGTTGTGATGAAACTTTGGCAAGGATTAGGCTATTATTCCCGGGCAAGAAATTTACATTTTACAGCAAAATATGTATCAAATCACCTCAACGGAAAATTCCCTTCGAATTATAAAGATTTGCTGAAACTGAAAGGCGTTGGTCAATATACCGCAGCTGCCATCGCTTCTTTTGCCTATAATGAAACTGTTGCTGTAGTCGATGGGAATGTTTACAGGCTTTTGGCGCGTTTGCATGGTATTTCAACTCCCATCAATTCTAGTGAAGGTGAAAAAAATTTCAAAAAAATTGCTGAAGATTTACTTTCTGATGAAAATCCCGGCATTCACAATCAAGCCATGATGGAGTTTGGCGCAATTCAATGCAAACCTAAAACCCCAAAATGCATGTTTTGTCCATTTCAAAATGAATGTGTCGCTTTTCAAACCAATCAAATAGACACGTTGCCTGTGAAACTCAAAAAAATAAAAATAAAACATAGATATTTAAATTTTCTAGTGTTTGAAGATCAAAACAAACAAACTTTAGTTGAAAAAAGAACGGCTAAAGGAATTTGGCAAAATCTATATCAATTTCCACTTATAGAAGCAGAAAAGAAACTAACTTCGCTTTCAAAAGAAACGGTTGATGATTTGTTTCCATCAGAAATTTCAGGAATAATTTCAATTGAAAAAATAAATCAAAAATCGATTAAACACCAGTTAACGCATCAAAAGCTTCACGCAGATTTTTGGAAAGTATATTTCAAATCAGATTTGAAATCTTTCCCAACAACATCAAAAGCAGAAGTTTCTGAACTAGATAAAGTCAAAACCTATGCGGTACCAGTTTTAATTCAAAATTTTATAGAATCAGACTTTTTCAAAGCATGATTCTTTTTATTACATTTACATTTAAAATTTCTCATTATGGCAGGAACACTCAATAAAGTTATGCTCATCGGTCATACAGGCGACGAGGTAAAAATGCATTATTTCGAAGGTGGTGGCTGCATAGGCAGATTTCCATTAGCTACCAATGAAGATTACGTGAATAAAACTACAGGCGAAAAAGTGTCTAATACAGAATGGCATAACATCGTTGTAAGAAATAAAGCTGCAGAAATATGCGAGAAGTATCTAAGCAAAGGTGATAAAGTATATATTGAAGGACGCATAAAAACTAGGAAATGGCAAGACGATAAAGGAATGGACAGGTATTCTACCGAAATTCAATGTTTAGAATTTACTTTTCTCACACCAAAAGATCAAAGCGGAAGCCAAACTTCTAATGTACCTCAGCAATCACAAAATTCTGAATCACCAAAACCTAAACCACAACCTTCTGCGAATCAAGTACAGGAAGAGGAAGAAGACGATTTACCATTTTAACAGAATACAAAAAACTATTTAATTTTGGAACCCGGCCCCTCGAGTCTTTTATTTTTTATTAGCCTTGAATTTTCAGAAATCATCAAGATTGTATTTTTCTTGATATTATTATTTGCTTCTGCACTTATTTCAGGTTCAGAGGTTGCTTTGTTTTCACTTAAACCTTCAGACTTTGATGTGAATGATGGTAACGTGTCGAAACAAGAGCAGATTATCATCAATTTACTAGATAAGCCCAAAAAACTATTAGCAACTATTTTGATTGCTAATAATTTCATCAACATTGCGTCTGTGCTAGTTTACAGTTCAATTAGCGATGTGTTGTACGGCGATATGCAAACACTAATTTTTGGAATAAGTCTTAAATTCGTTATAGATGTTGGCTTGGTTACCTTTCTTATTTTGATGTTCGGCGAAATCCTTCCAAAGGTTTATGCCAATAGAAATAATGTAGAATTTGCGCATTTCATGGCGTATCCACTCAATATTTTAGATCGTTTTTTAACCCCATTGAGTTTGCCCATGCGAGCGGTTACGAATCAAATTCAGAGTAAATTCGGAAAACAAAAAGGCAACCTTAGCGTCGACCAATTGTCGCAAGCTTTGGAATTGACAAGTGAAGAAGACACTTCCAAAGACGAGAAAAAAATATTGAAAGGTATTGTTTCGTTTGGAAACACAGACACCAAGCAAGTCATGAAACCAAGACTTGATATTTTTGCTTTAGACAAGAATCAAAACTACGCTGAAGTCGTTGCTGAAATTTTGGAAAATGGCTATTCCAGAATTCCTGTTTTTGAAGATAATATCGACAATATTATTGGAATTTTATACATCAAAGATTTGCTGCCACATCTCCAAGAGAAAGAATTTGAATGGCAAAAATTAATCCGAGAGCCATATTTTGTTCCTGAAAATAAAAAACTAGATGATTTGCTGACTGACTTTCAGGAGCAAAAAAATCATCTCGCAATTGTCGTAGACGAATATGGTGGGACGAGTGGTTTAATTTCTCTTGAAGACATCATAGAAGAAATCGTTGGAGACATTAGCGATGAATTCGATGATGAAGATATTATATATTCAAAACTAGATGACGCTACTTTTATTTTTGAAGGAAAAACACCTTTGAAATATTTTTATAAAATCGTAAAAATTGGCGAAGACATCGAAGAAGATTTTGAAGCTTCTAAAGGAGAAGCTGAAACTCTGGCGGGTTTTGTCTTAGAATCCGCAAAAGGCTTTCCTAAAAAAGGACAAGTCATAAAATTTGAAAATTTTGACTTTACTGTTGAAGTCGTGGATAGTAAACGCATCGTCCAACTAAAAGTAAAGATAAATGAAGTACAAAATGAAGACGAAAATTTTACTGATTAGCTGTTTAGCAGTTATAATTTCAGCTTGTCAAGAAGATCCACAGCCAAAACCTGATGGTTTTTTGGCCTTGGAATATCCAAAACCAGAATACAAAAAAATTAATTTGGACTGTCCTTTCGTGTTTGAAAAAAATAAATATGCCCAAATTAAAACCGGAAAATCCAGTCAAAATTGTGCTTTCAATCTGGATTATCCAAACATGGATGCGATGATTTACATCACCTATCGACCTGTAGAAAAAAATTTGCGAAAATTGCTGATTGACGCCCAAAAACTACCTGAAAAACACACTATAAAAGCCGATGCTATTGAAGCAAGTATTTATGAAAATTTCGAGAAAAATACATTTGGCAATTTTTATGAAGTTGAAGGAGATGCAGCTTCTCAAGCACAGTTTTACGTTACCGACAGCACAAATCACTTCCTAACCGGTTCTATTTATTTTGAAGCCAGACCAAATTACGACTCAATTTTGCCAGCGGCAGATTATATTAAAAAAGATATTCGGCACCTCATGGAAAGTGTAGAATGGAAATCTTCAAAATAAGTTTATTCTAATTTTTTTTGATTGAAGAATCACAATCAATTTTATTGATTTTGAAATCATTTTATTTAACCCGAATTTATCAAGGAAATGAATTTTAAACCTGACTTTTGCAAAAAAGTTTGGTTTGAATGCAAATTACTTAAAGTGGATTTTCCTGTTTTCATTAGCTTTCTTATGGGGAAGTTCATTTATACTCATCAAAAAAGGCTTGATTGGTTTAACGCCAATTCAACTTACAGCATTACGGGTTTTAATTACAGGAATTTTCTTAGGAATAATTGGTTTCAAAAAAATCAAACAAATTCAATCTAAACAATGGATTTGGATTACCATTTCAGGATTTATAGGAACCATGTTTCCAACTCTGTTATTTTCTTATGCTGAAACTGAAATTGACAGTGCCATAGCTTCTATTTTAAACTCTACCGTGCCACTACTAGCATTGATTGTGGGAATTTCATTTTTTGGCGCAAGATTTTTCAAAAAGCAGTTCATCGGTGTTGTGATTGGACTTTTAGGTTCAGGTTTGCTTATTTTCGCTGGCGCATCTTTGAATCCAAATCAAAATTACTGGTTTGCCATTTTACCAGTTGTCGCCTCATTAATGTATGCTTTCAATGCAAATATTTTGAAAACTTACTTAGAACAAATATCAGCTTTAGGCATTGCAACGGGTTCATTTTTGGTTTTAATTCCGCCGTCTTTAGTCATCCTATATTTTTCTGATTTTTTCAATTCAGAATTTTTAATTCAGGAAGAAGTGAAAACTTCTATTCTTTATGTGTCGGTTTTAGCACTTCTAGGAACTGCACTCGCCAAAATTTTATTCAATCGATTGATTCAACTTTCGAATCCAGTTTTTTCAACTTCAGTAACTTATTTGATACCAGTTGTGGCTTTATTTTGGGGTTTTTTAGATGGAGAAGAATTTAACTTATTTCAGCTTGGTGCTGGCGTGGTAATTTTGATTGGAGTTTATATTTCCAACAGGAAAAAAAAGAAAAAACACTCTCAAGTTGAAAAATCTACAACTTGAGTGTGTTTGGTAAAAAAGTTTTAAGCCATTTTAAACTTCAAAACAGGCGAGCGTCCTTTTTTGAAAATTCTGTTACTATTGCTTTTTCCAGCGCGCAATTTTTTCTGTTCTTCTTCAGATAATTGAATAATTTCCTGACATTCTACAGAACAACAGCTTTCCATTTTTTCGGCACATTCTTCACACTGAATAAATAGCAAATGGCAAGCGTCGTTAGCACAATTGATATGTGTATCGCAAGGTTTTCCGCATTGGTGGCAATTGGCAATAACATCATCAGAAATTTTTTCGCTTAACCTTTGGTCGAAGACAAAATTTTTACCGAAGAATTTGTTATCTAGATTTTTACTTTTTACTTGTCGAGTGTATTCTATAATGCCGCCTTCAAGTTGAAATACATTTTTGAAACCCTTGTGTTTATAGTATGCACTGGCTTTTTCGCAACGAATTCCACCTGTGCAATACATCACTAAGTTTTTGTCTTCTTTGTGCTCGCGCAAATCGGCTTCAATAATGTCTAGAGATTCTCTAAAAGTATCTACATTTGGTGTGACTGCATTTTTAAAATGTCCGATTTCACTTTCATAATGGTTTCGCATATCAACCAATACAGTATTCGGATCTTCTATAAGTTCGTTGAATTTTTGGGCGTCAACGTGAACACCTCTATTGGTGACATCGAAAGTTTCGTCGTTGAGGCCATCGGCAACAATTTTGGAACGAACTTTTACTTTCAGCTTCAAAAAAGCTTTATTATCTTGTTCGATTGCGATATTGAGTCTGACATTCTTAAGGAAATCAATTTCGTCTAAGAATTTTTTGAATTCGTCGAATCGTTTGGCTGGTACAGAAAGTTGAGCATTGATGCCTTCGTGGGCGACGTAAATTCGTCCCAGAACATCCATTTCATGCCAATTGATAAAAAGATAATTTCTGAATAAATTGGGATTCAGAATCTTGGTGTATTTGTAGAAAGAAAGCGTCAGCCGCTCTTCACCGGCTTTTTCAATTAGTGCTTCTCTTTCTTTTGCGCTTAATTTATTGTACAGTTGCATGCTATACTTGATTTAAGTTAAAAGAAAAAAATTAAATATATTTTTGCAAATGTAAAACTTCTTCAACTAAATCAAAAAAACAAATTAGGGGAAAATTTACGCATCTATCTCAATAAACGTTTGATGCGCAGAAGTAATTCGTTTGGAGAAAAAGGTTTACTAATGAAATCGTCTACATTAAGCTCAAAAGCGTCTTCAACAGTAGATTCTTCTTCACCCAGAGAAGACAAAATCACAATTGGTGTATTTGGTGAAGTATTTTTAACATGTTGAGCAACTTCTAAACCAGATTTAAAAGGTAACATAATGTCTGCAATTACCAAATCGGGTTTAATTTTATCAAACCTTTTGATTGCATCTGCACCATCTTTGGCAGTTACAACTTCAAAATTATTTTTCTTAAGGACGAAATCAACAATTTTTATAGTCAATTCGTCGTCTTCAACAACTAAGATTTTGGTTTTCATTATTTAATAAATTTCAATTTCGTCGATCATAAACATCGGTTGTTTATGTTTTCGTTTCCGCCACGAAGGTAATTCATCTCGGTTTTGAATTTCAAGGATAAAACTATCAAAATTATTTAAATTGGAATGGGTGAAATTCTTAGAAACAATATTAACTTCATAATTTTCTGACGCTTCAGGAAAATTTAAAGTTTCGATTTTTATTTTTCGATCATCTTTCAAACCAAAAAGAATAGCTTTCTTAGGTGTAAAAATCCAATGTCTTTGGTCTTCCAAGAAATTTATTCTAAGTCTTTGCGCCTGAATATCATCAATATCTATTTGAATTTCTGCATCGTTGCCGTACCAACCGATCCAGTTGATGCTGAAATCCTTGTAGGCACGGATGCCATCGACCAGACTGTATGCGCCTTTTCCATTGAAAACTTCGCTAGGTTTTGTCAATAATTTCACTGATGCTTTTTTAGCTTTTGGACTAATATTGGCGTAAGTGACAATTTCTTTCCAATGCTGAAAATATTCATCTGGACTCAGTCCCATTTCTGCAATTTCATAAACGCCTTTGGCATTTAAATAATCTGTAAAATCGGCCACACGATTTGTGAGATTTGGTCGAACTTCGAAACCATCTTCAGAAGGTTTTTTCACAAACATACCGTGTTGGTCTTTTCCGAAAAATTTGGATTGCTGGAAATAGGTGTATTCTAGTGAATAACGCAAATCTTTCACACGATCGAAAAATTTTGGTTTGTCACTTACAGCAGTTTCGGCCTTAAGAATAATTTGATTGTATTCTGACATTTGTTCTGGACTCAGAAAAGTACTAATTTGTTCAACTGGGTTATCATAAATATCCAAATATGAATTGGAATTGATCTGGTTTGCGGTTAAAAGATTGAAGTAATCCAAAATATGGTCTGCAGCATTACCGTAATACATCTTCATAAAATTCGAGATTTCATCATCCAAATTCATTTCGGTATTCAGCATCAGATTGGCTAATAAATATTGCCGCAATTCGTAAAAATGTGAAGGAATATCTGCTGAACCTTGGCTAAAAATGCCTTTGACACCCTCGGATTTGAGATAATCATAGTTTTTTTGAAACGTATGAATATTGGGAAAAGCTGAGAAATAATCTGTAAATTGAACCGTATAATCCCAAAAATAAAGATTTTCTGTTGTTGAATTCCAATTTTTCAAAATCGATCTCATTCCAGCACTTCGCGGGTCATCGGCAAAACTTCTGCCACGATTTAGACTAATCGGACAATAAATAATGTGTAAATTATGTACTAAATGTAAATTTTCTGGCGGTTTTGAAGTGTGCAAATAGGCTAAAGACATCAAATTTTGAGATGGGAAAGCTTTTGCTAATTCATTCAAAAAAACATAATGTGCACCACGCTCTTCGCCAAATTTTGAATTTAGTTTTTCACATTCATCACATTGACAATAAATGGCATCGTCGTTTTGACTAACCGAAAAAAATTCAGAATTAGGATGTTCTTGTATGATTTTTGTAAGTTCAGTTTTGAAAATAGCTTTGGTTTCAGAATTCGTATAGCAAATAGAACCTGGGTTTCTTTCACCTTCATATAAGGCAAATAATTCGGGCTGATTTTCAAAATAATCTTTAGGTGGCATCAGTTTATAAAAGCTATGTCCCCAAACACCAAAATCCTCTTCAATTTGGTCTAGCTGATACCAATTTCTAAATTTTTCGTTGAAATTTCCTGGATAATAGAGGTATCGATAAACAAAATCAGGTTCAGATTTTTTATAAAAATGACTTGGAAAAGTTAGCCTTCGATTTGATTTCAAAAACCAATCCATTTCTGTAATTTTTATGATTCCGATGGATTCTAAAAAGAAAGCGATTCCACGCTGTAGGGATTTCGGACTCCCACCAGTAATCCTTATATTTTCTGAATCAGATGAAATTTCAAAAGTGATTTCATTTAAAGTTTTGGTGTTGATCGAGAGCAGAATTTGGTTATTTTCTTCTACTGCTGTCACATTTATGGTTTGGCCTAAAACTTCAGAAAAATAATGATTCAAATCAACCGAAGCTTGTCTGGCAGATTCTGTAGAATATAAACTAAGTTGAAATTCTTCTGAATCAAAAACCGGAATGTCTTGAGAATTTAAAGTCAGCGTCACACTAAAGGTTGTGAAAAGAATTAGAAAACGTTGTAGCATTTAGTTGAATTTGTATTGTAAACTTACAAATAATTCAAATTCATTTTGAAAGCGATTTGGTAAAAACTCTTGGTTATTGTAACCGCCCTGAATGCCAACTAAATAATTTTGTCCAATCATCCTAAAATATCCAAGATTTGCACGATAAGATTCGGTTGCAACTCGACTTTGAAATTGACCTAAAGTCGAGCGTTCATCGGGTGAAGTTCCGTAACCTAAAATTAAAGCAATATAATCGAATCTTGTGTCCAAATAATATCGTGTTGTCAAAGTGAAAGCTGGATAATAATCCTCTTTTTCGGTCATTAAATAAGATCTTAAATAAATCCAGTAAGAACCTAAATACTTATTGAGTCCCAAAGCTGCTGTATAGAATTCTCGACCATCGAAAGCCTTATTATATCTTCCACCAAGGTCTGCTTCCCAGCCTTTACCAAAATATTGAAAATAGGAAAATCCAAAACGCCAGGTAGGAAATACTTGATCATTGCTGTAAGCGCCACCGACGTAACTGTAGCTTTTTTTTCCTGTAAAAAAGTAAGATTCCAATTCGTATTGCAAGCCATTTCCTATGCTGTTTCCGTTAGAAAGTCGGTTTGCATAATTGACACGAGCACCAAGCGATCCCCATTTTCTTTGTCTAATATATTGTAAGCTTACCAAATGCCATGGACCAACATTTTCTCTATCAAAATTCGTTAAACTATAGTTTACTCCTGCGATATCAAAATCGAAGCGAAGTTCAAGATTTATTAATCGCCTACTTAAATCGTTATTTTCAGGAAATCTTGGTTGAATTTCTTTGATGAAAGTGTACTCACCTTGTAAATCATCCAATGGCTGAAATGTGGAAAGTTTCTTGAAATAAAATCCATCTTCTTCCGGGTGATGCTTGATTGCTGCTTCGCTAACTTCTTTTGCTTTTTGGTAATTTTCTGCCTGAAATTCTAAATTAAAAAGGTAAAAAAATGCAGCTTTATAATCGGTATTTTGGCTGATAATGAGCTCATAATTTTGGCGAGCTTTGTCGATCTCGCCTGTCATTTCTTGCGCCCTTCCTAAAACTAAATTGTAATCGAGATAATCTGGAGCAATTTTCAATGCTTTCTTCGCATTAATTTTCACTTGCTCATATTCTTTTTCTTTCAATAAATCAATGGTTTCATATAGAAGTGAATCAACATTAATTTCTTGTGCAAAGGATTTGTTTTGGAAAACCAAAACGACTAAAACCAAGGCTAGAATATTATAATTCAGTATATTTTTCATATTAACTTTTGCTTAAATCGACATCATTAAACCCTCGCCTTTTCATCTCTCCCCACTTAGATTCTTTTTTTCGTAAAAATAACCAATATCCTTTTAGATAAGCATATGTATTTACTGGATGATAAACAAGAGGCTCTACCATTGACATGGTTATTAAAATTAAAATTTCTCTTAAACTGCTATAATTTCTAAACAAATACTCATCTATCAAAATAGATATTAATGTAATGGTTTGGAAAAATAAATAAATTGTCAGAGTCATCCATAGCAAAAAGTCAACGTTTACATCTATGATGAATAAAGATATAATAATTACAATTAAACCCAAAAGTTCAACAATTGGCACTAAAAATTCAAAAAAAACAAAATATGGATAAACCAGCAAACCTGTAATGCCATATTTAGGATTAAAAAATATTTTCCTATGAAGTTTCAAAGTCTGGATTAGACCTCTGCCCCAACGTGCACGTTGCCTAATCAAGATTTCTTTGGTAGCCGGAACTTCCGTCCAGCAAAGTGATTCGGCGATATATTTTATTGAAAATTCTTCTTTTCTCTCATGCATTAATTTCCGCATTCTGGTAATAAGCTCCATGTCTTCACCGAGAGATGCATGCCAATATCCGCCAACTTCAAAAAAAGTTTTCTTTTCAAACATACCTAAACCACCAGAAACGAGAAGCAAACCATTTATTCTGCTCCACGCCATTCTACCAAATAAAAATGCACGAACATATTCTAATTCTTGGAAGCGAGGAAACATTTCTTTTGGAAATTTTACCTTTTTCAAACTGCCTTCTTTAACTTCACAACTGTTTGAAATTCTGATTCCTGCGCCAGTTGCAATCACTCGCTTTTTTTCATTCATAAAAGGATGAACGAGTTTTGTGATGGTGTCTTTTTTCAAAATACAGTCTACATCGGTACAGATAAAGATTGGATAGCGGCAGGAATTTACCCCGGCATTCGAAGCATCTGCTTTAGAACCTCCATTGATTTTGTCAACAACCAGAAGTTTGTGATATATGGGATTTGTAGATTTGTAATGTCCACGAACTGGTTTCGTAATTACTTGTTCTTCGTAGTGAAAATCTACTTTTTTGAGGTCAAAATTTTTAATAAGTTTTTCCAATGTGTCATCGGTGCTACCGTCGTTTATAATGACAACTTCAAATTTTGGGTAACGTAGAGAGAGTAAAGATTTTACATTGTAAACAATATTCGCACTTTCATTGTAAGCTGGTGCTACGACAGAAACACCAAGTACTTGGTTGGACTTGAGCATCATATCGTTCGGCAATTCATATTTTTCTTCAAGATTCCTATTGATAGCCAAATAAGAAAAAACCGCCATTACCAAATAAAATAAAATATAGGAAGCCATGAATACAGCGATGAAGTATTCAAACCAATATAAAAAAATTGAAAAATATTCTATCATTTTAGTAAAGGTTCGTCTGTGTGTCTTTTTAGGCTTTCTATTCTTTGATTATTGAAAGATAAGCTTGTTAAAAACTCTGAATCTATCGATTGTATGGTTCGTGCAATTTCGATTTCATTCCAATTGCTTTCTAAAAGACGATTTTTTAGAAATTCCAAATGATTTTGGTCTCCTATTTTACCAAGGCTCATAATAATTTGCGTTTGGTTGGCTTTTGTTTCATTATTATATTTAGCAAGCATATCGTCTGCCTTTTCAACTAGGAAAAGGTTACCCAAAGCCACGTAAGCTAATTTTCTTACCACAGGATTTTGGTGGTCGATGCAGTTTGTAATCTCAGACTCAAGGTCAGAAGCATTATAATATACAACTAAATGAAGGCCAACTCTTACAATAAAATTATTTTCAGAAGTTAAAAACTTTCTAAGCAGTTTAGGTCTTCTCAATTTCCTTGTTTTACAGATGCCGAGAATTTCTATTTCTTTTGCATAAGAAAGTTCATAATCTATATTTATTAGAAATGAAATATCTTTTCCGGACAACATTATAAAGGCTAACAATGCATTCGCACTTAGTTTTTGATTGGCATGAAACATATAATGTTCTAGTTGTTTTGCAGCTGGTTTGTAATCCATCATTTGTAATTGATAGATTCCTTTTTTCTTATAAAAATTGATCGGATGTTTTAGAAAACTATAACTGTGTTTGTTTAAAGAAAATGCTTCATAAATGTTATAAAACTTTTGTCCATCTAGACCTTTCAAGTTTGTTTTAAATTCTATCATTGAACTAATCAATAATTCTTTAAACCAGAACTTAATGTGAGGAACACTGCGTTTGAATTTTTCTATTTCTATATTAGCTTTGAGTTCAGAATAACCGCCGTAGATAATCTCTGGCAAGAAAGTATTAATTTTTCTTTTATTTTTTCTGTTTTTGAAATCCCTAATTGTAATAGAAAATCTATTCAGAAATAATAGGACAACAACACTTGTAAACAAGATCATTAACACAGGAACAAAATAATCTATCACTAGTGTTTCAAAGAAAACACTTGTCTTCATAGCCAAGCTGTTAGGGCGTGCAAAATTAATATAAACATATTTAAGTACCTCAAAAAATTGTTAATAAATAAAATTGAAAAAAGCACCGATTTCTCGGTGCTTTTTCTAAAATGTTGTAAAAACAACAAGGGTGGCTAATTCGTTGTTATACATTTTTAATTCAATAATTATCAATCAAAAACAAAACAACGTCAGCCCCCGTCAATTTTACAACTGCAAACTGTCAAAAAAGTGATTGACCCGCCGCAGGAATTTATTATAGATGTTTTAATAAGAAATTTCAATATTTATATATTTTAATTTGAAGACGCAAAATTGGACAATGGTTGCGTGATTCAGCTTCAATATTAAAAAAGAAATACTATTTTTACAAAAATCAATCTCAATTAAATTTTATGGCAAAAGATGCAAAAGAAAAAGATGCGAAGTTAAAAGCGCTTCAACTTACACTAGATAAACTGGACAAAACCTATGGTAAAGGTACAGTTATGAAAATGAGTGATCAGGCTGTTCAAGATGTTGACTCGATATCCTCAGGATCTTTAGGTTTGGATTTAGCACTTGGTGTTGGCGGTTACCCACGTGGAAGAGTCGTCGAAATTTATGGTCCAGAATCTTCTGGTAAAACTACCTTGACACTTCATGCTATAGCTGAAGCTCAAAAAGCAGGGGGAATTGCAGCATTTATTGATGCTGAACATGCGTTTGACAGGACTTATGCTAAAAACCTTAATATCGATATCGATAATTTAATTATTTCTCAGCCAGATCATGGTGAACAGGCTCTTGAAATAACTGAAAACTTAATTCGTTCCGGCGCTATAGATATTATTGTCATTGACTCTGTAGCTGCATTGACACCAAAAAGCGAAATTGAAGGTGAAATGGGAGATTCCAAAATGGGACTCCATGCAAGATTGATGTCTCAAGCCTTAAGAAAAATGACGTCTACAATAAGTAAAACTAATTGTACAGTCATTTTCATCAATCAACTGCGTGAAAAAATTGGTGTAATGTTCGGAAATCCAGAAACTACGACTGGTGGAAATGCATTAAAATTTTACGCTTCAGTGAGGCTGGATATTAGACGTTCTACACAAATCAAAAACAGCAACAGCGATGTAATGGGTAACAAAACTCGTGTCAAAGTTGTTAAAAATAAGGTTGCGCCACCGTTCAAAATGGCAGAATTTGATATTATGTATGGCACGGGAATTTCGAAAATTGGAGAAATTATAGATATTGGTGTCGATTACGAAATAATCAAAAAAGCTGGTTCTTGGTTTAGCTATGAAGATACAAAACTTGGCCAAGGCCGGGATGCTGTAAAAACATTGCTTTTAGATAATCCTGATCTAATGGAAGAGTTGGAACACAAGATTGTAGAGGCTATTAAAGTGTCAAAAGAAGAATAGTTATTCGGCTTAAATTCAATATCTAAAGTTTGACGCAACGTTTTTATATTTTGTACATCTAAAAATAAAAGATTATATGCTTAAAAATTTTTTAAAAATAGCGTTGCTTTCAATTTCATTAATCACTTTATCTTGTAGCATTGATGATGATGGTTATAGTTTTGAAACGACTCAGGCTGTTCCAATCTTGGATGTTTCAGCGCCAACCACTATGGTTACTGGGAAAAGTTACCCACTTGAAGTCACCTTAGAAAAAACAACTGAATGTCATACTTTTCTAAGATTCGATTTGGTAGAAAGAAATGAAAATGAAATCTATTATTCTGCAACCACAAGATATGTAGATGACGGAACATGCGCTGATGATGATCCTGAAGAAATTACAGAAATCTTGAATTTTGAAAATGATTTTGAAGATGATTTCGTGATTAAGTTTTTTTCAAATACTAATGAAAATGGATACACTTTTATAGAAGTTGAAGTTGAAGTCACAGAATAAATTATGAACATAAAAAAGCTTATCAAGCAATGCAAAAAGCAAGAGATTTCTGCTCAGAAATCCTTGTATGATTTGTATTCTGATAAGCTTTTTAGTTTAAGTCTAAAATATTCTAAAAACTACGCAGAAGCGCAAGACAATCTGCAAGATGCTTTTATTAAGATTTTCCAGAAAATTGAACAATACCAACATAAAGGCTCATTCGAAGGTTGGATGAAGCGAATAGTAATCAACACAACGCTTCAGAAATATCGACAACAAAAAGTCTTCGAGTTGATTAATGAAGAAGCCTTGCAAGCCAAAGAAATTTATGTTGAAGAAGATGAAATATCCCTTGCATATCTGTTAGAATGCATTCAATCGTTACCAAATCGATACCGACTGGTTTTCAATCTGTACGTGTTAGATGGTTTTTCACATCGTGAAATTGCAAGCAAACTAAATATCTCTGAAGGCACTTCAAAGTCGAATCTCTCCAGAGCAAGAGATATTCTGAAACGCAAAATAGAGGCCAGTCAAGAATATAAAATAAAACGTCAAGCTGAATAGATGTGCAATTCAAAAAACATAGATCGTTTATTTCAGGAGAAATTCAAGGATTTTGAAGCTTCTCCTCCACCAGATTTATGGAAAAATATTGAAGCTAAGCTAAATGGCAAAAACACTCGTCGAAAAATGCTGCCAATTTGGTGGAAAGCAGCTTCTGTTGCGGCTATTTTAGCTTTATTTTTTTCAATAGGCTTAGTTAATCAATCAAAATTCAGTGATGAAAATTCAGTTTCAGTAGAAGAAAATAATCTGAGGCCGCTTAAAAATATTTCAGGAAGTAAAATAGAAATTTTCCAGAATAAATTTAGCTTTTCTTCACTTGAAAAAAATATTTCAAATTTCAATAATAAATTGAAAAATATTGATTTGGCGACCATTTTTGACAAGTCTCAAGTTCAAAATTCAAAAAAATCTGTTTCAAAACGCAATGTTGAGTCAAATCAATTTAAAGAAAAAACTGAGCCGATATTTTCTCTTGAAAATTCAAATTATGATTTGCTACCTGGAAATCATTTAAATTTCGAAACAAGTTTAGCTACCAATACACAAACACAGAAAAAGTCACTTGTTGAAGTTGCTGCAGAAATTGAAAACCTGAACAAAAGAAAAGAAAATAAATCAGAAAATAAATTAAAAAATCGCTGGGAATTACAACCAAATCTAGCGCCTATTTTCATGAATTCCATAAATGGAGGCAATGCAGTTGCTAGCAATCTAAATGGAAAAACTTCTAGTAATGCAAACGTGTCTTATGGTGTAAATCTTGCATTTCAAATCAATAAACGAATAAAAATTCGATCAGGAATCAACCAAGTCGCGATGGGCTACGGAACAAATAACGTGGTGGTTTCTGGCCTTTTTCGTACGACCCAAGCCAGTAATTTATCAGGAAGTGAAATTGCTATTTATGGAATTATGAGTCAAGAAAGTTTTGATCAGTTAGATTCTAATGGAAGTCGTGGTTTGTCAGAAAGCGGTGCTTTGAATCACGAACTTGGTTTCTTGGAAATTCCTTTAGAAATACAATACAATATTTTTGACAAAAAATTCGGCTTAAATATTTTGGGAGGCGCAAGTACGTTTTTGCTTACCAAAAACGATGTATTACTGGAAACCAACGAAGGTGTTTCACAGCTTGGCTCTGCCAACAATATGAACAACACAAGTTTTAGTGCAAATTTTGGGATGGGGTTAGATTATAATTTTTCTGAAAAATGGTCACTTAATTTAGAGCCAAAATTCAAATATCAAATCAATACCTTCGAGGCAAATACCACAGAATTCAAACCTTATTTCTTTGGTATATATTCTGGAGTAAAATTTAAGTTTTAGGCTATTTTCTCGTATGCATGAACTAAGTTGAAAAAGCCCCACACGGAAATTATTTTTCAAAAAATATAATCATGCTTTTGTTATTTTCTTAAGAAAACAATTAACTTTGTTTTTATGAGAGTTGAAGATTATATAAAAGCCTTATTATACAGATACGAATGTGTTATCGTGCCCGATTTCGGTGCATTTATCACACAGCGCATTTCAGCTGAACTCAATGCTGAAGAGTCAAAATTTTTGCCACCAAAAAAGCAAATTTCATTCAATAGACAGGTAAAAAACCAAGATGGTTTATTGACAGAATATATTGCGAAATCGGAAAATATTTCCTTTTCAGATGCAAAACAAAAAATCAAAAATTTTGTTGAAGATATTTTTTTAGCTTTAGACGAGCAACAAAAAATAGAACTAGATAGCATCGGTGTATTTCTAATTGACAAATCAGACAAACTTGTTTTCGAACCGAATACCGAAGAAAATTACCTTCTAGATTCCTATGGTATGGAAACTCTTGAAATTGAAAAGGTTTATGGAAAAGTTGTTGATTTTCAGCATGAACTGAAACCAAACAAAGAAGTTGATGAAGTTCCAAATTCAAATGAACAGTTAGATGCAACTGAGGAAATTAAACCAAAACCTTATTTAAAGTATGCAGCAGTTGGAATTTTAGCACTAGGATTGGCTGGTTTTGCTGGATTTTTTCAATATCAAAATCACGTAGAAGACCACAATTTGAGCGAGGCTAAAAAGGCAGAGCGTTTAATTCAAGATAAAATACAAAGCGCCAATTTTTCTGTTAATTTTGGCATAAATGAAATTGAAATAGACTCAAAAGTAGAAGATAAACTGAAGCCAAAATACCATGTGATTGCTGGTGCATTTAGAGTTAAATCAAATGCGGATAAGAAAGTGAATATTCTTCAAAACAAAGGCTATAACGCCAAAGTTATTGGTGAAAATAAATATGGTTTACACCAAGTTGTTTTTGAAAGTTTTGTAGATGAAAATAAAGCTCTTCTAACTTTACGCCAAGTGAAACGCTCAGAAAACCCAGACGCTTGGCTGTTTGTAAACGAACTTTAAGCTCGGCTTAACACAACAAATACTATCTTTGCCAAAAACTTTTATGGAAACTAAATATCCAGAAGATTCTAAAACTATTTTGACAGACTTGGTCTTACCAAGCGAGACGAATCCTTTGAATAATTTATTTGGAGGAGAACTTCTAGCCAGAATGGATCGTGCTGCCAGTATTGCAGCCAGAAGACATTCTCGAAGAATAGTTGTCACTGCATCTGTAAACCATGTTGCATTCAACAAAGCTGTACCTTTAGGCAGTGTTGTTACTGTTGAAGCCAAAGTTTCCAGAAACTTTAAAACATCTATGGAGATTTTTTTAGATGTTTGGATTGAAGACCGAGAAAGCGGAAGAAAGACCAAAGCTAACGAGGCGATTTATACTTTTGTAGCTGTAGATGATACAGGAAACCCAGTGCCAGTTCCAAAGCTGGAACCACAAACCAAACTTGAAAAAGAACGTTACGATGCTGCTTTAAGAAGAAAGCAGCTCAGTTTGGTTTTGGCTGGAAAAATGGAACCTAAAGATGCCACAGAATTAAAGGCATTATTTGATGAAAAATAAAAAACACTAATTATGATGTACGAAGTCGTTCAGATTGTCCATTCTTACTGGGCTTATTTAGTTTTACTGGTTTTAATTTTAGCCACATTCAATGCAATTTTCAAAACTTTAGCCAAAAAGCCTTTTGGACCTCAGGATTTTAGAATTTCATTATTTACATTAATTGTATCCCACCTTCAACTGCTTATTGGTTTGGTTTTATATTTTGTTCAGCCATATTTTGCCGCATTTTCAGAGCAAGGAATGGGCGCTGTGATGAAAGATTCGACTTTAAGACTTTATTTGGTTGAACATCCTTTAACAATGATTATTAGTATCGTTCTAATCACAGTTGGATATAGCAAGCATAAAAAGAAACTTTCTTCTAATAAAAAATTCAGAACAATTGCAATTTTCTACGCACTAGCTTTATTACTGATGTTATCGAGAATTCCTTGGCAAGCTTGGTTTTAAAAAAATAATTCGAAATTAGACATAAAAAAAGCTGAAATTCTAAAAATTTCAGCTTTTTTATTAATGCTTTATTCTAATTATTATGCTTGAAAAGGCTCTACAAAAACGAAAGATTTATCATCTTTAGTTTTCTTAAAGTGCACAATTCCATCAATTTTAGCATGTAAAGTATGATCTTTTCCAGCGTAAACATTGTCACCTGGTTTGTGAGCTGTCCCTCTTTGTCTCACGATAATATTTCCGGCTGTAGCTGGCTGTCCACCAAAAATCTTAACGCCTAATCGTTTTGATTCTGATTCTCTTCCGTTTTTGGAACTACCAACACCTTTCTTATGTGCCATGTTTTTTGAATTTTAGTGTTTAATTTTTTTACTTACTTAAAGCTTCAACAAGTTCCGCTTTTTTCATTGAAGAATAACCTTCAAGTCCTTGCTCTTTAGCCATTTCTTTAAGCTCAGCAACAGTGTGCTTGCTCAAATCGTTATTGGCTTTAGTCTCTTTTTTCTCTTCAGTTTTCTTAGAAGATTTTTCAGATGAAGAAGATCCACCTGTAAGTGCAATATTTTCAATCATAAGCTCAGTTAGATACTGGCGATGACCATTTTTCTTACGGTAACCTTTTCTTCTTTTCTTTTTGAAGACAATAACTTTATCTCCTTTCAAGTGCTTGACGACTTTGGCATCGACTTTAGCACCGTCTATAACCGGGGCGCCAACAGTAGTTTGGTCTCCATCTGAAAATAAAAGAACTTTATCAAAAGATACGTTAGCACCTTCGTCATCTTTTAGACGGTGAACAAACACTTTTTGGTCTTTTGCAACTTTGAATTGCTGCCCTGCTATCTCTACAATTGCATACATAGTGTTTATATTTTATTAAAATAGTTTGCAAATATACGGCATTCTATTTTAATGGCAAATTTAATTTGTTGAGAAAAAGAGCACTACTTATTTTCAGGTGTAATTCGATTTTTGAACAGTTGCATAAATGATAAAGTCAGCACAATTGTGGTCGCTAAACCTAACAATAAAACTGTAAAAGAAAAAATGCCAACACCAATATCGTAAGATTGAGAAAAATTATTTGTGATCTTATCAATAAACCCAGGTTCGATTTCAGTTGCATAAATTGCCATAAAGATAGTAAACAATATTGATGCTAAAAATCCAGTAACAATTCCAGCTTGAAATCCGACTGTATAATTATAGTCATCCTTCTTTTCAATTCTTTTAAAACGAATAGCTTCATAAATTGCAAACCCGGTAATAACGCCATTGAACAAACTATAAAGCGGATTTGTATGAAGGTTGAACAAGGACAAAACTAAAAAATATGCGATTAATGATGTACACAATGCCACTCCGAATCTGACTGATAAAACGAATCTACTCATAATTTTTTTTATTAATTTTAATTATACTAATCACTAAATGTATTAAAAATAAACTTTTATATCAAAATTAAAATAAGATATTAATATTTTATTATAGTTTAAATGAAATCATTTTTAAAATTTAGCCTCTATAATTGTAACATTTGCCATATTTTTATACCAATATAATAAATCAAAACAATAACAAAATGACTAAAAACTTATTTCTATCTGCTTTTGTGTTATTTCTTACTTTTAGCGGATTCGCGCAGAAAGTAGAATTTACAGAGTACGATCTGGATAATGGCTTACACGTTATCCTTCACGAAGACAACACCGCACCAGTGGTAACTGTTGGTGTAATGTACCACGTTGGTGCTAAAGACGAAGCAAAAGGACGTACTGGATTCGCTCACTTTTTCGAACACTTACTCTTTGAAGGTACAGAAAATATCGAAAGAGGCGAATGGTTCAATATTGTAGCTGCTAACGGCGGTAGCAATAATGCAAACACGACGCAAGATCGTACGTATTATTACGAAACTTTCCCTTCTAACGCTTTGGAGTTAGGATTGTGGATGGAATCCGAAAGAATGCTTCACCCAGTGATTAACCAAGTTGGTGTGGATACTCAGAACGAAGTTGTAAAAGAAGAAAAGCGTTCTAGAATCGATAACGCTCCTTATGGTAAAGTTGCTTATTCTACAGGAATTAATCCTTACATGTTCGACAAACATCCTTATAAAAATTCTGTCATAGGAACTATGGAAGATTTGGATGCTGCGCAATTAGATGAATTTAAAGCTTTTTTCGATAAATATTATAATCCAAACAACGCCACTTTAGTTGTTGCAGGTGATATTGATATCGATGAAACTAAAAAAATGATCAAAAGCTACTTCGGTCCTATCCCAAGTGGTGAAGAAGTTGAACGTGTAAACATAAAGGAAGATCCTATTCAAGAAAAAATTGTAGCTACTGAATATGATAGCAACATTCAGATTCCTCTAAAGGTTTTAGTTTACAGAACACCTTCTATGAAAGATCGTGATGCCTACGTTTTGGATATGATATCTACTCTTTTAACTGATGGTAAAAGTTCTAGAATGTACAAAAGAATGGTTGATGACGAACAAATTGCACTTCAGGTTTTGGCTTTCGCAAGAAGCATGGAAGACTATGGAACCTATGTAATTGGCGCACTTCCGCTTGGTGACACTTCTTTAGAAAAATTGACACAAGTCATGGATGAAGAAATTGAAAAGCTTCAAAGCGAATTGATTTCCGAAAGAGAATATCAAAAACTTCAAAATAAGTTCGAGAATAGATTTGTAAATTCTAACTCTAGCATTCAAGGTATTGCAGGCTCACTAG
This sequence comes from Psychroflexus aestuariivivens, assembly GCF_004010055.1. Classification (GTDB taxonomy): domain Bacteria; phylum Bacteroidota; class Bacteroidia; order Flavobacteriales; family Flavobacteriaceae; genus Psychroflexus; species Psychroflexus aestuariivivens. Next base: position 36,473 of record NZ_RQVT01000050.1, read on the forward strand.
CCACTTACAATATGCTTTATGACAACACAGACCTCATCAATGAGGAAATTGAAATTTACGAGAGCATTACTAGAGAAGAAATACAAGAAGTCGCTAAAAAATACTTGAAAGAAAACAAGCGTTTAGAACTTGACTACTTACCAGAATCAAACGAATAAAAAAGGATAAAATGAAAAGAAACATAGTAACATTAATCGTATTTTGTTTGGTCGCTACCGGAATGATGGCTCAGATCGACAGATCTGAAATGCCAAAACCTGGTCCAGCACCAAAAATTAATATCGGCGAGCCTAAAACTTTTTCTCTAAAAAACGGTTTGAAAGTTTTAGTCGTTGAAAATGACAAACTCCCAAGAGTTACGGCGAGTTTGATTATTGATAACAAACCATACACAGAAAAAAAACCTGGAACTTCAAGCATGGTTTCAGCTCTACTTGGTACAGGTACAGAAAACATTTCTAAAGACAAATTCAACGAAGAAATCGATTTTCTTGGTGCAAGAGTAAGTTTTGGTTCAGAAAGCGCTTCTGCAAGTTCTCTTTCTAAATTTTTTCCGCGTGTGATGGAATTAATGGCAGATGGTGCATTAAATCCTGTTTTTAAACAAGAAGAATTTGATTCTGAACAAAAGAAGCTTATTGAAAGTTTGAAGTCAAACCAAAAAGATGTTGGTACAATTGCTAGCAGATTGAGCAGCGCTTTAGCTTATGGCGAAAACCATCCTTATGGACAGTATACTTCTGTTGAATCCGTTGAAGAAATCAACTTACAAGATGTTGAAAACGCATACAGAAACTACTTTGTTCCTGAAAATGCATTCTTGGTAATTGTTGGTGACATCAAAAAACGTCAAGCTAAAAAATTAGTTAAAGAATATTTTGGCGACTGGAAAAAAGCAACGCCTCCAGGAACAACACTTCCACAAGTGAAACCTGCTCAATACACTCAAATTGATTTTGTTGACATGCCAAACGCTGTGCAAAGTCAAATCATTGCACAAAACACAGTTGATCTTGAAATGAAAGATCCAGATTATTTCCCAGTTTTGGTAATGAACCAAATTCTAGGCGGAAGTTTTGGAAGCTATCTAAATATGAACTTAAGAGAAGACAAAGGTTATACTTATGGTGCAAGATCTAGTATTGGTGCAAGCCGTTATGCTTCAAGATTTAGAGCTTCAGCAGGCGTTAGAAATGCAGTTACAGACAGTGCTGTTGTTGAAATTCTTAAGGAAGTAGAAAGAATTAGAAATGAAAACGTTGATTCTGACAAATTAGAAGATACCAAAAAGAAGTTTGCTGGTAATTTCGTGATGAGATTGGAGCAACCTTCTACAATAGCTAGTTATGCTTTAAACATTGAAACAAACAACTTGCCTGAAGATTTCTACGAAACTTATTTAGAAAAAATCAATGCAGTTAGTGTTGTAGACGTCAAAAGAGTTGCACAGAAATATTTGAAAATTGACGAAATGCAAATTGTTGTTGCTGGTAAAGGCTCAGAAGTTGCTGAAAATCTTGAAAAAGTTGAATTCAATGGAAAAAATGTTCCTGTTTTGTATTTCAACAAAGAAACAGAAAAAATTGACAAACCTGTTTTCAGCAAAGAGATTCCAGAAGGCGTGACCGTTGAAACTGTTTACGACAATTATATCAAAGCTATTGGCGGAAAAAGTGCAGTTGACGATGTTAATAAAGTAATGATGAAAGGCTCAGCTAGCATTCAAGGAACTGTTATAACTATTACTAGAAAGTTGACCAAAGACGGTAAGCAAATTGAAGAAGTCGCTATGCAAGGCACAACCATGCAAAAAGATGTTTTCAATGGACAGAAAGGTTATGTTGAAGCAAGAGGTCAAAAAATGGACTATACAGAAGACCAAATTCAGGCTAAAAAGAAAACAGCAGGATTGTTTGCTGAGTTGAAAGTTCCAGAAGGCGTTGAGTTAACTAGTATTGAAAAAATGAACGATGAAGACGCATACGTTATTCAAGTTTCTGAAAATATTAGAGAGTTTTATAGTGTTGAAAATGGATTGAAACTAGCCACTGAAACCACAGTAGAGCAAATGGGACAAACTGCTACAACAACTATGAAATACAGCGATTATCAGGAGAAAAATGGTGTAAAATTTCCAATGACTTTATCACAAGACATGGGACCACAAACTCTAGATATTAAAATTGAAGAATTGAAAGTAAATGAAGGCGTTTCTAATTCAGATTTTGAATAAATAACTGAGTCCTTTACTTTTTTAAATAAACCCTGCTAATTTTAGCGGGGTTTATTGTTTTAAAACTTGAACAGTTTTCACAATCACACTTTCTATCGACGTATGTTTAGCTACATAAACTTCAGAAGAAAATTTGCGTGCACAAGTCGCTGTAGTTTCTCCGATACAAATTAATTTTGAATGCTTTGCAGAATTCACTTCAAAAAAACTTTTCACCGCAGAAGGACTGAAAAACAAAATTGAATCAAAATTACGATGAAATTTTTTTAAGTTAGGCTGCGTTTTATACAAATGAATTTCTTCAAATGAAACTTTTTGAGATTTCAATTCTGATGGCAATTCATCTCTTCGTTGTTCACTACAAAAAAAATGAAATTTTGAATCTGAATATTTCCTAGTAATTACCTCAGCTAAATCCGAGCCGTATTCAGCAATAACTTCAACTTTAAAACCATGATTCTTGAGCCGTTCAGCAGTTTTTTGGCCCACACAAAAGCAACGTTCAATCTTAGCAGGTTTGATAAAATCTACAGATTTCTGACTGGTCACAATTGCATTTTCAAAATAAACATTGTGGAAATGGTCAGGACTATAAAGCGGTTTTATTTCAATTGCATTGTATTGCACCAAACTCAAATTCGCATTCAGCAGTAAATTGGTTTGCGATTCAGTTAAAATTTTGGTGGAAAGCACACTAGGCATATCATAAGATTTCTCGCAAAGATTTCATCAAGCTGTGACCGCCTTGATCTAGAACTTTTTCAGCGCAAAGTTTACCAAAATTCTCCACTTGCTCAATAGAAGTTTGCTCATGAATTTCAAACTTTTCTTTACCATCAAGACTGTACAATCCAGCTCTCAAGCTTAAAACATCATTTTCAATTTTTGCTAAAGCACCGATTGGCGCAGTACAGCCACCTTCTAAAGTTTTCAAAAACTGGCGCTCAACAAATACCTCCAAAGCAGTGGATTTATGATTCAATTCCTGAAGTGCTGTTCTACAAAACTGATTTTCTTCTTTAGTCACCACCAACATGGCACCTTGAGCAGGCGCAGGAATCATCCAATCTAAAGAAATATGATTGTCTGGTTTCAAATTAATTCTTTCTAAGCCAGCTGCTGCAAAAATAGCACCGTTCCAGGCATTATCTTTCAACTTTTGAAGCCGAGTATTCACATTACCACGTAAATTTTCAACCTCATGTTTTGGATAACGATTCAACCATTGTGATTTTCTTCGTAAACTTCCCGTTGCAATTACACCTTCGTTATCTAGAAAATCTAAGCCTTTGTGAATTAAAATGTCAGCGGTGTTAGCTCTTGGTAAAACTGCAGCTTCCACAACATTTTTCGGTAAAGCAGTCGGAACATCTTTCATGGAATGCACGGCAATATCAATATCTCCATTTACCAAAGCGATATCCAATGTTTTGGTAAATATTCCAGTAATTCCGAATTCATATAATGGTTGATCCAGATTGAGATCGCCAGTAGATTTTACAGGTTTCAATTCTGTGGAATATCCTGCTTCTTGAAGAAGATTTTGCACCTTTTTGGCTTGCCACAATGCCAATTCGCTGTCTCTTGTCCCAATTCTTATCACTTGCTTTTTCACAAAAATAAAATATTTTAGACGTCTAAATTTATATTGAAAATGATTTCAGGTAATTTTATTTCTGATTCTCAATTTCAAGTTCGAAAACTTTTTTGAGTAGAGCCACGCTGTCTTCTGTAGAACCGTTAGCACTTCGCAAATGACTAGCGAAACTTCTAGTGATTTTATGAATTATTCTGTCGCTGATGATTTCAGCTTGCTCTTTATTGAAGTCTCCGATTTTTTTGCTTTGATAATCTAATTCTTCAGCTTGAAAAATTTTAAACTTATCTTTCAAAGCTTTTATAGTTGGAGCAAATTTTCTGGTATCCAACCATTCGTCAAATTCAAATTTCACCTCTTCAATAATCAATTCCGCATCAGGAATAAATGCTTTTCTTTTGGAAAGGGTTTCATCTGTGATTTTTGACAAGTAATCTAAATGTAAAAGCTTCACATTATCCATTTCATCAACATCTTCAGCAACATTTTTTGGTATAGACAAATCTAAAACCAAAAGCTCTTTTTTAGGATAAATCAATTCTTTCGTAATAGTCGGTGTTTGTGCACCAGTGGCAACAATTAAAATATCAGTAGAGCGAATTTCTGATTGAAGTTCAGAAAAATCTTTTACAATTAGGTTGAATTTGCCTGCAATTTCTTCGGCCCTATCTTTAGTTCTGTTGATTAAAGTAATATTCTTGTTACTGGTGTGTTTTACTAAGTTTTCACAAGTATTCCTACCGATCTTACCAGTGCCGAACAGCAATATTTTTTTATCAGAAATGTTTTTGATATTGTCCAAAATGTATTGAACAGATGCAAAAGATACAGATGTCGCGCCTGAAGAAATCTGTGTTTCATTTTTAATTCTACGACTGGCTTGAATCACAGAATTTACCAATCGCTCCATGAAATGATTGATCATTCCATTTTTCTTTGACAATGTGAAGGCAGATTTCATTTGACTGATGATTTCAAAATCACCTAAAATCTGACTGTCCAAACCACAACCAACTCTAAACATGTGATTGATCGCTTCGCGGTTTTGAAGCACATAACCATTAGTTTCAAAAGTATTAGCATCTCCAATGCTAAATTCACAAAGTAAATCTACAAGCGTTTGCGCTTGGTCTGCAAAAGCATAAATTTCCGTACGGTTGCAAGTTGACGATACCACCAAAGCATCTAAACCCAAGTTTTGGGCTTTCTCTAACATTGCTTTACGCTGGTCTAAGTTCAAATTGAATTTACCTCTAGTTTCCGCATCAGCCTTTTGATAGCTGATTCCAATTACGAAAAAATAGGCATGTTTTGAAATGTTATATTTCTGCATTTGTGAATTCAAAAATTATAGTATGCAAAATTAGAGCAGAAGGCTTTCTAAAAATAACGCTGAAAGTTCATTTTTTGTCGTTTCCCGTGTTTTTGTACTAAAACTGATATTTATCATCTTATTTAGCTATTTTTGTAATGATAGTTAGCCTTGACAAACAATTAAATTAGAACGATTCTAAATAAATATCAACTAAATATGTCTTCCACGCCCATTGAAAATATCGCTAGAGGTTCAGAACGCTTAATCGAGATTGAAGAAGGAATTTCGATTTTGACTGTAAAAAATGAATCTGAAATAGAACAATGCATCACTCATAATATAGGTGCAGATTTTATTCAATTTCATTTTTGCGTGAAAGGTTTAGTTAGGTTCAATTTCAACCAAGGTCGCTATTCGCTTGATATTGCTGAAGACAAGTCACTTTTATTATATAATCCGCAGCGAGATTTACCCATAAATTTGGAATCTTCTGCAAATTCTTGGTCAGTTTCTGTTTTGATTTCTATTAAAAAATTACATACTTTATTTTCTGCAGAAGCCAATTATATCGATTTTCTGATGGAAGACAATCGTGATAAAAAATACTATAAAGAAGTTCCAGTTTCTCCAGCAATGGCGGTTATTTTATCTCAAATTCTGAATTTCAACTTGCATCCTTCTGTAAGAAAAATTTACCTGAAAGGAAAAGCTTATGAGTTGATCGGTTTATATTTTAACAGACCGGAAGAAGCTGACATTGAACAATGTCCATTTCTAGATGATGAAGATAATGTGAAGAAAATAAAACTTGCCAAAGAAATTATTTTACAACGCATGGCAGAACCACCAAGTTTGCAGGAATTGGCGGAAGAAGTTGGTTTGAGTCTAAAAAAACTAAAAGAAGGTTTTAAAGAAATATACGGCGACACCGTTTTTTCATTTTTATTCGATTACAAAATGGATTATGCGCGAAAACTTCTTGAAAAAGGTCAGCATAATGTAAATGAAGTTGGCTTAGCAATTGGCTACAGTACTGCAAGTCATTTTATTTCAGCTTTTAAAAAGAAGTTTGGTACGACACCAAAAAAATATATTCAAGGCTGAAATTAATCTCCAATTTGAATGGTTTTTTGAATAGCTTCTTTTTGGGTGAGAACACTTCTACAATAGATTTTCTGACTGTGATCTCTATAAAAAGTCATGTAAATTTCTCCACGTATTTCAGCTCTAATATCTTCCAATAAATAATGTACTTTGTGATTTGGAACAGTCAATTTTTGTGATTGATCTGTCGGATCAACAACAATATTGTAAGATTTATAACTGGCGTTTTTCTTTTTTTTGGAAGTTAATTTTATTAATTTATAAGCTTTGCCATTTATTATTGTATCCTGATCGTAGGTTAATTCAAATTTGTCACGGGCTTTTTTCTTATAAAAATCAAGTTCCCAATATTGAAATTTAGTGCGAAATTTCATGTGTTTATCTGAAAAGATTTCTGACTCTTTGAAGACGCTGTGGGCGTGAAATTCACCTAACTTACTAATCGTTACATTCACTGTATCACTTCCCTGCCTGGTGTATTCTAGAAATTCGTCATGAGAACCAGAACTCATCATGTATACAAATTGATAATGATCTCTATCGTAGTTGCATTCTGAATGTTCGTAAAGTAAAAACTGGTTGAAAATGAGTTTACTTTGAGCAAAAAGTACTTCTGTCATCATTAAAAATAAAATAAAAAACAGAAGTTTGAAATTCATAACTAATACTTTACTAATGGATCTACAACCACTCTTTTGTTGACAATTTCAAATACTGACAAGATATCGTGGCAATAAATTTGGTCATCTAAGTTAATGAAAAATTGTTCAACTAGAACACCTTTCAATTTAAGCCCTTTTTGTTTGAGAAAATAGTAAAATGCAGGATAATTGATTACCACATTTTCAGAGTTCATTTTTGTATTTATGATTAAGTGAAAAGATTTAAAAGTCTCTGCCTCTGGGTTATTTGCATGAATGGTGTAGTGTTTTAAGGATTTACCTTGTATTAGTGTATCCTTGACTTTTCCTAAGCGAAATCTTTCTTTCAAAATAGAAAAGTCTGTTTTGGAGACAGAATCCAAAGTCCAGAATTGGTTCATTAAAATTTTATGAGCCTGCAAAAAATCATTTTTCAGAAACTTATTGCTGCTGACGAAATTCTGTCGTTCAATCAAATTGACATTTATTATTTCTGATTCAGAATTGAAAACACATATGAAATTATCATCCTCAGCGTTATTCTGAAATTGAATTTTATCTACTAAAATTATTCCTATAGGATGTTCACAATCGTAATGTTCATACTTATACAAACGATTAAAAGCGAATTCATTTTGCCCATATATTTCAAAATTGAACATAAGCAAAACACCTAAAACAAACCAATTGATGGATTTCATAATTTTTATTTTACAGACACAAATTTGGAATCCTTTTGATAAAAACGCCATGGTAATTCAGCGTCTTCCTTGGCATAATCAATTCCAATTCTAGTGGTCTCGACAATGTCTACATCAAAATTACTGCCATTTTCTAACCAAATTTCATTAGAACAAACAGAATTGGCATTTTGTGCTTTCGTCAAACCTAAAGCCTGAGAAACGTTCCCAGGACCGGCGGACAAATTCTTTTCAACTTTAGTCTTATTACGCCGTTTCAGCATGGTTGCAATGCCATGTTCAGGTTCAAATCCTCGTAAAAGAATTGCATCTGCTCGGCCTTTGATATTGGTCACAATATTAAACAAGTGGTGAATGCCATAGCATAAATAAATATAAGAAATACCACCTGTTTCATACATCACTTTGGTGCGTTCTGTAAAGCGCCCCAAATGTGCATGACAAGCTTTGTCTCCAACACCGGCGTAGGCTTCGGTTTCTGTGATGGTTCCGCCAGTTAATTGTCCATCGAAGAAGGTAAATATCTTTTTCCCAATCAAATCTTTGGCTAGGAAAACAACATCCGATTGCTGAAAATAAGTTGGCTTCAGTTTGTTTTGCTTCATTTCTCAGTAATTTAAACGAATATAAAAAACGTGTGAGTCAATAATTAATAAATTTAAATATTACTTCTCCAATTTGAAAGTCTTAATTATTTTTAGGCCAACTTTAGATTGAAATAAAACATCAAATTCAAATGAAAGCATCTGATAAAAAATTTATTGAAAACTGGAAAGCCACCAAAAAAGCTGGAAAGAAAAAATACATCATCACTCACGGATTGGCTTTTGGCCTTATCATTTTTGTAATTAATACAAGTATGAATTACTGGGGAGATTGGGAGAGAATGGAATGGACTTCTTTGCTAATTTCACTTCTAATCTCAATAATTTTAGGAGGTGGACTATATGGGTTCGTCACTTGGCATATGAACGAATACCTATATAAAAAGAAACTTAAAAACAAATCTTGATTTTTAATCTGGAATCATAGCTTTCAAATCTGAAATTGTATTAGCGTCCTCAATCAATTTATCGGTGCGCCAACGCAAAATTCTAGGGAAACGCGTTGCCACGCCGCTTTTATGTCGTTTGGATTCGGCGATACCTTCAAAAGCAATTTCAAACACATGTTCATGTTCTACACTTCTTACTGGCCCAAAACGCTCAATGGTATTTTTCTTAATCCAGGCATCTACTTTTTTGAATTCACTATCGGTTAAGCCAGAATAGGCTTTTGCAAAAGTAATGAGCTCGGTTTTGTCGTCATTCCACAAACCAAATGTGTAATCGGTGAACAAATTGCTACGCCGCCCGTGACCACGCATGGCATAAGTCAAAACTGCATCAATAGTAAACGGATCAGATTTCCATTTCCACCAATCGCCTTTTTTACGACCAACGCCGTAAACGGAACCGGAACGTTTTATCATCAAACCTTCGGATTTGATGTCTCTGGCACGTTGTCGCTCTTCAGCTACATCTTCCCAAGTTTTGAAAGTCATGGTTTCTGAAAGGTGAAACTCTGGAATTTTATCTTGAAATTGAGTGTAAAGATTATCTAATATTTTGCGACGCTCTTTGAATGGTTTAGATCGAATATCCTTTCCTTTGAATTCTAAAATATCATAAGCTTTCAAAATCACAGGAAGATTTTCTAAAAGTTTTTTGGATACGTTTTTTCTACCAATCCGTGTTTGCAAATCTTTGAAATCGCCGATATCTTTATTTGGAAAAGGCAAAATTTCACCATCGAGCATAGTTCCGTCGGGTAAAAAATCAGTAAAAATTTCAAACTCAGGATATTTGTCGGTTACCAATTCTTCACCTCGACTCCAAACAAACAATTGATTTTTGCGGACGATAAGTTGCGCACGAATGCCGTCCCATTTGTGTTCGAAAATCCAATCTTCTGGCGACCCCAAATCTTCAACTTTATCATCTATGGCGTATGCCAAATAAAAAGGAAAAGGTTTGGATAAATAATCGGCTTCATTTTCTTCTAAAATTAAAGCCTGGAAAGAAATTTTATCTGGATTCCAGTTTCCCATCAATTTGAAGGCTAAAATATCTTCATCAATATTTGTGGCTTTGGACAAGGCGCGTGTCATCAGTTTTTGACTTACACCAATTCTGAAACCACCGGTGATTAGCTTTGTAAACACAAAACGCTCATAATAATCGAGTTGCCTCCAATTATTCGTTAAATATTCTTTTTTTTCGGTATCCGATTTTGGTTTCAGTGCGATTATTTCCTCTAGAAACTTCGTTAAGCTTTTATTGGTTTGCGAAACCGGATTTGGTACTACTAAAGCAATCGTTTCAGCTAAATCGCCAACAATATGATAAGATTCTTCGAAAAGCCAAAGTGGAATCTCTGCCAGTTCTGAAGCGTAAGTTCTAATTTTTGTACTATTTACAGGACGTGGAGGTCTGCGATGGGAAAGTATTGCTATGGTCCAGACTTTATCTTCATCTGAAGCTTTATTGAAATAATCTGTAAGCGCCTGCACTTTCAAGTTGGTTTTGTTAGTGCTGTCTATAGTTTTGACAAGTTCTGCAAACTTTTTCAAATCAAGCGCTTTTAGTTTTTCTGATTCAAAACAGCTTCAATCATTTTGTCATTTTTGTTTGCGATTTGTTCCGCCAAATCACTACCAAAAAGCTGTCTTGCCATTGTAGCTTTCAAATATCGTTTTAGAATATTGCTAGTACTACCAAAATTATAATTCATATCATAATCGCCTAAATACTGTGTATAGCGATTCATAATTTCATCTGTGATTAATTTTTGCTCCATAAAATCGGAAATGCTCAAATTATTATAAAATTTTCGATTTTCATCCAAAATATCGAAAATAAACCTATCCATCACACCACCTTTGTACATGAATTTAATATCAATAATTGCTTGAGAATCATTTCTTGGCACAAAAATATCGGGAACAATGCCGCCACCACCATAAACGATTTTACCTCCAGGAGTTTCATATTTTAAAGAATCGTCCACAACAATGCTGTCTTTGCTTTGCATTTCACCATTTGTGTAGCGTTCCATATATTTTGAATAGTAGGCATCACTTTTGCCTTTTTCATATGGTCGTTGAATAGAACGCCCGGTTGGCGTATAATATCGTGCAACTGTCAAACGAACTGCGCTACCGTCACCGAGATTCATTTCTCTTTGCACCAAACCTTTTCCAAAAGAACGCCTGCCTACGATTGTTCCTCTGTCGTTATCCTGTATTGCCCCGGCTAAAATTTCGCTGGCAGAAGCAGTTTTGCCATCAATTAGCACAAAAACTTTTTGATCTTCATATTCCCCACGATCTGTAGAAAAAGTTTCGTTGATGTCTCCTTTTTTGTTTTTGGTATAAAGCAGTAGTTTGTCTTTGGCTATAAATTCATCTAAAATGTCTGTAGCTTGCTTCAGAAAACCGCCACCGTTATTACGAAGATCGATGACAACATTTTTCATCTGTGGCGTCTTCAATTCATTCATTTTCAATCTAAATTCATCATAAGTTGATTCTGCAAAACGACTAATTTTAATATAACCGATAGTATCATTCAACATATAACCAGCATCTACACTTTTCAACGGAACCACACCTCTATTAATGTCGAATTTCAACAAGTCATCCTGCCCATTGCGTTTTACTTTCAGTTGAACTTGAGAATTGGCTGGTCCTTTCAAAATATCTGTCAGTGAATCGTTACTCATATTTTCACCAAAAAGCGGAATTGAATCTGCGTACAAAATTCGATCTCCAGCTTTCAAACCAGCGCTTTCGCCTGGACCGTTATCCAAAGTACGAATGACTGCAATAGTGTCTTTCACTTTATAAAAACTTATCCCGATGCCAACAAAATCGCCACGCATATTATCTTGAACTGCTTCGTATTCACTTTTTGAAATGTAAGCAGAATGTGGGTCCAAATTGCTTAAAATAGAGTTGACCGTAATATCTACAATGCTGTCGGTGTTGATTTCATCTACGTATTCCGTATCAATATAGTTGATCAATCTATTCAACTTTTGCTTTTTGGATGACTTATTGGAAATTGAATTTTCGGGGAAGTCCAAAATATCGCCTAAGATCATACCTCCCACAAAAGTAATTGCAAGTATAAGTGGTAGCCATATTTTGGTTCTTTTGGTCATTCTTCTAAATCTTCGATTTGTTGTAAGTTAACGCCTGCTTTTCTCAAAAATTCTAATCCAGCATCATCTTTATAGTTTTTTTGAAAAACCACCCTTGTAATTCCAGCTTGATGAATCAATTTGCTACATTCTTTACAAGGTGAAAGTGTGATGTATAACGTTGAGTTTTTTGAAGATTGTGTGGAGGCTGCAACTTTCAAAATAGCATTGGCTTCTGCATGCAGGACATACCATTTGGTCATGCCTTCGTTATCTTCGCAATTGTTATCGAAACCGCTTGGCGTCCCGTTGAAACCGTCTGAAATAATCATTCGATCTTTGACAATAATAGCGCCAACTTGCTTACGTTCGCAATGCGAAAGTTTGCCCCATTCACGAGCAATTCTTAGGTAAGCTTTATCGAATTTGCGTTGTTTCTCTTTATTCATTTTTGAAAATAATTTCGAATATAGTGCGAAAGTGATTTTACAATAGTTAAGAAGCTATTTAAATTTGTTTTGAAAAGCATAAATTTTGGTTTTAAACACAGTTTAGTTGTCTAAAAAAGCCAATTTTCAGCTAAAATTGGAATTGACATGCCTAAAACGATAGATGAAATGACCAAAATCCAGTCTCTTTTAGAAAATCTGAAAACAGATTGAAAAATGAAACTTAGCAATAAAACTGCAATAACTATCACAATCTGAGCAACTTCTATGCCTAATGCAAATTCAACCAGCAATAGTAATAAGCTATCGCTGTCTTTGGAAAGCATATTGAAATAGGTCGAAAAGCCAAAGCCGTGTACCAAACCAAAAAAGAAAGTGATAAAGTATAAAAAATTTATCTTTTGGGATGCGGTATTTTTGCCAGCCGTGATGATATTATAAAGCGCCGTAAAAATGATACTTACAGGAATCAAAAACTCTATAGTCTTAGAATTGACTCGAAGCACATCATAAGCTGCCAAAGCTAAAGACAGGACATGCCCAACTGTGAAAAGTGTAACTAGCCAAAATACCTGTTTGGATTCTTTGAACGAATAAGCGGCGACTAATACCGATAAAAACAATACATGATCATAAGCTTTCCAATCTAAAACATGCTCGAAACCGAGTTTAAAATATAACCAAAAATCTGCCATTTTGTATCACTTGTAAATTTTGCCATAAAAGTATAGATTTATAGGCGATTAGTTTTAAAATTGAAGCTTTTTGAATAAATATTTTTCTGAATTATTTCAAACACTGATTTTTTGTTTATTTTTGTCTTGTAAATTTGGGGGATTAGCTCAGTTGGCTAGAGCGCCACGCTGGCAGCGTGGAGGCCATCGGTTCGAATCCGATATTCTCCACTATCAAAATCCTTAAAGCCTTGTAAACACTGGCTTTAAGGATTTTTTATTTTCATAGTTGTACGATTCTTGTACGATAAATTCTTTTAAGCTTCAATTTCAAAACTCTTATTGATTTCAATTCGATCATTATAATATTTAAATTTACAGAATCTTATTTAATTTTTTGTAAAATCTTTTAAATTAACTCAAGCTCGTTTCTGAACAATTAAATATCGATTATTACTTTGCCAGACCCTATTATTCTTGGGAAAAAGGAAGTAATGAAAACCTGAATGGATTGATAAGAGAGTACTTCAACAAATCTTCAGACTTCAGTAGAATAACAGATGCGCAAGTGAAAGCTATTGAAGACAAATTAAACCGAAGACCTAGAAAAAGTTTTGATTATGAAAATCCTTTCTTTGTCATGGATAAGTTATTGTTTAACAATCGAGTTGCATTTATGACTTGAATACGAGATTCCCTTTTTTTGAAAATTGAGAAAGTAAAATAACATTTTCCAACCAGAATAAGAAATAGGCAGATTTTATCACTTTCAATTTTTAAACTTTTAGACCTAAAAATTGCATTTGTTAATTAAAAGAAGTTTAAATACTTCCTCCAAAAAAATATGTTCAGCTTTAATCCATAAAAAAAGGTAGCTTTTAAATTATTTAAATTTTTTAGAGCATCTTTCCGACCGACTATAAGCATGTTAACTCAGTTTTCCCAATTTGCAAAAAACTCAGAGCAATTAGATAAATTAATATCACTTTTATTCATCTGAATAACCATTTCCTAATTTATAAGCCTCAATTGTAGTATTATTTGATTCAAAAATTGCTCCAATTAAATTTCGCTTTTTGTCTCTGAAATATTTTATTTCAAATTTCCCATTAAACAATTTATTTGATGAGTTTATTAAAATATAATTATCCTCTAATTGATTCCATTTCGAAATTACTCGATTAGAATATGATGTTCTAGGTATCGTAACAATTTTATTGTTCTTTGCCGTTTCAAAAAAAATCATATTATATCCCAACGAATCCTTGTAATCAATTCCTGTATAAGAGATATTTTCTATCACCCAACTACCTGGAATACTTTTAGATGTTTCATAACTATTGATACATGAATTTATTAAAAAAAATAAAAGCAAAGAAATTCTTGATAAACTCCTTGAAACTAAAATATTAATTATTCTCATCACTATTATTATCTAATTCTTGTAAATCTTCAATTTCCTGTTCTCCTAATCTAGATGATTTCATATCAAAAACATTACTTGATTTTTCTAAAAAGCTCTTTTTCCCATTAACTAGTTTATCTAGAGTGTAACTCAAAAAGTCTACTTCAACTGCTACTTCACAATGAGCTATATGTAGTTTTTGAAACAGTGTTTTATTCAGTCGCAATCTCAATCGCTTTCTCTAAAATTTCATCACGACCCTGTCTTAATCCATTTATGGTAGGTTTCACTTCAACATCAATTCTAATACCTGTCCTTTGAGTTTCTGTCCCATCTGGATAAATAATTCCATTACCTGACATTGCTGTTCTATAACCACCCATATATTCAAATATAACTACATCCCCATCAGCTCCAGCAGTTTGATTTCCAACTGTAATCACGTTGTCAGCCGTTTGAAATGCCATAGCTGTAAATTCAGACCTACTCATTGAATCTTCGTTAACCAATAAAATTACTTTTCCTTTAAATGCCTTTCTACTTCTGTTTGTTTTTAAATTATCTTTGAATGTGAATCTTGATGGATAATTTACATCAGGACTATAAATTTTACTAAAATCCCTTTTTTCTGAATTTAAATACCTTGAAAATCTTTTGTAAATAAAAGCGGGATAATTTCTTAAATCAATTATTATAGCTGTCTTATTTTCAAAGGACTCAAAAATATCTTTGATATCTTCGCCCTTAACACTCGCCATATTTATGTAGCCTATTTTATCATTCAAGGGTTTTGATTTAATCTGTTTTGGATTATTCCAATAGTTGAACTCATTAAAGTCATATCTATTTACTTTGATCTCTTTAATTTGTCCGTCTCTTTCAATTGATAATTTTACTTTGCTTTCTGAACCTCTTAAAATTGTATTGTAAGTGTTTTTGAATTTGATATTTATATTAGAACCTGCAACATATTTTAGATTTTTCTCTGTTTCTTTTTTGATATCTAAATCATTAATTTTTAAAATAATATCTCCTAACTTTAAATTATTAATATTAGCAATCGAATCATTATAAAAACCTGAAATAACCGCTTTGTTCTCTATATGTGAAACTTTAACTGGAAGATATTTAGCTTTTTCCTCATAGAAATTTATCCAAGCGTGAGTATCGTCTAGTTTTGCAATAAGTTCTTTTATGATGTATTGATATTCACTTTTGCTTGATGCGTTTCTAATCTTTGGAATCATTTCTGTCAAAACTGAATCCCAATTTTGGTCAGCAAGATATTTATATGGGTAAAAATATTCTATGATATTCCAATATTTGAACAATCCTAATAATCTATATTTTTCGTTTGGATACTCAAATTCTTTGTAGATAGGTTCATTGGTTATTTTTATTTTGCCAACAGGTTCATTTGATGCATAAAAATTCTCTCCTTGAAATCTATTATTTTCAATGTGTTTTAATTTCAATATGAGAGTATTATTAAAAACTGTGGTGTCTTGCGTCCATGATAAATCGAAATTTTTATCAAAATAGTTTTCTTCAGAATCACATCTTTTACATTCATCGACCTCGCCAAGGCTTTCAATCCAATCAATATATAGAGTCGACATGGATTCTTTATCAGATGCTTTTAAAACCTCAGGAAGAATCTTGATAAACTCATCGTCCCAATCAAATTTACCTTTTCCAACTTCGGGATGATAATATTTTAAAAAACCATAGATTTTTCCGAGTGATACTAATTTTTCAGTTTCGGAAATTTTTTGTTGGGCAGTCAAGATATTTGAACTGAAAATGGTTAGAATTAGAAGTAGGATTGTTTTTTTCATATTGTTATCAAAGGGGGGTATCTACTAGTATGGCAATTAACGTGCAAATACTAGCTTCCTTTTAGTTTTATCTTTTAAGTATACAAAAACTTTCGGTTTTGCAGATAATAGTTATTTGCTATGCTAGATGTTGTCTACAGTTTCCTTCAATCTTACATGATTCATAAAATATTCTGTAAACCATTTTAAGTCATTCAAAATATATTTTTCATTTTCGTCATCAAATCCAAGAATCTGATATTGTCTTTCATTATTGTCTAATAAGTAAAGATTTCCTTCATATGTATGTTCACCTATTTGCTCAGCCGAAAAAATAAAATCTTTAATATTTTTAGAATCAAAAATATACTCACCAAACTCATTTTTTATTTTAATTGATTTACTGTCGAGCGTTTTCAAATTGTCGTTTGCCTGTTTTTTATTTGTTATTCGAGTATAATTGAAAAACCCAGTTCCAAATAGAAAAACTATGCCAGGTATAATTTTCCACCGATGTCTTTCAAAAGATTCAATACCTTCAAATAACATAAATAAAGACAATCCCGCACCTATGATAATTGGAGAAGCAACAAGTCCACTTAATGTCAAGTAGTCTTTTTTCGGTTTTCCAATAATTATTTTTCCATTTTCATTGAAATATGAAATTTTATGTCTTTTCAATTTAGATTCTAAAATTGAAGTGTTCATTTGTTTTATAATTTAACTCTGACTAACGTAAATTATTACCTATAAATCAATTATTTATACTCTATTCGAAATTTTCAATTAAATCCTAAATTTATTCATTTTTACGTTAGCCGAGGGATTAAAATTTCTATAAATCTATAAGGGATTACCGCCAACGTTCTTAAATATCGACTCGTAGTGGAAAAATTAGTGATTATTTTTCAATTCAATAATTTTATTTCATGAAACCCCAAATCCTGATTTCAGCCGAAACGTCACAGTGAGCGATATGTCGATTTGTGACCAGTTATTTTATTTTTCCTATTTGTTCAATTTCTTCGGTAGTTAGTCGTCTGAGAAGCTTCCATCTCAAATCTTCAAAAATCTCAATGAAACCTTTATTTTCATGCAGAATTATTCGAGTCGTGCCTTTTGGTTTTATGCTATCTTCAATAAATTCAATGTATTCCTTTTCTTTTAATTCTTCGTCAGTCAAGCTTGAAGGTGCTACCGTAATTTTAATAGATTTTCCTATTATCTTCTTTCCATCTTTAAAGAATGTTGGAGAGCTAATTGTCAGTCTTCCACTTTCTATTGGTCTTAGTCTATAAGTCCGTGTTTCGCTTTCAGTTGTTACTCAGTTTTGAATTGAAACAGAAGAGCTTTTGTTTGGCCCGCTAATTATTTTGAAATTTTCGAGTCCAGGATTGTCGATTGAGTCAAATTTTGCATTTAGTTCGAAAGTTAGTTTTATGATTTCGTCAAACTTGTATTCTTCTTTACCTGTTGTCAATTTGGCTTGTTGTCCAAAAGTAGAGACAGTTGAAATCAGGAATATTGTCGTTAAAAAAAGGTTTTTCATTTCAGTTTTTTTAATTGGCACAACTACAAAATACCACCAAATATAGGCTATTTATATTTCTTAGTTGCGTTTAAACGTTTAAAAAAGCCTCTTTGGCTCTCTCGAAAGATGAGGATTTTGATTTCACTCTAGCTGGCAAGAATAAGATTTTGTTTATTTGATCTTGCTGCTGGGCGTGGTGGTTGCGTGAGGGATAGTAGTGGAAATCCTGTGTTTTGTCGCTGTGTTGGTGAGGCTTGCTTTTGTGGAGCTTTCTTAAAAGATCCCACAAAAGTTTAGCGAACCCACAGCGCAAATGCAGATTGGAACGGATAGCCCGACCCGGGTTTGTTTTCTTTTTTGAAAGCAAACCGGGGACACGCCATAGGTATTTAGATTGTTAGATACGGTGGTTGAGTTTAAGTGTAGTGTGGGGTTTTGGAGTGATTCATTGTCCTTATAAAGTAAAGTTTATTAGAAGCAAAAATGCTCAATTCATGCATTCACCCCATTATGATTGTACAATATTGTAAATTGTTATCTTACTTGCTCTTATTCTTTTGTGTCAACTTCGTTTTCGTTCATAAATCCAAATAATTGAATTATTCCAAATGTCCCAATTAATCCAATGAATGAAGCTAATAGGTCATAAGGGTCATATACGTTATTTCCACCTAAGTTGTGGAATTTTAGCTCTTGAGATATAACATAAACTGCAGCGATACTTGATGCAAGTATATTGATATGTTCAACTTTTATTGAGCCAAGTTTTTTATTGTAATGTTGACGTACTTGCAAAAGAATTCCTGTTAGTAGAAGCGTTACAATAATAGCTTCTATCAAGTTCGGAATTGAATAGGTAACAATCAGAAGAAAATCTGGTAAATCATTTTCTAAAATCCAATTTCTGATATATAGCTTATTCAACACAAATATTAAAATTGCTATGCTGAATATATACATCACGTATTTTTTTATCAGTATTTCCTTCATTTTTTCATTATTACACTTTATTTCTCACCTATTCATCTGATTGTAAAAGAGGTTTGAATCCACCATATACCATTCTACTGGCGTCAAAAATCAATTTTTTAGGATTGGTCAATGGTGAAACTAATTCTGCCATTCTTGGGTCTGTGGAAACTCTTTTATTGGCTAAATCACGTATCTCTTTTGAAGGAAAAACAACCCAACCAAATACAATCTCCTCTTCTTCTTTTGCATCTAAGGTCTCTATAAAAGATGTCGTGCCTTCTAAAGACAAATCATCACCAACGAACTCGAAGTAGGCAATTGCACCATGTTGTTTCCAAATTTCTGCTACTTTTTTAGCGACCCTTTTGTATTCGTCCAAATAAACTCGAGGAATTGGAAGTACGAAGCCATCAATGTAGTTAGTCATATTTTTATCTTTTGGGTTATAGTATCGTTTTTATGTTTTGTCTAATATGCTAAAATGACCAAATAATAGCGTAATAAAGGATTTCAGAGCAATTCACTGTCTGCCCGTATTAAACTTTATAGATTTCAAAATACTGAATTTTAACTACTCAGCCCACATTATCGCTCAACAAATTCTGTCGGAAAGAGGTCATCCATTTCATTTCTTTCAAATTATATTTTAGAACTCTCTGCTTTCAAACAATCTGAGGGGCTAATATAATACTCACTTTCTTTACAAATTCACTTGGGTAAATTCTCTAAAATGTCATTAACCGAGGCTCTTTGCTTATAATCAGGATTGAATTGTTTATAAACAATTCTACCATTAGTGTCGATAATGAAAGTTGCCGGAACAGGTAGTGTTGCCTGTTTATTTGCATTTGTTTCACTAATTGAGGCATTGAGCTTTTCTTCAATCATTGAGTGATATTCATCTGTAACATCAAATTGAACATCAAAAGCTGTCATCACTGAACCGTCAGCGTCTGAAATTACCGTAAAATCAATTCCAGTATTATCTATAGTCTTTTCGGTATTTTCATAGGTCTCAGGAGTTACAGCGATAATTTTAGCACCGGCATTTTCTATTTCAACCGCTCTTTCTGCAAATTCTGACAAATGTCGGTTACAAACTGGGCACCAATAGCCCCTGTAGAAAATAACTACGAGAGGTTGGGTACGGTAAAGTGATTCAAGTGAAATCTCTTCGGAATTACTTGATTTCATTGTAATAACTGGCGCATTATCGCCAATTTTCAGACCTTTAGGATTTGAATTTTCACTCACTCCATGTTTTTTAATGCCAAGTTCTTGCTTAGTATCTTTTTTCTTTTGATTTGGTGTATTTTCGTTGCATGCAGCAATTAGTAATATTACTGAAACGACTAGGAATATTTTCTTCATATTTGAATTTTTATTGTTAACAACTTTTTTTAGAATTTATTGCCATGACTTGTTTACAAATTTACTCCCTTCGCAACTTTCAAAGCATACTGAGCTTTATTATAAGCACTAACCGCTTTCAAATAATCCAATTGTGATTGCAGAAAAAAGTGTTGTGCCTGAAAAACTTCAAAGGGTTTAGCCGTACCCAACTTTTGTCTTTCTATACTTTGGTTCAAAGCTTTTGTAGTAAAGTCTAACGCTTCTTTGGCGGCTTCAATTTGTTCTTTTCCTAATTGCAAATCAGAAGTAGCATTGGCAATTTCTTCGTTGATCTTAACTTTAAATTGCTCTGCTTCAATTTCATTCAGACGCATTTTACTTTCAAAGGTCTTTTTGTCTCCCTGATAGGTTATTGCTCCCAACGGGATTTTCCACATCAATGAAACATTCAAGGCTTGTGTAGGATAAAGCTGTTGTGTTTCAGGATATTGAGCAGGGGTCATTGGTGATACATTTCCTCTGATACGACCAAAATAAGAACCGTAAGTACCTACATTTAATTCAGGAATAAGCAGACCCATAATGTATTTTTTTCGTTATATCTCCAAGGCTCTAAATTGTAGTTCATTGGCTTTTATCTCTGGGCGGTTTTGATATACTGAATCTTCAGGTTTTTATTAATAGGGTTCTTGCTTCTTCTAGTAAATCCTTACGATTTTTCAGGTCAATACTTAATGGCAACTGTGCCAAACCAAGAATCCGCCTTAAGATTTCTACTGCCATAAACTGCATACAAAGGGAATTTTCTAAAGCATGTTTATCCTTATAAAACTTCAAAGCTTTTTCGACTATTTCGTTGGGTTGATCAGCCATTTTTAAGTGAGCTAAAGTCACACCGATTTCAAATTCTACGTCTCCAAAAAAACAAAATTCTGGATCTATAATTTTGATGCCCTGCCCCGTCTTCAGCCAGCTTCCTGGAAAATAATCACCATGTAGTAAGTTTTTACCATCCTGTAGATAGCGTTCTCCTAGTGTCTTTACTTTATCTTTTAAAACTTCGTCTTGTTTATATGGTTTTCCAACCGCCTGCAATCCAGGAAGGATGTCGTCTAAATCAAGACCATTATCTTCTAAGTAAGGATAAATAAATATGTGTTCGTGATTGAGCTTACGCATTTCTCTGTTAGGAAGTCTAGCCTCAGTTGTGCTTGTATTAATCCTATTATGGAGTTCTGCTATAAAAGTCATTAGTTGCTTAAGCTCAGCTTCGTCGATAATGTTTTCTTCCTGATATAAAAATGTATAGTCCACTCCATTTCCTAAATCTTCCAGATTTAAGACGTGATTTTCTTTATCGACACCATTCAGTTTTGGCATCTTTTTACTTAGCGCTTCTTCTTGTGCAACTAACTGATAAAATTCAGCTTCTCGAAGCGCACGGTCTTCAGGAGCGGGAACCTGAGGATATTTTTCTACATAGTTTCGACTTTGTTTGATAATAAGACTTCGCTTTCCAGTTTTGACTCGAATCGTGAAATTCATATTACCTGCTCCGGGTATTTCTATGGCAGTTATCGTTTCATTTAGCTGTAACCATCCCTTGCCTTTGAGGTAGCTTTCTAAACTGTTTTTATTTGCTGTTAATTCCTGTACTTGTTTCAAAATTTTCAATTTTATTTTAAGAGGCTTTCCATTAATTTTTCATGGTAATCTTCTACAATATCGTAACAATAAGTCACTAGAGCGCCTTCAGTTTCATTACAAATGAGATAATTTTTAAAATGATTTCCTGAAGAATCCAGCTTCATATCATTGGGATGAATTTCAAGATGAGCTTTTAAATTTTCACTTACAATATCTTCTGGTGCAATAAGATAATGACTTGCCAAAACGTCGAAAGGATTAAATCCATTTTCCCCTATGGAAGTCCATTGCTGCAACCAGGGTTGAGATTTTTCCGCCATCCATTTGGTACCGGCATCTCCCTCGCTCAGTTTTTGCAAATCCTCCTGAGTGATCCAAACTTTATTGGAAATTTCAAAAGGACAAAGTACAACGGGGATGTCATTCTGAAATAGCACAAGGAAGGCATTGTTATCCAAGTCAAAATTGAGGTCTGGCGCATGCGTAATTTCAGTTTTACCAATTTCAAAATAGTCAGTTGGACTTCTACGACCAGCCACTAGAACGACTTCTTTTATTTGAGATTTCAGCTCAGGATACAATAAAACCAAAGTGGCGATATTGGTGGCAGGACCAATAGCCAGGATATGCAGAGGTTCTTTTCTTAGCTGTTCTGCCAAGGCCTCTACAGCCTCGTTAGTTTCTACATTATCCAGAGTAATTGATTCTCCAGCTCCTTTATAAACAGGTATTTCATAAGGGGCAAACTCGTCTGCCATTTTTTGAGAAAGTCGGTAAGCATCATCAATTCTGGTGTTACCAAATACTGCACTTATGCCTTTCACATCAATATTTTCAGCTTTAAAAAGCTGTAATATAGCGTAGCCATCATCGACATCGCTGTAGCCTTCACGCTCATAACGTTTCATGCCAACTGCAAGATCGGCATCTATCCATACTTTTTTCTTTTCGTTCTGCGTTATGTTTGCATCAGTTTGAGTCAATTCACTTTCGGACGTATCCTCCTTACTCAGATCATTAGTTTGATCTTTATTGTTGCTGGCTTCCTGGCAGCTTATCATGACTAACATAGTTAATACGATAAAACTATTTTTAAAAAGCTTATTCATCTTGAATTTGTTTTAGATTAAATTAATTTTCCCACCAATTTTTTGCATTGATGTTATCTCCAACGATTCTTTCTACGGCAGCATCATAATTCTCTTTATTCACTGCTTGCTCAGACTCGGGATACAAATAGCGAACAGGGTATCTATCTTCATTAAAGTTATCTGGCCCTGGCTCAAGATCAGGAATACCTGTCCTTCTAATATTAAACCAGGCTTCGTGGCCTATCATAAAGAGGCTCAGCCACTTTTGCGTAAGTATCTTTTCCAGATTTTCCTGAGTAGAACCATTCAAAGCAATAGCTTCTCTTGCAAAATAGTCGCCCGGCAACGAAGCTCCGTAATATTCAAAATGAGCTGCGATGCCGTTTTGATAATATTCATTTGCATCTCCAGAAATAAAGCCCCTTTCTACTGCTTCAGCCAAAGCAAATTGAACTTCAGAATACAACATTATTTGAGCATCTACTCCGTCTGGCACGGCTCTAAATCTGTCTGATAACAATGAAAGATCATTCAGATCAATACCTCTTTCACTTATAGTTTGGCTGCTTAATCCATTTTGCAAACCTCTAAATTCCGGATTTCCCTCAAGTACGCTTTTGGGAGTAGGTTTAAAAAAAACGTCAAGTCTGGGGTCATTCCATTGTTTTAATTGATTTTCAAAAGTTTCACTCATTTTTAAACCCTGATAGATTCCTGTTGCTGCATTGAACAATGGAAACTGATTAGGGGCAGCACTCAAATAAGGTAGGACAGCATTATCGGCATTGGATTGTAAAAGCTGACCTCCGTCTGCAAGTTGTTGTAATTTGCTAAAGTCGGTAAATTTACCGCTAATTCGTATCCTAAATCTCACTTGCAGAGAGTTGGCAAAACGTGCCCATTTAGTAAGATCATTATTAAACATAATGTCGCCACGAATACTTTCGTTTGTATTTTCAAGCTGAATAACAGCAGCTTCCAATCTGGCTAGCAGACCATTCTCAGGGTTGGTGTATATCTCTTCTTGTCTATCATAAACTGGTGTGAAATTGAGCTCATTGAATTGAATAGCTTCGCTATAAGGCACATCTCCCCATAAATCGGTAAGTTGAGAATAGAGGTAAACTTTGTAAATCTCTGCTACTGCATCATAGGCATCGTTGTACCCTGGCAGTTCTTTCATAGATTCTAAATCTGCCAAAAGGCCAAATATCATGTTCCAATAGCCACTATTACTACCTAATTCATAGCGATCAATTCTCTCAAATTCTACATCGGCATTAAATTGCGCCAGGTAGTTATTGAATCTTAAGCCTTGAATGAAAGTGTGTTCATCGATTTGTTCCAAAATTACATTAGTTAATAAAAATTCCGGACTTACCTCTTGAGGAGCGTTTGGATTATCGTTGATGTCTTCAAAATTTTCTGTACAACTTAGTGTAAATAATAAAATTACTGAAAGCAAAAAAGCTTGTATATGTTTCATGATAAGTATATTAAAAATCTGTTTTTAAACTAACTCCAAAACTTCTTGTAGAAGGATATGAGAAATCCTCGACACCTTGTACGATGTTGCGGTCTTGAAAAGCGTTGAGTTCTGGGTCAAAATGTGGATTTTCTGTGAATAACAACAAATTACTCCCTACAAGGCCAATCTTTAAATTTTCGGTACCCAAAGAGCTGGCTATTTTTTCAGAAAATGTATAGTAAATGCTGAGTTGTCTTAGCTTAAGGTAGGAAGCATCATAAAGTGCACTGGCTTCATTACCTCTATCAAAAAAAGCATTATTGAATGTGCTTGCTGCAACAGCAGTGGTGTTGGGGACATAATTAGGATTTTCGGGTGTTCCTATATTGGTCACTCCATCTCCAACAATACCATTTCCATCAACAAAACGTGTATTGGGTCCACCGCCTTCTCTGCCACGTAAAGTTTCTTCTAAAACACCAGAGGTGCTTCCAAGGGCTTTAATCCTGGAGACAATAGTTCCTCCATGGCGCCAGTCAAAGAGTATGTTCATATCCCAGTTTTTATAAGAAAAGCTGTTGCTGAAACCTAACGAGAAGTCAGGGTTATAATTTCCTAATTTTCTAAGGTTAGGATCCTGAACAGGTAAGCCATTAGAGTCAAATAGAGTTTGACCATCTATTTCAACAAAACCAGTTCCGTACATGTCACCTACTTGCCCATCTTCTTTGGCAATGAAAAAAACCGTATTAGAACCGCCGCTACCACTAAAAACACTTGCTGTTGCAGTGACAAATTGATCTACGCCCTGAGGGAGTTCTGTAACTATACTTCTGAATGTGCTAAAATTGAAAGCTGTATTCCATTGAAAATCGTTCGATTTAATTGGTGATGCCGAAAGTCTAATTTCAAGACCTCTGGTTCTTATTTCACCTCCATTTTCATTAAAACTTAAAAAACCACTTGCACTTGATATGGGTCTTGAGATAATTTGATCTTTACTTACATTTTGATATACAGAAGCATCTAGCTGAATTCTACCTTTTAGGAACCAGGCTTCAACTCCAGCTTCGTAAGCATCTAGTCGCTCTGGTTTCAGGTTGGTATTTTGTAAAACCGTGGCATTGGTGACTCTAAAGTTAGAACCATAATTTCCATTCAGCTGAAAAGTTTGCGTATTTTGAAAAGGGTCTGTATCATTTCCTACAGATGCTGCACTTAATCTAAATTTTAGGAATGAAACGGACTCAGGAAGCTTCAGGCGTTCTGAAGCAATATAACTTAGTCCTGCAGAATAATAACTAAATGAGTTATTCTCTGAAGGTAAAGTACTGCTCCAGTCGTTTCTAAATGTGAAATCAGCGTAGAGCTCGTCTTTATATGAGAAATTGGCTGTGCTATACACGCTGTTGATACGTTTCTCAAAACGTTCGCTGTTCCCAAGCAAGGGGGAACGAGAGTTGGCCAATGTGTAGATTTCCGGCACTGCCAGCTGTGAGGCTTCAGAAAATGAATAATGAATTTCCTGGTTAAATCGGTTGGCACCTGCGGTAAGTGTGTAGTCCCAATTTTCATCAATCTTATTTTGGTAAGAAAGTAAAAAGTCGGTATTCATTTCAGTAAAGCGTACTTTATCTTCTCTGAAGGAGCCAAAGGGATTCGCGTTGGTACTTACTGCTCTTCTGAAATTTCTTTGATCGTCATAAGTATCTATTCCAGTTCTCACTTTAAGCGATAAATGCTCAGAAAACTCGTAAATAGCAGATACATTTCCCAAAATTCTGTTTTTATCAAAACTGTTGGTATTTTCAAATACAGTGAGGTAAGGATTAGTCAGCCATAGATAATTGATGTCAAAATGTTGACGCCCGGTTTGCCCAGCCTGCCAATAATCTCTCATGGATTCTATATTAGTTTGCCTTCCCGTCCAGTTGAATCCATAAAGTACGTTTTCATAACCATAACCTAGATTTGGACGGTTGCCACTTCGAGTGTTTATGAAATTTAGAAACGTGTTGACTTTTAGATTTTCGCTAAGTTCCTGATCGAGACTTATAGAAATTCCATCACGCTTTAGGTCTGTATTAGGAACAATACCTTCATTGCGTAAGTTGCTGTAAGAAAGCCTCATACCGCCAATATCTCCTCTTTTACTTATGGCAATATTATTTTGGTAAGTGATGCCAGTATCAAAAAAATTGCGAACATTATCGGGTCTGGATACCCATGGCGTTGCTGTAATTGGCGTAAAAGAACCATCGGGTAAAGTACGTGAAATGACATCTCCACCCCTTACAGGATTACCATTGATGTCCACAGATGGACTGTCGAACTGCGGGATTAATAGGCCAGCATCCAATCGCGGTCCATAACTGCTTATACCACCATCATTAATACCAGCTCCAACACCATTCTGAAATGCATACTGGCCATTAGAGCCTAAGCCATAAACATTTTGATAATCTGGAAGCGTTAGCAAAGTTTCAATGGTGAAATTACTATTGATGCTTACTCCTAATCCTTCAGATTTTTTTCCTCGCTTAGTCGTAATGAGGACAACTCCATTGGCAGCACGGGAACCATATAAGGCAGCTGAGCCAGCACCTTTCAATACTGAAATAGATTCTATATCATCAGGACTAAACTCTGAAGCGCCATTTCCATAATCTACTTCTTGTAAAGCACCGTCATTAACTAGATCGCTTGTGATTTGTTCGTTGCTTATAGGAACCCCGTCTACAACAAATAAGGGTTGATTACTTCCACTTAGTGAATTTTCACCACGTATGATAATTCTCGATGAAGATCCAACACCACTCGATCCGTTTGTTATTTGCACTCCAGCTACCTGTCCGGCCATACCATTAACCATATTGGTTTGTGGTACGTCAACCATTTTTTCAGAATCTATTGTAGAAACAGATGAAGACAAAGAACGTTTTTCCTTTTTGATACCCAGAGCCGTTACAACTACTTCATTGAGTTGCTCTTCTGAAACCTTCAAAATAATTACATCCTGAAGTTGACTGTTTTTCACTTCTATAAGAGCAGTTTCAAACCCTATGGAAGAAATTTCTAAAATGAAATTTCTGGAGTTGGTTTCCAAGCTAAAAAAACCATTAGCATCTGTAGTGGTATAATTCTGAGTCCCTTTTTCAGATACAGCTGCGTAGGGTATAGGATTTTGATTGCTATCTACAACTCTAGCTTCATAAACATTGTTTTGTGAAAACGTTGTTATCACAAATAATTGCCAGAAGGCAATGAGAAATAATTTCATTCTAGTGATTGTTTAGTCTATGACTTCAAGGCTAATTCTACGATTCTTTGGTTTGAAATTTTAGACTTATAAAACCTGGAGGGTTTACAAGAAAAATAATAGAATTTGATGTTCATAGATGTATATTACATAATTTGTTAAAGGTTCTTTTCTCTGGTTTAAGCAGCCAAAAGGAGAACCTTTATTATAATATACACTGGAAGAAAATGTTATGAATTCAGTGGAAGAATGAGTGAAATTATTCTGATTCTGATTTAAAATTTGAAATAAAATCACCTTAATTTGGAAAGTGAGTCTAGATTTTTGAAGTAAGCTTATAGCATCTTCACGATAATCTAAATCCATTAAAGTAGAAATACAATCAACAGTAAAGGATTGCTGCTCTAGATAGAGTAAAATTTCTGAAAGTAAATCTTTTGTTTTCCATGAGAAATGAAGATATTTTTCTTTATTGAAAAAACTCTTTTTTACTCCCCAAAGATAAAATCCACCATCTCGAGATGGCCCAAAACACATGTCTTTGCAATCTAAAGATTTAACAGCACATTGGAGATGATTAAGGTTAAGCTCAGGAGTGTCATTCCCAATAGAAATAACTTGCTCAAAACCTTTATCAAAAACCCCTTGAATAGCATTTAGATATCGATGAGCAAAATTTTCACCTCTTTGTTTATGTTCATCTATCCAGAAATAGTCTAGTCCAGATGTTTTTGCAAGTTTTAAAACTTGCTTGTTTTGATAATCAAATAAAGCTTCAGAAGCCTTAAATGTCTTGTGTTTGCTTTCTTCGGAAGCAGTTCTCGCAAAAATTAAAAGTGCAGTTTTAGTCCTCATCTATTGACTTTAGTCTTACTTACGAAGAAATACTTACGCCAGTTGACGGATTTTTTTGAAAATTTCAAACCTGAAAAATGTTTTAATATTACATAGAAGTGATTAAAAAAATAAATCCTAATGCAAGTTGCTTTTTGTAGCAATACATTTTAAACATCTATAAAATAAGTTACTTAAATGAATGCCTTAATCTAAAATTCAATCTATAATAATACAAAATAATGATCCAATAAATATGTTAGGAATTTTCGGCGTTACATGTATTGACTCTTTATTTTTTGGATGGACTTATGCTAAATGGAAGTTTAATATTTGGATTCCTGTTTTTTTTTACACTTGTTAATGAACCTTTATTTTGAACTGTTTTCCGCTGGAGAAAATGCGCTAGGCGATATCTATATGAATATTTTTAGGATTATAACTGGCAATATTGGTTATTGGATTAACTATATATTATAAGTGTAAGAAAGGTCTCAGTTTCGAGATAACTAAGAAAAGTTGGTGGATGAAAAAGTAATTAATAAAAAACTGTAATTCTTGTTCATTAAAATTAACTTACTGTAATAAAAAAACTAGTGTCAAAACTTGAAAATAAAGAAAGTGAGTTCATCAAACTTGTAAGTGAGTCTCAGGGCATCATTCACAAAGTTTGCAGATTATACTGTGATGATCACACACACAGAGAAGATTTATTTCAGGAAATTATACTTCAACTCTGGAAATCATACCCCTCTTTTAAGGGAAATTCGAAATTTTCTTCCTGGATGTATAGAGTCGGATTAAATGTAGCAATACAGGATTTTAGAAAAGAAAAGAAACGAAAATACTTATTTCTAGAAAGTCTTGAAGTTAAAGAACCTTCTATATCTCCAAAAAACAATGACAAGGACGAAAGAATAAATGCTTTGTATAAGGCAATCTCGAAACTGGATAAAATTGAAAAAGCAATAATGATGCTTTATTTAGACGAAGTGCCTAATGAGGATATCGCTGAAATTATTGGTATTTCTCAAAACTATGTGCGAGTAAAAATGACGAGGATTAGAACAAAGTTAGCTAATGACATTAAGATAAATTAATATGGACATAATAGAATTAAAATCAGCCTGGAACCTGCTTCAACAAGACATTAATAAAGATAAAGTTGAAGAAAATGAAATCATGACCTCCCTTTATGGTAAATCAAAGTCAGAGATTTCAAAAATTAAAAGCAACCTGCATTTTAAATTTGTTATGGCTTCAGTCTCCATTATTGTAGCGATTTCTCTTGCAATTGCAACAAATCTAAAACCAGCCATAAATCCTTTGGATTTTGTTTTTACAACTTTAGAATCTACTATATTTTTCATCATTATGGCGCTTACTATTGCGCTCGTATTATTCTTTAATTACAAGGCTTATATCCACATACAATACATTCAGCATTCAAATCTAAATCTGAAAGATAACCTTAAGAATTTTATTAAAGCAATGAAAAAAGCCATCCGGTTCAATATGTATTCAGATGCTTTAATCACACCCATAATATTTGAATGGCTGTATTATGCTTATGCTTTTAAGAACGACTCGTTAGGTTTTGATTTAAAAACTGCTTTACTTTTTATCTTACCGATTACAATCGGCGTGATGTCCTATTTAGTTCAGCGATTCATACAAAATTTAAAATTTGGTAACTATTTAAAGAGATTAGATGATTATTTAAAGTCACTTCAAAATAATTCATAAAAACTGTAATTCTTTAGCTTGAAAAGTAACTTACTGTGTATAAATATATAATGAAATGAAAAAAACACATTTTCTCAAATTGGTTACTGCTTTAGGGATAGTTATAATGTTAATCTCATTCGTGGTTATTCCAGATGAATACCCCTGGTATTATGAACTCTTGTTTTTTAATCTTGGCCTCTGGCCTTGGCTAATGGCAAAAAAAGAATTAAAAAAAATAAAATCATACTAAAATTAAATCAAAAGATGAAAAAGACAAAGACTAAAAATAAATTTCAAATTATAGGAGCGGTATTGATTTTGACAGGGGCGTTAAGCATTTTTCCAGAAAATGATACTTGGCTTCATACGACTTTACAAATCACATTTGTTATAGGTTGTATTATTTTTTTACTAGACGGCCGCTATTCAAAAAAGCTGAATAAGTTAACTACAGCACTTGTTGTGTTAATGTCAATGTCATTTCCAGTGAACTTAGCAGCACAAGATTACAGTCAGCAAGTCAACGCCTTCAAAAAAAGCTTTGATCAAAAAGACATGACAATCATTCAGCCCTTTTTAAGTGATTCATTAAATTTTTCTTCTTTACCAGCTCAGAACACTTTGCCGGTATTGAAAAATATCCTTACAAATCTGCCTAAGCTGAATAGCTTGGAGATTTTGAGTGCAGAAAAAGGAAAAGCTATTGTAAAGTATGACTTTGAACAGTTAGGAGTAAGTGAATCTGAAATTTTATTTAACTCTGATCATAAAATAGTAAAAGTTGGATTTATTGAAACCTTAATTCAACAGCAATTAGAACAGCAACGTAAAATGCAATCCAGTGTACAGGAACCAAAGCCCGATAAAATAGCTTTTGACTATTCCAAAACTTCAGTTGAATTTCCATCAAAAGATGGATTGATAATTTCAGCTGATTTGTATGAAACTGATCCGGACAAACCAATTATTTTACTATGCCATCAGGCAGGTTATAATAAATACGAATATGCCGACATAGCGCCACGATTAAACGAGATGGTCTATAATACGCTGGCAATCGATCAGCGTTCGGGCGGCACATTTGCAAACAAATCCAACGAAACCCACAATAGAGCTATAGAGGGTGGTATTAAAAATATTGATTTTACAGATGCCATACAGGATATTGAATCTTCTATTGACTTTCTGACAAAAAAATACAAACAGAAAGTTATCCTATGGGGAAGTTCATACTCATCAAGTTTGGTTTTACATATAGCAGAAAAAAACAAAAATGTGAAAGCTGTAATTTCATTCAGTCCCGGAGATTATTTTGGAGATGAAATGACTTCTCTGGCAGTTGTTTTACCAAAAGTTAACACGCCATTTTTGGTAACATCTTCAAAAACAGAAGCAAAGGAATTAAAAAACGTATTACAAGATGTAAGGCAAAATGATTTGCAGCGACAATTCATTCCACAATCCACTGGTTTTCATGGTTCAAGAGCAGTATGGATTGACCAGGAGGGCGCCGAAGAATATTGGGCTACGATTTCATCTTTTTTAACTAAAGTGGAGTAGAATAGAATAAAGTGAATTCTTCATTTTCTTTGATAAATTATCTGGCTGAATGTTTCTACAATAGAAAGATTTTAGCTTTTTTCAAGTGACAATTTTAAACATGAAATCTTATAATAGTTGATTTTTTTTGGGTAGACACCTATTTATGTTTAAAGATAATCTGGAAATAACACCAATGTCTTCAATAATTAATGAATAAGCCTAATCCGAAATGAAAAAATTAAAATATACAGGAGTATTTATTCTGATACTGGCTCTATTCTATTTTGGATATGATCTATTCAGTTGGGATGAAATTCCGAATAATAGAAAATTTGAAAAAACAATAGGAATATCTGACTCAGGTTTTAGTGAACAAATAAGATTAAGTTCAAAAAAATTGGAAGTGCTTTTAGATAGTTTGAATGTTCCGTCAGTTTCCATTGCTATTGGAGTTGATAATAAAATCGTATGGTCTGAAGCTATCGGCTATGCAGACCTAGATAAAAAAATTAACGCTACACCAAAAACAACCTATCGAATTGGCAGCACATCTAAAGCTGTAACAAGTGTCGCCATAATGAAATTAGTTCAACAAAATAAATTGAATTTAGATGAATCAGTTTCGAACCTATTGCCTGATTATCCGGTCAAAAAATGGAAATTCACAACAAGGCAATTACTATCACACACGGCGGGATTTCCTGATTATGAAGACTTAAGTATTAGTGGTGGATTTTACACCCTTCTAAATTTTAAACAATTTCATACGGTAGAAGAAGGTCTTGTAGTATTTAAAGATGTCCCGCTTTTATTTAAGCCAGGAGATCGATTCAGATATAACTCCTTTGATGTAGTTTTAGCCAGCAGGGTTATTGAAAAAATCAGCAACCAGGATTTTTTGGGTTATTTGGAAAATAATTTGTTCCAAACCTTAAAAATGAAACACACCTATGGCGATCATTTTGTTAAAGAACCTGAATATGAAGCAGAGTTTTATCAGACGTCATCAGGGAATAAATATCGGAGGTGGCATACTTTTGGCGTCTTACATCCAGATCAAAACCTAAGCTATAAATGGGCTGGCGGAGGTTTGCTTTCAACACCAGGTGATTTGGTTAAAATGGGCAATGCCCTTCTTAATGATACCACCTTCGTTAACACTAGAGTTAGAAATGCATTTTTTGAACCACAACGCTTATCCAATGGAGAAATCAATGAGCAAAAATATGCTCTGGGATGGCGCTCTTACTACGATTATGCTTCCCAACATTTATTAGGTGAGGAAACACCTGTTTGGATGGTTCATCACGGTGGTGTAAGTAAAGGAAGTATGAATCTACTATGCCTGTTTCCAAATGAAGGGGTTGTAATTGATGTTGCTATTAATGGAAGACAAAAAGAATTTGATTTCAGCCCTTTTTGGTATCAGGTAATGGACTTGGTTCAACCTTTTTTAGTCAAAGAATATAAAGCTGTACAATAAATAAAAAAAATCTTCTACTTGGCTAGTGTGATGATTAAGTTCTCTGAAAATAAAATGTATGTATAGCATCTTATATTCCATAAAGCCTAAGCAGAAAAAAAATAAATCAAATCCTTCACTATAAACTATTTGTGTAATTTTTGATTAAACAGAGCAATTCAAAGGAAAAATACTTAAGTAAGAAAAGACTAATAGAAAACAAAAATTTAAATAAATGAAAAAGGCAATAATAGTTGGCGCAACTTCTGGAATAGGAAAAGGACTTGCTTTAAAATTGGCTAACAACGATTATGACGTGGGAATTACAGGAAGACGAACTGAACTTCTCAGGGAGTTGAAATCTCAAAAACCAAATTCTTTTCACACAAAAACCTTTGACATTACAGACTCTAATTCAATCGTTGAAAATTTGGAAGCCTTGACTGAAGAACTTGGTGGTCTTGACTTAATAATTATTAGTTCAGGAACTGGCGATTTAAACGAGAAACTCGATTTTGAAATTGAAAAACAAACAATTGAAACGAATGTAACTGGATTTACTTGCATTGCGAATTGGGCTTTTAATTATTTTGAGAAACAAGAATCAGGTCATATAGTAGCGATAAGTTCAGTTGGTGGTCTAAGGGGAAGTAAAATTGCTCCAGCTTACAATGCAACAAAAGCATTTCAAATTAATTATTTGGAAGGCTTGAGACAAAAAGCAACTAAATTGAAAACTAAAATATTCATTTCAGACATAAGACCAGGATTTGTGGATACTGCAATGGCTAAGGGAGAAGGACAGTTTTGGGTTTCAACCGTTGATAAAGCATCCCATCAAATAGTTGAAGCAATAAAGAAGAAAAAGAAAATCACTTATGTGACGAAACGTTGGAAGCTTATTGGAGTAATTTTAAAAAGAATACCAAGACAGATGTATGATAGAATGTAGCCTGAAAGCTAAATAACGAACCACTATGAATAAGCCTACTGAAGTTTAAAAAAATCATTCAAGCCCTTTTCAAGGCTTTTATCTTTTTCAATGACTTGGATTTACTTAATTCAGAGGGCTCTAATTAAAGCTGATGGGTATTGAATAGCTTTTAGCTTTAATCGGTTTGAGATTATAAAATGAGCTTATTCTCTAAATATTTATAGATAAAGCCTACATTTATCAATATATAACGAGTTTTAAAACATTTTAATGAAAATCAGAAGTATAACATTTGCTTCAATAAATATGCTATGATAAAAACAGTAACACTAGATTTATCCAATTTCACCTTCATTGCATAAACTAAATTAAATGCATTCCAATTTCATAAATTGAATTAAATATTCCCAAAACCCTGTATCACTATAGGTTTTAACTTAAAATAATACATATTTTTATAGCTAAATCAATATTAATCTCGTATTTTCATTTCAATTTGAAACAAATACCTAAAACGATACACATGAAAGCTATTTATGTAGGATTTCAACGAGCAATCAAAAGACCGAACGTCAACTCACCAAGAGGAATAATTTTGACCATGTTTATGTTGATGTCATCAGCGGTTCTGTTCCATTTGCTGAAAGACCAGAGGCTCAAAAGTTTTTAGATAGTAAGGCTATAAAGCATATAACTATTAATGAAATCACAAGATCAGGTCGTAACTTATCTGATATTATAAATACATTACAACATTTTACAGCTAGAAAAATAAATATTCATATTGAAAACTTAGGCTTGGACAACAAAAAAAATTTCAACTTACTATCTTTTCAAGAAATAAACTAGATTTCTATAAAAAGATGAATTCATAATAGATTGGCGAGTCGCTGATTAGTTGCTGCAAATTACCGTATTTGTTTTAAAATTAAATTACGGTTCGACCGTAAGATTATTACGGTTTTCCCGTAAAATCATTTCATTTATATTGCTAATTGCTTCGCTAAAGCCTATAAATGTGTTTTTATTATTTAGAACAATTCTAATACGCTTGAGATGAAAGGAAATTTCACTAACGTCAAAAAAGTATTTTAAACACTAAATAAATATTTGTTATGAAGTAATTTCAGTCAAACTTTTACTCTATATATTCTCGCTCTAGGAAATATTGAACAATAGCTTCTTTCATCAAGACAGACTGTTCACCAGGCCGAAGTGCAGGAAGTTTGGAGATATTTTCGTAATGTGGCCAGCCATCTTCGTCAACAAAATCGAATTCATAAAAACCATAGGGTTCTAATAATCTGCAAATAGCTATATGCATCAAATTGACCTTATCGTCCTTTTTGAATTTTTTTTGTGGTTGTCCCAATTCCTGAACACCAACCAAATAAATAATGGCATCTAAATCCATTAATTCGCCGTCTGCAAATTGATTAGACAACTTAGTTTGTAAGTCTTCCCAACGTGATTTTAATACTTCGTCTCTCATAGTTTTGCAAAGTTAATTTCTTTAGCCGATTTTAGTATATTTGGCGTCATGAATGTAATAGATATTGTCCTTGGTATTTTTCTTATCATCGGTTTGGTTAGAGGCTTTCAAAGAGGTTTCATCATTGAGTTAACTAGCATTATCGCTTTATTCGCTGGTATTTTTGGTGCATTAAATTATGCTTACTTCGCAGAATCTTATTTTGAAAAATGGTTTGACTGGAATGAGAATACAATTGAAATTGCTGGGTTTTTAGCGACTTTTGTCATTATCTTAATCGGAGTGTCCATCATTGGAAAAATATTGACAAAGATAATTAATACCATTGCTCTAGGAACTATCAATAGAATTTTGGGTGGCATTTTTGGAGTCTTAAAAACTGGATTAATCATCATTGTATTATTGATGATTTTTAGTTTCTTCAATGGAAATAATCGTTTTATAGATAATCAAAAAATTGAATCGTCTTTGATTTGTAGTACGATGGCCGAGATTACGCCTTTAATTTTACCATCTCTGGAGACATTTATTGAAAATAATCTAGAAGATGATAACATTTTAAATTCTGATACAGAATAAAAAAACCTGACAAATTTGCCAGGTTTTCAATGTATTGATAAAAAGATGTTTTCTATAACATGTTGACTTCTCCAGTTTTCAGAGAATACACGCCACCAACGATTTTGATATCACCGTTGATCTCCAAATCTTTTAGAATTGGACTTTTTTCTCGAACTCTATCCATGGTGAGTTTCACGTTTTTTTCAACAACAGCTTTTACAAAATCTTTGTTCGAAGAATTTCTTTCACCTGAGATTTCAACTGCATCTACTGCTGGTTTGATGTTACTCAACATAGATGTAATATTACCAAGTTCTACATTATCACAAGCCGCACTAACAGCGCCACAACTTTCGTGACCGAGTACAAATACCAACTTGCTCCCAGCAACTTTACAAGCATATTCCATACTACCTAAAATATCAGTATTTTCAAAGTTTCCTGCGACTCGTGCCACGAAAATATCACCGATGGTTTGATCAAAAACTGTTTCAACAGGAACTCGACTATCTACACAAGACAAAACAACCGCTTTTGGATTTTGACCTCCAGTTGCGCTTTCCACTAAAGATTTATGGTCTTTATCATTGATTTTCTCTTCAACAAATCTTTCGTTTCCAGAAATTAAATCTTTTAAAACTTCATCTGGGGATAAATTTTGCTGCTCTTTTTTACTTATTATTTTTTCGATTTTCATATTATATTTCATTAATTAATTTATTGTCAACAGTAAAGAATTCTTTGTAACTCTCAGGATTCTTTACGGTACCTATTCTAGATACAATTTTGATATCAATATTTCTATTTTTAGCTTTTATAGCGTATTCATCTAATATCTCTAAAATATCGTAATCCAAATGTTTAGTTTGTCTAACATCTAGTTCAATAAAAGAATTTTCAGGAATTTCATTCAATTCTTTTATAATCGCACCTTTATTAAAAAACGTGACTTCTTCAGCTAAAGTCATTTTAATGTGTTTACCATCACCTGCAGAATCTTCGACGTGAAGAAAATGAGAGTTTTTGTAACTATTGATTAAAACTACAGTAATTCCAACTGCTAATCCAAGACCTATTCCTATTAACAGATCGCCAACTACAATCCCAATAATAGTGATAACAAATGGTAAAAATTGTGATTTTCCAAGCTTAAACATAGATTTAAAAAGGCTAGGTTTAGCAAGTTTGTAACCTACAATAAGAAGTACAGCGGCTAAAACACCGAGTGGAATTTTATTCAATAATACTGGAATAAAAATCACCGCTAACAACAACCAAATGGCATGAATTATAGCTGAAGCTTTAGTTCTACCACCAGACTGGATGTTCGCAGAACTTCGAACAATAACTTGGGTTATTGGTAAACCACCGATTAAACCAGAAACAATATTTCCGCTTCCTTGCGCAAAAAGTTCTCTATTTGTTGGTGTCACTCTCTTACGCGGGTCTAGCTTGTCTGTAGCTTCGACACTCAGTAAAGTTTCTAAACTTGCTACGACAGCTATTGTAATTCCTGCAACCCAAACTTCTGAATTGCCGATGACTGAAAAGTCAGGAAATGTAAGCTGACTAATTAAGTCCGAAGCATTCTGTGGAACAGGAACTTTAACCAAATTAGAATCAAGAATAGCTAGACCTGAACCTTCTGGTACAAATACAAAGTAAAGTACACCAAAAACCACTGCCACTAAAGGTCCAGGAACTATGTTGAAAAACTTGTGTTTATCTTTTAATATATTAGACCAAACCAATAAAATTGCTAAACTGACTAAAGTTACAACGATTGATCCAATAGACATTTCTGTAAAAGCAGAAAATAAATTATCCCAAGTTTCAGAAATGCTGCCTCCTATAATTTTATAAGTATCTGGTAGACCTAAGGCTACGGTAAATTGCTTTAAAAATATAATAATTCCAATTCCGGCAAGCATACCTTTAATTACAGAGGACGGAAAATAATATCCAATAATTCCAGCTTTCATCAAGCCTAATAATATTTGAATTACACCGCCAATAATTACGGCAACCAGAAAAGCTTCAAAACCCAATGAGGCTATAGCACTTAAAACAATAACAGCTAATCCCGCTGCTGGTCCGCTTACACCAAGCGAAGACCCACTAATGGAACCAACTACAATTCCGCCAACAATACCAGCAATTAATCCTGAAAAAAGTGGCGCTCCACTCGCAAGAGCGATTCCTAAACATAAAGGTAAGGCTACAAAAAAGACGACTATACTAGCCGGTAAGTCTTTATTAAGATGTTTAAACATAAAAAAAATATGAATAGATACATTTTATAAAATGCACCTAAATTGTTAGACAATAAATAAGTAAATAATTACGCAAAATTTATTGGTCTAACATCCGGAGGCGGAGAAACGATTTTTTGGTGAACAGTTTTAAAAGTTAAAAAATAAGGTAATTTAATTTCCTCGTAAGCCTCTAAAGCTCTAAAAACCAAAGACAAATCCTTATCTAAAATATATTCTGAAGTTGTAGAAGATTTTTCAGAATTTTCCTCTTCATTGATACTGAAAACAAAACTGATGTCCGCATCTTGATTGACCAACATTACCGCCGTTGGCGTGATAATAAGATTGGCAAAAACAAGCAGTACAACTAGAAGTTTGGTCTTCAATTTTAGAAAATTTTATGCAAAAATAAATAATATTATTGAAGAATTAGCCTATTTCACAACTTCTTAATAGTATTACTTTTAAGCCAACCTTTTGTTCCATCGGCTAAAATAACTTGTTGAAAGTCTCTAAAATTCGATCCCAATTCTACTTTGGTGCCTTTGTTTAGCTCAAAATCAACTTCACTTTTGGGATTTGGTTCGGCACGAACCTCAACTTGATTTTCAAAAACAATAGCAAAATTTTCATCTTGTGTTTCTGAAAGTTGAAAATTAGCAAAACTAAAACTAGCTATTGCAAGTATGAAACTCAGCAAGCTTATTCCAAAAAAAGTACGCTTAGACTTAGATGAAATAGATTTGAAATATAAAACCAAAAATAAACCAAATATTAATGAAAATGCTATACTAATCCAAGCCCAAGACTGTAAGCTAAACCAACCTGTGACAGATTGAAAAAACTTATCGATTTTGGAAGTCGGAACTTCTTCTATTTTATCTATTGTTTGGGTTTTGGCAATGTTCAAATTTTCAATTACATCGGAGTCGCCAGGATTGATTTGCAAAGCTTTTTCATAATGATAAATTGCATTGGCCAAATCTTGTTTTTTAAAATAGGCATTACCTAGATTGTAATACAATTCTGATGAGACTAAGCCTTCTTCCAAAATACCCTGATAAGCGTTGATGGCTTTTTCATAATTCTCATCTGCATAGGCTTCGTTTGCAAGTTCGAATGCATTTTGACCTTGGGCAAAACTGCCGAGATTCATCAATAGAAAAAATATGTAGAAAAACTGTTTCATCGTTATAATTCTTTATCTATTTCTGAAATTACCTGGGCTGCGTTGTCATAGTCAGACTTCATATCTTCTCTTGCCGATGGCGTATATCTTGCCATTTCACAATCCTCAAGAATCCTTAAAAACTTTGTAGTAGCGTCCAAACTAACAGATTTGTTTTTCAGAAGTTCTTTGATTTTGTCTTTGCTCATTTCTGCTGTTTGAATTTTCAGCTTGGCTTTCAAAAAATTATGTAAAGCACGTTCCAAAGCTTCATAAAAGGAAGTGTTTTCGCCGATATTCTTTTTAGCTTCGGTCAAATATTTTTTTGCCAATTTGTTGGCTCTTTTCTGTTTCAACAAAGTTTCATCTGTTTCTCTGCTTTGAAATTGTTTCAAAATTAACATCACTGGAATAACTAAAAGTGAAATTAGAAATAACACCCAATACCAGGTAGATTTGAAAAACTGACTATCCTCAATAGGTTTCAAATTGGAATTTAGTTTGATATAATTGAAATTATTTCTTGACGTTATTTTATTCTGAACAACCTGACTTTCATCACTTTCTGAAGTTGAAGTTTCTTTTGGCGGCACTGGTCCAGAATTTACTTTAATATTTATTGGTGAGGATGTGGCCTTTTCGTAAGATTTTGTTCGTGGATTGAAATAGCTGAAGGTGATTGGCTTTATGACAAAATCTCCTTTGTATTCAGGAACTATTGTGTAATTCTCAGTTACGCTTCCACGCATACCACGTATAGTTGTGTTAATATTTTCTTGCCGTTCTGGATCATAAACCTCGAATGATGAAGGTGTTTGAATTTTAGGCAGTTGAAATAGTTTCAGGTTTCCTGTTCCAGAAACTTTGGTTTTGAGTTCAAAAGATTCTCTGGCATCCAATTCACTCTTATTGGCATTTACCGAAAAATTGAATTCGCCAACTGCGCCCGTAAAATCTGCTGGTTTACCTTCCTCTGGCAAAGGCTGAACATTGATGATTTTGGTATTGGCAGAAAAATCTTTTTCAACCACATCGTAGTGTCGTCTGCCGAAAAAATCACGTCGATTTGTAGGAACTTCAACAGAAACTGATAGTGAAAGTGGTTCTATCTTCAGCTCGCCTGTTTTTTGTGGATAAAGCACTGTTTTTCGTAATTCAACATATTGATAAGGTTCGCCTCCAAACTCGCCTTTTTTTACTTCCAAACGGTCAATGTCGATGTTTTGACTCCAAAAGTTTTCAAATTTTGGATCATCTTTAGGTCTCCAGTTTCTCACATTTGTAGTTTGGCTAACATAAAGTTTGTACACCACATAAATACCTTCATTAAGGTATGGTTTAGATTTACTGACTTCGGC
Organism: Psychroflexus aestuariivivens; assembly: GCF_004010055.1. Taxonomy (GTDB): domain Bacteria; phylum Bacteroidota; class Bacteroidia; order Flavobacteriales; family Flavobacteriaceae; genus Psychroflexus; species Psychroflexus aestuariivivens. Next base: position 77,246 of record NZ_RQVT01000050.1, read on the forward strand.
AATTAGATGAATGCCATCTGCTGCGGCTGCTCCAGCATCATTTTCATTTGGTTTATCAACAGCAGCTGTAACCTCGATTTCAACTGGTGAGGTTTTATAAACATTACCATCAAAAGTAATTTCTGCTTGACCTATGGTAAGTTTTCCTCTTTTTTCAGGTTTTAAAGAATAAGTATAACTTTTTTCGAATGAACTTTTTCCATTCCTGTAGGCTTGGTTAATAGACTGCATCGGTCCGCCTACAATTTGGAATCCACTGAAATTTGGCGGTCGAAAATTATCGCCATTTTCATTGACCTTGAATTGTACTTTGACCACTTCATTAATGCCGATTTTCTCCCGACTAACTTCAGTCGTAAAGCTAACTTGAGCAAAACTTGCCGAGCTAAAAAGTATAAATAAAAGTAAACATTTATATTTCATCGCTTACCAGTCTTTTTCAGTTTTAGATTTTTGTCCTTTAGCTTTCTGAGCATTGATTTTCTCCTGAACATCTTTTTCTTGATTTTCTATGGCTTCTAACAAACGCTGAACTTGCTGAGGAGAAATTTGTCCTTGTTTTTGTTGTGGCTGAGAAGGTTGCTCTTTATCTTCATCGCCTTCGCCTTTATTCTGTTGACTTTCTTTTTCTTCTTGATCTTTTTCACCATCATCACTCTGCTCATCTTGTTTTTTCTCGTCCTGATCACCGTCTTGATCTTGCTGATCTTTATTGTCTTTATTTTGATCTTTCTTCTCCTCGTCCTCGCCTTCTTGATCTTTACTATCTTGATCTTTCTCGTCTTTCTCTTTTTCGCTTTTATCTTGATTTTCGTCTTTATTCTCGTCGCCCTCTTCATTTTGATCATTTTTTTGATCTTCTAAAAGCGACTTGGCATAAGCCAAATTGTAACGGGTTTCCTCGTCCGTAGGATTGTTTCTTAATGCACTTTTGTATGCCTCAACTGCTTTATCATACTGTTTTTCCTCCATAAAAGTATTTCCTAAATTATGGTAACTTTTATGTTTCAAATCTTTATCTTCTGAAGACTCTATTGCATCTACCAAGCGCTGTCTAGCAGTTTCAACTTTATCATTTTCCATATAAAGTTTTGCAAAATTATAATCAATTTCTGCATCATTTTCAGATTTGGCTTGCGCCTTTCTATAAAGAGCTTCAGCTTCTGAAAAATCGTCAGAATTGGCTTGAGCTTCTGCCAACAAGCGTCGCACTTCTTTAGATTCTTCTGAAGAAGATTGAGCGCTAAGGCTAAGAGTAGCCAAAGCAAAACCTAGAAAAAATATAGCTTTATCTCTCATCTTCGTTCTTTCTTTCATTGAATAAATTTAGGCGTTGTACCCAAGCTGTTTTACGTTCTAAAAACATAATATCTAGTAATACCAAAAATATACCAAAGCCTAATAACCACTGAAATTTACTTTCAAAATCTGCATATTGCTTAGCTTCAAATTCTGTTTTTTCAATTTTTTGTAAGGCTTCGGTGAATTTTTCAACTGCAGTTGAAGTGCTGCTACCATCTATATATTGTCCGTTGCCAATTTCAGCAATTCTGGTTAAAGTTTGTGTGTCTTTTCTTGTAATTACAGTTTCACCTTGATTGTTTTTTAAATAAGATTGAATAATCCCATTTCGTTTAATAGGAATTGGCCCGCCTTTTTCTGTTCCGACACCAATTGTAAATATCTTGATGCCTTCTTCATTAGCAATTTCTGCAATATCTGTGGCATTCTCATCATGGTCTTCACCTTCAGATAAAATCACTAAAACTTTATTGGTTTGGTCATCATCATTATAGTAAGACCGCGACATATCTATAGCTTGAGAAATTGCAGTTCCTTGAGATGAAACCATTTCGGTGTTCATGCTTTGCAAAAATGTTTTGGTACTGGCGTAATCTGTGGTAATTGGAACTTGTGGAAATGCACTGCCCGCATAACCAATCAAACCAATGCGGTCTGCCGCTAAATTGTCTATAATTTCTGTAATAATTCGCTTGGACTTTTCTAACCTGTTGGGTGCTATATCTTCTGCTAACATACTTTTGGAGACATCCAAAGCAAAGACGATATCCACACCTTCTCGCTTTATTGTTTCTAACTTGTTACCGATTTTGGGGTTAACAAGTGCCAAAACAAAACACGCCAAGGCTAATAATAAAACGATAAATTTCAAATTTGTCTTAAATGCTGAGCGCTTTGGTGCTAGTAGATTGAACAAGTCACGATCGGCAAATTTTTTTTGAGTTTTACGCTTCCAAAATATGTAAAATAAGAAAATAACGACCAATACTGGAATAACCGCTAAAAACCAAAGATAGTATTTTTCTTCAAATATTATCATTACACAAAACTTCTAAATAAGGTGAATTTCAATAGTAATTCTAACAATAAAATAGCGCCGGCAATTATCAAAAATAACCTGTATTTTTCATCGTAATTATAAAATTTGAACTCTTCGATTTCTGTTTTCTCCAAGCTGTCTATTTCTTCATAAATAGATTTGAATTTTTCATTATCAGTAGCCCTAAAGTATTTCCCTTTAGTTTTTTCAGCTATGCTTTTAAGCAATTCTTCATCTATTTTCACATCAACACTTCTGAATTCAAACTGACCATTTGGCAGAAGAGCGACTGGAGAAAGTGCTTTCCCATTACTTCCCACACCAATTGTATAAGTTTTGATATCGTATTCTGTTGCCAATTGTGTGGCTGTGGTTGGATCTATAAATCCTGCGTTATTTTCTCCGTCTGACAATAATATAATTACTTTGCTTTTGGCTTTACTGTCTTTCAACTTGTTTACTGCTGTTGCTAAACCCATGCCAATAGCTGTTCCACCTTGTATGGTTTGCGATTATTGCAAATCGTTTATTGATTTTAAAATAATTGTTTTATCGCTTGTTAAAGGCGTTTTTGTATAACTTTCTCCAGAATACACGACTAGACCTATGCGGTCATTTGGTCGACCTTTTATAAAGTTAGTTGCAACTTCTTTCAAGGCTTCCAAACGATTTGGTTTCAGGTCTCGTGCCAACATACTGGCAGAAACATCTACTGCCAGAACAATATCAATTCCTTCTGTTTTTTTGACTTTTGTTGTTACATCGACTGTCCTTGGTCTTGCCATTGCAATGATTAAAAACACCAAAGCCAACATTCGAAATATAAAAAGCAAGGGTCTTAGTTTAGCTAATGTGCTTTTTTCAAAACCCTGAACTGAAGAAATTTTTAAGGTCGCATTTTGACGATTTTTATTGACAAAATACCATAAAATCACCAATGGAATGGATAACAAGAGCCAAAACCAAGCTGGGTTTTCAAACGTGAAGTTTTCCAACATCATCTTTTAGATTTTTTGAATTCAACAGCATCAAGAATACGTTGTGCAATTTTATTGGCATATTCATCATCAGATTTGTGAATTATAGTAATCTGTTGATAACCGCCTTCACTGAAATTTAATATTTGATATTCTTTCTTGATATCTTCTTTGGTGATTGGATTTTCAATAGCGAAGCTTCCAAAAACTTTGACGCCATCTACACCGTTGATGGTTTTAAAATCTTCTGTTTTAGAAATAATATTGTAAGCGCCTTTACTTTCCAGATTTTTATAAACCCCTTCAACAGCAAGATCTAAATCTATTTCTCGATTTTGTTTGAATTGAATTTGACTAAAAATAATATACAAGTCTTGATACAAAGAGCCATCTACAAATGTTTCTATTGAGGCAATTTCTTGACTCGAGTCGGCATTGTTATTCAGCTCTGTTCTCACCAAAACATCGGGTGTGGTTATCTGAACTGGCGGTGCTCCATATGCGCTAGTAATCCATTCGCCCTCCAACATTTCTTTGGTGGGGTTGCCAAAAATTTTGTCTTGAACATAGTCGAAACCTTTGGTTGCAACAAGTGAAGTTGCAGCGGCAATAAGCAAAACTAAAACTGAAATACTTGCAATAATCCATTTTTGCTTTTTACGTTTTTGTGCTAATTCTTCCTGAAAAGCCTTGTCTTTTTTACGCTCTTCTTGAGTTTGTTCTGGAATGGAACTTTGTACTTGCCTAATGAAACGTTCTACATTTTTCCTATCATTTTTCAATGTAATAACATCTGGTTGTATGTTAGCAAATTTCGCCAAATCTGCTCGCTGAAGTATCGCTTCATATTCAGTTATAACTTTGTCTTTCAGGTGTAGTTTTCTCTTAGATTTTTTCAACTTCAAGGCATCAATAAGTTCTTTGGTGGTAAATTCCAAAGCTCTAACTTCAATTTTTTCTTCAAGATAACGTCTAGAAATATTTGTCAATTCAGAGATGTAGTATTTTAATTCTCTGGTTTCCAAAGCTTCACTCTTATCAAGTTCTAGCAGAGATATTTTTGCTTGTTCAAAAGGTGGAATACGTCGTTTGGCTTCGTCCTTTTTCTTTTTCAATTTGAAAAATAATACAAACAAACCTGCCAAAATCAGAATAATTAAAAGTGCCCACCAAACCATTGACGGAATGTGAAAGGGTTTTTCGAATGGAATAGCAGGTTTTGCAGGATACATTTTTTGCTTGGTCGTGTCTACCACAACATCATTGACTTGAATCTTTAGACTATCAGTATAAAAAGCTTTGTCATTGATTTTCACCATTTGTGGCGGAATAGTGTAACGCCCAGAATCAAATTGCGTGAGTTTATAAATTTTTGACAATTTATAAAATTCTGCTTCCAGATTGGTTGTGTCTATTTTCAAAACTTCCACCATTTCCAAAGGCACAAATGTTTGATCTTTTGGAAATGTGACCACATCACCGGTGCTGACTTTTGAAACTTCAATCTTATAATCTATTTGTTCACCAATTTTGATGCTATCACGACTACTTTCAAAAGTAACTTCTTGAGCAAAAGCTTGAAAATTGAAGACACACAAAACCACCAAACAAAATACTGTTTTGCTGTAATTTAAAGTTTTATGCCTTAAAAATGTACTCATGCTTTTCATATTCAATTATCTGGATTTGAAATATCCAAGTAGTTTGATTACATAATTTTCATCTACGCGTGAGCTTAAATATCCTGAACCGCTCAATTTAAATGCGCGTTCAAAATAGCTGACTCGATCGTGATAATAATTTTTATATTTCTTTCTAGTTGAAGCACTTCCAGTATTTACCCATAAAGCTTCACCCGTTTCAGCATCTTGCATTTGAACCATGCCGAGATTTGGCATTTCTGTTTCCTTTTCATCATAAATTCTGATGCCAGTCACGTCGTGTTTATTACCCAAGATTTTTAAAGTGTGTTCATATTCATCCGTAAGAAAGTCTGACATTACAAAAACAATAGCTTTCTTCTTCATCATATCTATCAAAAACTTAAAAGCTTTGCTCAAGTTGGTTGTTTTGTTTTCTGGTTTGAATTCTATCAATTCACGGATAATCCTCAACACATGCGTGCGTCCTTTTTTCGGTGGAATGTAAAGTTCAATTTGATCTGAAAATAACATCAAACCTATTTTATCATTATTTTGAGTTGCAGAGAACGCCAAAGTTGCTGCAATTTCTGTGATAATATTTTTTTTGAAAGTAGAACTTGTTCCAAAAGCGGTTGATTCTGAAATATCGACCAAAAGCATCATGGTCAATTCTCGTTCTTCTTCAAAAACTTTCACAAATGGTTCGTTGTATCTAGCGGTAACATTCCAATCTATAGAACGGACATCGTCGCCAAATTGGTATTGCCGAACTTCACTAAAAGTCATACCACGACCCTTGAAGGTAGAATGATATTCGCCACCAAAAACGTGGTCGCTCAGTCTACGGGTCTTGATTTCTATTTTTCTGACTTTTTTTAGAAGCGCTTTCGTATCCATATTACTTCTCCGAATATTTTCAGTAAAATCAATTTTAAAATTTTCCTGGGGTAATTATTTTCGATTTATAGGGTTAACTAAAATAAATCGGTTTAAGGAACTTCAACTTCGTTAATGATTTTGCTAATAAGATCTTCAGATTTAATGTTTTCGGCTTCAGCTTCGTAAGTGATTCCTACTCTGTGTCTCAAAACATCAAAAACCACAGCGCGTACATCTTCTGGAATTACATAACCACGACGTTTGATAAATGCGTAACATTTGGCGGCAATTGCTAAATTGATACTACCACGAGGAGACGCACCAAAACTGATGAGTGGCTTGATTTCTTTCAACTTGTATTTTTCAGGATAACGCGTTGCAAAAATGATATCTAAAATGTATTTTTCAATTTTTTCGTCCATATAAACTTCACGAACAGACTTTTGAGCACGCAAAATTTGTTCGGTTGTAATGACTGGATTCACTTTTCCAAAACTGTTATTTAGATTAGCACGCATTACTAATTGTTCGTCTTCAATTTTAGGATAATCTATAACTGTTTTTAACATAAAACGGTCAACTTGTGCTTCTGGCAGCGGGTAAGTTCCTTCTTGTTCTACTGGGTTTTGAGTCGCCATCACCAAAAATGGTTTGTCCAAAATGAAAGTTTCGTCACCAATCGTGACTTGTTTCTCTTGCATAGCTTCCAGCAACGCAGATTGAACTTTAGCCGGCGCACGGTTGATTTCATCCGTTAATACAAAATTGGCGAAAATCGGGCCTTTTTTGATACTGAAATCATTCTCTTTCATGTTGTAAATCATGGTACCAATAACATCGGCCGGCAACAAATCTGGCGTAAATTGAATTCTACTAAAACTGCCTTGAACAGCTTTTGCAAGCGTGTTAATAGCCAATGTTTTAGCCAATCCTGGCACACCTTCCAAAAGAATGTGACCTTGTCCTAAAAGTCCAATCAACAAACGTTCTACCATGTGTTTTTGCCCTACAATTACCTTGTTCATCTCGTTGGTAAGAATATCTACAAAGGCGCTTTCCTGCTCAATTTTTGCATTTATAGACGCAATGTCTACATTTGATTGTTGTTGTTCCATAATGAATTTCTTATAGCTATATAACGGTAACTTATAATTGGTTGCAAATTGAAAATTTAATCGATTATCTGTTGTTAATGCTTGGTTAAAAATCATTTATTAACGCAAAGCTTATGAATTTTAAGGTGATTTTAATGTTTTATTTTACTTCAGTAGATTTTCGCAACTCAATTACATCTTGTAAATCCACTGTTCTGGATTCAATTTGGTCATGTTTTTGAAAAGTTGAAAAAATAAAGTGGTTCGTCCAGAAGAGGGATTTCTTGCGACTTCACCGATTTCCTGGTTTCTAGAAATCTTATCGCCTGATTTTACGTACACTTTTTCAATATTATTATAAACTGAAATATAGTCACCATGTCTAATCATAACAGTCAAATTTGCGCCTGGAATTTTACTAATTTGGCTTACAAAACCTTCAAAAATAGCTCTGGCTTTTCCGTTTTCTTCGGTGTCGATTCTTACGCCATTACTCATAATTTTGGCAGTTTTCACAATAGGATGTGGATGTTCCCCAAAACGCATGGAAACCACACCAGATTCTACTGGCCAAGGCAATTTCCCTCTGTTTTCTTGAAAGTCATTTGCCAATGCTTGGGCTTCTGGTGTCAATTTGAAAGTAGTTTTAGATTTTGAGCCAACTTTTTTATTTTCTTTAGCAATAGATTCTTTTATAATTCTGTCGATTTCTTTTTCTATTCGGTTGACTTCTCTTTGTTTGGCATTGAGTTCTTTGGCGTATTTTGATTTTTGCTGATTGATACTTGCCAAAAGTTGTTGTTGATTTTTCTTGTCTTTGACCAAATCATTGCGGGTATTCCGGTTTTCAGCCAGAATCTGTTCCTTATCTTTTCTTTGTTCAAATAAAATTTCGTTGAGTTCTTGTAATTTTTTGGTTTGTTTTTTGACTTCTTCACCTTGTTTTTTTCGATAACTGGTGTATTGTTTCATATACTGAATCCGCTTATAAGCTTGCAAAAAGGATTCAGAAGAAAAGAGAAACATAATTCGGCTTTGGTCAGATTTGCTTTTGTAAGATTTTTCAATCATTTTGGCGTAATCTGCTTTCAACTTCTCTAATTCTTTACGAAGTCGGTCTATTTTATTGGCGTTTTCGTTGATTTCCCTTGTCAGCAAATTCGCTTCTTGATTATTAACCTGAATAAGCCTTTCTGTAGCTTGGATTCGCTTTTGAAGATCCTGATATTCCGTTAAGGCAGATTTACTCTCTGCTTCAGTGGATTTTAAAACTTTGTTGATATTATTAATTTCTTGCTGAATCTCTTGACGTTTGGCTTCCAGCTCCTTACGTGTTTGTCCTAAAACGCTAAGCCCGCAGAACAAAAATAATATACAATATGAGATTTTGAAATATCGCATTAAAGTTTGATTTCTATATAATTGTTAGGAATTGAAAAAGGAAAAGTCAAATCTTCATCAAATGTCAAGGTTTTATATTCAATATCAATTTGAATGTGTTCGTCTAATTTCTTGGCTTTTAGTTCTATTACTGAAGGAAAATTATGACCGTTGACCTCCTGAAATCTCGGATAATTTATTTCTAGACTTTCCTGTTTTGTATTCAATAGAGATTGCGATTTTATTTTAAAATTATCTGCATTGATTTTGGCTGCATAAGCTAAAGTATTTTCTATCATTTGGGTGAAAACGTAGTCGTTTTCATCAAATAGCATTGCTTTCTTATCGAGTTCGAACATTGCATTACCGATCAATAAATTCTGAAGATTTTGAAAGTTAACTTTAATTCCTAAGAAATTTTCTGCTAAGGAAAAATCACCATCGAAGTAAGTTCCTTCTAATTTTTCGTAATACTGAACCCGATCCGGCGTGATATAAATTTTGGCTAAAGGCAAAACGCCCATCAACTTGGCGCTCATCCAGATGGCTTTATCTTTTTCGATTCTATATGTAATGCTGATGGATTGAGATTGATCTTCGGATTTGTAGCTCGCCCTCATTCTTCCATTTACTGTTTTGAAATCAGATTGATTTTTTTCAAAATTCTTTAAAACTACGCGTGCCGATTTTTCTTTAGCACTAGACTCGCTGAGTTGTTTTGATGATTTGCAGCCCACAAAGGACAAACATAATATCAATAAAAATAGTTTCATCTTCATTATTCAGTCATTTCATTTATTTTCTGCTGATATTTCTCAGCCAGATCAGTTTTTCCCAATGCTTGAAAAGCCTTTTCTAATTCTTTGTAAAAATTCAATTTTAAAGTTTCATTATCAATAATATAATCTACACCTTCTTCCAGAGTTTGCACGGCTTGTTCGGCTTTGCCAAGATTTCTTAACGCCAAACCTTTGCTGTAAAATAGTACCGCTTGCGTTGGGAAAAGTTCCAAGGCTTTCGTACTGGTTTCTAGCAAATTTTCAAATTCCTGTAATTCTATTTCTAGTTGAATGATGTTTTTAATCAACTTAAAATCATTGGGTTTATTGCGCAAAGCCTGACGATAATTATCCAAAGCCTTGTTTTTGTCACGCGATTTATAAAACTCGCCCAATTCTGCTTTACTGGAAGTGGCTTTTTCTGAATCCAGCGCAGAATCCAAAACTTCAATAAAAGCATTTTGGGCTGCGGCATTTTCTACTGCAAAATCTTTAAACGCCTTAATCACTTCAAGTTTGTCTTGTTCTTCTAGAGTCAAGCTTTGTACAACTTTTTTGCTGTACTTTTTGGCTTCAAATAGATTTGCGGTTGCTATATAATTTAATGCTAGTTCAGCATTTAGTTCTGGAACTTGCGCATCGATTTTCTCTAAAGCTTTACCTGTAGAAATCGCTTTCTCATATTCATTTTGTTGTCTATACAAGCGCATCAAATTGAGATAAGCACGAACATCTTCTTCCGATTCTGAAATTCTATTTTGAAAATACTCGATGCCGTTTTGGTAATTTTTGCTTTCCTTGTAAATTACCATTCTGAAATCGTCTCGAAATTCATCAATCCCTTCACGCTGATCGTACTTATCAAGCGCTTCTAAAGCATTTTGATACTGATCTTGAATTAAATATAAGTTAGCTAGTTCTTGAAAATAGAAAACTTCAAATTTTGATAAATATTCGGCTTTTTCTATGGCTTTTTCATAGTCTTTTGTGACTGAATACAAGTCAAAAAGTTGTCTATGAATATTGATATTTTTGGCAAACTCTTTATTGTTTAAAGTTTTCAACAAATAATCTTCAGCTAGTTTGTAAGATTCAATGTCGAAATAATTCTTTGCCAATTCAAAAAAAACGGCAGGATTATTCTCATCCAAACTCAAGCATTTTTGCAAACTTTGGATGGCTTTATCTTGATTTTCAACAGCACGTTCGGCAATGGCTTTAAAAAAATACTCTTGAAACTCATCGTCATTATTGCCTAAATCATCAACATTTACTTCGTCTGTGAGATTGTTTTTATCTTTTTCCTGGGAAAGAACTGGTAACATTCCCGAGCAAAGTGACATTAATGCAATGCAAATGAGTTTTTTTTTCATTATTTATTATTCTAAAACTGAGTAATCGCCGATACTTACGGTTGTGAAGTTTCCATCAAATTTAGCGAAATTTCCGATCATGGCATTGTTTAAGTTTGCATTGCTAATTTCAGCATTTTCTTGAATCAATGTGTTTTTAATTTCAGAATTTCTTACAGCAGTTCCATTGCCAATAGAAACATTTGGTCCTATTTTAGCATTTTTCAGAAAAACATTTTCACCGATGAAACAAGGTTCTATGATTTCAGAATCTTCTATTTGAACGCTTTCAGAAATAAGTTTTTCTTCAGCATCGGCTTTGATGAAATTCAGCATTCTGCTGTTGGTTTCAACAGTTACGTTTTTGTTGCCGCAATCCATCCATTCATCAACTTTGCCAGGTTTGAAAATTGCGCCTTTAGTTTTCATTTTCTCAATACCATCGTTGATTTGATATTCGCCACCACGAATGATATTTTCTTCTATTACAGATTCCAATTCAGTTTTAAGCTTGGAAACATCTTTGAAATAGTAAATGCCAATTACCGCCAAGTCTGATACGAATTCTTTCGACTTTTCTACCAGTTCTGTAATTTGACCTTCTTCATTGAGTTTTACAACACCAAAAGCTTCTGGATTATCGACTTGCTTTACCCACATCACGGCGTCCGCATCTTTGTCTAAAGTGAAATCTGCTTTAAAAAGTGTGTCTGCATAAGCAATTACCGCCGGACCTTCCAAAGAACCTTTGGCACACATAATAGCATGTCCGGTCCCTAAAGGCTTATCTTGATAATAAATACTGGCTTTGGCTTCTAAATTTTTGGCGATAGATTTGAGTTTGTTCTCTATTTCCAGGCCGAAATCTTCTGAAATTATAAAAGCAATTTCATCGATTTTTTCTTCTAAAACATCTGCTATACTTTCTACCAAGCGTTGAACAATAGGTTTTCCAGCTATAGGAATAAGCGGTTTTGGAATAGTAAGTGTATGTGGGCGTAGACGAGAGCCACGACCTGCCATTGGTACAATTATTTTCATAGTATTATGTCTTAAAAAATGATATTCAGTAAATTTAAAAATTATTTATTTCCCAGTGCTTCCGAATCCACCTTCTCCGCGGATGGTTTCAGAAAGTAAATCTACGGATTCCCAATCGGCTTGTTCACATTTGGCAAATACCATTTGGGCGATGCGGTCACCAGATTCGATTTCAAAATTTTCTTGAGATAAGTTAATTAAAATCACACCGATTTCACCGCGATAATCGGCATCAATTGTGCCAGGTGAATTCAAAACAGTGATGCCCTTTTTGAGTGCCAAACCACTTCTTGGCCGAACTTGTGCTTCGTAATTTTCAGGAATTTCTAGAAATAACCCTGTTTTAATCAAAGCGCGTTCAAATGGTTTCAGAATTAGTTTTTCGTTCAAATGCGCTCTCAAATCGACGCCTGCGGAAAAATCTGTAGCGTAAGTTGGTAATTGGTTTGGAGATGTGTTTTTTATTTTAACTTTCATTTCAATTTCAATTTTATGACTTCAGCATGCTTTTGATTTCTTTGTGTTCGTTGGCGTAAATAAGACTCGCCAAAACCAAAATACTTGCAATGCCGAAGATATAGTTTTCTGTAAAATAATAAAAAGATATTGCACCTAAGGCTGTGGAAAGCAAAAGATACATCATGATTTTTCCGGTTTGAAATGGAATAGGATAATATTTTTTACCATAAATATATGACAAAGTCATCATGGTAAAATATGCCATAAGCGTAGCTATGGCGGAGCCTAAATATCCAATAACTGGAATTAAAATAAAATTGACTGCTAATGTGATTATTGCACCGATGACAGAAATGTAAGCGCCAAATCTAGTTCTATCTGTAATTTTATACCAAACCGATAAATTGTGATAAATTCCTAAACATAAATTGGCTAAAAGTATAATGGGAACAATTTCTAAAGCGTCATAATAAGCTTCATCTCTAATAATTAGAAGTTTCAAAGGTTCGATGAATGCGATAACGCCTAAAAAAATAAGTGAGCCTGTAATGACAAAATATTTGGTAATCAGCGCATAAGCTTTCTGTGGATTTTGTGTTTTGGCATGGCTAAAGAAAAAAGGTTCGATGCCCAATCGGAAAGCCGTGGCAAATAAGGTCATAAATACTGCGAGTTTATAACACGCTGAATAGATGCCAATTTGAGCTTCTGCGGTTTCTGCCGGCAAAAGATATTTCAGTAAAATTCTATCGAAAACTTCATTGATTGAAAATGCTACACCAGCAATAAGTACTGGAATTCCGTAACGCATCATTTTCTTCCATAATTGAATATTGAAAGAAAATTTCAATTTAAAATAAAATGGTAATAATAAAACTAAAGTCGTTGCACTTGCAACTAGATTAGCGATAAACACGTAATTGATTTCAAAATCTGGGATGTATATTTTTTCAAAAACACTGATTTCTGAATACCAATTTACTAGCCAAACTAGGAAAAAGATATTTAATAATACATTGATGAACACATTGATGATTTTGATGATTGCGTATTTTTTGGGTTGACCGAGTGCACGCAAATATGCAAATGGAATAATGACAAATGCATCTAATGCTAAAATCCAAATTATTAAATTGATGTATTCTGAGGGAATCTGAACGAAACCAGAAATTTGGTTTTGAAAACCAATGCCTAAACCAAGAAAGATAAGCGTAGATAAGACAAGCGACCAAGCGGAAGTTGACATGACCTGATTTTTGGCTTCTTGTTTATTGAAAAATCTAAAAAAAGCAGTTTCCATACCATAGGACAAAACCACATTGAAGAGAACAAAATAAGCGAAAATGACAGATATTTCGCCATAAATAGATTCATCAGGTAAATATTCGGTGTGAATTGGCACCAATAAAAAACTCATCATTCTCGGCAAAACCGTAGCCAAGCCGTAAATGAAAGTTTGTTGGAAAAGTTTTTTATAAACGCTCACGGACAGATTTCAATTGGTCAAATTTAGTAAAAATAGCTTAGGAACCTTGTTGAAATAAAAAACTGCTTAGGAAAAATACCTAAGCAGTTTTGATATAAATTAATTGGATTCTATTTTCTAGTCTAACAATCCAGAAATATTAACATCGTCGATGTGGTATCTTGTTGTTGAAGATGGCGCAGAACCTATATATCTAAAACCAATTCTGATACTTTCGCCTTCCACACAAGAAATATTAATTGGTCCAACATCTTGTAAACCACCGAAACCTTGAGCAGGACCATTTGGAACATTAACGTCCAAACCTTCCCATTCTGTAGTCGTTGGATCTCCAGTGTAAGCACTTGTAATGAATACATTCAGCAAGTTTCCATTATCGAAGGCGGCTTCAATTCTAGCAGTAAATTCTTCTTGAGTCGATGCGTCAAGATTAATTTCAGGAGTAATCAACCATGCTTCAATATCAGATTCCTCACTATTGAATCCTGAAACCTGAGCATAATTATTATTATTGAAGCTGCCAATGAAATAATCAGTATCTCCACCTGTAACATTAACATTCACCCAGTCAGTAAGTTGATTAAGATTATTAATCCCTTCGAAATCTTCGTTGAAAATTTCATCTGCTGAACTCGTTGGTCCTTCACATTCAAAAACTTCTGGATCACATCTTTCTCCTGTCATGTCAACATTTGCTGGAGAATTGAGATAAATAGTATAAAATTCTCCAAAGAAATCTCTAGTTAAAATACCATTTAAAGAACCAGAACCAGAAGGTAAAGTCAAGCCTTTAAAATCTGAAAATGTACTTGTACTTAAAATTGTGCTTGCATTTGTCTCACAACTTTCTAGAATTCTTTCACCATCAAAATCATCTCCTGCATCCGATGCATATGTTGGTGGCTCTTCATTACCAAAGTAAGTTCTATTAAATTGAACATTTTCTAACTTGATATAAGTATTCAAATTTTCTTCGCTTAAGTCAGCAATATCAAGAGTTGTTGGAACAATACCCTCAACTACGACATCTCTAATAATATGTTCTTCCACTAAAGCTTCTGGAATTTGAGCAACATCTTCACCATCATCTATACCAAGTCTAGGTTCGTTGAATTGAGTTGGACCTCCACGTCTTTGGCTAATTGTCAAACCGTCAAGTTTAATAAATACTCTTCTTCCAAAATTATATCGGGTAAATAGAGGGTTTAAATTGGCTTGAATCGATATTCCAATTGTTGGGTTTACTGGTTTATCCTGAACTACTAACTCTTTGAAGAAATTCCCGCCTATATCTGAAGAAACAACATAAGCTAAAGCATACTTTCCTGTTTGTTGAAAAGTAAAGTTTTCATTATCATTTTGGGCTAGTTCTGAATAGACAGATGATAAAGTGATCACATCATTAGGATCTATATTTGGAGGTGTTTCCAAAAATTCAGGTGCATTGTAATCATCGTCCTCAACACATGAAGTTGTTATTGCTCCAAGCGTTAAGAGAAGAAATAAGAAGGTGAAATTGATTTTTATTGTTTTCATCGGTGTATTTATTTTGTTTTTAAAGTATTTTTTTTTAGAATCTTACGTAAGCGCTCAAATAATATGTTGTACCATATCCAAAGAAGTAGCGATTACCAAAAAGTGGACCATTCTCTTGAGCTAACAAATCTACCCCACGAGTTCTATAATTAGAGCGTCTTGATTGTTCAAATCCTCCAGTTTTATACTCTTGATTGAAAATATTATTGATTACAGCAAAGAATCCTATATAATAATCATCAACTTTCCAAGATTTTCCACCAACGGCATTGAACAACATATAGTCGTCAAATTTTTCTTGTTTTAATATTCGTCTTGCAATTTGTTCATTATATTCAGGGAAGGCAATCCCATCATTATCAAGTGCAAAATTATCTGAGCGTAAAAGACCACTAGGACTGATAAAAGCGTTAGAAAAATGGTTTGCAGTTAAGCCTACATTCCAAAAATCAGGATCTCTATATTCAAATCCTAACTGGAATACACGCTCTGGTCCACCAGGAACTCTAAGGTTCTTCATATCTGTTTTACCATCTCCAAAGCTAAGTTGCTTATCAGGAAATGACTGGCTAGTTAAGTACAAATCTGGATTACTGTCGTAAATATAATGTCCAAATGATCCAGCAGCTTTAAGTTTTAAAGTTGATAATACTTGTGCTTCAACGCCAAACTCTACGCCATAATGTTTTCTATCTATTCCTGTCATGACTTCCTGCACGAAAGCATTTCCTAAATTCCCACCTGGCAAACCGGTAAGATCTTCTGTATAGTAAAAACCAACGTTGGTTTCATCTTGAAATCCAGTGTAAAAACCTGTTACACGTCCACTAACTATTGGTGATTTATAATTATAAGTAAAATCTGCAGATTGTATTTTTACTTCAGTTAAACCATCTACAATATCATGATTTTGTCTTGCATTATTATAAGAATTCCGTATAGTTGGTGCATTTTGAAGATAAGCAGCATTCAAGCCCAAAACGTGACGTCCTGTAATTCTATAAGTTCCTCCAAATTTAGCACCAAGTGTAGTGAAATCAAGTTCTTCGCCTTTTCCAAATGATCGTTCACCAGCGAAAAACCCATTGTCATAAAGTCCTGTTCTTTGATACTTAGTCTTTCCGAAATTTCCGCCTAAGTATAGGTCAAAATTACTGTATTGAAATTGTGCTTGTCCAAAAGCATCATAAACTTCAGCGTCTATGCGGTAATTGTATTTATAACGATCGCCTTCAGTAACTACTCTGTTTGGATTATTTCTATCACTTTGTGCTAAGTCTGATGACAAACCAGTAATTAAATCTGTTTCTTCAGCAAAGAAGTCAACATCTAAAAAGCCTTGCCCACCAAGTAAATCTTCCATTTGTGCAAAGTTTTCACTTTCTAAATTACGGTAATTCAAACTTCCGTTTATTGTAATATTGTCATTAACTATTGCATTCAAAATAGTATTTGCCATAAACTGTTTGTCTTCAGATCTGTCTGATTGTATAGCGTAAATCGAATTTCCTCCTCTATTTTGATTAAGTTGATTTGCCAAATAGAGACTATTCCAATCAAATTGACCATCATTTCTAAATTCCTGTTCAGCAATATATGCAGCTTGATAATTAGCAGGTGTTGGAGTCGGAAATCTCAAATGGTAACTTGGTAAATTTTGATAATATATTGGAGATGGGTTTCTGGCACCGCCTAAATATGCTTGATCTCCAGTATTTGGATCTATAAATAAATTTGTCCCTCCATTATCAACTCTCGTTGTTGAGAAAAACCCAAATTGATAACCTGCATTGGTATTTAAAGATATTTTATCTGAAATATCCAAATAGTGATTCAACATAAACACAGGTTCTTCTGTTTTTCTAATTCTTGTATTTCGCATTTCTCCATTAAGGTAACCCCAGTTTGGATTATAGGCAATATCTTTCAAGTCAACAACTTCTTGTGTCACTGCCGTTCCCATTCCTCTTCGGTTTGGTGCATAAAAACCAGTAAAGTTTAAACTGTGTTTTTCACTAATTTGTTTTTCAACAGCAAGGAAAAAAGAATTGGCATCATATAAAGTTCCATCTCTGAAGCCTTCTTCACCAAAACGTCTAGACATCAACACAGAATAAGACCAACCACCGTCTAAAGCACCGGAATTGTAACCGCCCATGATTCTACCTTGATAACTTCTATTTGAACTAGCATAAGACACTCTTCCACCTTTACGCATTTTAGAAGCTCGCATAATAATATTTGAAGTTCCAGCAACACCGCCGAAATTATAATCACTAGCTTCAGTACTTTTAGTAAAAACTCGGTTTCTTTGTACATCATTCAAACCACCCCAGTTCGCCCAGTTTGGACGTCCTGTTGTCAATTTGTTCATTTCTATACCATTGATTAATACTTTACCATTAGCATTATCCAATCCACGAGGATTAAAAAAGGCTGCGCTAAAATCAAAAGCTGCCGCTCTTAAATATGTGTCTTGAGATGATGAAAGTAAACCTGAAATATTGAAAGAAGTGGCATCATCACCATCTAATTCATCTTCAGACAAAGAAATTACTCCTATTTGTCTATTTTGTTCACTAAAGTCTACATCTAAATATAATTCTCCCAGGTCTAAAACTTCACCTTCATTAATAATAATTGGATAGCGCTTAGTTTCATAACCTGACATTGCAACTCTCAACATTTGTTCTCCCAAAGGCAAATCCGTTTCAGCAAAACTGAATTCACCGTTTGCATTTGTTCTGATTTCTATACCAGAATCTTCAATGGAAATTATGGCATTGGGAATTGCCTCTTCGGTAGTGCTTTCTAAAATTTTACCAGTCACATCTGTTTGTTGTGCAAACATTGCGAGACTAAAAAACATAAAGAAAACTGAAAAAATAAAATGTTTTTTCATTATCATAATTTAAATTAAATTGATCTAATTTTAAGAAATTATTATTTACAGGCTGCAAATGTATGCAAATTATCTTTATTGCTTATTTTTGTCAACTGAAAAAATAACTTTTTACAATTTTTTAATATTGAATTTATGAGAAAAAGCAATTTAATCTATGCAATAATATTCTTTATTTCCTTAGGAATCAATGCGCAAGAGAAGAAAGAATTTAAAGTCAATACCATTGCATTTTACAACTTAGAAAACCTTTTCGACACTGAAAATGACCCGGATAAAAATGATGAGGCTTCTCCATTAATGGAAATGTCTCAGGGCGCTAGGGATATCGCTTATCCTAAAAAAGTGAAAAACATGGCAGATGCTATCGCTGATATTGGCTCTGAAGTCACGAAAATGCCACCTGCAGTTATTGGTGTTTGTGAGATAGAAAATTTCAAGGTTTTGGAAGATCTTGTCAATGACCCTAAACTCCGACCATATAATTATGGCATAATCCACTACAATTCTCCGGATCGCAGAAGCATTGATGTGGCACTTTTATATCAAAAAGCAGTCTTTAAACCAACACATTCTAAAGCGCATGAATTGGTTATGTTCAGGAAAGATGACAACAGCAAAAGAGTTTACACTCGAGATCAACTACATGTAAAAGGACTTTTAGATGGTGAAGAAATGCACTTTATCATTAATCACTGGCCATCGAGAAGTGGCGGTGAAAGCAAGTCTAGATATTTACGAGTTGGTGCAGCAAAATTGACGAAAAAAATAAAAGATTCTATCCAAAATGAAAATCCGTATGCTAAGATTATGATCATGGGAGATTTTAATGATGGTCCTTATAATGAAAGTATAAAAGAGGTGCTTAATGCAAAAGAAAACAAAGAAGATGTCGGTTTGAAAGGACTTTACAACCCATTTGAATCTTTAGCTAAAAAAGGACTCGGTACAATAGCATGGAGAGATACTTGGGATGTTTTTGACCAAATTCTTATGACAAGACCCCTTTTAGAAAAAGACGATTATTCTGATTATAAGTTTTACCAAGCCGGAATTTTCAATCCTTTTTATTTACAAAATCCACAAGGCAGATACAAAGGTTATCCATTTCGAGCCTTTGCCGATGGCGGTTTTACAGGTGGCTATAGTGACCACTTTCCAGTATTTCTTTATTTAATAAAAGAAAAATAATCGCATTCTACAATTTGACTTTTTAAGTTAATAAGATTATTTTATAATTTTTTAAACCTAAATTCTTCATTTTAAAGCTTAACTTTAAATAAAAAATGAAGAATTTAGGTTTTATATTTTTGGCAATCACCACTTTAGTATTAATTACGGTTACGATTTTCGCATCGCTTAATCTTAGTTTTTCTTGGGTATTTTATCTGAGCATTTTGGGACAAATTTTATTAGTTATTAGTGTTTATAAAATACTTAGAGAAGATTATCAAACTGACAAAGAATTTAAAGATTGGTATGAAGATCATCCAAAATCTGATAAAGATTAATACATAAATTTTCAGGCTTCGTAGTTCAATGGATAGAACAAAAGTTTCCTAAACTTTAGATCTAGGTTCGATTCCTAGCGAAGCTACTCTAAATATATACATTGTTTTTTATGCTGAAAAAAGAGACATTGACAATTGAAGGTTCTTCAAAAAAGAAAATCTTAATAGACTATCGTTATAAAACTGATGAAAAAAATCAACCCATCATGATTTTTTGCCACGGTTACAAAGGTTTTAAAGATTGGGGCGCTTGGAATCTTATTTTCGATAAAATCGCAAAAACAGGTATTGCAGTTATAAAATTCAATTTTTCTCATAACGGTGGCACTATTGAAAAGCCTATTGACTTTCCAAATTTAGAAGATTTCGCAAACGACAATTATTCAAAACAACTATACGATTTGGAACGCATTATAGAATGGACTAAATCTTATTTTGACAATAGCGCTTACTTAGATTTGAATAAACTTTCTTTAGTCGGCCATAGCAGAGGTGGCGGTATCATTTTGTTGAAAGCCGCTACAAATTCTAATATTTCTAAAGTTGTAACTTGGTCTGGAGTTTCTGATTTTAAGTCTAGATTTCCTAAAGGTCAAGACTTTGAAAACTGGAAAAATAAAGGTGTTTATTATGTGAAAAATGGAAGAACAGGACAAATGATGCCTCATAATTTTCAATTTTTTGAAGACTTTCAAGCCAACGAAAAGATTTTGAATATTAAATCAGCATGTGAAAAACTTGAGATTCCTGTCAAAATAATCCATGGACAAGCCGATGAATCTGTAAAAATTGAAGAAGCTTACCTTTTAGACAAATACTGCAGTAATAGCGAATTGTCGCTAATTGCCAATGCAAACCATGTCTACAACACCAAGCATCCATGGAATGAAGAAGATTTGCCCGAACCCGCTGAAGAACTTATAAGACAAACCGTAGATTTTATTTCAAAATAAATTAAAACTAGTTCATTATCTGAGTATAGATTCAATTTCGGAAACCTTTTGTTCTGCTTGATTAAGGTTAGACAGTGAATCAAATATAAAATCACTTTTGATAAAAACATATTGTGAAGACACTTCAATTTTTATAAGGTGGTTGCAAGTTTGTGATGATGTTTCAACTTTATAAATCCCATTTTCGTAGTAAATTTCCCATTTCTTTTTATCTACAAAAGAATTCAATTTATTAATAAACGCAAATTTATCCTGGATGAGAAAAGTACTTTTATTTTGAAACCTAAAAGTCTCTGATTTCAGCCGTAATTTGAACACCAGCAAAACATCTAATACTAAAATTGAAAAACATAAAACTGATAGAATCATCATATTGCTGATGTTTTTTTGAGTAAAAATAAATAGGCAAGTCAATTTTTTGTTACGGTTCAACCGCAAAAATATTACGGGTTTACCGTAATTTTCTTTTTCCACCTAAACTGAAAATTAACATCATTTCTAAAACGCTTAAATTCTAAAAAAGGATTTTAAGCGGCAATAAATTTTATATTTGTACAAAATTCTAGACATGGATAAAGTAAGAGTAAGATTTGCCCCAAGTCCGACCGGACCGCTTCATATTGGTGGTGTAAGAACCGCTTTATACAACTATTTATTCGCTAAAAAACATGATGGAGATTTCATCTTGCGTATAGAAGATACTGACCAGACAAGGTACGTGGAAGGCGCAGAAGATTATATTATAGAAACGCTGAATTGGTGTGGCATTCCTTATGATGAAGGCCCAGGTAAAGATGGTGGTTTTGGTCCTTATCGGCAAAGTGATCGGAAATCAATTTATGAAAAATATGTGGACGAATTGATTCAGAATAATAAAGCTTACTACGCTTTTGATTCCACAGAAGAATTAGAAAACCAAAGGAAAATTGCAGAAAAAGAAGGTTCCAAATTTAGTTATGGTCCAAAAAACAGGCATGAGTTGAAAAATTCTCTGAATATGTCTTCAGATGAATTGAAAGCAAAACTTGATGCCGAAGAAGACTATGTCATCAGATTTAAAACCTCTGCCTCAGAAACTTTATTTATGCAAGATGAAATTCGTGGACATATCGAAGTTGATTCTGAAGTTTTGGATGACAAAATTTTATTTAAAAGTGATGGCATGCCGACTTATCATTTGGCGAACATTGTAGATGACCACTTAATGGAAATTAGTCACGTCATTCGTGGCGAGGAATGGTTGCCTTCTTTACCGCTTCATGTTTCGCTTTACAAAGCTTTTGGCTGGGAGGTTCCTAAATTTGCACATTTACCATTAATCCTGAAACCAAGCGGCAAAGGGAAATTAAGCAAACGTGATGGCGATCAGCTTGGTTTTCCAGTATTTCCTTTGGAATGGAAAGATCCAGCAAATGGCAATGTTTCTGCTGGATATCGAGAAGAAGGCTATTTACCTAAAGCTGTCATCAACATGTTGGCATTATTAGGCTGGAACGATGGTACCGATCAGGAATTTTTCAACATGTCCGAAATGATTGAAAAATTTGAAGTGAAACGCATTCATAAATCAGGTGCCAAATTTGATCCTGAAAAAACCAAATGGTTTCAACAACATTATTTACAACAAGCACCAGTTGAAAAACTTGTCAAGGAATTCAAAAATATTTTAGCTGAAAAGTCCATCGAAGTCTCGTTACAATATATTGAAGAAGTCGTAAAAACCATCCGAGAGCGTGCAACTTTTGTTTCAGATTTCTGGGAATTGTCTTGGTTCTACTTTGAAGCGCCAAAGGAGTTCGATGCAAAATCTTCAAAAAAAGTGTGGAAAAAAGACTCTTCTTCTTGGATGCGCGCATTGATTGGAAAATTACAAAGTGTAGATGATTTTTCACAGACTAATCTTCAAGATGAAGTCAAAACTTGGATTAAAACTCAAGATTTAGGATTTGGCAAAATCATGCAACCATTACGTTTAGCCTTAGTTGGTGCAATGCGTGGTCCAGATGTTTTCCATATTGCCACATCAATTGGCAAGGATAAAACCATAGCCAGATTAGAATTTGCGATTGATAATCTAGATTAAATCACATCTTAAAAATTCAAATTTTTGTTTTACATTTAGATAAATTTTAAATTCAATTTATGGGAACTTTTTTCACTGTATTTATTCTTATTATCGGTTTCATTATCGTGATTACTGGTATTTTTACCGTCAAACAGCAAACTGCAGCAATTGTTGAGCGATTTGGCAGATTCCTGAGCATCAGAAATTCAGGATTACACATTAAAATTCCGATTGTAGATCGTATTGCAGGAAGAATAAACCTAAAAATTCAACAGCTTGATGTAAATGTTGAAACCAAAACCAAAGATGATGTTTTTGTTCATCTGAAAATTTCCGTCCAATATCAAGTGACTTCAGCAAAAGTTTATGATGCATTTTACAAATTAGAAAGTCCAAGCGCTCAAATCACTTCTTATGTTTTTGATGTTGTACGTGCTGAAGTTCCTAAAATGAAACTCGACGATGTTTTTGAAAGAAAAGACGACATTGCGAATGCTGTAAAAGCTGAATTAAATGATGCCATGCTAGATTATGGTTACGATATTATTAGAACTTTGGTCACCGACATTGATCCTGATGAAAAAGTGAAAGATTCTATGAACAGAATTAATGCTTCTGAGCGTGAAAAAGTTGCTGCTGAATTTGAAGGTGAAGCAGAACGTATTAAGATTGTTGCTGTTGCACGTGCTGAAGCTGAAAGCAAGCGTCTGCAAGGACAAGGTATTGCTGACCAAAGAAGGGAAATTGCCAGAGGTTTGGAAGAAAGTGTTGAGGTTCTGAATAATGTTGGAATTAACTCACAAGAAGCTTCGGCACTTATCGTGGTTACTCAACATTACGACACTTTACAATCTGTAGGAAGTCAAACTAACTCGAATCTAATTCTATTACCTAATTCTCCTGAAGCCGGCAGTAATATGCTGAATGATATGATAGCTTCTTTTACAGCGTCCAGTCAAATCGGGGAAGAGATGAAAAAGCAGAATGATCGTAAGGCTTTGGAGGGTAAAGAAACTAAAAATAAGAAAGACAAATATTGATGTATTAATTTAATATCAAAAAACAAAAGAGCAGGAATTTATAAATTCCTGCTCTTTTGTTTTATAATACTTCTAAAAATAGAATACTAACCAGCGACACTTGCACTTAGGTATTCTCTATTCATTCTTGCAATATTTTCTAAAGAAATGCCTTTTGGACATTCTATTTCGCAAGCGCCAGTATTTGTACAATTACCAAAACCTTCCTTATCCATTTGGTGAACCATATTCAATACACGGTCATGCGCTTCGATTTCACCTTGGGGTAATAATGCTAACTGAGACACTTTTGCTGAAGTAAACAGCATAGCACTTGCATTTTTACAAGCTGCCACGCAGGCTCCACATCCTATACATGTTGCAGCATAAAAGGAGTCATCGGCTTTTTCTTTTTCAATAGGAATAGAGTTAGCATCTTGAGTATTTCCAGAAGTGTTTACTGAAATATAACCTCCTGCATGCTGAATTCTATCGAATGAGGATCTATCTATTACCAAATCTTTAATGACAGGAAAAGCAGTAGCTCTAAAAGGCTCAATCACGATTTCATCACCATCATTGAACTTTCTCATGTGAAGTTGACATGTCGTTATGAGTCTGTCTGGTCCATGAGGTTCACCATTAATTTGAAGACAGCATGAGCCGCAAATTCCTTCTCTACAATCGTGGTCAAATTCAACAGGTTCTTTACCGTCATTTACCAAATCATTATTCAAAACATCTAGCATTTCCAAAAATGACATATCGCCATCTATTCCGTCTACAGTATAGTCTTGAAATCCTCCTTGATCTTGGGCATCTTCTTGACGCCATATTTTTAGTTTAAGCTTCATAATTCAATTATTTATAGCTTCTTGTTTTTAATTCAATATTATCAAATTCTAATTTTTCCTTGTGAAGTTTAGCGTCTCTTGGATTTCCTACAAATTCCCAAGCAGAAACAAATTTATAATTTTCATCGTCTCTTAAAGCTTCACCGTCTTCAGTTTGGTATTCTTCTCTGAAGTGACCTCCACAGGATTCATTTCTTTCTAAAGCATCTTTAGCAAATAATTCTCCAAGTTCAAGGAAATCTGCCACTCGACCAGCTTTTTCAAGTTCCTGATTTTTTGCTTCAGCTTTACCCGTTAATTTCACATTTGCCCAGAAGTCATCTCTCAATTCTTTGATTTCTTCCATGGCTTCTTTAAGTTCTTTCTCATTTCGAGACATACCGCATTTGTTCCACATGATTTTACCTAATTTTTTGTGGTAATAATCAACAGGATTTTTGCCGTTAGCATCAAAGAGTTTTTGAATTCTTTCTTTGACTTCCCTCTCAGCAGTTTCAAATTCTTCAGTATCTGTGGAAATTTCACCTGTTCTGATATCATCAGCCAAATAGTCTCCGATAGTATATGGAAGAACGAAATAACCATCAGCCAAGCCTTGCATCAATGCAGAAGCTCCAAGTCTGTTAGCGCCGTGATCTGAAAAATTAGCTTCTCCAGCAGCGTAGCAGCCAGGAATTGTAGTCATTAAGTTGTAATCAACCCAAAGACCGCCCATCGTATAATGAACTGCGGGGAAAATCATCATAGGTGTTTTGTATGGGTTTTGATCTGTAATTTTCTCATACATTTCAAATAAATTACCATACTTAGACTCTACAACCTCTTCTCCTAATTTTATTATTTCATCTTCACTTGGGTTTTTATGACCAGATGTAAAGGCTTTTTCTTTTCCATAGCGTTCTATAGCAGCTTTAAAATCAAGGTAAACTGCTTGTCCAGTTTTGTTGACACCGTAACCTGCATCGCAACGTTCCTTAGCAGCTCTAGAAGCTACATCACGAGGAACTAAGTTACCAAAAGCTGGATATCTTCGTTCTAAATAATAATCTCTATCGTCTTCACCAAGTTCGGTTGGTTTTAACTTACCTTCACGAATAGCTTTTGCATCTTCTTCTTTTTTGGGCACCCAAATACGTCCATCATTTCTTAAAGATTCGGACATTAAGGTCAACTTGGATTGTAAGTCTCCAGATACAGGAATACAGGTTGGGTGAATTTGTGTAAAGCATGGATTAGCGAAGAAAGCTCCTTTTTTATGAGCTCTCCAGGCAGCCATCACATTACTTCCCATAGCATTAGTGGACAAGTAAAATACGTTTCCATAACCACCAGAAGCTAAAACAACGGCGTGAGCCGAGTGTCGTTCTATCTCACCAGAGACAAGGTTACGTGCAATAATTCCTCTCGCCTTTCCATCAACAAGAACCAAATCCATCATTTCGTGTCTGTTGAATGCTTGTATTTTACCTCTGTTGATTTGTCTATTCATAGCAGAATAAGCACCGAGTAAAAGCTGTTGTCCTGTTTGGCCTTTAGCGTAAAAAGTTCTTGAGACCAAAACGCCACCGAAAGAACGGTTATCTAAAAGTCCGCCATATTCGCGAGCAAAAGGCACACCCTGAGCTACACATTGATCGATAATGTTTCCAGAAACTTCTGCAAGTCTGTAAACATTTGCTTCTCTAGAGCGATAGTCGCCACCTTTTACAGTATCATAAAACAATCGGTAATCTGAATCACCGTCGCCTTGATAGTTTTTGGATGCGTTAATTCCTCCTTGGGCTGCAATGGAATGCGCGCGTCGCGGAGAATCTTGGTAACAAAATGTTTTTACATTATAACCAAGTTCCGCTAAAGTTGCAGCTGCACTTCCACCAGCTAATCCAGTACCAACGACAATAATATCTATATTACGCTTATTGGCTGGGTTAACGAGATCGATTTCATTTTTATGTTTTGTCCATTTTTTTTCAATTGGACCTTCTGGTATTTTTGATTCTAAAACTGACATAATCCTTTCGCTTATAAGTTATTAAAATAGTGATATAGAGCTATAAATACAAACCCCATAGGAACAACAATTGCGTAAGCTGTGGTAAGATTACGAATTAGTTTAGATGTGCCGCTTTTATATCCCGCTAAGCCTTTTTGGTATTTATTTTTAGCTCCTAAAGTTTGAAATGATGACGCAAAACCGTGAAGTAGGTGCAACATTAAAAAAATAAAAGCAAATACATAGAGTCCTGTTCTTATAGGATCTCCAGCAAATTTTGCAATAGTTTCATCATAATATCGATAAGGATCATCTGGATGTGATTCTACATATTTGTGAACCAACTCTGGAATCCAGAAATCATAAAAGTGTAATCCTAAAAAAGCTAAAACTACTATTCCAGAAATTATCATATTTCTTGACATCCAGGTTGAATTCGCAGCGCCATTAAATTTC
Organism: Psychroflexus aestuariivivens; assembly: GCF_004010055.1. Classification (GTDB taxonomy): domain Bacteria; phylum Bacteroidota; class Bacteroidia; order Flavobacteriales; family Flavobacteriaceae; genus Psychroflexus; species Psychroflexus aestuariivivens. Next base: position 103,966 of record NZ_RQVT01000050.1, read on the forward strand.
TTGTAGCTTACAGCTCTTGCTTTACTGTTACGGATTTCTAGTACAAAACCCATTACAAAGTGGAAAATAACTCCCGCAATTAAAATAGGTTGCAATATTGCCTGAACTACAAAATTAGTTCCCATGAAATGAGAAAGCTCATTGAATGTTGATGGGCTTACTACAGTTGTAAAGTTAATTGTAAGATGTTGAGCTAAAAAAAGGACCAAAAAAAGTCCTGAAAGAGCCATAGCAACTTTCCTTGCTATTGTTGATTTATTTATTCCAGCCATTATTCTGAATTTGATTTTGGACAAAAATACACTTCAAATGTATCACTGACAAATTATGCATGTTTTTTAGACTCAATTTAGAATAGTTTTAAAACTTATTGAGTGATAATCAAAAAAATGATGCTTTTTGTGATTGAGACCTTGAAATTTTAAAAAGATAAATGTATGAAAAATGATAATGCTACATTCTTCACCTTAGTTTGTATTCCTTGACAAAACTATGAGATTACGTCAGATCGTACTTATGATAAACTGAACAAGATGAATGAATTTAGAGCGTAAGTGCTTTTAATTTATCATAACACAATGAAATAATACCTTGTTTTTTCTGAAATTCATATAGTTCATTTTAATAATTTAAGATTAGCTCGGTCTATATGATTAACTTTAGCTGAATAAGAAAACTTTCAAATTCAAACTGACTTAGGTGAAATATTTCAAGACACAAAAAAGATAAAAGTTAAAATTCTTTGGAATAAAATGTTTTGGTAAATTAGAGGTTTCTTAATTTAATAAATAATTTTATGGATGGCTTTGGTGAAATAAATGATAATGTATTTCATTATTTTGAAACGAATTACGTTAACTTGGCGTTTACCCTATTGTTTTTGGTAGCAGGATTTCTGATAGCTAATTTTATCAAACATAGGATTAAACTCCGCTTAATTAAGAAATCACCAAATCAAATTACAGCTAATTTCATTTCACAGATTATTAGTTTTACTATTAAAACTGCTGTAATTTTAACCACTCTTTACTTACTTGGCTTAAATGCTTTTACTAATAAAGTTTTAGCAGGAGCAGGACTTTTAACCTTTGTAATTGGATTTGCTTTAAAAGATATTGGAGAAAACTTTTTAGCTGGAATTATTCTAGCCTTTAAAAGTCCATTCAAGCTTAATGATATGATTGAAGTGGATAAAATTGTTGGCTTTGTCAAGGATATCAACATTCGTGAGACACTCATCAAAACGCCAGACGGAAAGGATGTCTTCTTGCCAAACTCTATAATTCTCAAAAACCCTTTATATAATTATACGATCGATGGTTTTTTGAGATACGAATTTATAGTAGGTATAGCTTATGAAAATAATCCAAATTTAGCGATTGGTGTTATTCGTGACACCCTCAATGAGATAGAACCAGTTTTAAAAGGAGACAGAAAGCCTGCTATAGTTATTGATGAATTCGCTACAAACACTATCAATATAAAAGTTTTATTTTGGGTAAATACATTTATCACTAAGAAACGATCTCATCATATCAATATAAGATCCCATGTTATGGATCAAGTGATTGGCGCGCTAATAACAGAAGGATTTAGTCTGCCAGCCTCAATCGTTGAATTAAAAAATTACGACCAATCGAGTTCTTTAAATTTAAAATTAGATAATGATAAAGAAGTGTAAGTTTTAAATAATAAAATCATCAACTCTATGAAAATATTTCTTAAGGCTTAGACTATATCCAAGATTATAATTTTTATTCTAAAAATGTACGGGAAGACTTTTCATATGATCGATGAAGTAGGACTATCTTACGGCAGAATTCTAATGAACGAATGAAATCTCATATCAAAAAGCAATTCAAGCTGAACGACTTATTCAAATAGGTTTAATTATCTTTGAAAAAATTCAAAATTTATGAGATACGAACCTATTTCTTCAGATTTATTTATTCAAAATAGAAAAAATTTTATGAGTCAAATGTTGCCAAATAGTTTGGCAGTATTCAACTCCAACGACACTTATCCGATTGGTGCAGATAGCACAATTCCGTTTCAGCAAGACCGCAACATTTACTATTTGAGTGGTGTGGATCAGGAAGAAAGCCTTTTGGTACTTTTCCCAGATGCACCAGACAAAAAACACCGCGAAATTTTATTTCTAACTGAAACCAACGAACATATCGCTGTTTGGGAAGGTGAAAAACTCGACCAAGAAAAAGCACTTAAAACTTCTGGAATCAAAACCGTGTATTGGCTGAAAGATTTTCATAAAGTTTTCAATGAATTGATGGCACAATGCGACACGGTTTACATAAATACCAATGAACATTATCGTGCCGCTCACGCCACCGAAACTCGCGAAGATCGTTTCAACAAATGGCTAAGGGAAAACTATCCTGCACACCAAGTCTCAAAAAGCAATCCGATTTTGCAGCGTTTGCGTTCCGTGAAACACGAATTGGAACTCGAAGTCATGCAGAAAGCTTGCAATATTACTGAAAAAGCCTTCCGAAGAATCTTGAAAACAACCAAAGCAGGACGTTGGGAATTTGAGCTTGAAGCTGAAATTATGCATGAATTCCTTATCAACCGTTCACGAGGATTTGCCTACACACCAATTATTGCAGGCGGCAAAAATGCAACAGTTTTGCATTATATAGAAAACAAAGAAAAGTTGAAAGACGGTGATTTAATTCTTCTTGACGTCGGTGCAGAATATGCAAATTATGCAAGCGATATGTCTAGAACTATTCCTGTTTCAGGAAAATATAGCGACCGCCAAAAACAAATTTATAACGCCGTCAATAAAGTTAAAAAAGAGGCAACAAAAATGCTAGTTCCGGGAACAATTTGGAAAGATTATCACGTTGAAGTCGGCAAAATGATGACTTCGGAGTTGTTGGATTTGAAATTATTAGACAAAGCCGATGTTAAAAACGAAAATCCAGATTGGCCTGCTTACAAAAAATATTTTATGCACGGCACTTCACACAACATCGGGCTGGACACACACGATTACGGCTTGCTTCACGAACCGATGAAAGCCAACCAAGTTTTCACCGTAGAACCAGGTATTTATCTGCCAGATGAAAATATGGGCATCCGTCTGGAAGACGACGTCGTCATTCAAGAAAGTGGCGAACCAAAAAATTTAATGGGCAATATTCCTATTGAAATTGAAGAAATTGAAGACCTGATGAATTCATAAATTTATAATTATAATTATAAAACCAAACCTTGTTTCTTTTCTTTAGAAGCAAGGTTTTTTAAGCTTATGACATTCTATTATAAACAAAGCAAAATTCACTATTCAGCAGAAGGTGAAGGTGAAAACTTGATATTAGTTCACGGTTTTTTGGGAAATAAAAACATGTGGAAAAGTTTAGTACCAGAATTTTCAAAAACCTACCGTGTTTTCACGATAGATTTACCTGGACACGGCGACACCAATGCTATTGGCTACATCCACGCTATGGAAATGTACGCCGAAATTATTCAAAATTTGATGGCAGTGGAAAATATCAATAAAGCTTCCATGATCGGGCATTCTATGGGCGGGTATGCGGCTTTAGCGTTTGCAGAATTATTTCCAGAAAAACTCAAAAAATTAATTCTATTGAATTCTACATCTGCTCCCGATACTGAAATGCGTCAACAAGACCGAAATCGAGCCATCAAAATGATTCAGAAATTTCCTGATGCTTTTGTAAATATGGCAGTCAAAAATTTATTTCTACCCAAAAATCAAAAACGTTTTGAAACTGAGATTAATTTAGCAATTTCAGAAGCTAAAAAATGTTCGCAACAAGGCATCATAAACACATTGAAAGGACTTCGTGATAGGAAAGACAGAAGTTCTATTTTAAGTGAAATCAATGAAAAAACCTTGATTATTTTAGGTGAAGATGACCAGGTCATAGATATCGAAAAAACAAATGAAATCGCTGAAAAAAATCAAATAGAAGTGAAAATTCTACCCGGCGGTCACATGAGTCATATTGAACATCCAGACGTTTTGAAATCTTTGTGTTTAGATTTTTTATAAAATCATAAATCGCTGCCGGTCAATTTACGATAGGTTCTTAACGCGTTGCCGTCGGTTAAAGAAGCGACATGAGAACAAATATCAATCAACCAATCTTCGGTTTTGGATTCAGAAAAATCAAAATCTTTAAGGAAGTTTCTCAAAATTAATTCATCAAAATTATTTGCCGTTCCAAGTTGTTTATTTTCAACAGCAGTGGTAAAATCGTCCAAAATCTTGGTCAGAATTTTATAACCAGCGACTTCCTTGTCCAAAACCTCTTGACTTTGGTAAATTCGGTCAACACTAATTTTGATGATTTCTTCAATCTGTGCTTTGTACTTCGATTTTTCTAATAAAGCGGTATGAAATTCACCTTTCAAAATTTGATCTTCATTCTGCATGAAGATTTCAACAACGTCTTCTATGAGAACACCAATGGCTAAAGATCTGAGATAACTGATGCGGTTTTTTGTAGTCGTTAATTTTGAATATTTTTCTGTGTTGATGGTGTTCGAAACAATCTTGGACAAATATTCTAAGGCGAATTCCTCAGGAATCAAGCCTAAATTGATGCCGTCTTCAAAATCTATAATGGTGTAGCAAATATCATCAGCAGCTTCAACTAAAAAAGCTAGTGGATGTCTTTTGAAACGAAATTTATCTTCTATATCTGTCTGATCTAGGTCTAATTCATTGGCTAAATCTTCAAATATTTCTGCCTGCTGTTTGAAAAACCCAAACTTTTTGTCGGCCACATTTTTAGTTGGTTTCTGTGGCAAAGACGCTTTAGGATATTTTGTAAACGCACCCAAAGTGGCGTATGAAATTCGCAAACCACCTGGATTTCCATACTTTTCATCGGTCAATAATTTGAAACCGTTGGCGTTCCCTTCAAATTTCGACAAATCTTGATACACAAGTTCAGAAATTTCAGATTTGAAGCGTTTGCCATTCCCAAATTTAAAATAATCACCAATAGCACGTTCGCCACTGTGACCAAAAGGCGGATTGCCGATATCATGTGCCAAGGCAGCAGCAGCGACAATTGCGCCAAAATCATTGAAATGATGTCCTAAAGTCGCGCTTAGATGTGGGTGTTTTTCTAAAATCTGCTTGCCAACTTTTCGACCCAAAGATCGACCAACTACAGAAACTTCTAAGCTGTGCGTCAATCTGGTATGTACAAAATCTGTTTTGGATAACGGAATAACTTGTGTCTTGTCTTGCAAGCTGCGGAATCCAGCTGAAAAAATAATTCGGTCATAATCGACTTCAAACCCAAGACGTGTGTCATCTTGTTCTTTTCTGATTCTTTTGGATTGATCGCCGTAGCGTTTCAGCGACAGTAAAGATTCCCAGCTTGGCATAATTTATTTTTTTGGCAAATGTAAGGATTTTGAAGGTTTATCATTTTATAATTAAATTATTCAAAATAATAAAACGCATCTTCAAGATGCTCGATTTTCTTACCAAATTTGTTTTTAATAATTGCCACAATGTCGAATCGAACTTCCAAATCTAAATCCTTGTCATTGATATAAAAATCTACTGCTTTCACCAATCTTTTGATTTGTGCGGGTTTTACAAAATCTTGCGGATCACCAAAATCCGGAGTACTACGCGTTTTGACTTCTACAACCACTAAAAACCCTTCTTTTTGAGCAATAATATCTACTTCTGCCTTTTGATGAACAAAGTTGGTTTCTAAAATTTTGTAACCTTTATTTTGCAATAGTTGAATGGCATCTTTTTCGCCAGATTTCCCTAATTCATTGTGTTCTGCCATAACTAATAAATTAATGAAGCCTTTTGGTTTTCAATAGTTAAAGTTGCAGTTTGCCCAAAAATCAAAGCGCGATTGTCCTTAATATGACCTGCTGGGAAATCGAATACCAATGGAAAATCATAACCAGAAAGTGTTTCTGAAATAATTTCTTCGGCTGTTTGTCCAAAAGGAATAGAATTGTCGCGCATACTGGAGAATCCACCAACGATAATCGCTTTCACATTGTTGAAATAAGCGTTGCGTTTCAGATTTTGCATCATCCGATCGATGTGGTATAAATATTCATCCAAATCTTCTAAAAAAAGAATCTTATCCTGGGTTTCTAAAGCTGTTGAACTTCCGCAAAGCGAATAAATTACAGATAAATTCCCACCAACAATTTTTCCTGAAACTTTGCCGATTTTGTTGTATTTTGAAGTGGTTTCTAATTCATATTGAAGTGTTTTTCCAAATAAAACATCCCGTAAACTCTCCCGACTCTGTTCGGATTTTGTGTCAATTTGAATCGCCATTTGCGCATGTAGTGAAGCGATGTTCATTTGATTGACAGTCGCATGCAAAACGGTGATATCAGAATAACCAATAATCCATTTTGGATTGTTTTTGAATCTTGAAAAATCTAATAAATCCAACATTCTTACCGTTCCATAACCGCCTTTGGCGCACCAAATGGCCTTAATTTTCGGATTGTCCATTTGCTTTTGAAAATCTTCAGCTCTGGCTTCATCTGAGCCAGCAAATTGATGATTTTCTAAACCAATACTATCGCCAATGATTGGAACAAGTCCCCAAGATTTCAGCAAATCAATTGCCGGTTGCAAAGCCTCAAGTTTGACTTTCCTGGCAGTGGCTACAATGGCAACTTGATCTCCTTGGGATAAGGTTTTGGGACGTTTCATGCGATGATAAATTTATTTTAAAATATAAAACTAAGCATTTTTTTGTATTGAAACTAAAAACGCGATTTCTAAAAAGAAACCGCGTTTTTTGTGAAAATCAAAATTTTCATTTTTTATAAATCAAAACCTAAATTAAGTTGGAAATAAAATGGGAAAAAGCTACCATTTCCTTTGGTGTCAAAATAGTAAATAGGCCCCATATCAAATAGCAAGTGGAATTTCTCATTATAACTTCTTTGAAATCCCCAAGTTGGATTAATCACAAAATCGAAATCTGAAGTACGTTGAATATTATCTTTGATAGAATGTCCACGAGTTAAAATACGGGCAGACACAAAATTACCAGAATTGTTTTTTATGGATTTATCCTTATCCAAACGCTTGTTCAAGTTATAAAACCATTTGTGTTGAAGATCCAAAAAAGGAGCAATGACATATATTATTCCTGTTCCGCTACTTTCGTTTAAATCAGGATAACTGCCGCCGTAACCAACGCCTACTCCAGCAGAAAATGTAGAGAAAGTTCCAGTTGGCATTTCAAATTCAACACCAGGGTTAATCAAGTTGATTCTTAAAACTTGTTCGGTTTTATAAGAACTTAAACTATCTTGTTCTTGACTAAAAACAGAATAACCAAATAGAAGGAAAAAGAATATTAAAAGTATATTTTTCATTGTTTTTAAACTTTTAAAATAACTTCAGCCAAACTTATTTTAAAAGTCAGCGGCTGAAGTTTTTCATTATTCTGTGCTATCAATTTGTTCCAATTCACCTTTATAGTAAAAAGTGACATTTTCGCCTTCATTGTCTGTTCCAGTGAATTCTAATTCATAAGTTGGGTCAACACTTACTACAGTTAATGTACCTTCGACGATTTGTCTAGTTGTTCCAGTTTCATTTTCAACATCAAAATTTAATACTATGTCTGCTGCTTGAAATGTGTTCCCACTGATTTCATCAAAAGAAACTTTTTCATAATCTGTTTCTACTAAATCAAAAGGAGAGTTAACGTATAAATCCATTGAGATTGCAGTAACGACATCATCTTCTAAAGTTATTGGGTTGCCTGTTATTAAATTTGAACTGTACAGGTTTAGTACAAAATCGAAAATGCTACCTTCATAAGAACCTAAATTCTCTAGAGTTCCTGCTTTCAAGTTGTATTCATCATTGCCGATTTCCAAATAGCCTTCAGCTTCAATTGCTGGATTATTATTTTCTCCAGCATTATCATCGTCGTCGCTACAAGCAATAAATGCTATACTTAAGATTAGTAAACTCAATACTTTTTTCATTGTTTTAATTTTTTCAAATTAATACTGATTTTTAAAACTATTGAAAGTAAAGCCAAATCGGATATGCAAGTCTAAAATAGCACCGGAATCATTATTCAAATAAGAATCATAATTCAGATATTTTACATATCCTAAACCAAATCCAATTTCATATGTAACTCCCATTCCTGTATCTCTTCGAATGCCCCATTTTGGAATAAAAGCAACTTGGTCTATAGCTGAAATATTTGTGGCATTTGTAATTTTCATAAAATCTGAATTATACCGAATACTGAATGCCCAGAAATTTCCACTGTTGTTGGAGATTCTTCTACCTTTTTCTAAGCGCTCGTGAAAATTGTAATAAACTCTCGGTTCGAGTCTGATATCTGGAATAAAAAAGTAGAAATTATCAGAATTTTGAACGGTTTCCACAAAAGGGCTTTCACCAAAACCACCAATAAAACCAATTTCTGTACGCAAAGCCACTTGGTCGTGAAAAATTCGCCTTTCATTGGTAATCCAAGCACCTAAAAACCCTACTTGAATATCATAAATAGATTTTTCAACACGTGGCACATCATCACTTGAATATTTTCCTTCTTGAGCATTTGAATTTGAAATTCCAATAAAAAAGATAACTGGAATACAAATTATTGAGAGATATTTTTTCATTAATCTTAAAAACTTAAAGAGTTAAGCATTTCTTAAAAATATTTGCAAACATAACAATATATATGTACACAAAAAATAATTTTTCAATTCAACAAATTGAAGTTTAAACTGAAGTTAGAATTAATGCAATACACTTTATTACCTTTGTCACTTTCAAAATAAAAATTCATGAAAAATCCAAAACGATATACAATTACCGCTGCTTTACCCTACACGAACGGTCCGATTCATATTGGTCACTTGGCAGGCGTTTATGTACCAGCAGATATTTATACAAGGTATTTAAAACAAAAAGGTGAAGATGTTGTTTTTGTTTGTGGTAGCGACGAACACGGCGTTCCTATCACCATTAAAGCTAAAAAAGAAGGCATAACGCCACAAGATGTTGTAGACAAATACAACGCCATGATCAAGCAATCTTTTGCTGAATTTGGAATTCAATTCGATAATTATTCCAGAACCTCAGCAAAAGTTCATCACGATACCGCTTCAGATTTTTTTATGAATATGCATGAAAAAGGTAAGTTTATAGAAGAGACTACAGAACAGCTTTACGATGCAAAAGCCAATCAATTTTTAGCCGATCGTTTTGTGACTGGAACTTGTCCAAAATGTGGCAACGAAGAAGCTTATGGCGACCAATGCGAAAAGTGCGGTTCATCGCTGAATGCTACAGATTTAATCAATCCAAAATCTGCCATTACTGGCGATGTACCGAGTTTAAAATCAACTAAACACTGGTTTTTGCCACTCGATCAATATGATGGTTTTTTGAAAGATTGGATTCTGAAATCTCATAAAAAAGATTGGAAACCGAATGTTTACGGACAATGTAAATCTTGGATCGACGAAGGTTTGCGTGCTCGTGCTGTGACACGAGATTTGGACTGGGGCATTCCTGTTCCTGTAGAAGGCGGTGAAGGCAAAGTGCTTTACGTGTGGTTTGACGCGCCGATTGGCTACATTTCTTCAACAAAAGAATGGGCAGAGCGTGAAGGCAAAAATTGGGAACCGTACTGGAAAGATGAAGATACAAAATTGGTGCATTTCATTGGGAAAGACAATATTGTTTTTCACTGTATTATTTTTCCGTGTATGCTGAAAGCTGAAGGCAGTTATATTTTGCCTGACAATGTACCAGCCAACGAATTTTTGAATTTGGAAGGTCAAAAGCTTTCAACTTCAAGAAACTGGGCGGTTTGGTTGCACGAATATTTAGAAGATTTCCCTGGTCAAGAAGATGTTTTGCGCTATGTACTTACGGCCAATGCGCCAGAAACTAAAGACAACGATTTCACTTGGAAAGATTTTCAAACCAGAAATAACAGTGAATTGGTAGCTATTTACGGAAATTTCATCAACAGAGTCGTGGTCTTGACTAACAAATATTATGAAGGAAAAATCCCTGAGGCAGGCGAAATGACTGCAACAGATTTAAACGTGTTGGCAGACATTAAAACTTTTCCAGAGCAAATTTCAGAATCTATAGAAAAATACCGCTTTAGAGAAGCCCAAAGCAAAATGATGAATTTAGCTAGGTTAGGAAACAAATATTTGGCCGATGAAGAACCGTGGAAACTTCAGAAAACCGATCCTGAACGCACCAAAACTATTATGAATGTTGCTCTTCAAGTGGCTACGGCCTTAGCTGTTATCAGCGAACCATTTTTGCCATTTACTGCGCAAAAACTCAAAAATATGTTGAATTTCGAAGCTTTTACTCATCCATTATTATGGAATGATATTTCAAAATTAGAAGTTTTAATTCCGAAAAATCATCAAATCAATACGGCTACATTTATGTTTAGTAAAATTGAAGATGATATCATTCAACAGCAAATAGAAAAGTTAGAAGCTACTAAAACTGAAAACGCAGCTGAAGTCGTCGAACCGCAAAAAGAAGGAATCGACTTTGAAGATTTCACCAAATTGGACATTCGTGTCGGTACAATTCTGGAAGCTGAAAAAAAGGCAAAAACCAAAAAATTGATGGTTTTGAAAGTAGATACAGGAATTGACCAAAGAACCATTGTTTCAGGCATTGCAGAAGATTTCAAACCAGAAGATATTATCGGTAAAAAGGTTTCGGTGGTCGTGAATTTAAAACCGATAAAACTGAAAGGCACAATAAGTGAAGGTATGATTTTGATGACAAAAACCAAAGCTGGTAAATTGGCATTTGTCAACCCTGACGAAAATAATATTTCTAATGGCATGGCTATAGTTTAGCCCATATTTTATATATTTACGTGAAAAAATAATAAAAACTCATTTATGGATTCTATTTCTATCGACAGTATTTCTGAATATGCCAATTATTTTTTAGATAAAATTTTATCTTATCTACCAAGTGTAATCGCTGCACTTGTCCTTTTACTTTTAGGCTGGTGGTTAATTAAACTTATCGTTGGCAGACTGCGAAAAGTAATGGAAAAAAAGGAAGTAGATCCTGGAGTTCGTGGTTTTGCATTGAATATTATCAATATCGTTTTAAAGATTTTGTTATTCATAATAATAATCACAAAACTTGGCGTTGAAACAACTTCTTTTGCTGCAATACTTGCTGCTGCTGGTTTGGCGATAGGCTTAGCTTTACAAGGTTCGCTGTCCAATTTTGCCGGCGGTGTTTTAATCATCGTTTTAAAGCCTTTTAAAGTTGGTGATTTTATTGAAGCTCAGGGTGAGTCTGGAACAGTCACAGAAATTAGTATTTTCTATACTTTTTTGACCACTGTCAACAACCAACGCATCGTTATTCCAAACGGTCAACTATCTAATAACAAGGTTACCAATTACAGTTATGAGCCTACACGAAGAAATGTAATGACAGTCGGTATTTCTTATGATAGTGATATTAAAAAGTCTCGTGAAGTTATTTTAAATATTTTAAATAATGACGAACGTGTTCTGAAAGATCCAGAGCCTGTCGTTTTTGTTGGAGGTTTAGGAGATAATTCAGTTGATTTATCTGTTCGTTTCTGGGCAAATTTGGACGTTTACTGGGGATTGCATTTTGACACAATAGAAAAATTCAAAATAGAACTAGAAGACGCAGGAATTTCCTTTCCATTTCCACAACGCGATGTACATTTGTTTAATATGGATAAGGAAGATTAACTTGGAATGATTATTGATTTAAATTATTAAAATATATAATATGAAAACTATACTTACACTTTCGACATTGTTATTGTTCATCTTTAATTCTTCGGCTCAGCTTAATAACACTCTAAATACTGAAAGGTTAACAGAAGTTCAGATGTTTAGATTCTTGGATACAAAAAAAGGCAAGATAAACTTGAATAAAGTTGAAGGATCTCCATACCTGCAAGAACGTTTTATTTTTGGTAAAGTCATTGACACTAAAAATGATGAATCTTTTAAAGCTCCACTCAGATACAATATTTTCAAAGATCAAATGGAAATCAATATCAGTGATTATGAAGATAAAGTGAGTGTTTTAGATAGAACCACTCAATATGAATACGAAATTCAAGGCAAAAAATTTATCTTTTTGAAAAATGATTTTCTTTTTGAAAATGCAGATAATGGGTTTGTAGAATTAATAGGTAAATCAGGAGATGCTATGATTGTAAAAAGATATTGGCAAAAATTCACTCCTCAACAACCCGCTAGAACGTCTTATCAAGATCCGACACCAGCTAGACTTTCTACTGAATTTGACTATTTTATTTCGAAAGATAATGGTTTAACATTTGAAGAAATAGACCCACACAAAAGAAGAATTTTAGATTCTTTTGAGGATAAGAAAAGTGAAATAAAATCTTACATTAAAGATAAAGATATGAAGTTTAGAGGCGATGAAAAAGAAGTTGAAAATCAACTTCAAAGAGTAATTTATTATTATGACACTTTATAATAATTATCGCCCTGGCACAAAATCTTTCAAATAATAAGGTTCGAAATAAGCCACATCTTCAAAATCATTTAAATCAAACTTCCGTTGTGCAGCGAAATATTGTTCCTGTGCAGACGGAAGTTTTGTTTTGTAAAATATAGCGTTTGGATTTCTACAAATGCTTTCGAACTTTTCAACACCCGAACCTATAAAGTGAACTTGATGATTTTGAAGTTCTTCAGAATAAGAATCTTTATCCAAAATTTCAGCCTCTATAGACCGATATATCTCAAAATCTGAGGTGTATATTTCAGAATAGACTTCCATTCTTCTAGCGTCCAACATAGGAACAATTAGCCCTGATTCTATTTCAATCTGTTTCGCTAAAACCAAGAGCGTAGGTACAGAAATTAAAGGCTTGTCTAAAGCAAACGCTAAACCTTTGGCTGCAGAAACACCAATTCGTAAACCTGTGTAAGACCCAGGTCCTTTGCTTACCGAAATGGCGTCCAAACTTTCTAAAACAATATGGTTTTCCTTACAAACATCATCAATAAAGCTATGTAGTTTTTCTGCGTGAGAATATTCTACACTATTGAATTCTTTCAATGCAAGAATCTGATTGGATTCTCCAATACAAACAGAACAGTTCGTCGTTGAAGTTTCTAAGCAAAGTATTCTACTCAAAATATATAATTTTAATATTCTACAACTCGTATTCCAAAATACAATTCTAAGACTTTTAAATTGAAAATATAGTCGTATTTAGCATTGATTAATCTGTTTTGTGCGTTGGTCAGCCTGAATTTAGATTGGCTTAATTCAAAAGCATTAGACACGCCGACATTAAATCTTTGCTGTGCATAATCAAAAGCTAGTTGTTGAGATTCAACAGCTTTTTCTGCTGCCTCATAAGCTTTAGCAGCAGCTTGTGCATCAACATACGCTTGGTAGACATTAGATTCTAAATCCAATTCAGCTTGCTCTAATTGAAATTCTGCACGCATTGTGTTTACTTCTGCTCTTTTGATTTGATTACGCGTTGCAAAACCATTAAAAACAGGAACATTCAACTGCAATCCATAAGAAATCCCATCATTCCGCCACAATTGATCGATGAAAGGTCGTGGTGATATTGTTCTGAATCCTGTGGTGAAATTGTCTGCAATCACATCCTGCCCCGTTTCAGCAACTTGCCCGATAACTCTAGTTGGCTGATCTTCATCTATAGATGCAAATTGTTCAATTCTCTCAGCTCCTGTTTCTCTAGTATTATAATTGAAAAAACCACTGATAGAAGGATATAATTGTGTTTTGGCTATTTCAACATCTTTTTCTGCCAATTCTACATTTTGTTCAGCAAGTTTTACTTCATAACGTTCTTCTTTAGCTTTTGCAATAATTTCTTCTGGTTCATTATTCAAAATATCGGTGAGTGGCACATCATAGCTTTCATCGGCAATGTCAAAATTTCTATAGTCTTCGATTAGAAGTGTCTGAGCCAAATTGATTAAAGCGATTCTCACTGAATTTTCAGCAACAATGATTTGCTGTTGTTCGTCTGCATTTGTGGCTTCAATTTCAAGTAAATCGCCTTCAGGAGCTGTTCCAGCATCAACAGATTTTTGGGTTTGATCTATTTGTTCTAGCGTAACTTTGTTTTGTTCTTTCAACAAATCTACTTGTTGCTTGTTGACCAAAACTTGCAAATATGAATTTGCAACTGTTAAAGCAATATCGTCTTTCATTTGCTGAAGTGAATATTGCGCTGATAACTGCTCAAGTTTAGCTCGTTGAAGTGTTTTTAGGTTTCGTAAGCCATCAAAAATAGTCACACCAACAGTGGCGTTGAGGGACAAGTTTCTTGTGGTTTGATTTTCCAAAACACCTGTGGTTACATTCTGAGTCAAACCTGAGTTCCAGCTATTGCTAGCGCTTCCATTTAGAGATGGCAAATAGTTTCCGATAGCTTCACTCTTACTAATATCTGCACTTTCTTGATCTAGTTCAGATTGTTTGACGTTGATATTATTGTCAATGGCGTATTTTACGCAAGCTTCTAATGTCCATTCATCTGGCTTTTCTTGAGCTTTAGATGTGAGTGAAAAAAGTAAACTTAGAATAATAAAAATTGGTAAGGTCGATTTCATAATGTCAAATTTACATTCCACGTCTTGGGTTCTCACTTTCTTTTGCTCTATTCCAAACTTTAATTTCATCTTCTGTATTTATTCCGCTAATGACTTCTGCATAAATACCATCGCTGACGCCCAATTCAATATCGGTTCTTTCAAAAGTTCCATCGTCTTGCTTCACTTCTACATAAGGATCTTGAGTTTCTTTATCAAACTGAATTAACGACTCTTCTACAGCAACAACATCCTCAGCTTTTTCTAATATAATAGAAGCATTAGCACTTAAACCAGCTCTAATAAAAATATCTCTATCTCTTTTCAAAGTGCCCTCAATATCAAATTGAACAGCTCCATTTTCATCCACTCCTTTTGGAGCTATATAATCTAAAATAGCGTCGAATGTTTTGTCTTCTATAGCACCAATAGTGATTTCCAAAGGCAATCCAACTTCAAGTTTTCCAACTTCAGATTCATCAACTTTACCTTCAAAAATCATTTCGTCCACATTAGCAATCGTTGCAATTGTAGTTCCTTCATTGAAGTTATTTGCTTGAATGACTTGACTTCCTTCTTTTACAGGAACGTCTAAAACCATTCCTGAAATAGTAGATCTTACAGATGTTGTTGCTGCATCTCCAATAGCAGCGGTGGTTCCTGTTTGAATAATATCAAAATTTTCTTTTGCCGATTCTAGGTTCTGTTTTGCAACTTTGTAAGATGTTTCAGCTTGGTCGTATTCGTTTGCAGAAATCACCCCATTTTCATAAAGTTCTTTTTGCCTCTCGAATATTTGTTCTTCATTATTAAGATTGATCTTGGCGTTTTTAATTTGGTTTCTAGCACTGTTTAGGCTAGTAATATCAGGAACAACTTCCAACTTTGCGATCATATCTCCTATTTTGACAGTATCGCCTGCTTTAATGAATATTTTGTCAATAATTCCAGAGATGTTAGGCTTTATAGGAACTTCCTCTCTAGGCACGATTGTGCCTGTGGCTACCGTTTTCTTTACGATCGTTCTTTTACTAGCTTGTTCCGTTTTGTAGGTCACAGGGTCACTTTGGTTTTTCTGCCACAAATAGTAAAGTGCACCACCAAAACCTAGAATGATAGCAAGCAAAATGATAATTGTTAGAGTCTTTTTCATTGTATTAGGGTTGATTTTTAAATTATAAATTTTATTCTGTTCGTAATGCGTCTACAGGTTTTGTTTTAATAGCATTTTGTGCTGGAATAAAGCCAGCCAAAAGTCCTGAAATGACAAGAATTGATAATGCTATTAAAACTGATACTAAATCCACTGAAGGATTGGCAAACATCATTTCGGATGTGTCCATATTGTCTAAAGCCATATTAACAATTGCTAAAATTGAGGTGGCAAAAATAATTCCTGTCATTCCAGCAATTAAAGTTAAAAAAACAGCTTCCATCAAGATTTGTCCACGAATAGACCATGGAGAAGCGCCAAGTGCTCGTCTAACACCAATTTCTTGAGTACGCTCTTTAACAACGATTAGCATTATATTACTTATTCCAATGACACCTGACAAAAGCACCAAAATACCTACAAAATAAGCAACGAAATTGAGTGCTAAGAACAAACCATTGACTTTGTTGAACATCTCAAAAAGATCAAAATTTCCAACTGCACGATCATCATCAGGATGAATACTATGTCTGCTTTTTACTAAATCAATTACATCTTTTTTGAGATTAGTAATAGAATGGTTATCATCTGCGGTAATTGCCATCCAGCCTACATTATTGCTTCTATTGAAAGCTTGAGAAAAGGTAGTAAATGGGACGTAAATTTCTTTCTGAGCTTCTTCTGGGTTTCTGTTAGTGGTGCCTTTCTTTTTATATTTCCCGACTACCATAAAGTTTACTCCGTTGATTTTGATGTATTTTCCCAAATATTCTTCGTTAGCATCAAATAAAATATCGATTACACCTTGCCCGATTACAGCAACCTTCCGTTTATCTTCAATGTCGTTCATATTGATAAAACGACCCTGAGTAATGTCCATCGGTTCTTGATTGATAATGTTGGGATAATCACCATAAACATTGAACGCACCAGTTTTTAAACCACGAACAACATTATTAGCTCCTCCAAATCCGCCGAGTTGATTTCTGGGTGAAACATATTTTAAACCATTCACATTTCTTTCGATTGCTGGAACGTCATCAAGCTTGAAACTGTATCGTCTTCCTTTTGAAAATCCCTTATGTGAAATAGAAGTTGTTTGCGACCACATAAACATGGAATTTGTAGCAATTCCAGAAAATCCTTGTGTGACCCCGTTTTCAAGTCCATTGCCTGCGGCTAGAAGAATTACAAGAATGAAAATTCCCCAAAATACACCAAAAGCCGTCAAAACTGTTCGAAAAACATTCGAACTCAACGACTCTATTATTTCATTCCATTTATCTCTGCTAAACATATTATTCGTCTCTTAGTGCATCTATAGGTTTGATTCGGGCGCCTCGCCAAGCTGGAAAAAAACCAGCTACTGCTCCCGAAATAACTAATAATATAACGGTAGAAATAGCAACGTTAAAATCTACACTTGGGTTTGTAATAAATTCACTCTCTATAAAAGGACCAACAAATTCAAGTAGAAAAAGCGCAAAAATAAGTCCGAAAAATCCTGATATTGTAGTTACAAAAATAGATTCATGAAGCACCATTCCTACAATAGACATAGGTTGTGCGCCAATTGCTTTCCTGATGCCAATTTCTTTGGTTCGTTCCTTTACAATGATTAGCATAATATTGCTAACACCAACAATTCCAGCCAATAAAGTCATTACACCAACCCCCCAAAAAAACAAACGTATGATGTTATTCAAATCATAGAATTGCTTAGCATTCTCTAAAGAATTATTAATACTGATTGCAGAATCATCGTTTGGCGCAACTGTGTGTTTAGCTTTTAGATTTGTACTAACTTCGTTTACAAAAGCATTAGATTTTTTCAAAGCGACTTCATAATCATCTTCTTTAGGCAAAGTGAAAGCAAGATAACTGATATTATTTCCCCCACCGAAAACAGACTGTGCTGTTGTTATAGGCAAAAACAATCGAGTTTCTTCACGTTCTCCGCCAGGATCTGTGTAAACGCCAACAACTTTAAATTTCAGATTCGAAATTTCTACAAGCTTGCCAACCGGATCTTCGTCTTTAAATAAATCATCTCTAACTTTTCGACCGATGGCAATATGTTTTTCCTTATTTTTAAGATCGTTTTGATTGATAAATCTTCCTTGAATGATAGAAGCATTTTCCAAAAACTGATTATCAGGGTAAACACCTTCAATACGGTAATTTCCTGAATTGTTTTTATAACTTGCTAAGCTACCCCAGATTCTATACACCGAAGATTGATACTCTAAATTTTCTCCAAAATTTTCATCTATAAATTGATAATCGTCATTTTTTAATTGAATACGACGACCAGGATTCATGCCTTTGTATTCCACCTTAGTTACACCAGTGTAAATAGAGATTCTATTTGTCGCATCTTGTTCAAACTGCTCTTCTACCCCATTTTGCATGCCTTTGCCAACACCCAACAATATCACAAGAATAAAAATCCCCGAAGCCACAGAAACGCCTGTAAGAAATGTTCTAAGTTTATTCTTAGAAATAGTTTCAAAAACTTCTTGCCAACGTTCTATACTAAACATGTTGTATTGCTCTTACTTGTTTTGTTGGAGAGTCATCTATAATGACGCCATCTTTCAAGTTAACTATTCTTTTGGTCATTTGAGCGATATCCTCCTCGTGGGTTACCACCAAAATCGTTTTGCCTTCATCATTAATTTGCTGGATCAAATCCATGATTTCATAGGAGGTTTTAGAATCCAAAGCACCTGTCAACTCATCAGCGAGTAGAACCTTTGGATCACTTGCTAAAGCTCTTGCAATGGCAACTCTTTGTTTCTGTCCGCCAGAAAGTTCATTGGGTTTGTGGGAAGCCCAATCTGCCAAGCCAACTTTTTCCAAATATGACATGGAACGCTCCATTCTTTCACTGCGTTTCATGCCTTGATAATAAAGAGGTAACGCAACATTATCTAGAGCTGACTTATAATTGATCAAATTGAAAGATTGAAAAATAAAGCCCAGAAATTTATTGCGATATCTGGCGGCAATTTTTTCATTTAAATTTTTAATAGGCACGCCATCTAAAGTATACGAACCCGAATCGGCTTCATCCAACATGCCTAAAATATTCAATAAAGTAGATTTTCCAGAACCTGATGAACCCATAATAGAAACCAACTCACCTTCTTTAACATTAAAATTGATTCCTTTCAATACATGTAAGGAATTCTTTCCTATTTGGTAAGATTTATGAAGATCTTTAATTTCTATCATAGTGAATTGATTTACTAGACATATGACAACTGAATGATTAAAATGTTACAAATTGATTTGTTATCAGAGTGTTAAAATTTTAAAAAACCACTTTGAACTATATAAAACTTACATTGAAAAACATTCGTATTATATTTGCGTAAAAAATATAGTTTGGATTTTATAAAACTTAATAACATTAGAGTTTACGCCTATCATGGCTGCTTGGCTGAAGAAACCAAAATTGGTAGTGATTATCGTGTGGATTTAAAAGTTGAAGCCGATTTAGATCAGTCAGCAATCTCAGATCAGTTGAAAGATACTGTAGATTACGTTCATTTAAATTCAATCGTAAGAGAAGAAATGGCAGAACCTTCCAAACTTTTGGAGCATATTGCCAAACGGATTCTTGACCGAATCATGAACGAACTCTCTATGGTCAAAATGGCTGAAATTGCGGTTGCCAAAATGAATCCACCTCTTGGTGGAGACGTGGAAAGTGTAAGTATTATTCTTTCAAAAACTAGATAGTTTTGGTTTTTTAGAATTTTTCAGATACTTATCACAATTATATTGCAGAAATGCAGAATAATTTTCTAAATTTGCAATTCATTAAAATGGTGTCGTGGCCGAGTGGCTAGGCAGTGGTCTGCAAAACCATCTACAGCGGTTCGAATCCGCTCGACACCTCAAAAATTTAACCTATCAAAGCCTGAATTTTAGCAATTTAGGCTTTTTTGTTCACATTTCTGAAAAATAATTTTCTCTCGTCCTAAAAAAGGTTTTTACTTTCGTAGAATTTTCTACATTCTTTAAAAAGTCCTTTTTCAGGAACAGATCATTGAAATCAAGTTAGTTTTTTAAATTTATTTCAACTGAATCTTCGTGATGTCATTTTCAATGTCAGTTTCAAACTTTTCAATTTTATCAGGAATTACGCCTCGTAAAATCAAGATTATTCCAAAAATAATCAATAGCAGACTGATGCCTTTTTTAGAAAGTGCAATGCGTTTTGGTGTCAATTTTTTGTTAAGTTTTTTAGCTAAAAGAATTTTCAAAATATCGACTAACAAATAAGTGAGAATAATTGTAGTAAAAAAAACTGTTAGTCTAGAACCTTGCATTTCCATAGAAGGTCCAAAAATAATAAGCAAGCCCAGCCAAAACCCTAGGACGCCAATGTTGATAAAATTCAGTAGAAAACCTTTGGCAACAATTCCTAAATAATCTTTGCGTTTTAATTTCTGAACTTCAAAATCAGCTCTTGTATAAGTTGCTTTTTTTATTTTCAAATAAGAAATCACACCGTAAATAGTCAAAACAGAACCGCCAAAAATAAATAAAGCAGGATCGTCTTTGATACTTCTCAATAACTGATTTGTACTGAAATAGGCGATAAGAATAAACACGATATCTGCTAATATGACACCCATATCAAATGAAAAAGCAGCTTTAAAGCCACGCATAGCTGCAGTTTCTAGCAAGACAAAAAAAGCAGGACCAACCATGAAAGCCAAAAATATACCTAATGGTATGGCTGAAAATATGTCTTCTAACATTTAGCGAATTTTATTTTTGGCGACCAAAGTTACTAAATTGTTACGAATCACTTTTTCTCAGATCTTTAAGATTCAGCTGAAGGCTGACATTTCCGTTCCATTCGTTTTCTTCCAGATTGAAAATAATATCGAATTTAGCCATGTTTTGAACGACTTCGTACTTTTCGCCAAGCCTAAAACCAATGCTTCCGAATACTAAATTTCCTGATTTAATATTACATTTCAAATGTTTTTCGTCTTCGCCAAGTTTTTTCACATATCCAGAAGTAGTAACATTTTTTGCTACAAAAGTCGGTTTCATATTACCGGGTCCAAAAGGTGCAAATTGTTTCAAAATCCTAATGAATTTTGGTGTAACATCTTCAAATTGAATTTCAGTATCGTATTTTATTTCAGGAATTAGTAATTCTGGATCTATTGTTTTTTGAACCACTTCTTCAAATTTAGCTTTGAAATTTTCAAAATTATCTTCAGTAAGCGTTAAACCCGCTGCATATTTGTGTCCCCCGAATTGTGTAATAAATTCTGACGAAGTTTCTAAAGCATTATAAACATCAAAACCTTTGACCGATCTGGCGGAAGCAGCTAAGTTATCGCCATTTTTTGTGAAAACCAAAGTTGGTCGATAGTAAGTTTCTGTCAATCTAGATGCAACTATGCCAATCACTCCTTTGTGCCAATCTGGATGATAAACTACGGTTGTAAATCGGTTTTCTTCCTTATTTTCTGAAATCATTTCCAAAGCTTCAGATGTTATTTGGCGATCGGTATCTTTTCTGTCTGTATTGAAATCTTCAATGGAACTCGCCAGTAATTTAGCTTTTTCTACATCTTTTTCTGACAATAATTCAACTGCAAAAAGGCCGTGTTTCATTCGTCCAGCTGCGTTTATTCGAGGTCCAATCATAAAAACGACATCAGTTATAGACAAATGTTGTTTTTTTACATTGTCTAAAATTGCTTTAAAACCGGCACGTTTTCTAGCATTAATAAGCTTCAAACCAAAATGTGCTAAAATTCGGTTTTCACCAGTAATCGGAACAATATCTGAACCTATAGCGGTCGCTACCAAATCTAAATATTGGTATATTTTCCGTTCACTTCTACCTAAAGTTTTTTGAATGGCTTGAATCAATTTAAAACCCACGCCGCAACCGCATAATTCATCATAAGGATAGTTGCAATCGTCTTGTTTTGGGTCTAAAACAGCCACAGCTTCAGGGATTTTATCTCCTGGTCGGTGGTGATCACAGATTACAAAATCAATCCCCAATTTTTGAGCATATTCAACTTTTTCGACGGCTTTAATACCGCAATCCAAAGCCACGATTAAACTTATATTTTGGCTTTTAGCATAATCAATTCCTTGGTATGAAACGCCATAACCTTCTGAATATCTGTCTGGAATATAGCTAATTATATTTTCTGAAAGTTGACTAAGATAACTGCTCATCATAGCCACGCTGGTAGTGCCATCTACATCATAATCGCCGTAAACCATAATAGGTTCTTTGCTTTCTAAAGCTTTGACGATTCTTTCTGTAGCAGTCTGCATGTTTTTCATCAAAAATGGATCGTGCAAATGTTCCAATTTCGGTCTGAAAAATTGCTTGGCGTCTTCAAAATTTTCTATATTTCTTTGAACAAGCAATTCTGCAATTTTAGCGTCCACGCCAAGTGCTGTCTGCAATTGTTCAACTTTTGAATAGTCTGGTATTTCGGTTTTTGTCCAACGCATAATGGCTTAAACTTGCTTTTCTTGAAACGGAATTTCTGGATTCATAATTTCTAAAATTAAACTTTTCAATTGCAAACTGAAAGCTTCCAAAATATCTTTATTGATGAATTTATTTTTTCCTTGTGTAAAACTTAAAAATCCTTGGTTTAAATTTTTGAATGAAATGATGCCTGCCTGGCTTTCTGCATCCAATTCACTTTCAAATAATTTGGCATAAAACAAAACTTGAAAAGCTTTGCCGTATTTGTAGTCTGATGTAAAATCTGTCCAATCTTCTTTAATTCTCAGGTCTTTTGCTTCAACTTTTCCGGTTTTGTAATCAATAATTCTCAATTGACCATCTAAGCGATCAATGCGGTCAACTTTGCCTTTCAGCGCCACTTTAAAATCTAAATCAGGAATTTCCATGGTTATTTTTCGGCTGGTTTCTAAATGAAGAATTTTCAGCTTATGGTGACGAAGGCTTTCTTTTTCTTGAAGCAAAAAACGTTTAGTTTGTTGCTTGGCAATTTCAAAATTAATCAGATTTCGCCCAAATTTTATCGCTTCAGAATTAAAATGAATTTCAAATTGTCTTGTGATTTCTGCTGGATATTTTTTGAGAAGTTCATCTAAATTTTCTACTGTTAAATTTTTATCGACAAATTCACTATATAAATTCTCCAGCGTATCGTGAACTACGTTTCCATGAGTTCTATAAGATACTTCTTCCTCTACATCTTCAATTTCTCTGATGCCTAAAACATATTTTTGATAGAAATCGATTGGATTTCGAATATAAGTCGTTAACGCTGAAGGTGAAATTCCGTATTGAAATAACTCCTTCAATTTATGAAGCATTTCGGGTGTTTTAGAAACACTTTTTAAGTCTACTTTGTTTTGTGTAACATCGGCGACAACAGTATAATTTTCAATTTCATGCCTTTTGGCTTTGAAAATTTCCAATTGTGTCAAAAATCTGCTTTTTTCGGCTTTTTCGATGCCAGAAGTTTCATTATTATAAATAAAATGACAACGTTTTGCGCGTTGCATCAAACGAAAAAAGTGATAAGCATAAACATTGTCTTTTTCCTTGTATGTTGGCAAACCAAATGCCATTTTCAAATCGAATGGAATAAAGCTGTTTTGAGATTTTCCTGATGGCAGAACGCCTTCGTTCACGGAGGTGATAATGATATTTTCATAATCTAAAACACGAGTTTCCAACATTCCCATAATTTGCAAACCATCGTATGGAGAACCTTGAAAATCCAAAGTTTCTGAAGATAACAAATCTAAATAAATCTGGTAAAAGGCTTTGTAATTATCCACAAAACCATTCTTTAAAATCAGATTTTGAATTTTGATAAACAACTGTTTAAATGCAAATAAATATTCTAGTTGAAGTCTGTTATTTTCGAAACCCGGCTTCAGAATTTCGATGAGTTTCAGGCAGTCTGAAATAAAATCATCAATTTTTTCTGGAGTCGAACCGAAGCAAATCTGCATTAATTCTTGAAAATCTGAACTAAATTTTTGACAATATTCAAAGAAATCAGTTTTGGTTTGAAAGATTATATTCTCTGCTGTAATATGTTTTTTAATCTCGAAAAAAGGTGTTTGATAGGCTTGTTTGAACATTGGATGACCGCAAATTTCCAAAATTGTTTTGAAATATAATTTGTCTTCTGGCTGGGTTTTGAATTTGATCATCGATTCGAAACAAGTCGCAAAAGTGGTTTGGTTTAGTGGCAAACCCATCGTGACATTGGCTTTGGAAATATTTTCTGGCAAAGCATTCAAAATTGGCTGAAGTAAAGCCTCATCGCCCAAGACAAGTGCGGTGTTTTGAATTTCTGTATCCGACAATTTAGAAAGCAAATCGCCAACTAATTTGGCTTGGCCAATTTTCTTAGCCACACCATAATTCTTTATTTGCTTTTCATTTAAAAAAGATTTTGTGGAAGCTTGAAGTGGCTGATTTTGGTAGTATTTCCAGTCTTTTTTATAATTTCGAATGAACTTTCCAGCTTGATTATTTTTAAGTAAATATTCATCGATATCCCAAAATACTTCACC
Organism: Psychroflexus aestuariivivens; assembly: GCF_004010055.1. Classification (GTDB taxonomy): domain Bacteria; phylum Bacteroidota; class Bacteroidia; order Flavobacteriales; family Flavobacteriaceae; genus Psychroflexus; species Psychroflexus aestuariivivens. The sequence continues at coordinate 128,339 of NZ_RQVT01000050.1, forward strand.
ACGCTTTTTTTTCAGAACAGTTTGGAAAATATGTTCTTCGCAAGTATTCAAAGCATTAAAACCGATAAAAATTAAATTCTCTTCATTTTGCTGAAGAAAGGTTTCAATTTTGTTTGCAGCTTGATCGTAAGCCATACCTTGGTATGCTTTGTTTTGTGAGGATAAAGCTGATTTCAGAGTCTCGTAGTATTTTGGAAGTTGGTGCCAAAAATCAAGATAATTTTCAACAATTTCAGTTTTTATAGGTGATTTGGACCAATGTTCTATGTCTTTGATATCTTTCAGGTTTCCAAAAAATTGTTCAGCATCAATCCGATGCCGATCTATTTCGTTGAAATCGTGAACTATGGTTTCTGCCCAAGTGTAAACATTGTCAAAACTTTCTTGATGACTCGGGTTCGTAATGTCTTTGTAAACTTTATAAAATTCAAAAACCGTCTCTAAATGATCTATAATTTGTGAATTTGATAGTCGTTCTATAAATTCTTCAATACTTTCAATTTGTGGTAAAAAGAAGGTTTCGCTTTGTGATTGGCAAAGCGTTTTTTTAAACGCATTCGCAGCACGTCGACTAGGAAGTACGAAAATATGTTTGCTGAGGTCTTTTTCGTTAAGACTTTCAACCACTTGTTGGATAAAACTTTTCATATATTCAAAAATAAAAAAAGCACCCCAAATTGGAGTGCTTTTCAGATTTATATTTTAATCTGGACTATTTCGCCAAATTAATTTCAACTCTTCGGTTTTCAGCTCTACCGCTAGCGGTTTTATTACTTGCTATTGGTTTAGTTTCGCCGTAACCTTTAGAAGAAAGTCTGAATTCTTCAACGCCGTTTTCAACTAAATAAGTTTTTACTGAAAGCGCTCTAGCTTCAGATAATTTCATGTTGTTACTTGCGCTACCAACACTATCTGTGTGGCCTTCTACAGTAAATTTAGCATTTGGGTATTCTTCAAGAATAGAGATAATTGCAGTTAAAGCCTCTTCAGAATCTTCAGTAATCGTTGTTTTTCCAGTATTGAAGTTAACTGTTTTAGCGTAGTCATTTAATTCACTTTGAACTTCTTCAGTAACTTCTGGGCAACCGTTGTTGGATTTTGTTCCTTTTACATCAGGACACATATCGTCTTTATCCAAAACGCCATCGTTATCTGAATCAGGATAAGGGCAACCGTTATTGGCTTCTGGACCAACTTCATTTGGACACTCATCATCTTTATCTGCAATGCCATCCTTATCAGAATCTGGACAACCATTCATCATTTTAGATCCAGCCTCGTTTGGACAGTCATCGTTTTTATCAGCTACGCCATCGCCATCTGTATCTGGACATCCATTGAATTCTTCACTTCCAGCTTGGGTAGGACATTCATCATTTTTATCTGCAATTCCGTCGCCATCTGTATCAGGACATCCATTAAATTCTTCTAAGCCAGGCTCATTCGGACATTCATCATTTTTGTCATAAATACCATCGCCATCAGAATCTGTTCCTCCGAAAGAGATAGTAAAACCAGCTGAATGTTGAAAGTAGTCTAAACCAGACTCTTCGAATGCAGTTTTGTATGAGGTTTTAAGAGTTAGAGCAAAATTATCATTGAACCAAAAATTCAAACCTAAATCTGAATCAAAAGTTGCGTCACCACTATCATCTAGCCAATAGTATCCTGCGCCTACGCCAAGAAAAGGATCTATAACTTTAGAATTCAATAAAGTTTTAAAATTATATTGAACACCTGCACCTAAGTTATAGAATGTTAAGTCGTCAGCTGAAACATCGCCTATTTTTTCAATCTCGTTCATAGAACCGCTCAATCTAGCGGAAAAACCATCACCAACGTATCTCATAGCTTCTAAGGATGAGAATGCTGGCAAAATATTCCAATGATCTTCTACGTTTGTAAAGTCACTAAAAAGCGATCCACTAGAGTATTCACCAGGTACATTTCCGTTATCTGTAGGGTAGAAATCAACAGCATTTGTTCCTAGCGTAAATGCCCAAGGGTTATTTTCATCTTGAGCTTGCGCAGAAAACGCAGCAAATAACATACATGCTAAAAAAGTAATTTTACTTAAATGTTTCATATCTTTATTTTTTTGTGTCAATATTTAACAAATGTATCATTAATATAAGTATTGAGACTAAATTTTAAATGATTTTTAAATCTTTACCTATCTTAATGAATGCAGAAATAGCTTTATCTAAGTGTGATTGCTCATGTGCAGCAGAAAGTTGAACTCGTATTCTAGCTTTCTCTTTTGGCACAACAGGATAGAAGAAACCAATGACGTAAATCCCTTCTTTTAAAAGTCTTGCGGACATTTCTTGAGCTAATTTAGCATCGTATAACATCACAGGTACAATGGCAGATTCTCCATCAATAATATCAAATCCGGCATCTTGAATTTGCTTCTTAAAATATTTTGTGTTTTCTGTTAGTTTTTTTCTTAAAGTGTTATCATTTTCTAAAATTTCAAAAACTTTTAAAGAAGCGCCAACAATCGATGGTGCTAGCGAATTTGAAAATAAATATGGTCTTGAACGCTGTCTCAGCAATTCTATAATTTCTTTTTTACCAGTCGTATAACCACCCATAGCGCCACCTAAAGCTTTTCCTAAAGTTCCTGTAATAATGTCTACTCTGCCCATGACATTTTTCTCTTCTAAAGTGCCAATACCATTTTCTCCAATAAATCCAGTGGCATGACATTCGTCGATCATCACTAAAGCTTCATATTGTTCAGCTAAATCGCAAATTTCATCTAATGGTGCGACTAAGCCATCCATTGAAAATACGCCGTCAGTCACAATTAAAATATTCCTTGCGCCGTTTTCTCTAGCGGATTTCAACTGGTTTTCTAAATCTGACATGTCACCATTTTGATAACGATATCTGGCTGCTTTACAAAGTCTCACACCATCGATAATTGAAGCGTGATTTAAAGAATCGGAAATAATCGCATCTTCTTTTGTAAGCAAAGGTTCAAAAATGCCACCATTTGCATCGAAACAAGCCGCATAAAGTATCGTATCTTCTGTGTTATAAAAATCGGCAATTTTGTGTTCAAGTTGCTTATGAATATCCTGTGTTCCACAAATGAATCTTACGCTTGACATTCCAAAACCATGTGAATCTAGAGTGTCTTTTGCTGCTTGAACAACTTCAGGATGCGAAGACAAGCCTAAATAATTATTGGCACAAAAATTCAAAACTTTCTCGCCCGAATCTAAAGTAATTTCTGCTCCTTGGGGGGAAGTGATAATGCGTTCTTTTTTGAACAAACCTTCGTCTTTGATATTTTGAATTTCTTCTTTGAGTTGATTTTTAAACTGATCTGAATACATATCTTTTATTTTTTTACAAATTTAAACAAACTTTACGTCTATATTTTCGTTGATGTAAACGAGTATTTTTTTCTCTACTTTATAGTCCAAATCTTCTAAAGCTTCAGCATATAATTTTAATTGAGCTTGATGAAATTCTGAAATTTCACCTGTTTTATAATCAATAATTACCGCTTGTTTATCTTTTAAACAAACTCGGTCAGGACGGATAATATCTCCCATAAAACTTATGTCTCTTTCATTGAAAATTTTCCAAACTGGACTGTAATAATTTTTCAATTCAGGATGACTAACAATCTTTTGAAGCATATTTTCAATAGTTTCTTTATCAGAAGATTCCAACAAACCTAAATCGATATGTTTCTGAATGCTATTTTGAATATCGTTTTCCGTATTAATTTCAGCTAAAATAGAGTGCATCATATTTCCCTTTTGAAGCGCATCTGAATTGTCGTCCTGCCAAATTTTTCCAGCTGTGGTAACCAAATCTACATTGAGATGTTCAGATTTGGTATGAAAATGAATTTTTAAATTCTGACTTTCAGATATTTCTGTTTTATAATCTGGCACAGAACTTTTACCAAATTCATAATTTCTGTCGGTTTCTATCGGCAAACCTTTATGCTCCAAGTACATCATTAATAATCCACTATAGGTTGTTGGTTTTATCTTTTTGTCTTTATTTCTGTCATCTTCGGAGATAATGTACATTTCTTCTGAAGCTCGCGTTAGTGCAACATAAAGCATGTTGATACTTTCCATTTCTAAATTTTCCAATAGCGAATCGTACTGAACTGTGTAATCATCAGTTTCAATACTTTTGGAAGGTTTTGTTACCAATCCAAAAGGCAATTTAAATTCTAGCGGCAATTTCACCCAAAAATGACTGTTGTTTGTATAGTCGGTTTGCTCTTTAGCGTATGGAAAAATCACAACTGGAAACTGCAAGCCTTTACTTTTATGAATGGTCATAATTTGTACAGCGCTTTTGGTTTCTGGCGCAACAATGCTTTTTTTCTGAGATTGAATTTCCCAATATTTCAAAAATGAAGACAAATCGCCTTGCTTTTTTTGAGTAAATACAAATATTTCATCCAAGAAAAATTGCAAATATGCATTGGCTTTTTTACTGAATTTGAAAGTTGCCACAATATATTCTATGGCATCGTAAAGCGGTAAAGCATGAAAATATTCTGGTTGAAAATCATAACCTAATTTATGAATCTCTTGCCAAAACCCTGAAGCCGAAGATTTCAAAATTTGTTGCAATTTTAAAAATCGTTTGTCTTCTGAAATCTCTTCCTCAGACAATAAAAAATCTACGATTCTGAACTTGGCTTCTTGGTCATCTTCAAAATCTAAAGCTTGCATAATATTCACCAAAAACTGAACTTTTCCATCCGATTGAATCAATAAGGTTTCTGATGAAATAATCGGAATATCATTTGCGTTCAAATATTCAGCAACAGCAACACCTTGATCTTTTTTCCGTACCAAAATACAAATGTCACCTAGCTGAAATCCTTGATTTTGTTTCTGCTGAATAATATTTAAAACTTCTTCTGGATAAGCTTCATCGCGTTCGTCATTATTCTCTACATCCAGAAATTTTATATTGACAAAACCCTCACTTTCTCTAGCAATTTGTTGAGACACACTTTTGCCAGAAAACAATTGCTGTAGTTTATCGTAATTCAATTGTTCGCCAATAAAATTGAAAAATGCATTATTGAATTCAACCACAGTGCGACTACTTCTGTAATTGGTTTCCAAGATTTCTAAATTCGACTGAATTGGGAACGGCGATTTTCCGTCCGATAAATCGATAAATTGTAAGGCATCTCCACCGCGCCAAGCATAAATAGATTGTTTGGCATCACCGACCAAAGTTAGTGTTCCCGGATTTTGGTCGTCAAACATGGAAGCTAGTGCATTTTCCAAAAGCGGAACTAAATTCTCCCATTGTCTTCGAGAAGTATCCTGAAATTCATCGATAAAATAATGTTGAAATTTTTCACCCAAACGTTCAAAAATAAATGGTGCTGGTTGTTTTTTTATTTCTTCACTAATTTTTTTATTGAAATCTGAAATCAACAGAATGTTTCGCTCGGTTTTAATCTCTTCAATTTCATCTTTCACTGCACTAATCAAAGATAATTGAGTGATGTTTTTATAAATTTTATTATAAAAATTATATTGTTGAATTAAGGCTTTACTTTCAAAAAAACCAGTAATTACCACATCTTTTAGCGCAAAAATTTTAGACTTCTTGTCCTCATCCAATTTTTTAGTGACATGTGTACTTTCATCTTCAATTTCAGCTTGCCATTTGGCATCAAATTTTATGTTGAAATCTTTTTTGGTTAGCTTTTTGAAATAATTCGGAATTGAACTTCTCGTATAATCGCTAGGTTTTAATTGTTGCTCTTCGAGTTTGTTTAAAAATCTGAGTCCGATTTTAGCCAACTCATTTTCAATAATTTGTGTGTGTTTCAGGATTTTAGTTTTTGCACTTTTGAAATCCTCCAAATCAAACTCCTGAAATGCAGCTAAATAACTTTCATCCTTTTCATTCAAAATCAATTTTGAAGCCTCCAAAATATCCAGGGAAATGTTTCCGTTTTTATCGTCGTTTACTTTTTCTAAAGCAAAGTCAATCAAGATTTCGGTAAGCAAATCATCAGTTCCAGCGCGATCAACGACGCGTTCTACAGCTAATTCCAAAATTTCTTCGGTATCCATTTCAATATCAAAATTCATAGACAAACCCAAATCTTTGGCAAATGTTCTGATAATTCGGTGAGTAAACGCATCGATGGTTGACACTTCGAATGCTGCATAATTCACCAGAAGTTCGTGCAAAATTAATCTCGATTTCTGCTGAATTTTTTCAATACTAAGCCCAGTGTTGCTTTGAACTTCCGCCAACATCGGATTAGGTGCTGACGCTGAACTTGTTCTTGAAAAATCGACTAAATTATCTACAATTCTATGTTTCATTTCAGCAACAGCTTTGTTGGTAAAAGTGATTGCCAAAATATTTTGAAAAGCATTGTTTTTTGGTGATTTCAAAAGTAAACTCAAATATTTTTCAGTGAGTTTGAAGGTTTTACCCGAGCCAGCTGAAGCGTCGTAAATTGTAAATGTTGATGAAGCAGACATGGAAAAATTTTAGGGAAAGATATTAAATTCAGAATAGAAAAAAGAGACTGAAAACATTTTTAAATTCAAAACTACCAAATCTTTTTTTATTAGTAAATTAACTTAAATCTTAAATAAAACACCTTCACTTTAGAAAACTATCTGTTTTTAAGTAAATAATAACATGAAAATGTTTCACTTGTGAAGCTTAATTTTTACATTTGAGTTCAATTTAATAATAACAACTAAAATACATATAATTATGGCTTTCGAATTACCAGAATTAGATTACAAACACGATGCTTTAGAACCACATATTGATGCAAAAACAATGGAAATTCACCATGGCAAGCATCATGCTGGTTATACCAAAAAATTGAATGCTGCCATTGAAGGCACAGATTTAGAAGGTAAAACTATCGAAAATATTTTAATCAACCTTGATTTGTCTAATACCGCAGTTAGAAATAATGGTGGTGGCTTTTACAACCACAGCTTATTTTGGAAAGTGATGTCGCCAGATGGCGGCGGAGAGCCAAGTGGAGAATTGGCAAAAGCCATTGATGACTCTTTTGGTTCTTTTGAAGCTTTTAAAGATGCATTTTCTACAGCTGCTGCAGGACAATTTGGTTCTGGTTGGGCTTGGCTTTGTGTCCATAAAGACGGTAAATTAGAAGTTTGCTCAACAGCAAATCAAGATAACCCATTGATGCCAAACGTTGGTTGCGGTGGCATGCCAATTCTTGGATTAGATGTTTGGGAACACGCCTATTATTTGAATTACCAAAACAGACGTCCAGATTATATCGATGCATTTTTTAATGTTATCGACTGGGAAGAAGTTTCAAAAAGATATTCTGAAAATAAATAATTTCAGAACTTACTAAATTTTAAAAGCCGTTTCAATTAATTGAAACGGCTTTTTTTTATAAAAATGAAAAGTTTGAAATTCTGAAAAATTCTAAACAAAAACTTTACTTTATAAATTGATTCAAAGTTGCCAAAACCCGTTCTGGTGAAATATCTTTCATCACATGCTCATAAGATTTCACTTGCTTGTTGCCGTAAATAGACGTTGGCAAAAGTGGGTATTTTTCTAAATCTGGAAGAATTTGTTGTGAATCTTTTTGTCCAAATGGTGCAAAACCAGCAAATGGATGGGTGGCGCCCCAAATGGTCACAACTTCAACACCAAACATCGCAGCCAAATGTCCGTTGCCACTGTCCATAGCCAACATGACTTCTAGATTAGAAATCAACTGAAGTTCTTCTTTAAACGTGAATTTTCCAGCAACAGAAATAAAGTTAGAAAAATCTTTCGATAACTTTTTCAATTTTTTGACTTCTTTATTTCCGCCACCAAATAACAAGATTTGATAATCGTCATAAGTTGCCAAATTCCTTAAAACTTCCTTCATTGAAGCTAATGGATATTGCTTTGGTTTGTGTGCCGCAAAAGGTGCAATTCCGATCCATTTTTTCTGAGTATTTAATGTGGAATCCTGACGTAAGTTTTCAGACAATTCTAGTTTTTGTGGTGAGATTTCTAAGCTAAGATCCACCGGTAAATTCATTTTTCGAAACACATCCGCATAGCGTTGATGTGTAGATTTCAATGGTTTAAAAATTTTATTTTTTGGTCGAGTCAGCGCTTTTTTCTCACTTCGCCCTTTGTCTATTCTGTAGTATTCTTGACCTAAAATTTTTAAAAAACCACATAAAATTCTAGATCTTAGAACATTATGTAAGTCAGCAACACCTTCAAAATTATATTTCTGCAAACTTTTAGCTAATCGCCATAACCCAGAAATGCCTTTATGTTTCAGTTTGACATCGGCAACCACAACATCAACATTTTCTAAATGACCAAAAAATTGGGCAAAGAAAGATTTGGTTAAAACAGTGATTTTCAAGTTTGGATAAGTAGCGCTCAATCGCTCCAACACCGGCACAGTCATCGCTACATCACCCATGGCGGACAAGCGAATCACTAGAATGTGAGTCGGCTGCCTCATTGTTATTTTTTACTTCTCAATACTGGATTCATTTCGTCGTCATTGTACATTTTCATTTGTTTATAAACTTTCATGTACTTATCGCCAACTTTAATATCTTCCAACAATTGGTCGATCGCCAAAGACAAATCGGTGCGTTGTTCTAAAAGTACTTCCAATTTTGCTTTGCAAGCCATTTGATGTTTTTGTGAAGCATTTGTTCTGTTAGCTTCTTCATTCATATGATAAATTTTCAAAGCTAAAATAGACAAGCGATCGATGCCCCAAGCTGGACTTTCAGTATTGATTTTCGCTTTAGGTTTCGCTTCTATATTATTGAATAAATCTAAAAAATAACTATCTATAAATTCGACAGTATCGGTACGATCTTGGTTGGAAGCATCAATTTTTCGCTTCAACACTAAAGCATCTTCTGGCGAGATATTGGGATCGCGAATTAAATCCTCGTAATGCCATTGAACAGTGTCTATCCAACATTTTCGATATAACAAATGTTCGATTAAAGTCTCCTTTTTGTCAAACGGATTTTTGAATTCCTGATCGACGCTGTCTTTAATATGATAAGTTTCGATAACTTGATTGAAAATTCTATTGGCTTTTTCTGAAAACATAATCTTGGTTTTGAATTTTGACAAATATACCAAGTCCTTAGGTATTTTTGTAACAAGTATTAAGAAATAGAGAATTTTAGAGTGAAAAAGCTTTGCAGAAATCAATACAAGGCTGATACCAAAATACCAATAATCATCAAAGCATAAATGATTTCTTTCATATAAGTTTTTGTTGTTTTCAGCTGAAAATAATTTCCCATAAAAATTGAAATTGGCAGGACAAAATACAAAGCATCTTCGTAGAAACTTCGATGATTGAAAATTAAAATCACCAACGAAATCACCAATATCACATTGAAAACATTTAAACTTTTACGCTGATGAAGTTTAGCTTGACTGAATACTTTTGGCATTTGGAATAAGCTCCAAATCAAGAATAAAAGATTAAGAACTAACAAAAAACCGTATTTGAAATCAGCAAACATATGAGATTCTAATCTAATTTCTGGAAGGTATTCAATATAATTCACAAACTGATCTTCTGTAATTAACATATAAGTTGTATGCAAAACCAAACCAACTAAAAATCCAAGAATTGGTAGAATGAAATATCTATAATTTTGGGACGCATAAAGTAAAATAGCATAATAAATTACAACTGCAAATAATAGATGGGAAGGCTCTAAAACACTAGCAAAAAAAAGACAAAATCCAGCGTCAAAAATTCTCTGCTTAAAAAATTTGTTATTTTTTAAACTTATAATTCTTCTTACCGCAAATAGTAAAAAAATATAACTAATTATAAGTTTTTCTGCTCTAAGAACTTCAGGAAAAGCAATAAGTAAAAGTACAAATATAGAAAGTGTATAGGTGTTTTGTTTCTGAATTTTATTGCGTTTCAGAATGAAATTCAATACAAAAAGTAACAACAAAAACACTATGAAGATTCCTATTTTTCTAAGCACATATGCGCTATCAAATTCAAAATCTAAGCTGATGAAATTTTCAAAAAAAAACGCTATTCCAAAAATTAAACTTACTAAAATGTAAGCAATCGGTTTAGAATGATTAAAAAACCTTGTAATCATAGCCTAATTTGTTATTTTTGCAAGGTAAATATAATTTATACTAGATATGAAAGATTTTTTTGAAGGCATTGCATCTCTTTTTGATGATTTATTATTCTTGCCATTAGACGCTTTGCGCGAATTGCAAGACGAGTCTTGGTGGGCTGCAAATGGTCTGAACTGGATCTTCGTTTTAGTTGTTTTTGTCGCTTTTTTATACTGGATGAAAGAATTGAAAAAATACAACGAGAACGACGAAGAAGACAGAAGCGTAAAAGCACATCCTTTTTTAGGTAAAAACGCAGAATTAGACTAAGTCTTTACCCAAGTCCGTTCTGAAATATTTCTTATCAAAATCAATTTGATCCACAATTTTGTAGCCTTTTCTTAATGCGCTTTCAAAATTACTATCGAAAGTTGTCACGGCCAACACTCTGCCTCCATTGGTTAGAATTTGGTCGTTTTCTATTTTGGTACCAGCATGACAGATAAAGACATCATCAGTATTTTTAATTTTGTCCAAGCCATGAATTGTTTTGCCTTTTTCGTAAGCTTCTGGATAGCCGCCAGAAACCAACATTACTGTAGTTGCGCTTCTTTTATCTATGTTTAAATCTACTTCTGAAATTTTACCTTGCGCTGTTTTTATCAACACATCCAGAAAATCATTTTCGATTCTTGGAATTACAACTTCGGTTTCTGGATCGCCCATTCTTACATTATATTCTATCACATAAGGCTCGTCACCAACTTTCATCAAACCGATAAACAAAAAACCTGTATAATCAATATTTTCTTTGGTGAGACCATCTATACTTGGCTTTATGATTTTTTCATCAACTTTTTTCATAAAAGTTTCATCTGCAAACGGCACTGGAGAAATTGCACCCATGCCACCAGTATTCAGTCCAGTATCGCCTTCACCGATACGTTTGTAGTCTTTAGCATTTGGTAGAGTTAAATAATTTTCGCCATCTGTAAGCACAAAAACACTCAATTCTATGCCACTCAAAAACTCCTCAATCACTACTTTTTCTGAAGCTTGACCAAATTTACTGTTAGTCAACATTTGTTCAAGTTCATCCTGAGCTTCTTGCAAATGTTTTAAAATTAAAACACCTTTCCCGCCTGCTAAACCATCGGCTTTTAGGACATAAGGTGGTCGAAGTGTTTCCAAAAATGACTTGCCTGCATCTAAAGTCTCTGCAGTGAAACTTTGGTAAGCTGCCGTCGGTACTTGGTGCGTTCGCATAAATTCTTTAGCGCGTTCTTTACTGCCTTCTAGCAATGCACCGCGTTTAGATGGACCGATGATTAATAGATCTGAAAATTCGTTTTTGTCATCAAAATAATCTTTTATTCCATCTACTAACGGGGCTTCCGGTCCGACAATTAACATCCCGATATTATGATTTGAAATACATTTGCCAACCGCTTCAAAATCGCCAATATCTAGCGTTAGATTTTCAGCAATAGCAGAAGTTCCAGCATTTCCTGGTGCTACAAAAATCTGATCGCAATTAGGACTTTCATATATTTTTTGTGCAATGGTGTGTTCGCGACCGCCACTTCCAAGTATTAAAACCTTCATTTTTACAGAATTTGATGTGGCTTCAAAAGTAAATCTTTGTAAATTGCTTGACGAATTTTTTGTCAAAAAAATTCTATTCAAATTCTAAAACAAGGTTTCTAAAGTGAAAATTGAAATTCAGAACGATGAATTCATCCTGGATCCGTCTGGTGCGTTATATTGGACGTCCAAAAATGTGTTGCTTATCGCTGATTTACATTTAGGTAAAATTCACCACTTCAGAAAACATGGCCATCCAATTCCAGCAATTGTAAGTCTTCAGAACTTTTTGAAATTGGAACGTGTGATTTCAAAATTCAAGCCGAAAAAAGTTATTTTCTTAGGTGATTTGTTTCATTCTACGATGAATAAAGATTGGCATAAATTTCAAAACTGGATAGAGCAACGTTCAGAAAATTTCACATTGGTTGTCGGAAATCATGATATTTTAGCGCCAGAAGAATTTGAAAAAATCGATATCAGTCTTGAACAAAATATAGAAACAGAAAAATTTCTTTTGACACATCATCCTACAGAAACCGAAGATAAATTCAATATTTGTGGTCATCTTCATCCAGGATTTCGACTGAATGGTGAAGGCAAACAACAAATGAAATTGGCTTGTTTTTTCCGAAGTCAAAATCAATTAATCTTGCCAGCATTTGGTACTTTCACAGGAAAAGCACTCATGCTTCCAGAGCCTGAAGACCAAGTTTATGTTGTGGCTGATAACGAGGTTTTTCCTGTGTTTTAGTTATCGTTTCCCGTCCCATTCAGCATAAAATTGCGCTAAAAAATTCTTCATAAATTCGTGTCGTTCTTCAGCAATTTTTCTGGCAGATGTCGTATGCATTTGGTCTTTGAGTAACAATAATTTTTCATAAAAATGATTGATGGTAGGCGCATCTGAACGTCTATAAGCTTCGGTTGTTTCATAGGTTGTTGGTGAAACTTCAGGATCGTAAATTTTTCTATTTTTGAATCCACCATAATTGAAAGCACGCGCAATTCCTATGGCGCCAATGGCATCAAGTCGATCGGCATCCTGAACAACTTGCAATTCCGAAGAATTGAATTTTAAATTATTGTGTCCACCTTTATAAGACACATGACGAACAATATTTACCACATGTGTTAGACTTTCAGAATCCAAATCTTGTTGTGCTAGAAATTCTTCGGTTTTTTGTGCGCCTAGATTTTCATCACCATTGTGAAATTTCGCATCGGCAATATCGTGGAGCAAAGCGGCTAATTCCACCTCAAAATTATTTACAGATTCGGTTTTAGCAATGTGTTGTGCATTTTTGTAAACACGCCAAATATGAAACCAATCATGTCCACCTTCTGCATTTTCCAAGGTTTTTTTGACAAAATCTATTGTATTAGAGATTATTCGGTTTTGGTTTGCGGTCATTATTTTGGGTTTTGTCTGATGTCTTCAGAAATGATCTGCTCCAACTTTTGAATTAAAACATCAGTCTGAAAATCTTTAATTTCTAAAGTTTCATGCACTTTCATTCGGAATTTGACTCCATGATTTATGGGAAACATCCCATATTTCTGAAGTTTCCATGAATTATGAATACTAACTGGTACGATTACAGCATCTGGGCAAGCCTCAAAAAGCGTCATCAAACCTTTGTATGCAAATGCTTTTGGCTCGCCTGTGCGACTTCTGGTGCCTTCGGGAAAAATTACTGCTGATCGGTTGAATTTACAAATATATTGTCCCAGTTTTTTGATTTGTCCTACTGCTTGATCGGGGTTTTTTCTGTCGATTAATACCGAACCACCGTGTCTTAAGTTGAAAGAAATGCCAGGAATGCCTTTAGCCAATTCAATTTTGCTGATGAACTTTGGATGCAATTGGCGCAAATACCAAATTATTGGTGGTATATCGAACATACTTTGGTGGTTGGCAACAATAATATGTGGGCGATTTCTGCGTAAATCATAAGATTTTTCAATTTGAAAAGTTGTCCCGACAATATTGAGACAGCGCATCAAGAAAAAATTAAAAATATCTACACTTTTCTTATGCGCTTGGTATCCGAAAAGCTGTAAAGAAAACCATTGTAATACTTGAAAAACCACCAATGTCAAACCAAAACACAAGTAAAATACTATGGAAAGTGGATAGGTCAATATTTTTTTCATACGTAAACAAAGTTCAGCTTAACAATTTTAAATGATGTTAATGATTTAAATTAAGTGCTCGAAATTTTATAGCTTCTAAATGTAAAATTACACCAAGTGAATATTTTGAGAGGATTTGTCATTCAAATTTTAAGTGAGTTTTAAATATTACAAAATAAAAGCCGCTTTCCATAAGAAAACGGCTTGAATAAATTCTATAAAATCTTAGGTTTTAGCAATGCTCATTGTAAGCATCCATAAGATTGTCGGCAATCATTTCTGCGGGACGTCCTTCGATGTGGTGACGCTCTAACATGTGAACTAATTCGCCATCTTTGAATAATGCCATTGATGGAGAACTAGGTGGAAAAGGAATCATTTTGCCTCTAGCTTCGTCGGTCGCTTCTTTATCAACTCCGGCAAACACAGTAACCAAATGATCTGGTTTTTTGTTGTTTTCCAAAGATTTGATTGCGCCAGGTCTAGCATTAGCAGCAGCACATCCGCAAACGGAATTTACCACAACTAAAGTTGTGCCTTCTTTGGACAAAGCAACGTCAACATCGGCTTTGCTTTTCAATTCATCAAAACCTACAGCTGTAAGCTCCTGAGCCATTGGTTTTACTAATTCTGGTGGATACATATCTTGTCTAGTTTTATTTATATTTAATTTGAATACAAATGTATAAAAAATGGAATTTATCCACCTGAGTCTTAACACAATGATTATGATTGTTTGTGACACAAGGTTAATCTATCTTAAAATTCTGAAATTTAGCCCGAGATAAACCCCACAGGATTTTATATTTGCAGATATAATTTTATAGATTTGAAGTGGATTGGTGCCATACTTGGCTTTATTTATTTTCGTTTTGGTGGAGCGATTTTAGGATTTATCTTAGGTTCTATTTTAGACCGCATTTTTCGTGGGTCTAGCGCCAAAAGTCGTCAAAACTCAGGTAGTTTTTTTGAACAAATTTTTCAAGAGCAGAAAGCCAGTGTTTCCCCTGGTGATTTTGAGTTGAATTTACTTTCATTGTCATCGTTAGTTATCAAAGCAGATGGCAAAACTTCTCAGCGTGAACTGGATTATGTAAGGATGTATTTTGTACAAGCCTATGGAAAAGAACGCGCCAATGCAACTTTTAGAACTTTTAATGAAGTAATAAAAAATCGAGAGATTTCTGCTGAAAGGATTTGTGCTTTTTTGCGTCCACGCGTTCGTTATGAAGTTCGATTACAAATTTTACACTTTTTGTTCAACATTGCCATGGCCGACGGTCATGTTTCTGATTCCGAACTTAAAGTTTTGCTTCACATTTCTCAAAATTTGAGAATTGGTCATTCTGATTTTGAAAGCATCAAAGCTATGTTTTTCAAATCTGCCGATGATGCTTATAAAATTCTTGAAATTGAAAAATCAGCATCAGATTCTGAAATTAAAAAAGCTTATCGAAATATGGCAAAAAAATACCATCCAGACAAGTTGCAACATATGGATGAAGCCTACCAAAAAGGTGCTCAAGAGAAATTCAACAAAGTTCAGGAGGCTTACGAGCAAATTCAGAAAGAACGTGGACTTTAGTTTAAAATAATTGCTGTAGAATTTCCAAAGATTTTGGTTTTTTGAAACCTTGAAGTTGAAGTTCAAAATACAGCATCAGAAATTCTAAAAAAGCTTGACGTTTAGATTGATTCAGTTTTAAAGTTTCAACATTCGCATAAGATTTGTTTCCTTCAACCAAATATTTCAAAAGTTCTGAACTTTGGCTTTGAATACAGTATTTGTTCATCTCAATAGTTTCAAACCTGCCTTCCAAAAGATTGAAATAGGTTGCAATTTCATCTGATGCATCTGGATAAAATCCTAAAAAACGACTCAATTTCACTAAAAATAATAAGTGGAAATTTGCAAAATTAGGTGTTTCATCCAATTCAATCATACTTTCTTCTAAAAATATAAATAAAGCCTCATTTTGTTCTTCTTCCTGAATAGCACTCTTCAAGATTTCTGACAAAAACATCAACATAGTAGATTTATAAATATTACTATGCAAAGTTTTGTAAAGTTGGTAAACTTTGGCTTCCTTAATAAATTGAAGATTTTTCTGCTCTCGATGTGTGGCTTCCAACTCCAACAAACTGAGGTGTTGAAACATGGAAGTGCGCAATTTTCCTTTTTTAGATTTTCTGATACCACGAAGTAAGTACGAAGTCAAGCCTTGTTCTTTGGTAAAACATTTTGCAATCAAATCTGCTTCGCCAAACTTCAGCGTAGAAATGACAATAGCTTTGGTTTTGATTTGCATCAGCGAATAATCATGATTTTACCAACTTTGGTTTCTTCCTGGTCTTCACCTGTAACAATGATTAAATACACGCCAGAAGCCACTTTGTGTCGACCGAAAGCGCGTGTGTCCCATTCTAAAGTTCCGCCATCTACAAAATCTTCATAAACCAAATTGCCCGTAATATCGGTAATCTTTACATTCGCGTTGTCAATTAGCCCGTCAATAGTTACCAAGCCTGTGTAGTTCGGTCGAACCGGATTAGGATAAGCACGTAAATTGTCTAAGTTTTCGTTAGTTCCTGTTATTCTACTGGAATAGGACAACAAACCGCTTGTGGTGCCAAAATACACACGACCAGAAACTTGATCTACGGCTACACTTCTAACGCTATTCGTTGGTAAAGGAGAATTGTTTTGATTGAAAATATTCAAAATATCTTGCCCATTGGGAGACACTTGAAAAACTCCAGAATCTGCAGTAGCTATCCATTTATTGTTCGCACCATCAACCGCAATATCAGTTATGAATTGTTCAAAAAGTAATTCTTGTGGCAGCCCGTCAACATCTTCTATGATAATCGGGAAAACGTTTACGTTAGGTTCTTCATTGAAAATTCCAGAAGGATTGGACATCACGCGCAAACCTGCCTGTGTACCAATCCACAATCTAGAAGTTTGATCGAATACTAAAGCCGTAATATTTGGATTTTCGTTGAAGGTATCCGGAAAATCGACCCCTTGAACGCTACTTGCAATGGCAGCAGCAGAATTCGTACTACTGTTGTAAGCTATAATTCCTTTTTTCAATGTTCCTAAATAAACATTGTTATTTCTGTCTACAACGAGTTTAGCAGAAAGTGTTTGCGTAGGATTTGTCACGCCTTCAGAAGTATCTGGCGTAAAAAAACTACCGTCTGCATTCAGTCTTTTAATTTGGTGTTCTGTGAGTGAATTTGAAAAATACAAGTTGCCTTGACTATCAAAAGCACTGGCCCCAATTCTGTTGTCATTTTCGTTGCTTGGCACACCTTCTATATTACTATTTGAAGAGTCATATTGTTGAATTAAAGTATTATTTTCTATCTCCAATAAGCCATCAAAATAACTACTAACAAATACTCTAGACGGATTAGAAGAGTCGATAGCAACATCTGAAAGTTCACTAGCATTATTCAAGTCTTCTACAGGAATATTAATCCAATCTTCTCCTACCAAATGGCTTAAACCACGCTCATTAATTCCACCAGGATACGGATTTAAAAATTGCGAATACTCACCGTAAGTCACCCATAATTCATTGGGAATAGCGCTTAAACTAAACACACGATTGAATAATGGTCCATCTGGACTAAGAGGTATAAATTGATCTGATCCGTTATTTAGAAATTGTAATAAGCCTAAGTTTTTATGACCAAGATAAATTTGATTATTGTTAGAAATAGCTGTGTTTAACTCTAAGTCTTCATTCAGCAAATTATTCACAAAAGCTTCAAGATTGAGTTGCGAATTATAGGACTGAACTAAATTTGAAGATGAAATAACCAACTGACCTCCACTTACATTGAAACCAGTAACTTCACTGCTAAAAGAAGTTAACTGCACAAGGTTTGAATTATTGATTCTAAAGATGCGATTGTCATTTCGTAAAGTAAAAATTTGATCATTAAAGTTCAAAATTCCTTTCCAGTTTCCAACAAAATCGGTTTGCCAAGATTGAAAGTTTATCAAATTTGGACTATTAACGTTTGCACTTCTTATACCATTTTGAGTAGTTGCCGCATAAATTCTTCCATTGGAAACCGTTGTTTGTTTCACTTCAATTTGACCACCATTTTCTCCAATAAAATAAGAATCATTGAACTCTAAATTAGCCAAATCGTATTCAGAAATACCAAAATCTGTGGAAATAAACAATCGACCTTCATATTCATAAAAATGGTTGATGCGTTTTTGGTTCGGAGAAATCGATACTTTTTCTAAAATATCTACAACACTCAAAATATTTTGATTATTCTCCATTACAATTTGAACCAGACCATTTTCGTAACCGACACAAATTAAACCATAATCTTCAGAATAATGAATCTTAGAAATCTGTTCTCCAGAAATTCCTTGAATTGAAGATAAAATTTCTGTGGTTTGAGAAAATGGGTTGTAAATGAAAATTGCATTTTCAGCAGCGGCAAAAATTCTATCATCTCCTTCAGTAAGATCCGTAATGTTTAAATAAGAGAAATGACCTTTCCAGTTTTGTGAAAAGTCTTGCGCATTAATGCCAATGGTGAAAAAAAATAATAAAAAAATAATCTGTTTCATAAGTAATTCATCATGGTTCAAAACTGATAAATGTTTGGTTTATTGCAAAAGTAAGGCGAGTTTTCTAATAAAATAAAGCCTGTTAAAAATTAATTCAACAGGCTTTTAATATTAAAATTTCTTAGATATATTTATACAGCACCTTGTGCTATCATAGCATCTGCAACTTTTACGAATCCAGCGATATTAGCGCCTTTCACGTAATCAACATAACCGCTTTCATCTTTTCCAAAAGTGACACAAGCTTCATGAATATCGCCCATAATGGTTTTGAGTTTAGCATCCACTTCTTCTGCGGTCCAATTGTAACGCATAGAGTTTTGTGACATTTCCAAACCTGAGACTGCTACACCGCCAGCATTTGAAGCTTTTCCTGGAGAAAATAATATTTTATTTTTGTGGAAAACTTCTATAGCTTCTGGTGTACAAGGCATATTTGCACCTTCACCGACTAAAATACAGCCGTTTTTGACCAATACTTTAGCATCTTCTTCTTTTAGTTCGTTTTGAGTTGCACATGGCAAAGCAATATCTGCTATTTCATGCCAAGGCGTTTTGCCTTCTACATATTGGGCATTTGGATAAGCATTCAAATATTCTTTGATTCGACCTCGCTTTTCATTTTTCAATGTCATAACGAAAGACAATTTATTCTGATCTATTCCTTCGGCGTCATAAATATAACCACTAGAATCTGACATCGTCAAGATTTTTGCACCCAACTCTATCGCTTTTTCAGCAGCATATTGCGCTACATTTCCTGAGCCAGAAATCAAAACAGTTTTATTTTCTAAAGTGTCATTTTGAGTCTCAAGCATGTGTTTTGTGAAATACACATTACCATAACCTGTGGCTTCTGGACGAATTAGAGAGCCACCAAAAGAATGACCTTTTCCTGTTAGAATTCCAGTAAATTCATTTTGAATTCTTTTGTATTGTCCAAACATATATCCGACTTCTCTGCCGCCAACACCAATATCTCCAGCAGGAACATCAGTATTATTACCGATATGTCGATAAAGTTCTGTGATGAAACTTTGACAAAAACGCATCACTTCGTTGTCAGATTTTCCTTTAGGATCGAAGTCTGCTCCGCCTTTTCCACCGCCCATTGGCAAAGTGGTCAAACTATTTTTGAAAACTTGCTCGAAAGCTAAAAATTTAAGAATACTCAAATTCACCGATGGGTGAAATCTCAAACCACCTTTGTATGGTCCAATTGCAGAATTCATTTGAATTCTATAACCGCGATTTACTTGAATTTCGCCATTATCGTCTAACCATGTGACACGAAACATTATGACACGTTCTGGTTCAACCATGCGCTCCAAAAGTTTGTGGTTTTGGTATTTTTTATTGTTTGCCATAAATGGAATAATTGCCTCAGCAACTTCCTCTACAGCTTGGATAAATTCTGGTTGATTTGGGTTTCTCTCGGAAACTTTATCTAAAAAGCCTTTGATTTCTGTATCCATTTTCAAATTCTTATTTATAGGTTGAATTATTAAAATTTTCGCAAAGATAATATTTCATTATTAGAGATAGCTTAAAAATTCATTAATATTCTTGGTTTGAGATAGAAAATCTTTAACATAATGATGAAGTTACAAAAATATATTTATAACTCCTGATTCTACTCATTTTCGGTAGCCAAAAATTATATTTTGAGATTTTAAATTTAATAGGATTCTAATGAGCGATTCAAAATTCTTTTGCTCTTTTCAATTTGAGCAGCAATCTTCTATCTTAGCGAAAATAATTCTTATGAAATCGCTTCGATTTTTATTATTAGTTTCAATTTTTTTCTTTGAAATCGCCTTTGCACAAGTCAGTTTGGCATCTTGGAATATTAAAGATTTTGGACAGTCGAAATCGGAGGAAGAAATAGCATTCATCTCCGAAACTCTCAAAGATTTTGATATCGTGGCAATACAAGAAGTGGTTGCGGGTCCTGGCGGAGCAAAAGCTGTAGCACTTTTGGCCGATGCCTTGAACCGAAGTGGTGCCAAGTGGGATTATGCAATCAGTAATCCTACGCAAAGTTCACCATATCGAAGTGAACGCTACGCTTTTCTCTGGAAACCTTCTGTTGTAAAATTGAAAAAGAAAGCGTTTTTGGAGCAAAACTATGTTAAGGAAATCGATCGTGAACCTTTTGTGGCTGAATTTGAATACAACAAGCAATCATTTTTTGTGTTCAGTATGCATGCTTTACCCAAAAGTAAGCAGCCAGAAAAAGACTTGAAATATTTTAAATTTTTTCCAAAAATTTATTCTGAAGAACGGCTCATTTTTTTAGGAGATTTCAACTTGCCATCTTCACATTCAGTATTCAATCCTTTAAAATCCATGTTGTATTTACCAATAATGGAAAACCAAAAAACTTCTTTGCGCACCAAATGCATTCAAGGTGATTGCTTAGCTTCTGAATACGACCACATCTTTTTGAAACCGTCTGAAATTCAAGTTTTAGATTGTGGCGTTATTCATTTTTATTTGAGCTTTGATGATCTTAAAACCGCACGTAAAATTTCTGATCATATTCCAGTTTGGATGCGGTTTAGTTTGAATTAAAATCTTTCTGTTTTGAAAAAAATTTAGTTAGTTAATATTAAAGTTGTTTTTTTTGAAAATACCAAAACCTTTATTTTCTAAAATCCTTTTCTGAATTCAAATTTGTTCATAAAGTATATTATTTTTGAAGATGATTGGTTTTAAACTCAGATGATTCCAAACAGATTATTCAAATCTTAGATATGGGTAAAAAAAAGCTTAAAAAGACTCTTGGTTTATTAGACATTTTGATGTTTGGTATAGGCGGTATTGTTGGAGCTGGCATTTACGCAATTATTGGAGAAGCCGCAGCGCTTAGCGGCAATATGCTTTGGCTTAGTTTTATCATCGCGGCTTGCATAGCTTTACTTACTGGACTAAGTTATGCTGAATTTGTCAGCAGATTCCCTGATTCTGGCGGAAGCTTTGAATATATAAAGCAAAGTTTGGGGCAAAAATCAGCTTTATTCATGTCAATTTTTATGATTTTTACTGGAGTTGTAGCAGCTGCCGCTATTGCTATTAGTTTTGCGAGTTACTTGACAAGACTTTGGGAATTTCCTTCATGGATTATCGTAATTGGTGTGATTGGCCTAATGGCTATATTTAATATTTTCGGAGCCAAATACAGTTCTTATTACAATTCCCTTGCTACAGTGATAACTATTGGTGGTCTGGCAGTAGTAATAGCTTTTTGCCTACCTGAAATTGGTAAAACTGATCTCACGAAACTCAATGATGCCGGATGGAACGGTGTTGTGGCTGCAAGTGCTTTAATTTTCTTTAGTTTTATTGGTTTTGAAGACTTGGTCAAAATGGCTGAAGAAACGAAAAATCCTAAGAAAGTTATGCCTAAAGGTGTCTTGTTAAGCGGATTGATTGTACTAGTTATTTATGTACTCATTGCCCTAAGTTCAGTTAGCGTTCTTGACTGGAAGGAACTTGCAAACGCAGAAGGACCACTTGCCGCAGTAATTGAAACCAAATTGGGCTCAATCGGCGCAACAGGACTTGTTGTCGTCGCATTATTTGCAACCAGCAAAACCATTTTGAGTAATATTTTGGGGACTTCCCGGTTACTTTATGATGTTGCCAGAGATAGTGACATCGATTGGCTTAAAAAATTCACTACAATTTCTGGTATTGGAAATGCTCCAAATTATGCAATTATAGCAATTACCATCGTCGCTATTGCGTTTGGATTGCTTGGTGATTTAAAATTGGTGGCTAGCATCAGTAATGTTTTTATTTTTATTGTCTTTGGAATTGTCAATTTTTCGTTAATCGTTTTTCGATATAAGAATAGAAAAAGTAAACAAAAAGCAGCTTTTCATATTCCATTGAATATATTGAACATACCGATACCAACTGTTTTAGCATTGGCAACTATTATAGTTCTTTTTGGGTATAATATTTATAACTTAGCTCAGGGCAATTTGTGAAAATTACTAAGGTTTTGAATTAATATCATTGGATGACTAAAACCTTTTAAACAAAAAATAGGGTAAATATTAATCAAATAATATTTACCCTATTTTTTATTAGACTCCTATTATTTAACTTTCTAATTCGAAAGAGATTTTTGCATTTACTGCAAAGGAAACAATACGATCTCCCGTAACATTAGCATTCATTTCTTTCACATAAACTGATTTTATGTTTTTCACACTTTTGGAAGCCTCAATTACGGCATTTCTAGTTGCGTCATCGAAACTTTCATTAGAACTTGCAATTACTTCTATAACTTTTACAATACTCATAATTTAATGTTTTAATGGTTATAGCTCTAAATTAAATAAAGAATATAGTTTGCCGAAGAATTTAACAAAATATAACGAAAAGTGAAATCATTAATCTTAATAAAACATGAAAAATTATTTTAAATCAACACCAGAGATGTTTGCAATTAAACTTTAATCGAATGAAAACCAAAGTGTTTCACCTTACATTGAAGTTATCACATCAATAATGACTGAAAAAACATTCGTTTAACCTGAATTTAATACAAAGAATTTAGGTTCAATAAGTTAATCAAGAAAAGAAAGTCTTCTGAAATCTATTAAACTGAAACAACTTTAAGTCCTTCTTACTCCAATTTAAAAGGTGTTTGTTTCAACTAAAAAAACAACAGATTTGGTGTTTATAAATTGAAGACAAATCAAAAAAACTCGAACTTTATTACTCAGTCTAGGCTTAATCTTATAATTTTACATAATAATTCTTTTATTGGTTTCGTGAATTATTTCAACACGAGGTCAGCCTTTAAATAGAGAATTTGTCCAAAATCATCTTATGGAAATGACTTTACTAGCACTTTTACCGTTGTTTTTTTTAGTATTGAGCCATAGATTGAAATTTTTATCCAAAGCCATAAAATCTCAAAAATCAAAAACAATCTTAGCTGAAATCCTACTCTCATCATGTCTTCTAGTAATAGCGGGGTTTATGCTTTATTTATTGACTTTTGAGTCCTAGGTTCTAAAAACGCCAAATCTTCATATCTGAGTTGGTTTTGCTTTACAAATTAGTTTAAGTACTTTTAATGAATATTAGAAACTTGATTTATGAACTCCATTTTCAAAAAAGTACGAGAAAAACTAATAAAACAAAATAGATTGAAGCGTTATTTCATCTATGCTGTTGGAGAAATAATTTTAGTAGTCATTGGAATTTTAATCGCACTACAAGTCAATAATAAAAATGAACTTCGCAAAAAACATGATTTAGAAATGAAGTTCATTTCCAACATAAAAAGCGATCTACAATCTGAAAGCAATGATTTGAAAAATATAATCGAACGTAGAAAAAGTAAAGCATTATCAGCTCAAAACATGGCCAGTTATCATGCCAAAGGAGAAGTTGATACCTTAAAAAACTATTACACTAATTTTGCAAACGTTTTGTATTGGGAAGTGCATCATCCAAACGATAAAACTTTTAGAGAATTGATCAATTCAGGGAATTTATCTTTGATTCAGAGCAAAGCAATCAAACGAAACTTACTTGAAATGGAAAGTCAGTACAACCAAATTCAAGAATTAAGAGAACATACAAAGCACGATTACGAAATGTTTTTTATAAGGAATATAAAAATATCTTCAATTTTTCAACTGCAATAAATGCATGGGCAAACCCAGATGGTAATCATAAATTTTCAAAATCTGAAGTTGAAACCTGTTTAAAAAATAATGCGATCAAAAACGGTTATACTTTAGCCGCTTTTAATAATACAGAAATGGGAAACAGAAGTGAAAAAGTCCTGGAAATAGTCGAAGAAACTATCATCCTAATCAACGAAGAGAGTCCTCCTGAATTAAGTCAACAAATCCTCAATTAATAAATATAAATGAAACAAAATTGAAATTAATTGAACACTTCTGTCAAATTCAATACAATACTCAAATTATTTCCTTCCAAAATCCGCAGGAATTTCTCCCCAAGATTTGGTTTCCCATTTCAAAATTTTGTTAGAATAGCTGGTTTTTCTCAACCAGTCTTCAGCACGAACAATGAGTTGAAACAATTTCTCATTTTTCGGTGAATGCTTCAACTTGGTTTTGCATTTTTTCTGTCGCACCCAACTGATTGCAATCCTAGAATCAGAATAAATCGCAATGTCAGATTTTTTTTCTTTCAAAAAAGCCAGCGCGTGAACCAATGCTAAAAATTCGCCTACATTATTAGTGCCTTGCTGAAAAGGTCCCATTTTGAAAAGTAAGCGTTTACTTTTTGTCACCACACCCTGATACTCCATCAAGCCAGGATTTCCACTGCAAGCAGCATCCACAGCAATAGAATTCCAATCGATATCTTGAATATTTTTAGGCGTAGATTTTTTTTCTGATTTTTTATAAGAGAAATAGCCCAAACTGTAAGCATCTTTAGCTTCAGTTAAACTAGGAAAAGACTTGTATTTGGCATTTGGGTAATTCTGAATTTTTATTTTGCATTCATTCCAAGTATCATAAACACCAGGTTCTACGCCTTCCCAAACGACATAAAACTTCTTTTGTTTCGCCATATTATTTCAATAAATCATGAATAACTTTTGGAAAATGTTCATACTCCAAAGCGTGTATTTTTTCTTCCAAAGAATTCAAATCTTCATTTTGATCAAGTTCACAGGTGAACTGCGCAATAATTTCACCTTCATCAAAATTTTCATTGACATGATGTATTGTGATGCCACTTTTGGAATCATTATTTTTCAATACTTTTTTATGAATTCTTTCTCCATACATATCTTTACCTCCATATTTTGGAAGCAAAGACGGGTGAAGGTTTATTATTTTGTTAGGAAATGCCTGAAGGAAATGCTTAGGGATTTTGAGCAAAAATCCAGCTAAAACAATTAAACTCGGCTCAATATCTTTAATTATATCAACCAAAGTTTCCTCTTCAAACAAATCTTCCTTGTCAAAATGAACCGCTTTTATTCCCAAATCATGGGCACGTCTCAAAACCTTTGCAGATTTTTTATTAGAAAACACATGCGTGACCTCATACTCATCCAAATCCCTGAAATAGTGATAGATATTGATTGCATTTGTCCCATTTCCAGAAGCAAAAATGATGATTTTTTTTATATCTTTTTCCGATGTTTTGTTCATAATTAAAGCATTAAGAATTAGTTACCTAAAGAAATTAATTTTCAATTTTAAAATATAATTACGTAAATTTAAACACATTTTTGACTTTAAAACTTGTTTTATAGCAAAGTTTTTTATTTTTGCCAACTGAAATAAACATAAAAAAATATAATCATGTCAGACATTGCATCAAGAGTAAAAGCGATCATCGTTGATAAGTTAGGCGTTGACGAAAATGAAGTAGTCACAGAAGCTAGCTTTACAAACGACTTAGGCGCGGATTCTTTGGATACCGTTGAACTTATTATGGAATTCGAAAAGGAGTTCGATATCCAAATACCAGACGATCAAGCTGAAAACATTTCTACAGTAGGTCAAGCAACTTCTTACATCGAAGAAGCTAAAAAATAAAAAAAACAATTTTATTTCATGGAATTAAAGCGAGTCGTAGTAACAGGACTTGGTGCTCTGACGCCAATCGGTAATAACGTAAAAGAATATTGGGAAGGTTTGAAACACGGTAAAAGTGGTGCTGCCCCAATTACTTATTTTGATACCGAACTTTTCAAAACGAAATTCGCTTGTGAAATAAAAAACTTTGACGCTAAGGACTATTTCGATCGAAAGGAAATTAGACGTTTGGACAAATTTGCACAATATGCGCTCATCTCTTCAGACGAAGCTATCTTAGATTCTGGAATTGATCTTAACGTAGTCAACAAACATCGTGTTGGTGTAATTTGGGGTGCCGGAATCGGCGGCCTAGAAACCTTCCAAAACGAAGTTATTGACTTTGCTAAAGGTGATGGTACGCCAAGGTTCAATCCATTTTTCATACCAAAAATGATTGCAGACATTGCTCCAGGCAATATTTCCATAAAACACGGTTTTATGGGTCCAAATTATGCTACAGTTTCTGCATGTGCATCTTCAGCTAACGCTATGATCGATGCATTAAATTATATCAGACTCGGCTATAGCGATGTCATGGTCACTGGCGGTAGTGAAGCTGCCGTAACACAAGCAGGAATGGGCGGTTTCAACTCTATGCATGCACTTTCTACTAGAAATGATGATCCACAAAAAGCCTCACGACCATTTGACGCAAACCGAGATGGTTTCGTGCTTGGTGAAGGCTCTGGAGCGTTAATTTTAGAAGAATACGAACATGCTAAAGCTAGAGGCGCTAAAATTTATGCGGAAGTCATCGGTGGTGGAATGTCATCAGACGCTTACCATATGACCGCACCACATCCTGAAGGTACGGGCGTTATTGCAGTAATGAAAAATTGTCTTGAAAATTCAAATCTGAAACCAGAAGATGTAGATGCCATAAATACTCACGGTACTTCTACGCCACTTGGCGATGTTGCTGAGTTGAAAGCAATAAAAAAGGTTTTTGGTGAACATGCAAAAAACATTAACATCAACTCTACAAAATCTATGACAGGTCATTTGCTCGGTGCTGCTGGTGCTGTAGAAGCTATTGCATCTATTCTTGCAATGCAAAACAGCTTAGTCCCACCGACAATCAATCATGAAACTGCAGATGAAAATATAGATTCGGAGCTTAACCTTACATTGAACAAACCACAAGAACGTAAATTGAAAGTCGTTATGAGTAACACTTTTGGATTTGGCGGTCACAATGCTTGCGTAGCATTTAAGTCTTTAGATTAGCGTTTTTTCTATGAAATTCTTTAAAAATATACTGAATGAATCCCGTTTTGAAGAAGACGGGATTTTTTTTGATAAGATTCAAAAGATCATTAAAGTTAAACCTAGTCATCTTCAAATCTACCAACAAGCTTTTACGCACGCATCTACTCAGAAAAAAGACCAAAATGGCAATTCATTAAATTATGAACGTCTGGAATTTTTAGGCGATTCCATTTTAAGCGCTGTTATTTCAACATATTTATTCAACAATGCTCCAGAAGGTGACGAAGGTTATCTCACAAAAATGCGTTCAAAAATAGTTAGTCGAAAACACCTGAATCAATTAGGAGAAGAACTGGCACTAACAGAACTTATGACATCTTATTTGCCCGTCAACAAACTTGGCAAAAACATCTCTGGCAATCTTTTTGAAGCTCTCATTGGTGCTATTTATATTGATAAAGGTTATAAAGCTTGCGAAAATTTTATTTATAAAAAGGTAATCAGCAAATATCCAGATATTGAAAAACTGGAAAAAAGAATCGTAAGCTACAAAAGTCTTATGATAGAATGGTGTCAGAAAAATAAATTCGATTTTGAATATATTATTGAAGATGATTTAGGGAAAGATGTAGAAAAGCATTTTGCCGTTAAACTGATTATCAATAACGAGATTATTGCTAAAGCAAGAGCAACTTCCAAGAAAAGTGCGGAAGAAAAAGCATCGCAACGCGCATATTTCGTTTTTCAGAAAGAAATTCCGGTTTAGTTGCAAAAATTAAATTTAAAATCTGGTTATATTCAACCCCTTTTATTTCACTTCTAAGATATAAATTGCTCTTATTTTTTTAAATCATCAAAATTAAATTTTACGAAAACGTTTTCCTTGTTAGTTTGTTAATAATTAACGTACCAACATTTGAAACGTCCTGTTTTGTTTCATATATTTACGAGCCGTTTGAATTAAATTGGTGAGATTCTGCCGTAATTTTTAAAATTTATGCAGTAAAAATTTTAGACGCATGGCAAAACATAAAACCTTGTTGATGAATGATTTTGAAACTAGCAATTTCAAACTTATAGGAATTCACGCAAGTATAGAAGCTTATAAGCTCGCCTTTTTAATCAACAAACATTTGACTATTAATTTTGAAAGGATGAGTAATGATTTGGATTTCAAGTTTGGCGATATAAAGGCCAACTTTCCTATTTTTCATTATTATGATCAAGATTGGGATGCTAAATCTTACCTAATTTCAAATGTCTTCAGATATGAAGAACAAGAGTCAAGAACTGCCAATGGACTTTTCGATACCTACCGCGAGGAACGTATCAAAAATCTTATTCCTGAATATCCAAAAGTTGATTTTCTAATGAAAATCAATGACGACTTAGATATTTTCGATATAAAAATCACTATTGATGATTTGCTGAAAATTAAACAAATCTCAACAGCATTTCAAATAGATCAAAACAAATTGAAACACCCAGAAAATCTAATTTTAGACTAATGAAAACATCAAAGAAAACAAAAATAGTTTCGACACTAGGACCAGCAACTAGTAAAAAAGAAGTTTTGAAAGATATGCTTGAAGCCGGTGTCAATATTTTCAGAATCAATTTTTCACATGCCAATTACGATGATGTCAGAGAAAGGGTAAAAATGATTCGCGACCTCAACGACGAATATGGATTCAATGCCGGAATTTTAGGCGATTTACAAGGTCCTAAATTACGTGTTGGTATCATGAAAGATGAGGTTGTCGTAAATCTCGGCGATGAAATTACTTTCGCCACAGGAGAAGAATTTGAAGGCACAAAATCTCGTGTTTTCATGAATTATGAAACTTTTCCGCAGGATGTGAATCCAGGGGAACGCATCCTTTTAGATGATGGAAAACTTATTTTTGAAGTAGTTTCTACAGACAAAACTTCTGAAGTTAAAACTAAAGTTATCCAAGGTGGGCCTCTAAAATCAAGAAAAGGTGTCAACTTACCAAATACTAATATTTCTTTACCTGCTTTGACAGATAAAGACGTAAAGGATGCCATTTTTGCTTGCGAACTTAAAGTCGATTGGATTGCCTTGTCTTTTGTAAGATTTGCTAGTGATCTAAAAGTGCTTCAAAAATTGATCAAAAAACACAGCGACCATAAAATTCCTATTATATCGAAAATCGAAAAGCCAGAAGGTGTCAAAAATATTGATAAAATTATCGCTTATTGTGATGGACTGATGGTTGCTCGTGGTGATTTGGGTGTTGAAGTGCCTGCACACGAAGTCCCGTTGATTCAGAAGCAATTGGTGAGGAAAGCAAAACAAGCTAGAATTCCTGTAATTATTGCTACGCAAATGATGGAAACTATGATCGATAGTTTGACACCAACTCGTGCAGAGGTTAACGATGTAGCAAACTCTGTGATGGACGGCGCAGATGCTGTGATGCTTTCTGGAGAAACTTCTGTCGGAAAATATCCAGTGCAAGTCATTGAAAAAATGTCTCAAATTATCAAAAGTGTAGAAAATTCTCCTTTGATTAAAGTCCCACACGAAGCACCACACATTAAAACTAAAAGATATATTACTAAATCAGTTTGCTTTCATGCAGCTTTGATGGCCAATGAAATTAAAGCAACAGCTATTTGCACATTAACTAACAGTGGCTACACAGCATTTCAGATTTCTGCCTGGCGACCAGAATCGCATATTTTGGCTTTTACATCTAACAAAAGAATTCTAACACAATTGAGTTTGCTTTGGGGTGTTCGCGCTTTTCATTACGACAAATTCAGCAGTACAGATGCTACAATTGAAGATATCAACATTCTAGCGAAAGAAGGTAAATATGTAGAAAAAGGCGACTTTACTATTAATCTTGCTGCTATGCCAATTGAAGATAAAGGTATGGTCAATACTCTACGTGTGTCCGAAATACAATAATATTTCAATTCATTCAAAAACTAAAAAACCATCCTGAAATAGGATGGTTTTTTAGTTTAAATATTTTTCACTTTAAATATTGTAGATAGCGACTAAGATTTTCCGGCAAGTACAAAAACAAATTCACCTTTAGGTTTATGATTTTCAAAACGTGAAATCACTTCCCCCAAACTACCGCGAATAGTTTCTTCGTAAATTTTAGAAATTTCCCGCGACACTGAAATTTGACGATCGCTGCCAAATTTTTCTTTCAACTGTTGAAGCGTTTTCAAAACTTTGTAAGGCGATTCGTAAAAAATAATACTTCGATCTTCTTCTGCCAATGCGTCCAATCGTTTCTGTCTCCCTTTTTTAGGAGGTAAAAAACCTTCAAACACAAATTTATCGTTAGGCAAGCCACTATTAACCAAAGCTGGTACAAATGCCGTCGCACCTGGCAAACATTGAATTTCAACGCCTTCCGCGACACAAGCTCGCACCAATAGAAAGCCAGGGTCTGAAATACCTGGCGTTCCAGCGTCAGTAATTAAAGCCGTGTTTTGCCCATTTTGTATAGCTTTCACTATCCGTTCGGTAACTTTATGTTCATTATGCTGATGATAACTTTGCATCGGTGTTTCAATGTTGAAATGTTTGAGTAAAATACCACTCACACGCGTATCTTCAGCTAAAATAACATCTGCAGATTGTAATGTTTTGACGCCTCTAAATGTCATGTCG
Organism: Psychroflexus aestuariivivens; assembly: GCF_004010055.1. Classification (GTDB taxonomy): domain Bacteria; phylum Bacteroidota; class Bacteroidia; order Flavobacteriales; family Flavobacteriaceae; genus Psychroflexus; species Psychroflexus aestuariivivens. The sequence continues at coordinate 159,234 of NZ_RQVT01000050.1, forward strand.
TCCAAATTGCCAATAGGCGTTGGCACCAAAAATAATGTTGCCATTAATCAAATTTATTTTGTAAAATTTCTAAAAATCGCTCTTCTGTTGCTTCTTTATCTTCCCAATTGTTATAATCTGGCTTGATTTGATGATCTAAAAATCTTTTAGCTTCGTCATAACTCGACATTGTATTGAGCTGTGAAAGCACGCGGTTATAATCATCCACATTACCATCGAATAAATGTTTGGTAAATGCAATCCTGTCGTTCAAACCTATTTTAATGCCTTTTTTCAACTGATCGTTCAAAGAGCGTTTGTCTGGACTAAGTGAATTAATTTTAGTTTGAATTTGTTCTGGTTCTTGCGGTTTTTGTTTAGTTTCTGAATGTTGTTCTGGTGAAGACTTCTCTTCAGCAGAATCGGATGCTTGTGATTTCTTTTCAGATTCAGATTGCTGTGAAAAAATATCAGGCTGATTTTGAGTTGGTGGCGTTTCTGGAGACGAATTTTGTTCAGACTCAGTTTTGGAACTATCTTTATTTTCATCTTCAGGTTTTGGTTCAAAATCTGGTAAATCATCATAATGAACGCCAAAACTATTGAAATCATCTTCTGTAGGATAATTGCCTTGTTCTTCTTTTTTCTTAGGTGAAGGTTTTTCAGACTCCTCAGTATTTTCAGTTTTATGCTCGCTTAAAGTCGAAGGCTTTTCAGCTTTGTTTGCATCCTTGGATTCAGTTTCTGTTGAAGGTTTCTCAGTTAAGTTTTCAGAATCCTCGGTTTTTGGTGTTTGCTTTTTTTGTTCAGAATTGGCATTATTTTCATCTCGTAAACGTTGGAATTCAGCTAAAATCATATCAACTTGTTCAGATTCTACTGGCATCTGTGAGACAATATCTTTTATTTTTTCTGTGTTAGGTTCCGAAATAGGTTCAGGATTATATTCGGTGCCATCTGGACTTTTGAAATGTCCGCTATCTTCGTCAATATCATTAAATTGAGATGAATATGCTTTTGAAAATTCTTGTTTACTCACATCTGGCTGAATGCCACCAAAATGTTTTTCAGCAAAAGAAAGTATCGCCAATTTATCGTAAAGTAAAGCCGCTTCTTTCTTTAACTGGTGAATATCACTGCGATTTTTCATTTTCAGAATTCGCTGTGCCAGACTTATTATTTCATCTTCCAAAACTCTCTTCATAATATTTGTGATTTTCTTTTTTAAAGACCCTTTTATTTTTGCTAATTTTATCCTGAAGAATCAGAATTCAAGTTTTATTTATTAACGCCCTAAATTACAAAATGTTTCTCGAAAACACAGTCAATCACGAAGAGCAATTTGGATGGATCGAAGTCATTTGCGGAAGTATGTTTTCCGGAAAAACTGAAGAATTGATTCGCCGACTAAAGCGCGCGAAATTCGCCAAACAAAAAGTTGAAATTTTTAAACCAGAAATAGATAAACGTTATGATGATCAAGAAGTGGTTTCGCATGACGATAACGCTATCCGTTCTACACCGGTTCCTGCGGCTGCAAATATAAGATTGTTAGCAGATAGTTGCGATGTGGTTGGTATTGATGAGGCACAGTTTTTTGATGACGAAATTATTAGTGTTTGCAACGATTTGGCAAATCGTGGCGTCCGTGTTATTGTAGCTGGATTAGATATGGATTTCAAAGGCAATCCTTTTGGACCAATGCCTAACTTAATGGCGACAGCGGAATACGTAACCAAAGTTCACGCAGTTTGCACAAGAACAGGGAATTTAGCACAATATAGTTTTAGGAAATCCACCAAAGAAGATCTCGTGCTTTTGGGTGAAACTGACGAATACGAACCTTTGAGTCGTGCTGCCTATTTTAGAGCAATGCTCAAAGAAAAAGTGAAACAAATTGAAGTGAAAGATGCACAGGAAATGACTTCAAAAAAAGCCCAATAAATGTCTGGAATTCAAGAAACTCGCCTCGAAATTGATTTGAATGCTTTGGCTGAAAATTACGCATTGCTCTCCAAAAATTTAAGCCCCAAAACTAAGATGATGGGCGTCGTAAAAGCCTTTGCATACGGTACGGATCCAATCGTTATTGGGAAAAAATTGGTAGAACTCGGCGCTGAATTTCTAGCTGTGGCTTATATTGAAGAAGGCGTAAGCCTTCGAAAAGCAGGGATTAAAGTTCCTATTTTGGTTTTCTATCCTCAACTGAAAGAATTAAATAAATTAGTAGAGTTCAACTTAACTCCTAGTGTGTATAATATTCACTTTTTAGATGGTTTGCGTTGTGAGCTTAAGTCTTCTGAGATCTTAAATTTCCCTATTCATCTGAAAATTAATACCGGTTTAAATCGACTGGGGTTTGAATTTGATCAACTTCAGGAAATTTCAGAAATTATTAAAGATGCGGAAACTATAAAACTGTCTGGTCTATTTTCACATTTGGCAGCTTCAGGAAATCTTGATGAAGTTGAATTCACTAAAACGCAAATTTCAAAATTCAAAGAAGCCAAAACTTTTTTTGAAGATAGATTTCCTAATCAATTTATTAGTCACATTTGTAATTCTAGTGGCATTATAAATTATCCGGAAGCAGAATTCGACATGGTTAGGGCTGGAATAGCACTTTACGGATATGGAAACAATCCAAAAGAACACCAAATGCTAAAACCTGTGGCGAGTCTGAAAACGATTATTGCACAACTTCGACATATTCAAATCGGTGATAGCGTTGGATACGAAAGGAAATTTAAAGCGACAACAGCTTCAAAAATAGCAACTTTACCACTAGGTTATGCCGATGGTATTTCAAGAATATTTGGCAATGGCAATTCAGAAGTTCTCATCAATGGTAAAACAGCACCGATTGTTGGCAATGTTTGTATGGATACTTTAATGGTAGATGTTACTGGTATCGATTGTGACGAAGGTGATGAAGTTGAAATCTTTGGAAAAAATCATTCTGTATTAAAATTCGATAAAGCTAAACAAACCATCCCTTATGAAATTATTACAAGAATTTCTCAACGCGTCACTCGTTACTTCATTTAACTGGGTTTCTTTTGAAAAAAAACTACTGTTTAAGATTTTCAAATAATTTTTCCTGGATTTAGAGAAAACATTTCCTTCAATATTATTCTAAATTTTAAAAAAAAATTCGCAATAAATATAATCAGTTTAGGTTAGTAGTTTTAAAACCTTGTCATCTGAAAACATTAAATTTGTGAGTGACATAATTTATGGAATCTACAGATTTAGACATACAAGTAAAAACCCTTCCCGAAAGTCCGGGCGTTTATCAATATTACGATAAAGACGACCGCATTTTGTATGTCGGAAAAGCTAAAAACTTAAAAAAAAGGGTTTCATCTTATTTCAACAAGCAGCACGACAGTCATAGAATTGCTGTGATGGTCAAAAAAATCAGAAACATTAAACACATTGTGGTGGATTCTGAAATGGATGCTCTATTGTTGGAAAATAATCTGATCAAAAAACATCAGCCAAGATTCAATGTGATGCTGCGCGATGACAAAACTTATCCTTGGCTTTGCATAAAAAATGAACGTTTCCCTCGCGTATTTTTGACACGACAAGTCATCAAAGACGGTAGTGAATATTTTGGCCCTTACCCCAGCGTAAGAACCGTCAAAACTTTGTTAGGACTCATCAAAGGTTTGTATCAATTGCGTACTTGCAACTATGATTTGTCCGAAACCAAAATCCAAAATGGAAAATATAAAGTTTGCCTAGAATACCACTTGGGCAACTGCCAAGGCCCATGTGAAGATTTGCAGGATGAAGAAGAATATCTCAAGCAAATTGAAGCAATTCGTAATATCGTGAAGGGAAATTTAAAAGATTCTCTAAGGAATTTCAAAGTGCAAATGATGGCTTTAGCAGATGATATGCGCTTTGAAGAAGCTGAAAAAGTCAAGCGAAAAATTAAGGTTTTAGAAAATTATCAAGCGAAATCTACAGTTGTCAATCCAAAAATAAATAATGTAGATGTGTTTTCAATCGTCAGTGACGAAGGTTACGGATATGTGAATTTCCTTCAGATTTCTCATGGTGCCATCATCCGATCTCACACCATAGAAATGAAAAAAAAGTTAGATGAATCTGACAAAGAATTGCTAGAACTCGGCATTACAGAAATCAGACAGCGATTCGAATCGAAATCACCGATGATTTATGTTCCTTTTGAAGTAGAAGCTGGTGAAAACGTAAGCGTTGTTGCACCAAAACTCGGCGATAAAAAAGCTATTGTAGATTTATCGACCAGAAATGCAAAATATTTCAGAATGGAGCGTTTCAAACAAATGAAAATTGTAGATCCGGACAGACACACCAATCGTTTGATGGCACAAATGAAAGAAGATCTACGTCTTCATGAAGAACCTAGACACATAGAATGTTTTGACAATTCAAATATACAAGGCTCCAATCCTGTCGCTGCCTGTGTAGTTTTCAAAAATGGAAAACCCAGCAAGAAAGATTATAGAAAATTCAATATAAAAACGGTTGAAGGTCCGGATGATTTCGCCTCTATGGAGGAAGTTGTTTACAGACGCTACCGCAGATTATTAGAAGAAGACGAACCGCTACCACAACTTGTAATAGTTGATGGCGGTAAAGGCCAACTTTCGTCTGGTGTAAAAGCACTTGAAAGGCTTGGTCTAAGAGGAAAACTACCAATTATTGGAATTGCCAAGCGTCTAGAAGAATTATTCTACCCTGGAGACCAATATCCTCTATATTTGGATAAAAAAACCGAAACACTTAAAATCATCCAACAACTTAGAAATGAAGCCCACAGGTTTGGAATTACTTTTCACAGAAACAAACGTAGTAAAAATGCCATTGGTACAGAACTTGAAGAAATACCAGGCATTGGCGAAAAAACAGCGGTAGAATTATTACAACATTTTCGGTCGATTTCTAAAGTGAAAAAAGCCAGTAGAGAAGACTTAGAATCTGTAGTAGGGGTTTCTAGAGCAGCAATTATTTACAATCATTACCAAGATCAATTATGAAAGCTAAATTTATTTTTTTCTTATTTCCTGTTTTCGTTTTTGGCCAGTTTTTAGAAAATCCCAAACTAAAATCTTTAGCACAAAGCGGAAAAGACGTTAAAGTCGGTTTAGTCTTAAGTGGCGGTGGAGCTAAAGGTTTAGCCCATATTGGAGCTATTAAAGTAATTGAAGAAGCTGGTGTAAAAATTGATTATATTGCTGGGACTAGCATGGGCGCCGTTATTGGCGGTTTATATGCGGCAGGCTATACTTCCAAACAATTAGATTCCATTTTCAGGACAACGAACTTTGAAAGTTTAATTCAGGATGACTTGCCACGAGACGCCAAAAGTTTTTATGAAAAGAGAGAATCTGAACGTTATGTTTTGAAATTGCCGTTTGATAATTTCAAACTCAGTTTGCCGTCGGGCTTATCCAAAGGGCAGAATGTTTACAACTTATATGCTCAACTTTTGGCTCACATCAACATTGAAGATTTCAGTAAATTACCGATTCCTTTTTTTTGCATAGCAACCAATGTAGAAACCGGAAGCCAAATTATTTTGGATCATGGCAATTTGGCTAATTCTATTTCTGCGAGTGGTGCTATTCCTACGCTTTTTAGCCCCGTTTACATCGATGGAATGATGTTGACAGATGGCGGTGTGATTAATAATTATCCAATAGATGAGCTAAGGTCTAAAGATGTAGACATTATTATTGGTGTCGATGTTCAAGACAATTTAAGAGATAAGGAAGAGTTGGTCAGTGGTTTTGATATTCTTACACAAGTGAATAATTTCCGAACCATAAAAGCGATGAATGAAAAAAGTAAACAAACTGATGTTTATATAAGACCTGATATCGATGATTTTAACGTGTTATCTTTTGATGAAGGTGAACAAATTATAGAAAATGGAAAAGAAGCTGCAAAAGATGTTATCGAAGAATTGAAAAAAATAAGTAGTCTTCAGAATCGAAAAACTCAAAGAAAACCTGTTAAGTTGATAGATTCACTTCAAATTAAAAAAATAAGAATTAAAGGAAATACAGACTATCCAAGAAATTACATTCGTGGTAAATTGAAAATAAATCTAAACGAAAAGATTCCCTATAATTTATTGAATGAAGGTCTGAACAATTTAGCTGCCACAGGAAATTTCAATAAAATCAATTATAATATAGTTTACGAAGATGGTGAACAAGTTTTGAATCTGGAAGTTTTTGAAAGTGAACAAAATACCTTATTGAAGTTTGGTGTTCACTACGACCAACTTTACAAAACCAGTTTTTTAACCAATCTAACCCAAAAAAGCCTATTTCTAACCAATGATGTAGCTTCACTCGATCTTATTTTGGGCGATAATGTTAGATACAGGTTTGATTATTATATCGACAAAGGTCGGTATTGGAGTATCGGTGTTACTTCCAGATACAACAGGTTTGAGGATAATGTGAATTTTGAATTTATTCAGCAAAATATTGGTAATTTAGATCCAAGTGAACTCAATCAAGTTCAGCTTCAAAATGAAGATTTTACCAACAGAATTTATGCTGAAACTTTTCTATCACAAGATTTCAAATTTGGACTTGGAGCAGAATACAAGTTTTTAAAAGCTTCTACAGAAACATTTATCAATAATCCAGATGAGAATGAATTTGAAACAGTCATTGAACGGGACAAACTGGCAAGTGTTTATGGCTATTTGCGGGTGGACACAATGGACGATAAATTTTTTCCAAGTTCAGGGTATTACTTTTCTGGCGATTTGAATATATATTTCCCCGTTTTCAGCGATTATTCTGAATTTGCCATTGCTAAAGGTGAGATTGCGTATGCAAAAAATTTGCTTCCTAATTTTTCTGCTTTCATTTCTTCTGAATTAGGTTTCAGAACTGGCAACGAAAACTTAGCTGGATTGAATTTCTTTTTAGGTGGTTTTGGCAACCAAACTATAAATAATTTCAGTCACTTTTTGGGATACGATTTTTTTGCTTTAACCGCCAATTCTTATATCAAAGGTAAGTTACAATTGGATTATAATTTCTACAACAAAACCCATTTACTGCTTTCTGCAAATTATGCCAATGTGGAAGACGACTTATTATCTACAGGAAACTGGCTAAGCACACCTGAATTTTCTGGCTATTCTATAGGTTTAGGTAGCAAAACTATTTTAGGCCCTATTGATTTAAAATATGCGTATTCTCCAGAAACCAAAGAAAGCATTTGGTATATTAGTATTGGGTATTGGTTTTAAAAAAAAAGATCCAGTTTCAAAATTCTGAAACTAGACCTTTTTATATTAAATTGAAATTCCTTACAAAGTTCCTCTCAAACCTTGTTCTCTTTCGATAGATTCAAATAAAGCTTTGAAATTTCCTGCACCAAATCCACGTGCGCCCATTCTTTGAATAATTTCGAAAAATAATGTTGGACGATCTTGGATAGGTTTTGTGAAAATTTGTAGCAAGTAGCCTTCATCATCTGCATCGACCATGATACCTAAACTTTGCAAAGTTTTCAAATCTTCACTAAGTTCATGGTCAAATTCTTCTAATCTTAATGGAATTGCGTCATAATACGTTTCTGGCGGCGTAGACAAAAACTCTACACCACGTGAACGCAAGTCAGATACTGTTTGAATTATATCATCCGTGGCAACTGCGATGTGTTGCACACCAGCGCCTTCATAAAAGTCTAAGTATTCTTCAATTTGAGATTTTTTCTTGCCTTCAGCAGGTTCGTTAATAGGGAACTTAATTCGACCGTTGCCATTACTCATTACTTTACTCATCAAGGCAGAATATTCCGTGTGGATTTGTTTGTCATCAAAAGATAAGAAATTGACAAATCCCATGACATCTTCGTACCATTTCACCCAGGTATTCATTTCGTTCCATCCGACATTGCCAACCATGTGATCTATGTATTTCAAACCAACTGGCTCTGGTTTATAATCTGAATCCCAAGCCACAAATCCAGGCATAAATTTGCCTTTGTAATTTTTACGTTCAACAAATAGGTGAACAGTTTCGCCATAAGTATAAATTCCAGATTTTACAATTTCACCGTGTTCGTCTTTTTCTACCGTTGGTTCCATAAAGGATTTAGCACCGCGTTTGGTGGTTTCTTCCCAAGACAATTTAGCGTCTTCCACCCAAAGTGCAATTACTTTCACACCGTCACCATGTTTTACAATATGATCATTAATCGGGTTCTTCGAACTTAAAGGTGAAGTTAAAACTAATCTGATTTTGTCTTGTTTCAACACATAGGAAACACTGTCTTTACTTCCTGTTTCTAAACCTTTATAAGCGTAAGATTGAAACCCAAAAGCTGTTTTATAAAAATGGGCGGCTTGTTTTGCATTCCCTACGAAAAGTTCAACGTGGTCGGTTCCTAGAAGTGGCAAAAAGTCTTGCGCACCGTCAAATATTTTTTCTAAACCGTAGTTTACTGATTTTACTTCTTTTTTCATTTTAAAATATTTTATTTGGAAATTTGCTAATTGTAGAATTCAAAATTTATATTTTTTTCTTCCACCAATTAACAAATTCTCATTTATACTTTATTATTATAAATTAAATTATTCCGATTTTCAATGATTCTCTTTTAACCAGGATTTGTGGTAAGAATCATCGACGATTTCCATGCCTTCTTCAGTAATCTGAAGCGGCTTAAAAGTATCTACCATCACGGCCAATTCTTCTGTTTTTGTTTGTCCAATACTTCGCTCTACAGCGCCAGGATGTGGTCCATGAGGAATTCCAGCTGGGTGAAGCGAAATATGTCCTGCTTCAATGTCATTTCGACTCATAAAATCACCGTCGACATAATACAATACTTCGTCACTGTCAATATTACTGTGATTGTATGGTGCTGGAATACTTTCTGGATGATAATCGTACAATCGCGGACAGAAAGAACAAACTACAAACGCATCGGTTTCAAAAGTTTGATGCACCGGTGGTGGTTGGTGAATTCGCCCCGTAATTGGTTCAAAATCGTGAATGGAAAATGCATAAGGATAATTGAAACCGTCGTAGCCAACTACATCAAACGGATGTGAAGCATAAACCGTATCAAATAATTCATTTTCCTTTTTTATTTTAATTAAAAAATCCCCTTTTTCATCATTCGTTTCCAGTTCATAAGGTTGTCTAAGGTCTCGTTCACAAAATGGAGCATGTTCCAAAAGTTGTCCAAAATGATTTCGATAGCGTTTTGGCGTATAAATTGGTCTTCGAGATTCTACAATAAACAAGCGATTATCTTCGGTTTCAAAATCGATTTTGTAAATAATTCCGCGCGGAATCAACAAATAATCGCCGTATTCAAAATCGAGGTTACCAAGATGAGTACGCAATTTTCCTTTGCCCTTATGAATAAATAAAAGTTCATCGGCATCGGCATTTTTATAAAAATAATCTTGACTAGGAGCGGTCGGTGCTGCCAAAATAATACTGACATCGGAATTGTGCATTACAGTTGTGCGGCTGTCCAAATAATCTGGTTGTGGCACTGTTTTGAAACCATGAAATTTATAAGATTTCAAATTGGTTTCCACAGCAATTTTTGGCGCAACATTTTTGTGACCCAAAATTTCTTTCACCTGTGTTGGTGGATATTCGTGGTAACTGTTGGATGACATACCGTCAAATCCAATCGTTCCGAACAATTGTTCATGATATAAAGACCCATCGGGTTTTTTGAAAATCGTGTGTCTTTTGTGTGGTATTTTACCGAGTTTATGATAAAAAGGCATAATTTTTAGCGTTTTCACAAATATCGTGAAAATAGACGAAAAACCCATCTTTAAGATAGGTTTATTATTTGATTAACGTCTCCAAAAAACTAAACCAAGAGCATCCAAACTGCCATAACAAGCATGATGCTGTTTTCTATAAAAGTAGCTTCAGTCATTGGTAAATTCAGAGCTGTGCCAAGACAAGCGCATTTTATAGTTTTCTTGGAAAACAAAGATCTTGTCACGCCAATAGTCGTGATACCAAGTACGATAATCGTTGCGACCAAAGCCACGTCAATTTCAAACCTAAACAAAAACATTAAGCCCAAAGCAGTTTCTATAAATGGGTAAATCCAGCCGTAGGCCGGAATGGTTTTCGCCAATGGATCGTACATTCTAAAAGAGTTTGGAAAACCCTTGTAATCTAGAAATTTGAAAAAGCTGAAGACAATGTAAAACAAGCCCATGAAGTCGAACATGAACTGACTGGTTTCCCATGAACTGTAGTTCAGTAAAACTGATGCAATACTGATATAAGCAAAAATTAAAAATAATGGGAATAATTGCTGAAATTTGGTTTTTTCATCAATATTTTCTCCTGAAGAATCCTGAAAATCGGATTTTTTAGAAATTTTATATTTATCAGAAAGTGCATTTTGAAGCGTCTCCAAATTCACGTGTTTCTGCATTTCTAATTTAGCTTCACCTTGATCCAAGTCCACTTCTACTGAAGTGATATTTTCCAAATCGCTAAGACTATCTTCAACGCTGGCTTTGCAGTTTTGACAAGTCATTCCTGAAACTTTATAAGTGTGTGTCATGATTTTATATTTTGAATAATACAAAGTTAAAACTTCAAAAATTGAAGTCTTCATTTTTCAAAATATAAACAAAAAATTTGTCTAGTTTTTCTGGCTTTTTTCTAGAGAATTTAAAAGTGAAGTATCCGTATTTAGGACATCAATACTGTCGTAATTATTGTATTCTATAATTAAATATTTTTTGGGATATCCAATAATAAGTTGCTTCAGAAAGCTAGATGTTTTAACTTTGAAAGACTTGATGGCACAAAACCTAACTTTAGTATGAATGAACGGAGAGTCAATATTGAGCTCTTCATCAGAAACCTTATAAGTTATAGTTTTTCTTGATAAACTTAAAATCAAGAACCAAAAAGGAATGAAACCAACAAAATAATGTGAAAGATTGCTGTAGAAAATAATTAAAAAAAACGCCACAATAATCAATAGCCAAAACACGATGGAAATCACAGATAGTTCCGGTTTAAATTTCATGTACAAAAAATTATTTAATTCAAAAATAATGAATATTTAAAGGATATTCGAGTTCTAAAATAAAGATTTATAAAAAAACTAGCTTTAAAATGTGAAATCTGTAAACTGAAATCAAAAACCAATTCTTATGATATTAAAACTCAACCTAGAAAACATCCTTTTTCTTGACATCGAAACTGTTCCTGAATTAGAGCGTTTTGAAGATTTGTCAGAAAACAAACAAAAGCTCTTTGCTGACAAAACTCAATACCAACGTCATGATGACTATTCTGCTAGTGAATTTTACAATCGGGCAGGCATTTGGGCTGAATTTGGTAAAATTGTCTGTATTTCTGTAGGCTTTTTCAATTCTAAAGACAACACACGAAACTTCAGAACCAAGAGTTTTTATGGTGATGAAGCCGATTTACTTCAGGAATTCAAAACACTTTTGGAGGAATATTTTAGCTTACCTCAACATTTGCTTTGCGGTCATAATGCCAAAGAATTCGATTTCCCTTACATTGCCAGACGAATGTTGATTCACGGCATTGCTCTGCCAGAAAAATTGCAGTTATTTGGCAAAAAACCTTGGGAAATTCCGCATTTGGACACATTAGAATTATGGAAATTTGGAGATTATAAGCATTACACATCACTGAAATTGCTCACCGAGATTTTCGATATTCCGTCTCCAAAAGACGACATTGATGGCAGCCAAGTCAGAGAAGTTTATTATGAAGACAAAAATATTGATAGAATTGTAGTGTACTGCGAAAAAGATGTGGTTGCCGTAGCACAACTTATTTTGAAAATGCGACAAGAACCACTTTTGAAAAACGAAGAAATTATTTCTGTATAAATATGCTGAACATAAAAAATCTGAACATAAAATTTGGAGATGAACACGTCATCGAGAATTTGAATTTCGAGCTTCAACCCAATGAAATTCTCGGTATTGTTGGCGAATCGGGTTCGGGAAAATCAGTATCTACATTAGCAATTTTAGGTTTGTTAAGCAAAAAAGCGAAAGTTGAAGGTGAAATTTTATTTGAATCAAAAGATTTGAATCTGTATTCTGAAAAACAATTTCAAAATATTCGAGGCAACGATATTTCGATGATTTTTCAAGAACCAATGAGCTCACTGAATCCGTCAATGATTTGCGGCAAGCAGGTTGCAGAAATTCTAATTCGCCACAAAAAATTATCTTCAAAGCAAGCTAAAACCGAAGTTTTAAGCCTGTTTGACAAAGTAAAACTTCCACGCCCAGAAGCCATTTTCAAAAGTTACCCACACCAAATCAGCGGCGGACAAAAACAACGTGTCATGATTGCCATGGCAATTGCTTGCAAACCCAAAATACTCATCGCCGATGAACCAACAACAGCACTAGATGTTACTGTTCAAAAAGAAATTTTAGAACTGTTGAAAAGCATTCAGTTAGAAACCAATATGAGCATTATTTTCATCTCTCACGATTTGTCTTTGGTCTCAGAAATTGCCAATCGGGTTGCAGTAATGTTTCGTGGAAAAATTGTAGAGCAAAATGATGTAGTTTCAATTTTCAAACATCCACAACACAATTATACAAAAGCGCTTTTAGCTTCAAAACCCACGACACAGCAGCGTTTGAAGCGATTGCCGACTGTCAGAGATTTTTTGGAAGATTTACCTAATGCTGAATTTGAAACTTCAGCAGAACGCCAAAACAGACACGATAAAATTTATGCAAATCAGCCACTTTTGGAAGTCAAAAATATTCATAAAGAGTTTATTAGCAACGCAGGATGGTTTCAAAGTAAGGAAATAGTAAAAGCTGTCAATGACGTCAGTTTCAAAATTTATGAAGGTGAAACACTAGGTTTAGTGGGCGAATCCGGTTGTGGTAAATCTACTTTAGGCAATGTTATTTTACGTCTAGATGACGCCACTTCAGGTGAAATTTTCTATAAAAATCAAAATATCACAAATCTTAAAGGTGATCAATTGCGCGAATTACGAAAAGATATTCAGCTAATTTTTCAAGATCCATTTTCTAGTTTGAATCCAAGAATTTCTGTTGGCAAAGCCATTATGGAACCGATGAAAGTTCATAAACTTTATGAAAACGACAAGCTGAGAAAAGAAAAAACCATCGCACTTTTGGAGCGAGTAGGTTTGTCTGAAGCGCATTTCAATCGTTATCCACACGAATTTAGTGGAGGACAACGCCAACGCATCGGCATTGCCAGAACGATTGCTGTGCAACCCAAACTGATTGTTTGCGACGAATCTGTGTCTGCTTTAGACATTTCTGTACAAGCCCAAGTTCTGAATTTACTCAACGAGTTGAAAACCGATTTCGGCTTTACTTATATTTTTATTTCACATGATTTGGCAGTTGTAAAATATATGGCAGACCAATTGTTGGTTATGCATCAAGGTGAAATTGTAGAACATGGCGAAGCAGACAATATTTATGCAAACCCTCAAAAAACCTACACCCAAAACTTGATTGCCGCCATTCCAAAAGGGATTTAAATATTCTGAAATTATGGATTTTCGTGAACATATCCGCAAAATCATTCATGTCGATATGGATGCTTTTTATGCATCGGTAGAGCAATTAGACAATCCCGAGTTGGCAGGCAAAGCCATTGCTGTTGGCGGAAGTTCCAAAAGAGGCGTTGTCGCAGCGGCAAGTTACGAAGCAAGAAAATTTGGTGTGAGAAGTGCCATTAGTGGAAGACAAGCCGCCAGATTATGTCCAGATTTGATTTTTGTAAAACCGCGTTTCGACCGTTATAAATCCTTTTCTCAAGACATCAGAAAAATATTTTTTGAATACACCGATTTGGTTGAGCCGCTTTCTTTGGATGAAGCTTATCTGGACGTAAGTGTCAACAAAATCAACTTTCCTAGTGCGACTTTAATTGCGAAAGAAATTCGTAAAAAAATTAAATTAAAAACTGGTTTGAATGCTTCTGCAGGGATTTCTATTAATAAATTTATCGCCAAAGTTGCCAGTGACATCAACAAACCAAATGGACAAAAAACCATTCCACCTGATGAAGTGATTTCATTTTTAGAAAACTTGGATATCAGGAAATTTTACGGTGTTGGAAAAGTAACACAAGACAAAATGTACCGGCTTGGGATTTTCACTGGAGCAGATTTAAAATCAAAATCATTGGAATTTCTAGAATCAACTTTTGGTAAAAGTGGTTTGCATTATTACAATGTCGTGCGCGGCATTCATCTTAGTGAAGTAAAACCAACAAGAATTAGAAAATCACTTGGCGCAGAGCGCACATTTTCTGAAAACATTTCCTCTGAAATCTACATGTTGGAAAAGCTAGAAGCAATTGCAGAAGAAGTGGAACGACGTCTGAAAAACAACAAAGTTGCTGGCAAAACCATTACTTTGAAAATAAAATACAGCGATTTCAGCATTCAAACCAGGAGTAAAACTTTATCGCTTTATATTTCATCCAAAGCTTTGATTATGGAAGAAACCAAAACTTTACTTTTTCAAGAATCACTAAAAGATTCTGTGCGTTTGTTGGGCGTTTCTTTGTCAAATTTGAATACAGACAAAACGCAAAAACTGCAAGCAAAACCTAAAGATGAACAATTGAAATTACCATTTTAGTTCTAAAAAAACCATTCTTACAAAACTGACTTTTATCATAGTTGAACTTTAGAAATTTGATGAAATTTACGGTATAATTTTAAAATAAAATGCCATGAAAGCAAATGCAACAGTTTCTAAAATAATGACCAAGAACTTAGTAAAATTGAATATTGAAGATAGTTTAACCAAAGCTGAATCTTTATTCAAAAAACACAAAATAAGACACTTGCCTGTTGTAGAAGGTGAGAAAATAACTGGCATACTTAGCTATACGGATTTGATGCGAATTTCGTTTGCAGATGCGACTGACGATAATGGCGAAGAAGTAGAATCTATGGTTTATGACATGTTCACACTAGAGCAAGTGATGACTAAAAATGTGGAAAGCATTGAAGATTCCGCAGATATCAAAACCGCTGCTGAAATTATCACTAAAAAAGAATTTCATGCGCTTCCTGTAGTTAAAGGTGACAAATTAGTCGGAATTGTAACCACTACAGATATCATCAAACATTTGATTGAAGACTAAAACCAAAAGCAGTTGAAACTTTTATTTCAACTGCTTTTTTATTTTGGGGCTTTCTACTGAACAATTAGTTTTTGTGTAAAGCTTTTTGAAGCGTTGCTGACTTTCAAAATATAAACTCCTGAATTCAGTTGGTCTTCAACTTGAATTTCTATAGGGTTTTGTGCCTTTGAATGCTTTTCAAAAACGCTTCGCCCTTGTAAGTCGTAAAGTTCAACAGTTATTTCAGAATCTGTAAAACTTTCATTCAGATTGATTCTGAAAAAATTTTCAGTTAAAGGGTTCGGCGTCACGCTGAATTTTTCGGAATTAAATTCCTGCTGATCTAGTGTTATGTTGTCGAATTTCAATTTAAAACGATCGCTTTCTATACTTTCTGGAATGCTTTCATCTGTAACAAATGCAATCACGTTGACTTGTGTATTGGTCAAATTGTAATTTCCACCAGTATAAGCATCGTAAAGTGAAACCTCAGCAGCTTCAAATTCTTCTAGATTTACACGAAATGCATATTCATTTGTTTGAAAATTATCTAAATACAGTTGAATTTCATCATTGTTTTCAGAAATACTGGTAGATTCAACAGATAAAAAATCTGGAGATTTATCAATTGCAAACCATTCTGCCTCGTTCCAAAATTTCGGAGCGTCAGAAAAATTGACAGTTTCACTAAAATCTGAACTGATATTTATCTTCACACCATCAACGATTTTATCAAGTTCAGCGTTTTTCAAGTCGATTTTTATACTTTCTAAATTTGAAGTCTCATCGCTAAAAGTTCCGTTATTTGTCGATGTTTCAACTTTACTGTTTTCTGTAAAGGTTAAGCTAGGGTTTGAAGATATATTCTGAACAAAAAAAGCCTGATTAACTTGCAGATTCTTGTTGACAGTCGATCCCACAGGCGTAACTGTGGCGTTACCATTTTGGAATTCTACGGTGACATAACCGCCACGATTGCCTAAAGTTGGATCGTAAATATAACTGAATTGTGAACTTAAGCCTTCGGCATTACTCAGTAAAACATCCATATCAACTTTAGCTTGATAAGGATTTCCAACTAAACTAAATTCGCCTTCATTTTGTGCTAAATTGGGTACAATTTGATTGCCATGTAGTAAATCTCCTCTAGTTCTTAAAACTGTAGAATTTCCTATAGCATCATTAGAAGTCAGGGAAATACTGCGATCACCACGCATCAAAATACCGTAAGCTTCATTAGCTTGTAAGGTTTCTGTGTCGGTATTTGGAACAGCGTTCCATTCTTGCGTATTTGCATTCCATTGAAATAATGACGGGTTTCCTGTTGCTGTAGCATCGAAACCATCTGCACCGCTTTGTGAACCTGTAATGTGCGTTCCGTAGCCTGGATTTGGATTTTCACTAACATCATTGGCGCCTTCTTGCCAATTTTCATTGATGCTTCCTGTTGAATTTATGGAAGGTGAAATATACCGAAACGCTCGATTTGAATTGCTGAAAAATCTTTCGGACACAAAATTATTTCCTATTATTTCTGAATTGGGATTCACTTGTCCAAGTACGGCTGTTCTTGCATTTGAACTTTTAAAAATCACTTCACCTTCGTTGATGAAATCGCCAGAAATATTGAGCCTGCGTTCTATTAAAAGTGTAGCATTTTCTCTGACTACCACATCGTTAATATCAATATCGCTAGTCAAGGTTGCTGTTCCAGATTTTACAAAGATATTTTGTGCATCAGAACTCTGCATGTTTGGCGCATTTCCAAGCCCTTCAGCTGTCCAAGAATTATTATAAATATAATCGTTGTCGCCCTCGTTTGGCGTCATGTCTGAAACGTTAGCGGTAGAAAAACTCCATTCATTTAGGTTGAAAGAGCTACTTGGTGCATCTACGGTTGGGATATTTCTAGTTGCTTTTGCATCTTCGTAACTCCAAGAAATTCCGGACTGATTGGTTTCTGAAATTACACCAAAAACATCCACCAATGTTGCTTGTGAATCGTTAGTAGACAAGAAATAAGCATCGTCACCATTTCCGGAAATTACACCGCTAACCAAGTCTGAAATTGTGCCGTAATTCACGGTAAAATTGAAAGTGGCATCGTCGCTTAAACTGACAATATAATGTGATTTTGCAGGTAAGTTTCCTGTAAGTTGAACACTGCTATTGTTTGTTGCATTGTGAAGAAAATAAGTGTTTTCTGAAAAGTTTATCGCCTCAGTTCCGGTATTATAAAGTTCTACAAATCGACCATTGAAATCATCTCCAGGATCGGCGACTTCAGAAATTAGCAAGCTTGGCGTTTCAATAATATTGAAATTTTGGCTGTTTACAGAAGTATAACCATTTGCATTTGCCGTAAGTTGAATACCCGAATCTAACTCGGTATGAATAAGATTGTCAAAGGTAGCAATTCCGCTTTCTGGTGATGCGGTTACTGGAGAATTCTGTAAGACTCCTGTGGATGTTATGCTAATGGTTTCTGTAAGACTCAAATCAATATTGCCTTCTGTATCAGTGTTGGCAATTTGAACCGGAAACATTGCTTCGCCTAAAATTGTGCTTGAAGCTTCAGTAATAAATTCCAAACCATCACCTTGCACATCAATATTGAAAATATTCCCTTCAAAACCTGAAATATTTCTAGAAAATGAAGATCCAGATGAATTCACAAATTGATTTGAATTTCCATCTTCAATTGCCATTTGGATAACTTCTTGATCCGTTATGTCACTTGACTTTATAAAAATACTTAACTCAAATGTTTTAGTTGAGCCATCGTTTACTGTCATTAAGCCACCACTATTATTTGTAATTTCCAAAATCAATTCTTGGTCTGTAATTGTTAGATTTTGGTTGGATTGGGCGAGAAAGCTTCCAGACTCAATCCGAACACCTTCAATAATTTCAGACCAATTGGCAGTGTTGGCATTTCCGGGAACAAATCTTAAAGTATTGATTTCGGTGGAAACTCCATCCAAACTTCCAGAATCAGTAACATCAAAGCGCAAAACTTTGACGGAATTTGACACATTGATTGCCTCATCTGCAACGATTGTTCCTGAAGGAATTGGCGTGCTTGGTGCTACAATTTGAGAATCTGTATCGTTGGAGGTTCCACTCAATTCAATATTATCCAAACCAGAATAACCTGTAGCACCGTTACTGCTAATTATGTATCTGAGCCCAACTTGATTTACTGAATTTGGCACATTTACAGAAATTGTTCCTGAACCATTTTCACCAGTTTGACCACCATCAAACACAAAAACTTCACCTTGATTTTCACCATCGTAAATCAATTCGTATTTTAAAAAATCCGATCCAGTGTTGTAACCAACCGCCTGCCAATCCAATGATAAGTTCACATTTTCATATCCTGAAATATTGATATTTTCAAATTCCAGTTCAGCAAAATTTGATGTGCCATTAGGTGAATCTAAATCGTTTTCTCCTAAAATATTATTATCAAATTCAGAAAAGTTTAGAGGTGAAGCATTACTTATATTTATTATGCCAAAATAAGCAGAACCCCAAGAATCGTCAAAAAAGTTGATATTTTTAGAATAATTCCAATTTGGCGTTGCATTATCAAAATTTTGAACCGCGATGAACATTGTGCCGATATTAAAGCTTTGACTAGTAATATTTGAAAACCCTACAGACGATGCCGTTAATGTTAAATTATTCCCCAGGCTGGTGTGGGTGATGTTATTGAAAACAGCTCTGCCATCAACAGCATTTTCAGTAGCTGGAGAATTGGCTAAACTTCCTGAAGAAGTTATGGTAACTTCTTCTGAAGCAGATGTATCTAAATTGCCATTAGTATCTACAAAGCTGACTTCTACAGCAGGTGTCATTGCTGAATTTAGTGGCGTATCTACTGGTTGTTGAGAAAATTGAATATTAGAGGCTTGAACATCAATTGTAAACTGATTTCCAGTAACATCTCCACCAGAAAAAGCATTAGAAAAATCTGAACCAGAAGAAAAATCAGCTTCAAAACCACTGTTATTTCCTTCAACTTCAAACTGAATGGTTTCACCATCTTGAATGTTTGTTTCACTTAGAAAAACTGCAAGTGTAAATTCTGTTGAAGTTCCGTCTGGTATGGAAATTGGGTTTACAAATTCTAAAATCAATTCATTCTCTGAAATAGAGACTGTAGGTGAAAAAATATTTTCATTTTCATCTATTAAATTGATGCCTTGAAGTTGTGTTGCCCAATTTGATGTATTATTCACACCGGAAACAAAGCGCATTCTTGTAATTTCAGTTGGCAAGTTATCCCCACTACTCAAATCGTCTACACTAAAGCTAAAAACGTCTTGCGCATTGGCTGATGTTGTAGTTGCATCTGCAACAATTGAAGCGCTAGCAACTTGGTTTTGCGGAGCTGAAACTTCGGTTGTGGTGTTATTTTCAATCGGTGAACCAGCGAGTTTAATATTATCATATCGATTGTTTCCTGTACCAGATGTTGCGCCATCTATAATGATTCTGATGACTAAATTCTCCACATCATTGACTTCAGTTATTGAAGAAAAATCAAAAGAGTGAACGCTTCCTGCTGTAGAATTTATTGGAGAAAAACTACCTGAAGCTAAGTTTGAAAAATTCGAACCACCATCTGTTGAATACTGAATTTGGTTATTGTTAAATCCAGTTCCTGTTCGTCTTACCCAAAAAGATAAAATTAAATCTTGATAACCTGAGGAAGGAAAATTCAAATCAAAATAATTTCCATTATTCTCAGAGTTTCTTGGGCTAAAAGCGTTACCGATATTACTTCCTGAACATGCGTTGGAAGCGTTTCCGCCAAAGTCCTCAGCGTTAGTAAGGTTGTGCGTAATGCTTCCATTGCCGCTAACTCTATTATCTAATTCTAAAGGTGAAGTGTTGAAGTTTCCTCCGGGTGCTGAACCATTGAAATCCCAGCAGTGAATGATCTCTTGTGCGTTTGCGTTTAGACTCAATACAAACACAAAAAGCATCAATAAATTGAAGCGTTTCATATAAGGTAATTTAGTTAGTTGATGCTAAGTTAGTTAAAACAAGGCAAACATGTATTAATTTAACATTAAGACTTTTAACCTAACTAAAATTTGATTTGGTAAGAAAACTATGATCTTATATTGATATTGAATGGCATCTCAAAACGAATATCTGTTTTGGTTTTAGATTCAAGCTTATTGATTAACAATTCTGCTGACTTCTCACCGATTTTCATTGCATTTTGATCGATGTAACCCATAGGTGGATAACTGAGTTGAGCAGTTTTTTCATCTGAAAATCCAATAATGGTAATCTTTGAACTTACTTTTGGCATTTCTTTATTTACGATGCTTTGAAACATTAGGCCTGATGTATTGTCCGCTGAGATGACTGCGTCAATTTTGTTTGCTTTCAGAAAGTTGATTATTATTTCGTGTGGGTTTTCCTTATTGGTCAAATCGACTTCCAATTGGTTATTTACTTCTATATTATTAGCTTTTAAGGCATTTCTATAGCCTTCTTTTCGCATTTGCCCAATTCCTAAATCTTCAATATTACTAACAAAAGCAATTTTCCGATTTCCACTATCAATCAATACTTTTGTAGCATCGAAAATAGATTTTTCATCATTGATAATTACTTTATCGCAGTTTACTTTTTCTGTTGTTCTATCAAATAATACTAATTTTTTTTTGTTCTTTTGAATGCTTTCAATATGAGAAAATTCTTGATTCAAAAGAGTTTCTAGAGCTAACGAAATAATGAACCCATCTACTCTGCCTTGTGTAAGTAAGTCTACACTTTTAGCTTCTTTGCCCATTTGGTCATGACTAACACAAACTATGGTATCATAATTATGCGTTGTAGCATATTCTTCTATTCCATGCAAAACTTTTGCAAAAAATTGATTGAGAACATCAGGAATTATTACACCAATGGTTTGGGTTTTATTGGCTTTTAGAGCTAAAGCAGTACGGTTGGGTTTATAATTATAGAGTTCTGCTGCTTCTTTGATACGTTTTTTTGTATCTGGTCCAATATCTTTGGCGTCATGCAGGGCTTTAGAAACTGTTGATACAGAAACATTCAGTTGTTTTGCAAGTTCTTTTAGTGTAATCATAGTGGAAAAGCTTAACTTAAAGTCTATCAAACATACGTTAATTTGATAAATCTAAGATATGTATTTATTGTAAAACTTTTAAATTCAGTTAATAAAAAAGGCCTGTACATAGTACAAGCCTTTACAAAATTTATAATAAAACTTTTATTTTTTAATTAATCTAATTGTTTGCAAACTCTTAGTATCACTTTCAATCTTAGCAAAATAAACTCCCGACGACAATCCTTCAGAAGAAATTGTAGCTTGATTTGCGTCAACCTTCTGTTCAGATACTAGCTTACCCATTACATTATAAACTTGAATTTTAGAAATATTTACATTTGTTTCTATATTCCAAACATCAGTTGTAGGGTTTGGGTATGTAGTAAGCTCAGCTTTTGTAAAAGTTGCATTACTTAAAGTACCACCTGATAAAAAGAAGTTGTCATAGTATGTATTGTTTTTCATTGGACCCGTAGGAATAGTAACTACCAATTCATCTAAGTTATCAAAGGCTGATAAGTCTACAGGAATTTCAGCTGAAACCCATTGTCCTGTAACTATGGCAGGAGTTGATCCTCCTGTTAGAGTAATACTTAAAAAAGTGTCATCTGCCGGGTCTCCATTCCCTTGTGTTTCATTAAATTTTAGGTCAATTACAGCACCTGTTAAATCTGTACCATCATTTACCCAAAAGTCAAAATGTAAAGTCGTAAAACTTGTAACGTCTAAAGTATTTTGTAATAGAATACCTTGACATGCATTGTTATTCCATTGTAACAAGTTATCTCCGTTAATATCTAATTCAGTAAACGAGTTGGGGCCACAAAATTCAGCATCAAAATTTGTAAAAGGTTCTTGGGAATAAGCGTCGCTATAAAAGTTAACTACATTTTCATCATCTCTTTCTGCTGGTGTTGGAGCAGCTGATGTAGGACCAACAAATTCATAAGAAATAGTGTACGTTTCAGTAGTCACGCCATCTTCTGCAGTAACTACGATTGTTGCGTTACCTGGCACAGCAGCAGCATCTGTAATAACTGTTGTTGCATTTGTATTAGTAGGCACAGCAAGGGTAATTTCAGGTACAGAAGTAGAAGTTGAAGGTACGCCAAAATCATACTCAGTAGTTCCTGGCGCAAAACCTGGTAAAGCTGCATTATCAATTTCAATTGAAGATAAGGTAGCATCAGTCGTAGGATCTACAGCTTCTTTCCAGAAGTATAGATTATCGATGTAAAAATCGCCTCTTGGACCATCTGCACCCCAACCTTGCTTTTCTGATTTAAATTGGAAAACATTATCCCAAGTCATCCCTGTAAAATTAGCTTTGGGGATGTCTATACTCGTCCATTGGCCACCTGTTACTGGAACATTAACTAAGGCCTCAGTAACTCCACCACCATTAATTGGGGTAATTTGAAAGACATCATCTATTGGTGACCATACATCGACGTGTAAAAACTCCATCGCAGCAGCATTTTGGTTAGAGCCTAACACCATTCCTTGGTATGATAAATCTTCGTAAAAAAGAACTTCATTTCCACTTACATCAACAAACACAGGTGCGACATAAGCACCTGGTTGACCCCAGAAAGGAGCATAATCAGTACCTGCTACATCTGTATAAGGATTACCATCGTTTCCTCCACCGTAAATTGAAATGACATCACTTGCATCTCTAGCAGGAGGTGTGCCTGGGTTTGTTGTTGGTTGTGCATAAGTTAATGCGACAAGAAACATCATTAAAAAAGTTGTAATTTTTTTCATCATATTAAATTTTTAGTTATTAAATTATTAATTATATAAATATAAGTATATTTTTTGACGATTTAATAATTCCATACACAACAAAAATCATACAAGTTTTATTAAACTTTACTTTTTATTTGTAGTAAAGAAACCTTGTCATTTGAAGGGTTTAAAAGCTTAATTTTTAAGATTGTATGGCTGATGTATAGTTTCTTAGTCGTCCTGTATAAATATTTAGTATTTTATTTTTTCATGTTTATCCCAAATTCCCCAATAAGCACCAACAATTCCTTCGTCTCCTACTTTCCAAGATTCATCAAAAGAAGAGAAATAGAAACTTTCGATTCCTGCTTTTTCACACCACAATTGAGTATTGATAAAATATTTGAGTGCATTTTCATAAGATGGCTTGGCAGCACCCAAATTTTCTCCTTTACTCGGCCAACCCGTTTCAGTAATTATTACTTTCTTTCCTTTTGCTGCAGATAAGACTTGACCATACATCTGCTGCATATGTGTGAGAGAATAGTCGTGATGACAACTTTCCCAAAATGGATAGCAATTGGTTAAAATCACATCACACATTTCTGTTAAATCAGGATGAACAGTAAATTCATAATAAGCATCAACATAGCTTACAGGAATATTCGATGGAATTGAACTTTTCACCTCAAGTAGATGTTCTTTCAATTCTTCTAATGGAATGTCATTTCTGTAAAGAACTTCATTTCCAACAGCGGCAATATCAACTAAGCCCTTATTTGATAGGTCTATCAAGGCGTCTAGTTCTTGACGGTTTTTTTCTTTATCATCGCTAATCCAAGCACCTACTAGTGTCTTGATACCTAATTCTTTGGCAACTTTGGGTACAAATTCATTACCTTCAATACAGGAAAAAGAACGCACCCACTTAACGTGAGGCTTCAAAATAGTCAGTCGTCTTCTAACTTGTTCCTCAGTAATATTATCTCCAGGCTCTTGACCGTCCTCGTACATACTAAAACAGATACCATGTATCCCTTTCTTCATAATTGAATTGAACAAATCATGGAGTTCTTCAGAAGAAACTTCTGGCACAAAATCTAAATTTTGAATTGAAGCCAGAAATTGTTCTTGCTGTTTCGTTAATTCGTGTTCTTTTCTATAAGTCATAGTTAGTTATATTTAAGTTTTTCATGTTTATCCCATATTCCCCAGCGTTGGCCTACATCACCTTCGTGACGTGCTTTCCAAGATTCATCGAATGATGAGAAATAAAATAATTTTATGTTTTCTTGTTGAATCCAATTGCTTACATTGATAAAGTATTTCATAGCATTGATATTGCTTGGAACTGCTTTCTCATTGACTTCTCCCTGACTAGGCCATCCAGTCTCAGCAATTATGATTTGTTTACCTTTTGCTTTAGATTCAATTAAAGCATACATTTCGCGTAAATAGGCTGTTGAAATTTCTATATCTGCACCCTCCCAAAACGGATAGCAATTGATTAAAATTACATCACAAGCATCTATTAGTAATGGATGTTCGTTATACAAATAGTAGGCGTCGACATAGCCTATTTGAATATTTGGTAAAGCCTTTTTAACTTCCTGAATATAATCTAGTAAATCTTTTTCTGAAAGCTCCTCTCTAAGTAGAACCTCATTCCCTACCACGGCAATATCCACATGACCTGCTTTACCTAGTTCTATTAATTTATTAATTTCTTTACGGTTCTGGGTTTTATCCTCGCTTATCCATGCGCCAACCATAGTTTTCAACCCATTTTGTTTCGCTATTTTAGGAATGTGCTCATTTCCTCCTGTACACGAAAAAGATCGTAGCCATTTTGTGTAAGGTTTTATTATTTCGATACGTCTTATGATTTGTTCTTTGGTGAGAATGTCATCTATATCCTGTTCGTCTGTATAAGGGCTAAAACATAGTCCATGCATTCCTTTATTAAGATTTGAAGAGAAAAGTTCCTGAATGTTATCCATTGTTTTTGATGAATAATCTAAATCGTACTTATAATCTGGAACTATTTCAGAAGAAATTAAAGAATGTAAACTTTTAGTACCAAAAGAAGAACTCGTTCCTTTAGGCAAAGCTTTTCTTTTCTTTAGCTCATTACCAATTTCTCTCACTCTTTTTTCATCTAACCTATAACCCCACATAACTAAAAAAGCAATGGCAGCTGTTGATGCTGGCACAATAATATCAGCAATCCTAAGGTTATTCATGGTTTCTATGGTTTGAATGTCAGAATCGGGATTGAATCCCACTATACTTAGAATAACACCGCCAAGGACAAGCGCAATAGATTGACCAAGTTTGACCATTAGCCAGTATATCGCACCAAAGGTTCCTTCTTTTCGAGGTGAGCCATTTTCTAATTCATCTAAATCACAAACATCTGCAGTCATCGACATCATTAGAGTAAATAAGCCACCCATTCCGAATGCAAATAAAGGTATCGGTAAGAAAATTAGCCATGGAACTCCATTTTCTACATTAATAGTAAACCACGATGCACCAATACTGTCTAAGTATGGGTTAAGAAAGTTAAAAACTGCTCCAAGTCCTTCTGTTAAACCTTCACCTAAAGCGGTTTCGTTAAATTTTGCATTTAATTCTACATCAAAACCCCACCATTTGAGAATATAGCCTACTATAGATAAAAATGTAGAAAGTAAAAACGCATTTCGTTTGCCAATTTTAGTTGCAATTTTTGATATGATAGGAATTACAATAAAAGCGGTTATAATAGCATTGATGGTATTAAACCAAGCTGGCCAAGTTCCTGCCAAATCATAACTACCATTATACATATAAAACACGATGATGAATACTCCAAAAGCAGCTACCAACTGAAAGCCATTGAAGACTAAAAATGTAGCACCACAGAGCTTCATAAATGGCTTATTTTTGGAAACTTGTACAATTCCTTCAATAAGTTTTTTTATGTTTTTAGCCAATGTTTTAAAACTAATCCTCTCCCGATCTTCCATATTGCCAGCATCCATTCCTTTGCAAAATAGAGCAGGCAATAGCCCAAAAACAATAGTCATGGCTCCTACGATAAAGGCCATAGTCCTGACACCTTCAGGTTTTGTACTAAAGGTTTCTGAGTCTGGAATTATAACATAAAGCCAAGGCACTATCATCCAAGCGATTTGCCCCATGGTATTTGAAAAGGCCATCAATCTAGTGCGTTCATGATAATCCGGAGTCATTTCATAACCCAAACCGACAAGCGGGGTAGCAAACATTGTATTACCTATCAGAAATAAAAGCTGAAGAATCATAACATGCCAAATGATATAAGACTGAGAAGCATTATCATCGATTTGCCACATCAAGAAGAAAAGTATACCACTTAAAATAGAACCAAAGAATATATAAGGTCTCCTTCTTCCCCACCTGGATTTAGTATTATCTGTAATAAAACCCATGATTGGGTCAGTAAATGCATCAAAAATTCTTGGCAACCCTCCTAACAACCCAGCCCATAAAGGATCCACTCCCCAAGCAGTTAATAAGAAAAACTGAATAAAGACTCCTAAAGTACCAGGTAATACATTTAGAATAAAATGTCCAGCTCCAAAAGCTGCTTTTTGACCTACAGGTACTTTAAAATCTTCGGGAGTTTTAATTTCAGACATGGGAGTAAGAATTAGTTAGTGATTGTAATACTTTGAATAGCTTGTGGGCTAATTGAAATTGTTTCTTTAGCACCATTCAAATTAAGATCGAATATTTTTTCTTCTTCTGAAGGATTAAATACAATCACAACATGACTTCCGTCCGGATTGGTTGCTGCACTTACTTGTAAATCTTTATCTGTTGATTCAAAATCTATGCGTTTTGCTCCTGGTCTAATGTATTTACTAAAATGTGCCATGGTGTAATATAATGGTGTAAAGTAAACTTCATCCTGGTCCGGATCTACGATAACAGGTGCAACACACCAGTTTTCGAACCAGTTTGGTCCACCTTGACGGTTCAGAACCATGTTCCAATCTACCCAACCGTCTACCCAGTTGTTCATACAGCCGATAATATCTCTGGCATAGCGATAAACTGGACGGTATTTTGGATGTAAGTGTTTTTGATCTTCTGGAGCCCAATCCCAACCCCAGTCAGTGGCTTCTTTTTGCCAGTACCAATCATCATTTTGCCATTTAGGGACTTCAGCATCTACACATGCTTCTGTCTGAATCAAATATTTGTCTGGTGCTTTTTGGTGAGCATACTGCAGGGCTTCTTCAAAAACCTTAAAAGTACTTTCATACCAATGTATTGCAGTACCATCGTAATATTTTGCATTTGCCTCATTTTTATACATTACATCTACCCATTCCTTTATGCCTTCTCTGTTCTGATCATAGCCAAGTATTTTCAAATCTCCTTTCCCGTCTTTTTCCAGTTGAGGACCGAGATGCTCTCTCACAAATTCAGTCATTTCTTCTGGTGTATAATGCATGCTTTCCCAGTTATTACCATTTCCGTGTGGCTCATTTTCTACCGTAAAGCCCCATATATCAATACCTTCAGATTTGTATGCATCAGCATATTTTGAAAAGAAAAGTGCCCAAGTATCGTAATATTCTGGCTTTAACTTTCCTCCAACCCAATCGTTATTGGTTTTCATCCATGGCGGAGCTGTCCAAGGTGAAGCTATAATATTGAAGCCTTCAGACGAAGTCGACATAGCATCTTTAATCATAGGAATAATGTCATCTTTATCCTCTTCAATTGAAAAATTATTTAATAAAGTATCTCCTTCTACTGGAGCGTATGAATATTGACTTAAAGAAAAATCACTAGAATTCATATGAGTTCTAGTTAATGAATATCTAGCTCCACTATCAGCAAAATAAGCATCAATAATTTTCTTACGATTTTCCGTACCCAATTGGTTTAACAAATAAGCTGAAGATTCAGTAAAAGAGCCACCAAAACCAGTAAAAGTTTGAAAGGTTTTCTTAGGATTTAGTGTAATTTTCGAAGTTGCTTCCTCCTTACTGAGTGAATCTAGCTTTGTAAGTTTATGACCACTTCTTGAAGTTTCTACAACTTCTAAATCTAAACTTTTTTCTTCTTTTATCTCTGCACAAGAACTAACCAGCATAAGCGCAAATAAATTTATAGATAAAATTTTCAAATTTTTCATAAAATCGGTATTTCATAGTTAACTAATGATTGAGCATTATTTCATTTTTAACTGGAGGAATATGCACATCCAGAAGTAGGTCTTCTAATTTTCCATCGTAGGTTTTTGTAATTTCATTTTTGTCACGCTTTAGATTTTCAAAGGTTTTTTTATCTACAGCATCCCATAATGCATATTTTGCTTTTCCATCTACGGTGAATAATCCAAAGTAATTTTCTGATCCATTAGGATATTCAGCGTCTTTCCAAGGCTCATCAAAAGCTTCGAAATAGAAACATTTTGTTTTATTTTTTGTAGCCCATTCTCTCATTTTGTGATAGTATAAGGCTTGTTTGTATTCGTCTGTGGCTTTAGATCCTGCTGGACCATAATGCCTGTCGGAAAAACTGGCCCATCCGGTTTCACCTATATGAATTGGTTTTTTAATCCCTAAAGATTTCACATAGCTCGCCACACTATCATATTGTGATACTGCATAAGTTAATGATCTATTCATAACTTTATCGAGTTTTTCTGTATTGCTGAGCTTTTTTTCTTTTGGAAGAACTCCCCAAAATACAGGGTTATAATGCGTATCATGCATTGGATAAGTATGAATAGAAAGATAATCAACTGTTTCAATAATTTCTTCGAGTTCTGGAGTGTGGTATTCGCTCTCTCCACCGCCCCATGATGCAAAATTGTCTGAGCTAGTAATCCAAAGATCTTTTCTTATTTCGCCCTTAGATTTCAAATCCTGAAGATGTTTTACCCATTTAAGAATAATATGTGGTTGAACGTAGTAAGCACTAGCCCATTTTACCATAGCTTCATTGCCTACTGCTATAATTTTTACAATATCAGGGTACTGATTAGCCAATTCAACCGCACGATTTATTTCAGAAGCATTATGAATGCTACCTTCATTATGATTAAGTGGAAGTTCTGTCCAGGCATTTTTACAATCAATCCAAGCCCCAAGCATAACATACATCTCAAAATTATCGTCCTCTTGCTTAAGCTCTTTAATGGCTTTTAGAATATTGGAAGCATGAGGTAGGCGAACATTATAAGTACGTAGAACGCGAATATCCATAGCATAAAGAATTTTCAAATCATCCTTAAGCTGTGAAATGGAAGGCTGAGAATCTCGTGTTTTTTTTCGATAACCTCCGTATGATATTGCTAAATAATCGGGTTTATTCAGTATTTCTTCAGCTGTTAAATTGCGTTTGTCTTGCATCGATTTTTGCTCTTTTGTATTTTGTTGACATGAAGCCAGCACAACTACACTCACTACTAATAAAAATTGCATGGCTGACTTCATATGGTTTTATTTTAAAATATTATCTTCTATCTGAACGTGAATAACTTTTATGTTTCCAGATCGATCAAAAACCTCTTGGCTTAATTCTTTAGACAAACTAAATCCATCTATATTTTGAAAACTACCATCGCTAAATTCGACCTCAACTTTATTTTGAGTAGAAATAGAATAAATTACTGGAATTTGACAGAAAGTGAAACCAAGTGAATTTGGTTGGAGTTGAAGTTTGTGTTTCTGATTATGGATATTCACATATCTAAAAACATGTTCCTCCTCCAAAAACTCTGTTTTTCTTAATAAATGTGGTTTAAACTGAAGCATTCCTTTTTTAATGCTTACACCCAACTCTCCAAATCTGCTAAGAATATCTTCTTTCACCTGACCAGTCATACCTGGCTGTTGTGCTCCTTTTCCAAGTGGTGTATGAGAGTATGGATCAGTTGGAAATGCTCCGTATAATTTTGGTGATTTGTGAACACCAATACCTTCGTTTATTTCATAATAATGTTCGAGTAAACCACCAATTATTTCAGCAGAAGCATTTGCATTTATTGCTTGAATACAGGTTTCTAAAACTGCTAGCTGAAGTTTTGATACCATGTGCCAATAAATCGAGCCTAAGCCTTCGTAACCGTAAAAAGTTCCTGAACGACCAGTAAAAGATTTATGATTGAAAACTTCTTCATAAACCTTAAGAATGTCATCGAGCTCTTTTTCTGCTAAAGCTGAATATTCATTGTTATCGAATGACAATAAAGCTTTTTTTAACTTCTTAGCATTATTGAAATTTGCATTAAAATGATAATTATTTTCTGCATCTTTTTCAATAATTTTTCGGTTTCCGTCTTCAACCAATTTTTGAAGTAATTCTGACGATTTTACTGAAGCTTCTGGTATATTATTACGCTCTAAAAAGCCTTTTAAATCTTTATTTGGATACAATAAATAGCTGTACTGATCTGGTCTAAACAATGCACTTTGTTTTAGAGCGTCTAGTAAACTTAAAGATTGGCTAGAATTCAAGTATCCAGAACTTAGCACAGCCACCTGTCCTTCAAGCATTTCAGAAAGGTAATCTATAGAAACCTTGTCTTTATTTACTGTCATTAAATTATACGCATGGTATAAATTATCTGTACGTTTATTTGCTTCTATAGCATGTTCTAGATATCCTAAACTTGTGCTTATAAAATCACTGATTTCCCCAGCTGAAATTTTAGTTTTACTACCTGAAAAACCTGACTTGTAAACTTCAGTTCTAAATAAGCTTGCAGCTTCACCAAGTTCATCTAAAATTTCTTTGCGCTGAGCATCATTAAATTTATTTTCAGTTAAATTCTGGTATTTATCAAAAGTCACATGCATTTTAGAAAACATCTTAGACAATTCTTCTGAAACCTCATAGCTTTCTGAATCATCAACGTTTTCAAGAACAGTTTTGAAAAATGCTAAGAATCGTCTTAGGTAAGACAATGTAACCATTGAAACACCATTGCCCACTAATGCATTATTAGCATCATTCCATTCTGGTCGCTGTGTATTCATCCAAATTCCAGCTTCTGGAATAAAATTTGACAGTTTTGCTAGAGTTGTAGATAATATTTTTTCAATAAAATTGACATGAAGAATTTCACCTTTTTTATCAAATAGCAAAGCTCCGTCAGCACCGATTTCATTTCGTTTTTTACGAATTTTAGTGTCGGCATTGTGGTCAAATTCTATAGTATCTTTTGGATCTTCTAATATGTCTTGATAAGGTTTTATTTTATAAGGTACGTTAGCGTAAACAAATTGAGAATTACTGAATAATCCAGCTAAGCTATTCGGTTTATAATCTTCATAAAATTCTAAAAATTTAAGTAAATAAATAATTTGATGATCTCCCCAATAACCAATATAAGACCAAGGATCATCCGGTTCGATGGTTTCCCAATCAAAGCCATCTTTGGTCACGCGATATGGGTTGTAGCCATCAAAAGTTGTAGCGTTTAAAAATTTATAGATCATACTTTCTATAAATTCAGGGTAGGAATGTACAAGACTTTCCCAGTTTTGAAAAATATCACGCCAGTTGCCTTCGTAATCTAGTATTTTAGAACCATCATCGTCTTTGGTGTTTATCGAAAATTGATTCCAAGGTCTACTTGGGTCGCCATGTCTGCGACTAAATTTTAAAGGTAAATACTCTATCGATAGTCGTGTAAAGTCTTCATCAGCAATACTAGAAATTAAACTTTTCAAATCAAAAAGAGAAAAAACTTCTGGTAACTCTTCAATTTTATTAACAAAACTGTTAGCTAATGGTTTGTTAGCTTTATTGAGGTATTTCGTAAAATCCCACTTTTCAATTTGATAATTATTGTCGAAAATACCACCACGCATAATATTGAACATCGTGTTTGAATAGTGGCGAATATCTCTTAAATTGTCGTTAGATCTTTGGAGACCGTCTGCTGCTGCATTTAGCTGAACTAACTTTTCTGTACCGACTTTGATATCTTCTTCTAAATCACTTAAAATATTATCTTTCTTTATCTCTTTCTGAAGTTTTACTACTGATGCATGGTTGTAGTTTACATCTGCAATAATGTGCCAAGATTTTTTAGCTTCTGCTTCCAGACTAAATGTTTTGTTGATAAAATAAGCTCCCTTTTCTGCTTTGACATCATTTTCCTCTGAAATACTTTGGCCTGTTCTAAATTTTTCAAGTTGTAATGAAGAAAGTAGATGTTTCGGGTTTTCGATACCTAAAGACCATACCACATTAGCTTTTAATGCTTCGCTAGGCTCTGCTTTATCAACAGGAACAGCACTTAACGCAAAAATCCCCAAGCCTGTTTGGTTATCGAGTTCACTTCGTTTATAAGCGTCTACTAAGTTACTGCTTTGGGTTTGCAAATCACTAACAACTCCAGCTGGCAGTACATTTTGAAGTCCATCTAAAACTTCTATTGAAATAGGTGAGGGATTCTGGCTACTGATTTGAGATTTTTTGATAAAACCATATTTATCGCTATTCGACCATTGGTAGGTAAAGCAAAGATTTAGACTATGATTTATTTCTTCAAAAAGAAGCTTATTACCATAGATGTTTTTGTAGATGTTTCTTGTAATCTTATATTGCTCTACAAATCTATTAGAAAAAGGTTCCCAAAATTTGATTGTTTCATCAAAATGAATTTTGAAAATCGTCTTACTTCCTGTATAATGAGCAGATTCAGTAATCTTATCATCTGTGTAGTATGGAAATAATGCATACTCTGCATTTCTCCTTCCTGCAGTTAAGCCACCATTACTGGAAATAAACATCCAGTGGTTAGAATCACTAACAATACTCATAAAAAATGGTCGTAAAGCATCGTTATTAGTGATTTTTAAAAACTTTTCACCATGAAGCCTAACCTGTTCTAAGTGACTTTCTTTAGAAGTTTGATTTTCAATTTTATTAATCATAAAAAATTATTGTAAAAAAATTTGGTAACTAGATTATAATTGATTGTTACTTACATTAAATTATTTATTCTTGTCTTAAGTCATCAAAATAATATATATCTCCATCACAAGGAGCGTCTCGTTCAAAATAAATTATGACGCTTTTATAAGTTCCTACATTGATTTCTGAGAAGTCGAAAGTCAATGTTTGCCATTCTCCAACTTGAGTGATACTGGCTATTCTTTCCTGAAAAGGATTTACATTAGGAAAAGGCATGAATTCTAACCTAAGTGTAACTTCTGTAACTTGGCTCTGAGCAAGCACCTTCATTTTAAATATTTTGCTTGTATTTGGGTCAGTAAAATCTAAAGGTGTGTTTAGTTCTTTACCGAGTCCAGCAAAAGTTTGACAACCAGAAACTTTAATGAATTGTTCAACATTACAGCTAGAGTTTACATCATCTAGAATAGGGTTTGCAACAATTTCACCAGAAGTATCTCCAAAAGCACTAAAAAGTGCAGATTCATTTTCAGTGAGAAAAGTCCAGTTGAGGTCTCCATTTGCAGGATCTAGATTTTCACTAGTTTCATCAACACAAACAGGTACATCAATGGTAATAGTATCTTGGAAAGTACTTGAATTTCCATTATTATCATAGGCTGTCAGTATTACAGTGTAAGTACCATTCTCGAATTCTTTCACTGGATTTATAAGATTAGAGGTTGAGCCATCCCCAAAATCCCACATGTAAGTGTTAGAGTTTTCAGAGATATTGATAAAATTGATCGTCTGAACATCTATCGTAAATGTAAATCGAGCCAAAGGTTCACCTGCATCTGTTGAACCAGAATCATCTTCCTCACAACTCGTAAAAGTTATTCCTAATAAAAGGACAAAAAGTAAACAAATTTTATTTTCGAAAAATTTCATATTTTTAGGTATTATTATTTATTTATAAACTCTTACATAATCTACCAACATGCTTTGTGGAAACACTGTATCTTGATTTGGGTTACCAGGTAAATTACCTCCAACAGCCACGTTGAGTATGATATAAAATGGATTATCAAAAACCCATTCACCTTCACCATCTGTTTCTTCAGCAACATCTTCACGAGTAAGTGAGTGGTAAATATTGCCATCTACATAATAATTTATGTATGACGGAGTCCATTCTACACCAAAAACATGAAACCCGGTATCAAAACGATCATTTTGAAGTGTAAATTCTTTTGAAATTGACTCTGCTCCAGAAAATCCAGGACCATGTAAAGTTCCAAACATAGATGCAGGTTCATCACCTAAATATTCCATAATATCAATTTCTCCACATTGCGGCCAAGGGTTGACGTTACAGTCATTTCCCAATAACCAAAATGCTGGCCAATAACCTTGTCCATATGGAACTCTAATGCGAGCTTCAAAACGTCCATATTGTTGTTCAAACAAACCTCTTGTAATTAATCTCGCAGAAGTATAACTTGCTCCTTGATATGCTTCCTCTCTTGCTGTAATAATAAGCACTCCGTTTTCTACAGTTACATTCTCTGGTCGATCTGTATAATATTGTAATTCATTATTACCCCAACCTGGAATACCTTGTGCAGATCCATCTCCAATTTCATAACCCCAAATGCTTGAGTCAGGCGTTCCGTCTTCATCAAACTCATCTGCCATAACTAAATTATTGAGTGTAGCTACTTCTTGAGTTTCATCTAAGTCACAACTCAAAGTCATTAATAAAACACACGTGAATAATGCTATTTTACAATGATTTAATTTTTTATTTAAAATTATCTTTTTCATAAAATTATTTATTTTATTGTTCATTATAGTAGTAAATATTATCAACGTATATATTCGAAATCGAATTTGATATAAAAAATATTAATCCAATTTGTGATCTACTAGATAGTCCATTAAAATCACTCAATGGAATATCAAAACCTCTCCATTCGTTTTGAGCTAAATTTGCTGAAGTAATTGTTACTGTTGCAGATGTTTCATTACCACCTACGTCATTAAGAAGTTGAAGTTGAATGTTGTCGCCCGCATTTAAGGTTTCATTTACGTTGAGGTCAACATGGATATGTGTCATCGATGATGCATCAATGGTTGGTACATTCATAAACGTTCCAATACCAACGAAATTAAGGTTAGTATAATTAATAATACCGTTTCCGTCAACACTAAGATCAGCACCACCTGGACCTGTTCCACCTTGAGTTGTTTGACCGTCAGCATTAAAAAATCCATTGTAATAATCAACAGTTACATTTGGGTATGCATCACTGAAAATAGAGATCACATTTTCTGGATCTCTTGTAGGCGTAGGTGCAGGAGTGAAGTCTCCTAAGGATTCAATTGTAATTGAACCTTGAGCCTCAGTACCACCTAAAGTAGCTGTGATCTGAGATATACCTGCTCCAATAATATTTACTAAACCATTTTCATCCACTGTTGCAACTTCGACATCTGAAGATTCAAATTCAAAATAAGCTGGAGCAGCATTAACAGTTACGTCTCCTTGAGCAACCGTATTGAATGTTTGTGTGAGTCCAGTAATATTGACAGTTCCCCCTATAAAATTTTGAACAACAACTTCTTCACCATTTTGAATTCTAGGTCTAGGTTGAGCAACTGTACCTAAACTTTCAAATTTTATTTCATCAATCCAAATCGTGTATCCCATACCATTTGTGCTTTGTGTTCCAGCTGAAAACAAAAACATTCCTCTTTCTTGAACTAATTTTGAAGGATCTGGTATAGGAAGTACGTACTTTTTCCAATCTGTTGATAATTGAAGATTAGAATTAGAGACAGGATATTTATCTTCAATAAAATCTGTCCCAAAGCCAGCTTCAAAAACTGCAGTTGTAGATCCTTTTGCCCAAAACGTCAGTGCATCATAACCAGTCAAATCTCTTCCTTCGCCTCTATCTCTAAAAATGCCTCCTATGAAGTTTCCGTCTGAATCATTAGGAGCAGGAACATCAACTCTAATAGAAGTATTACCTAGGTAAGCTTCATTTTGATCCGTACCAAAACCATTTGTATTAGCTCCTACAGCTGGGTCAAAGGAAATGAAAAACTCATCTGTGAGTCCAACTGGGTTATCTGTAAAGACTTCTGCATTACTTGGGAAAGTTGCTGGTACGGCATCTTCAGAAACTTCTCTCTCGCAGCTTGTTGTAACTACGACTAACAAAAGAAGCCCCATTAATCGAGAATATTTTATTTTACTTAGTTTCATTTTGTTTATTTTTTTATAATTATTTACCTATGTTGAATCTAATATATGTCATTATTTCCCATTCTGAACCATTTGGAAAGCCAACAGGACTTACTATTGGTTCAGCATTGAAAGATCCAATTGGTGTAGCGTTTGGAGAATATCTAGGAGAAAATTCATTTAAAGATCTCCAAATACCTCTAATACCAATTTGTGTGCTTGGTAAAATATACCATTCTGGCTTACCTAAAGTCGTAGATAAATCGAGCATTAATTGTAGAGGGAAAGTCAAGTTAAAATCTCTATGATAATCGAAAGGTCCCCAATCGTTTACTTTTACATCACCATTAATAATAAATTTTTTGTAGAAAACATTAATATTGGCACCCATTCTGTTTGTAAGTAACCTATCAGAATCACCTTGAGCTTGACCATTACCATAATAAAAAGAGCCTACCATTCCAAAATCAGGACTTAATTTTGATACTAATCTAGCGTGTGCTTCCCAAAGGTCTTCTGCTGGAACAGAGGTTCCAAAAGCAAAAAATTCTCTGGTGTCAAGAAAACCAATATGCGCATCCATTGTTGTTGGTAAATGTCTGAAAACAAAACCAGCACTCATTGCAAACTTTGCATCCTCAGCTTTATTGTTATCCCAATCATACATGTAAGTTCCAGGAGTAGGATCGTAGGTAAATAGAATTTCTGCAGCAGTTGTCTCTCTGTTTCCTCTTACAGCAAAAGGGTCATCAATAACATTTCTTAAACGACCTGGAGCGTCAACGTTATTTGGCATTGGATCTACCAAAGGTTTTTGCCATAAAAAATTAGGAGCTATTTGCCATTTCCCAATGTTGTAAGTTAAACCTGTGAGAAAGTTGCTTTGGTTGCCGCTTCCGTTATCTTTCAGTTTCCATCCAGTAAAAGTTAAGGTTGGATCAGCTCCACCATTTGCAACAAGTCCCATCACAGAACCTTGTGCGTACCAGTTAAATTTTCCTGCAGAATAAGTTAACTTCGCTTTACCACCCCAATTATCTTCTGAATTAACTTTATCTACAACTACTTCTCCATTATCATTAATATCTTGATAGGTACTACCATTCAATGGTCTTCCTGCCCAAATACCTCCCAATGTAATTCCAAAACTACCAAGGTCGCGTTCGAAAGCCAAAGTTGCTCTTTCAGTAGGCCATGGTGGAATAACACCACTTCGTACTTGATTTGGATCGAGAATTCGTCGGCCATTTTCGTCAAATTCTAAAGATGTTTCGACATCTCTGTGATAAATACCTGTTATATCCCATTTTTCTATAGTTTTACTATATTTAAAAAGCATTGTTGGATTAGCTCCCCACCACAATTGAGGACCAAACGCAGCTTTCAGACCGTCTAATTCACCTTTTGCGTCAACTTCTATTCCTGATATAACACCACCATAAATATCTAAATTTGGACCATAGTTAGCTTCAGGATACAAGCCGAAAATATCTCCTTCGTAACCCCAGTGATAATGACCTGTTCTATAAAACCCTCTTAAGTCAAATAATTCGTTATTCCATTCAAATTCTGCTTGATAAAGTGCTACTCTATTAATATCATCTTGAATAATCTGACCATCGTTAGTTTGAAGTGTAACTGGTCTTGCACGATTTTCATAGAAAATTTCGTTAATCGGATTTTCAGCAATCTCACCTATAATATTGAAATCGGCATTAAACCTAACATTTGGAGCAGGCTTTCCACCTACGCCAATAAAATATGACTGCATTTGGTCAAATCCAAGTTGATTTGGATAAGTATTATCATCAGGGTTTGGATTATCTGGAGTAGTAATTAAGCTACCACCAGTATAAAATGTAGATAAATGCGCTGCAACTCTACTGATTTCAACTTTTTTAGCATTTCCACCTCCCATTGCTGCTTTATCTCCTCTAGCTTTTAAAACTGCATCCATCAAGGAAATATTACTAAAATAGTTATCGACAAAATCAGCATCGACTCCTTCTGCGTATGGGTCTAATTTATGAGCTTCTTTTAATGCATAGTATGATGCACGTGGATATAAGTCGTACAAACCTCTTGCATTTGTAGCACCTTTTGCACAAATCCCAAACCATTCTTCATTCATATTATTTTCACCCTCTTCATGGTCTCTGTCGTAACCTCCATTTGACCAAGATGCGTTGCTATCATGAACATCAAGGTTTTTGGTTTGTCCATACTTCCACCAGCCATCGCTAAATTGAAAAGTGAAACCACCTATGGAATTACCAGCTTTTCCAAGTCCGGCAGCATTTTCATAGATATCTTTCCAATTGTTTACCATGTAGTAAGCCTGAGATTTCTGATCTTCTTGATTTTCAATAGCATTAAATGCATCGGCTCCAAATTCTGTAAATAATACTGGTTTACCATAGACTTCTTTGATGGTTTCAAATGCATCACCAAAAGATTTTCCTCTATACATATTTGTTCCATAAATATCTACATCAGGACATTCTTCAGCAATAATTTCTAGAAATAGAACATCTCCGTTACAAATTGCTACTGGTAATGAGCTGTTAATCTCTTTCATTTTAATAGCAGCTTCATTCATTAATCGATACATCGGACGTCCTCTATTCTCTCCAACAGCTTGTTTTTGATCTTCTTCGTCAGGAAAATCCTCAGTTTCAGCGCCAGCCCAAAACAAACCGTAATTATTTTCATTTCCTAAAAGGAAAAGCAAAAGACCTGGTGTTCCTTTATAATCTTTAGCCAATTTAGTGACTTCGGAAAGAAGTAATTTTTCGGTAGCAGGATCATCATATTTAGTAACTGGTGTCCAAACACCATCGATAGTCAAACCGTATCTACCAAAAGAATGATTAAGCATTGTGTAAATGCCATAATTTTCATAAATATATTTTATCCATTTTGGTTGAATACCAGTATAAAGTCTTATTGTGTTGACTCCCATATTTTTGAGTAAACCCATCTCGGAGTCAAGGGCTGCTTTAATTACTTCATCTGATTGATTCCATAAACTGTAATTAAAATTTGTTCCAATAGGAAAATAATCCCAGTTCATACCGTTTACGATGAAGTCTTTACCATCTACCTGTAGCTTCATGTCTTGGTTTTCGTTTACAACTTTTACTTTTTGTGCTTGAGAAAAACTCAGTGATGTGAAAAGCAATAGTGTGCTTGCAATTAGAAATTTTTTCATATTTTAGAATATTGTAAATTCATTATTTTCAAACTTAAAGGTTTTAGTTGTTAAATATTCAAAAAAATACACTACAAAAAACATACACTGTATTATTATATCAATTTTTATACATTATTCATAAAAATATTCTAAATAGCTACAATACTGGGATGTTAAAGCCATCATAAAAACAGGCATAAAAAAACAATTATCAGGTTTGTATAGGTGTTGTAGGGTTTTTTTTAGTTGTTGTAAAGGTCTTTTTTTTTAATATGCAGGTCAAAAATCGCTTTTTATGATGATTTTCGTGTCTCTTCGAAATCGTTGTCGATAAAATTAAAACTGAAATTTTAGAGTAAAAACTATATAAATCGATTCTGAAAGCTATTTAAATTCAAAAATTTTAGAAATTATTTGGTTTTTAAAACTAAGTTTAAAATGAAGCAGGATTAAACTTAGTTTTAAATGTGATAGATAGAAGTTGAAATAAGATTAATGTATTTATAATTCAAATGAATTGGAAAGGTCAGCTTGAGAATCTTCACCAACGAATACATTAAAGCTGCCTTTTTCAACTAAAAATTCTCCTTTAGTGTTGTAAAACCCCAGATGTTCGTCTTTAAGTTTAAAGTTGATTATTCTATTTTCACCAGCTTCTAATTCAACTTGCTCAAAGCTTTTCAATTCTTTTAAAGGCCTTGTAACACTAGCAAATTCATCTTGAATGTACAATTGAACAGTAGTTTTTCCTTTTCGCTTTCCTGTGTTAGTCACTTTTACTGAAATTAAAACAGTGTTATCTTCAGTATAAGTATTTTTAACTTTTAGATCTTCAAAACTAAAAGTAGTATAGCTCAGACCATAACCAAAAGGATATAAAGGTGAATTTTTTTCGTCTGTATAATGTGACCAAAATACCTCACCAGGAGAAGGAAGTTTAGGTCTTCCTGTAGATTTTTGATTATAATAAATAGGAACTTGTCCGACATGACGTGGAAATGTCATCGGTAATTTTCCGCTAGGATTATATGCTCCATAAAGTACTTTAGCAATAGCGTTTCCACTTTCAGTACCTAGATGCCAAGCCTCTACAATAGCGGGAATATGCTCGTCTGCCCATGGTAAAGCAAGCGGTCTTCCGTTTTGCAAAACCAAAACAATATTCTTATTGACTTTATAAACTTCCTCCAAGAGCTCCTGCTGAACGCCAGGTAAATCGAGTCTAGTTCTACTTCTTGCTTCTCCACTTTGTAAACCATGTTCACCTAAAACCATAATTACAACATTTGCTGATTTTGCTGCTGAAATGGCTCTTGCAAAGCCGCTTTTATCTATATTATTCACATTAAGTTCTCTTGTGAAAGAAACTTCACCAGTGACAACATCTGCTCCCTTTGAATAAGTATAATTGTTTTTATCATACTTTTTTAAACCTTCAAGAACTGTGATGGCTGTACCTTCGTCTGCACCTAATCTCCAGCTTCCTAATGGGGACGTTTTGTCATCGGCTAGAGCTCCAATGACGGCAATATTTTGACCTGAGGTTTCTAAAGGAAGTAAATCGTTTTCATTTTTAAGTAAAACAATTGACTTTTTTGCCATTTCAAGAACATCGTCTCTAAATTTTGTATTGTATAAAGTCTCTTTTTGTCTTTCAACTGAACAATATTTGTAAGGATCATCAAAAAGACCAAGTTCATATTTTACTTTCAATATTCGTCTTACCGCATCATCAATTAATTTTTCATCAATTTCACCATCTTCTACTAAAGTTTTAAGCTCTTCAATATAATGATAAGATTCCATATCCATATCA
Organism: Psychroflexus aestuariivivens; assembly: GCF_004010055.1. Taxonomy (GTDB): domain Bacteria; phylum Bacteroidota; class Bacteroidia; order Flavobacteriales; family Flavobacteriaceae; genus Psychroflexus; species Psychroflexus aestuariivivens. The sequence continues at coordinate 200,361 of NZ_RQVT01000050.1, forward strand.
GAGCCAGCAATTACTGCTTGTTTAGCTGCTTCTCGACCGTCTTTAACAAAACCATGAGCAACCATTTCACCAACGGAATCCCAATCTGAAACCACAAAGCCTTCGAAATCCCATTTTTCTTTTAGAATTTCTCTTAAAAGGAATTCATCGCCCGTAGCAGGAACACCGTTTAGGACATTAAAGGCATTCATAAAAGATTTTACATCTGCATCGACTGCTGCTCTAAAAGGAGGAAAAACAACATTGTACAGAGTTGAAGTACCAATATCTACAGTGTTATATTCCCTACCTGCTTCTGCAAAACCATAAGCAGCAAAATGCTTGGCAGTAGCAGCAATTGTATTTAATGAAGACAGATCGTCACCCTGGAAACCATTAATTCTGGCTTTTGCAATTTGGCTACCTAAATAAGGATCCTCTCCTGCGCCCTCCATGGCTCTACCCCATCTGGCATCTCTGGAAATATCTACCATTGGAGCGAATGTCCAATTTATTCCTGCAGCTGAAGCTTCTTCTGCGGCAATTTCTGCAGAACGTTTCATGGCTTCGAGATCCCAACTTGCAGCTTCAGCAAGAGGAATTGGGCTAATGGTTTTATAACCGTGTACAACATCAAAACCAAACAAGAGTGGAATACCAAGTCTAGACTCTTCCACAGCCATTTTTTGTACAGCCCTTACATTTTTAACCCCATGAACATTGAGCATAGATCCTACCATACCGCTTTTGATATGTTCTAACTTTTTGGCTGTTCTTCCCTTGTCAGGTTGTGGTCCTGTGAAATCCATGAAACCACTATATTGATTCATCTGACCTATTTTTTCTTGTAAAGTCATTTTCGACAGAAGTTCTTCCACTTTTTGGTCAATTTTTAATTCTTCTGTTTTATTATTTAAAGAAGGGTTTTGCTGGCAACTAAAAAAAAGAATGCCAACAAAACCCAATAAAATTAATCTCATAAACAGTTGTGCATTTTGATTTAAAATAAATAAAGTTGCTCATGTTACTAATAATCTATGAATTGTTTTTAGCTACAAAACTTTAAACATGAACAACTTAAATACAAATTACGAAAGAATTTTTGAAGTATTACAAAAGATATCAAAACAACCACTACTAATTTAACACCGACGACGTCCAAAACTGAGTGACTTAGAGCTTATAAGCTTATTTTCAACTACTAAATTTGTAGGCATAAATAGTAAAAATTGACTTATTCAGAAGACTTCCCTCAAGCTTTACTTATAAAATTGATTTAGTTTGTATAAATTTACTTTTGATAGAAATATCAATAACATTAAAATCAACATTTTTTAAAATACACAACTGGTTTTACAATTCAAGGATATAATTTGTCAAGCTATCATTTCGGCTTAAATCCATTTTTTTTCGCAATCGATATCGCTTAACTTCAACGCTCCTTGTTGAAATATTAAATAGTGGTGCAATTTCTTTAGATGAAAGATTTAATCTCAAGTAAGCACATAGCTTAAGGTCATTAGGTGTTAGTGATGGATGCTTAGATTTTATTTTTTTCAGGAAGTCTTTATCCGCATTATTAAATGCTTCTTCAAAAAATTTCCAATCGTCAGAATTATTCAAATTACGGTTTATTACTTTAAGAACCTTGTCTAGCTTGTCGTCCTTAGTTTTGACCATCTTCAAATCACTTTTTATACCTGAAAGAAATTCATTCTTTTTAATTAAACTCATAGTAGAAATAGCTAATTCTTTATTTTTATTCTCTATATCTTGTTTGAGTTTTTCATTATTAATCTTCATGATTTTCTGCTTGCTTTCTAAGTCTTTTAGCTCAAGTTCTTTATTGGCTTTTTCTTGTAGTTTACGCTTCTGCTTTTTATAATATTGTTTGTAGAAAACGTGAATCACTATTCCTAAGATTATTAGAACCAGTATATAAAATGCAATCATGAGATTACTTAAATAAAATGGTTTTAAAATTGTAAATGAAAAGGTAAGGACTTCACTTATATTATTTTTACCGATTCTTGATCTCACTTTAAAAACATAATCTCCGTGTGGTAAGTTTTTGAAGCTAACTTCACTTTCTTTTTGCCAATTACTCCAATTAGGTGTGTAATTTTCGAGTTTATATTGATACTCTGTTTCAAAAGACGCTTCGAAATTGTATGAACTAACATCAAAATTTAGATTGTTGTTTTTATATTTTAATTCATGTTTATTAGTCAAACCAGAAATTACTTCATCCCATTTATTTTGTACACTTATAGAGTTAATAAACACCTCTGGCTTAGGTTGTGTGAAATCCTTCAAATTTAAAAGCTGGTATCCATTGCTATTTCCCAACAAATAAGTATCCGGATAAATAAGGCTAACATTCTCGTAGCCTGAAATTTGCTCACGATTTCCATGGTTTAAAGGAATATGTTCTATTATAAATTCATTTTTAACAGAACTAGGAATAAGTAAGGTAATATCAGTCTGAGAAAATACCCAAATCCTATCATCTTCAGTTTTAACCAACCTTCCAGAAGTATATGTTTCTGGATCATAAACAGATGATAATTTTGCATTTTTTATAAAGGTTGAACTACTTTCATCGTAAGTAAATATTCCATTTTTAAAAGCATATAAAATTTTGTCCTGATATTTTATAATTGAAGAGTACAAACCTTTTGGTACAGAGCTATCCTTTTTTAAATCAATAACTTCTGTTAAGTTTTGATTTAAAGTAAGTTTATAGACGCCCTTATATTCATGGTTAACCAGGATAGTGGTGCTATCTATAAATTCGAAGTATTTAGTTGAAATATCAAAGCCTTTAACTTTATTGACATAGGTAAGACTATCATTACTTTCTCTTTTTAAAATGTGTAATCCATTATAATTTCCAGATATGATCGTTGAATCATTCGCCGCTCTAAACATCCATGTTCCTTGCAAGTTTTTAATGAGTTTTGCTTTATTTCCTTCAATCTGAAATGTCCCTACATTATGACCGCAGAGTAGGATGTTATCATGTTTAAATAATGACCAGACCTGACCTTTTGTACCTTTTATAAATTTGAATTTCTTTTCTGAAATGTCACGATAAAACAAGCCTTGATTTGTGCCTAAATATATTGTATCCCTAAAATTGACAGAACAATATACCGTACCAAGTTCTCCATTATCATCATTATAGATAGAAATACTTGAACTCTTATTAACACAATTAATACCGTTATCAAGGCCAAGCCATATATTAGAATTTTGGTCTTCAAACAAATTTAAAACAGTATTGTTTGTTAATGCATTTTCTTGTGTAAGTTGGTATTCTACTTGTTTATTATGCAGCTTTAGCAATCCGTGTGAAATTGTTCCTAAATAGATTTCACCATTGTCAAGTTGAATACTACTATAAATAGAAATTTTTGACCAAATTTCCTCGAAATTGTCTGGTATAAATTCCTCATTAGTTTCTAGATTTATAATTCCATTATACTGGGTCTGAGCATAAAGTTCATTGTTAATTTTGTACAAATTAATAAGTAAGCTATTCTTAAAAATTTCAGAAGTATTTACAGCGACCTCTTCACCATTTACTTGTTTAAATATTCCCTTATTGATTTTATGATAATAAAGAATATTATCAATCACCACCATTTTGCTAATTCCAAAATTCGAGGTGATTATATCAAACTTATTGTCTAAAGTATTATAAAGATAAATCGAGTTAAGTGATTGAAAAACGATATAATGTTCAAGTTGATCAATTTTCCAAAATTGTTCGTCTTCTAATAAGTCAAGATCATTAGAAAGTGACTGGTATTGATAATCACCCAAACTGTCTTTTGTCCATACGCCAAAATCCATATACGCTCCGCTGTAAACTTTATTTTCTAAAGCAAAAACAGACCGTAAAATTGTTTTATTAGGAGAATCTTTCAATTCCCATTTTTCACCATCAAATTTTAGTAAACCTTTGCTATTTGCAAAAAAAATATTTTTTTCTGCAGTTTGAGTAATAGACCAATTTTGATTATCAGCACCATAATCACCAGTCGAATATTTTGAAACAGGCGGCAGTTCTTGAGCTACCATATTTGCTGTCAAGCATAATAAGAAACAGCTCTTGATAAGTAATAAAATACTTTGATTCAAAAGATCAACATTATTTTTCCCATATGTCTTCAAGTTCTTCAAGTGATTTATTTTTAGTTTCAGGTATAAATTTATAAGTAAAAATGATGATAAATATGATGAACCCAATGAAAATGAAATACGGCAGTGAACCATTCCAAAAAGAATTCATATTGGTTTCGCTTTCAGAAATAACTGGAAAAAACTGTGAAACCAAATAATTAGTTGCCCACTGCGCTGCAACTGCTATAGACATAGCTGTACTTCTAATTCTATTGGGAAACATTTCTGACAATAATACCCAAACCACTGGTCCCATAGACATCGCAAATGAAGCAATAAAAAGCAGGACACCTATCAAAGAAATTATTCCTACACTTTCTTGTTGAAGTGATACGCCAAGCAAGAGAAAACCCGTAATCATACCAACAGATCCAATATAAATCAAAGGTTTTCGCCCAAACTTATCTACAGAAAACATGGCAATAAATGTAAAAACTAGATTAACCGTTGCCAGAAGTATTTGTTGCTGAAGTACGTCATCTTTGCCAAAACCAAGCGCTTTTTCAAAAATATCTGCTCCGTAATATAATACAGCGTTAATTCCTGTAAACTGCTGAAGCATAGATAAAACAGTACCTATTATGATGATTGATAGTATTGTTTTAGAAAAGAAATTGACATTCTTCTTTTTTTTGTTTTCTTTAATTGAGTCGTTAATTTGTTTAGATTCTAACTCAGCAAGTTTTTCACCATGTATCTTAACCAATGTCTTTTCAGCTTCTTCAGGTTTTTCGTTCAAATAAAGCCAACGTGGGCTTTTAGGAACGAAAAATAATAAAATCAAAAACATGGTACTAGGAATGAGTTCTGACCAAAACATTCTGCGCCAACCAAATTCAATATTTTCAGCGACGCTCAAATTTTTCCCAATTAAATAAGTCACAAGAAAAACTATGAAAAAACCAACCACAATTGCCAGTTGATAAAAGGTAACAAGAATTCCACGTTTCTTAGATGGGGCAATTTCAGCAATATACATAGGCGCACACATGGAAGCAATTCCAATTCCTAAACCACCTAGAATTCTAAAAAAGACTAACAATGATACAGATTCAGGTAAAAACGCTGGCAAACCTGAACCCCAAGCAGAAAGTGTAAACAAAACCGCAGAAATTATAAGTGCATATTTTCGACCTATTTTAGCACTTATGTATCCAGCGGCAAGTGCTCCAAATAAACATCCAAGAAGCGCACTTGCAACAACCCAACCTTTCATAGTTGAATCCAAATCAAAATACTGACTCAAAAAATATTGAGCACCGTTTATCACTCCAGTATCAAAACCAAATAATAGGCCTCCCAAAGCTGAAACCGATGTGATTAGTATTAAATATAACTTCCTGTTCATTATTGTTAATTTTAAGTTAGCAAAGTAATAAGATTTTACAGACTGTATAGTCTATATTTTTAGAATCTGTCCAATGTTTGGTTTTTGTATAGGTAAATGAACACGAAAACTATAACGATTTAGATGTCGCAAGTTAAATAAGGTTAAATCATATAAATTGTCCACCACTTTTAAGTAAATTTCAATCAAATCTAAGAAAAATTTATGGATCAAATTAAAGCTTATGGAGCTAAGTCTAGTGATGCTGATTTAGCAGAATTAGAAATAAAAAGAAGAGATGTTTTAGCAGATGATATCAAAATTGAAATCGACTATTGTGGTGTCTGTCATAGTGATATTCATCAGGTCAGAAACGACTGGAAAAACTCAAGATATCCTGTTGTTCCAGGGCATGAAATTATTGGACGTGTCACTGAAATTGGTTCCAATGTAAAGAACTTCAAAAAAGGTGATGTGGTCGGTGTTGGTTGTTTAGTTGATTCTTGTCAGGAATGTGAAGCCTGCAAAGACAACTTAGAACAGTACTGCGAAAATGGAATGGTAGCCACTTACAATGGTAAAGATGAACATTTGGGTGGACATACTTTTGGTGGTTATTCTGAAAACATTATTGTTAACAAAAAGTTTGTGCTAAGCATTCCTAAAAATATTGACATCAAAGCCACACCTCCATTACTTTGTGCAGGAATTACAACTTGGTCACCTTTAAGACAATGGAATGTTCAAAAAGGAGATAAAGTTGGTGTTGTTGGTCTCGGTGGTTTAGGACATATGGGAATCAAGTTTGCTCACGCTTTAGGTGCACATGTAGTAATGATTACCACTTCCCCAAACAAAAGTGAAGATGCTGAAAAACTAGGTGCTGATGAAGTCTTGATTTCAAAAGATGAAAAACAGATGAAAGCTCACGCCAACTCATTTGATTTTATATTGAACACAGTCCCAGTTGGTCATGATGTTAATCCATATTTGAATTTACTAAAACGCGACAAAACAATGTGTTTAGTTGGTGCTATAGAACCACTTAAAGAGGTGAATGGTGGCGCTTTGATTATTAAAAGAAAACGCTTAGCTGGTTCACTTATAGGTGGGATTGAAGAAACCCAAGAAATGTTGAACTTTTGTGGAGAACATAATATTGTTTCAGATGTAGAAATGATAGATATTCAAAACATCAATAATGCTTACGAAAGAGTCGTTAATTCTGATGTTAAGTACAGATTTGTTATTGATATGCAATCCTTGAAAAGCTAAGAAACCCTTTTAGAAAAAACCAAACTCCCTTTCGAAAATTAATTCAAAAGGGAGTTTTTTTATTCCTTATATTCCCACTTTTTTAAAGTCTCCAAAGAAGTATAATCTAACATTTTTTCATGGCAAGATTCTAATTTAAGATATAGTGGATATCCAGCTTCCTTACTTTTCAACCAAACGCCCATACAAACGCACCACCAGTCTCCAGGTTTTAATCCAAGAAAACTCCATTGTGGTTTTGGAGATATAAGGTCATTACCTCTAGATTTATTCCAATCCAAAAACTCTTTTGTAACTTTAGCTGCCACGATATGCAAACCAGGATCTTGTTCAGAATACTTACAAAACCCATCTCTAAACGCACCAGTCATAGGGTCGTAAGAACAAGATTTTAGCGCTGAACCTAATACATTTTTCATAATTTTTCTGAATTTGCTCTAAATTAATAAAATTAGTCAACTTCACTTTCTCTACTTGCTTCTAAAAGAATAAACCAGTCTTGCAAACTTAGCTCTATAGATAAAGCTTCGTGAAGTTGTTTCAATCTTGAATATTGTGTTGTCCCAACTACAGGAACTATACCAGCGGGATGCTTTCTTAAAAATGCTACTGCAAGTTGAGATCTGGTGCATTTGTATTTTGATTCTAAAGTGGTCAAAATCTCATCTAAAGTTGAGTTTTCTTTCTTCAGAGTATTTATTTTACCCAAGGGACTCCAGGCCATAGGTAGAATGTTATCAGATTTATATTGAAGTAGTGTGTCGTCCATAAAAGGATTGCAATGGGTAATTGAGCATTCCAACTGATTTACTTCAACAGGTATGAGTTTAGCTAATAATTCTATTTGTCTTAAGCTAAAATTAGACACGCCAAAATGCTTAATTTTGCCCTCGCTTTTCAATTGAGTTATCGCTTCAGCAATGTCTTCAAGATTCATGAGTGGACTGGGTCTGTGCAATAGAAAAATGTCTAAATAATCCGATTTCAAATTAGAAATAGATTGTTCAGCTTGTGTTTTGATATAATCAAAATCATACTGATAATGTTTCACGCGATTTCCACGAACGTCATCAACAAGTTGTATTCCACATTTAGAAATCAATTGAATGGATTCTCGATCAATATCACTTTGCGCAAAGGCTTTTCCAAATTCAGCTTCAGTAGTATATCCGCCATAAATGTCTGCATGATCAAATGTGGAAACTCCAAGACTTAAACAGTCTTCGATTTTGCTTGTCATTTGATTAGTAGAAAATTGCCTTCCCCACTTTCCCCAGGTCATGCAACCTTGAATAAGATTAGATGCGTAGATAATATTTATTTTAAGTTAGTAACCTATTTTGGTCCGAACACGTTTCAGTACTTCATCGGCAACCACTTTAGCCTTTTCTGCTCCAATAGATAATAATCTATCAATTTCTGGTTTATTATTCATGAAATATTCAAACTTCTCGCGTTCCTCTTTATATGTATCGCAAATCAATTCAAATAAAGCTTGTTTGGCATGACCATAACCAAAACCGCCGGCTATATATTTTGATCTCAAATCAGCGACCTGATTGTCTGATGCTATCAATTTATAAATCTGAAAAACATTACAAGTATTTGGGTCTTTTGGTTCTTCCAAAGGAGTACTGTCTGTTTCAATACTCATAATTTGTTTACGCAACTTTTTATCAGTTTGAAACAAATTAATAATGTTTCCTTTGGATTTACTCATCTTTTCACCATCAGTACCAGGAACATATTTTGTAGATTCTGAAATGTAAGATTCTGGTAAAACGAAAGTTTCACCAAATTTAGCATGGAAACGTTCGGCAACATCTCTTGTCATTTCAATATGTTGCAATTGATCTTTGCCCACCGGAATTTGTTCCGCATCGTATAATAAAATATCTGCAGCCATCAACATTGGATACGTGAACAATCCAGCATTAACATCACTAAGACGATCCGATTTATCTTTGAATGAATGAGCTAAAGTTAGGCGTTGGTATGGAAACATACAGCTTAAGTACCAGTTTAATTCAGTAACCTGAGGAACATCGCTTTGTCTATAAAAAGTTGTTCTTTCAACATCCAAACCAAAAGCTAACCAAGTTGCTGCTGTAGCATAAGTGTTATTTCTAAGCACTTCAGCATCTTTAATTTGCGTAAGTGTATGCAAATTAGCAATGAATAAAAAAGATTCATTATTTGGCGTATTGGCCATTTCTATAGCAGGGATGATTGCACCCAGTAAATTCCCTAAATGCGGCGTTCCTGTACTTTGAATACCGGTCAAAATTCTAGACATAATTGCAATTTTTATCAAAAGGACCAAAGATAAATCTTTTGTTCAACTGAAACCATTCTATTTATTAAATTTGCCGACTATGAAATGGTATAGAAAAATATTGATCTTCATTTGGCGAATTTGGTTTTACATCTTGGTCATTGTACCGATTATTATTCTATTGCCTGTATTACTAATAACCACTTCCAAAGAAAAATGGTATAAAAGCACATACAAAATAGGCAGATTCTGGGCTAAAGTTGTGCTTTATGGCATGGGGTTTTACCCAAAAACTTATTACGCAACAAAGCTAAAAAAAGAAGAAAGCTATATGTTGACAGCCAATCATACAAGTATGATCGATATCATGATGATGATTTATGTGTCCAAATATCCGTTTGTATTTATTGGTAAAAAAGAATTGGCTAAGCTTCCCGTTTTTGGTTTGGTATATCGTCGTTCTTGTATTTTGGTAGATCGCAAAAATCCAAGAAGTAGAAAGAAAGCATTTGAGGAAGCCCAGCGCCGTTTGAAAAATGGCACTAGTATTTGTATTTTCCCAGAAGGCGGTGTTCCTGCTGATATTAACAAAAAGCTAGATGAATTTAAAGATGGTGCATTTAGACTTTCTATAGAGCACCAAATCCCTATCGTTCCAATTTCATTTCCAGATAATAAAACCCATTTTAGATATGAGTTTTTGACAGGAAAGCCAGGAAAACTTCGCGCTTATGTACACCCGATGATTCACACAAAAGGTTTAGAATTGAACCTTGCCAACAGAAAACTGTTAAAGCAGAAAACTGCTGAACTCATTAGCAGTAAACTGACTTGGTAAGAACATTAAACGCATTTTTGTATTAAATTTCATTTTTATATATTGTTGTTTTCTATTAATTTTTAAATAAAAATCTAATGGCAGGACACAGTAAGTGGGCGAATATCAAACACAGAAAAGGCGCTCAAGATAAAAAGCGAGCAAAAGAATTTACCCGAGCAATCAAAGAAATCACAGTAGCTGTAAAAGAAGGTGGTGGGCCAGACCCCGAAACCAATCCGACCTTAAGAAATGCTATTTCAAACGCCAAAGGTGTCAATATGCCAAAAGACACAATACAACGAGCGGTCAAAAAAGCTTCAGGCGCTGATGCTGAAAATTACGACACAGTTACTTTTGAAGGTTATGGTCCAAATGGCATTGCTATTTTTGTAGAATGTACAACCGACAATACCAATAGAACAGTTGCTTCTGTACGATCCATTTTTACTAAAAATGGTGGAAGTCTAGGCACAAACGGCTCTTTGGAATTTCTTTTTGACCGCAAAGGAGTTTTTGTAATAAATACCGAGAATTTAGAACTTGAAGAAGATGAATTAGAGTTGGAATTGATCGATGGTGGCGCTACGGATATTGAAAAAGAAGACAATTTGATTACTGTTTTTACTGAATTTACAGATTTTGGTAAAATGTCCACCAAATTAGAAAATCTCAACATAGAGCCAAAAAACGCTGAAGTCCAGCGCATTCCTCTGAATACTTCAGAACTCCCTTTAGAAGATGCCAAGAAAATTATGAACCTGATCGAAAAATTTGAAGACGATGACGACGTTCAAAACGTGTATCATAATTTAGAAATCACAGATGAATTGATTGAATCCTTTGAAGAAGAATGATTTTGTGGCATCGATTTTGTTGATTTCACTAGAACAAAAAACCAAAAATGCAATGAACAAATTCTACTTAACGCTCGTTTTCCTATTTTGTATAACTTCAGGATTTAGTCAAAGCGAGAATGAATCACAAAACTTGACTTTAGACAGTGAAAAATCTGATACTAAAGAAGACAATAATTTTTTCTTAGAATACTATTTTGGAGTAGGTATGAATTACACCGATGCCCTGAATATAAACCCACATCTCAGTGAAATTGGTGTACCAACTGTAAGGCGTTTTCCTTTTGAAATTTCATTTGGTCTAGGATTCTATTTCAAAGAAAAAAACAAAATAGAAATAGACTTAGGTGTGGCCAATATGTCTAGGGAAGACGGTAATTTTGGACATGAAATCAGAAATGTTTCAGCTGGCGTACGTTATACCAGAAACATTCTTGAAACCAAAGGCATAAACTTCTTAAATGTAGGTTTGGGTTTAAGTTCTTTTAATGGTAGTCTAGAGTTCTTCAATAAAAGTTCAAATATCGATTTGGACGATCCGAATAGCTTTGGAGAAATCGCAAAAATAAATCATCAACAATTTATGATAGGTCCCACAATTGGCTACGTGTTTAGAGATAAAGACAAACCAAAAAAAGAACAATTAAGAATTCAATTGTCTTACGATATCAATATTAGTGAAAATGACTGGGAATCTGAATACGCAAATGTTTCCAACAGCATGAATGAAAATATGAATCGCTTCCGTTTACAGCTTATTTTCCCTTTCCTACACTTATAAAAAATATAAAACACTTCATGTTTGAAAATTGAAGTGTTTTCTATTTCTCCTTTTTCTTTAAAACCAAAGCTATAATCGCAGATAAAAATACACCTGTAGCCAAATTATTGAAAATAGCTTGAGTTATATAAGAATTGAGATTATAAATTTGTTCCAAACCTTCTCTTGGCACACCTTCAGCAGCTCGATATTCTACAATATTAGAAAAAAATGCTGGTGAGATAATTTCTACCATCAAATAAATTGCAGCTGGAGACAAGCCAGCTATAACCGCAGAAAGTACCACACCAGACAAAAAAGCCTTTTGCCATGTAATTGTGCCATTATAGTATCGTTCTCTTTTTTGACGAATAGATACTATATAAATTAAAGCTTGTGGAATAATCAGAAACAAGCTGAACAAAGCTTGCTTGGAAACAAATTCGTCATGGTAACCAAAATATTTTTCAAGATAAACCCAAGCTATACTAATGGCTGTAAAAGCCGTCGCCCATTTCAGTTCAATTTCAAACTTTTTCATCTCTTATTATTGGTTTACCAACACCCATTCGCCTTTTTCTAAAAGCGGAATAGCTTGTTTATATTTCACTGTTTTTTCTTCACCATTGGTCACGTTCTTGATGTTTACTTTATCATTTCTACCAATTTTTGGTTGATCTCTAACAATCGTTTCTGTGACTTGTTGTTGTGGTTGACTAGCTTGAGCACCAGCTTGTCTAGATTGTGCCGCACGTTGGTCTAAATTCTGAATTTCTTCCTTTTGAGTTTCAAGATTTTCCTTTGGTCGCCTTTGTTTGGCCTCGGTAATTTGCTCAGCTTCTCGCTGTGGCAATTCACCTTTGAATAAAAATGAAATAACATCTTTATTCACTTCCTCCAACATAACTTTAAACAATTCAAAAGCTTCAAATTTGTAAATCAAAAGTGGATCTTTCTGCTCATGTACCGCCAACTGAACACTTTGTTTCAGCTCATCCATTTTTCGTAAATGGTTTTTCCAAGCTTCGTCTATAATGGCTAGAGAAATATTTTTTTCAAAATCTGTAATGAGCTCTTTACCTTCACTTTCATAGGCTTTTTTCAAATTAGTAACAACCTGAAGCGATTTTTGTCCGTCTGTAAAGGGTACTGCAATACGTTCGAATTTTTCGCCTTGTCTTTCATAGACTTCTTTTATTACTGGAAAAGCTTCTTCGGCGTTGCTTTCCATTTTGTTTTTATAATTTTCATAAGCTTGTTTATAAACGATTCCTGCTGTTTTCTGAATTGCTTGTTTTTCAAATTCAGCTTTGCTTACTGGAGAATTCATTGAGAAAAAACGAATCAATTCAAATTCGAAATTTTCAAAATTATTGGCTTTATGATTGGATTCTGTAATTACTTCCGCTGTGTCGAAAATCATATTGGCAATATCGATTCGTAATCTTTCACCAAATAATGCATTGTAACGACGTTTATAAATAACTTCGCGTTGAGCATTCATAACATCATCATATTCCAACAATCGTTTTCTGATGCCGAAATTGTTTTCTTCAACCTTCTTCTGGGCGCGTTCTATGGATTTTGAAATCATGGAATGCTGAATGACTTCGCCTTCTTCCAAGCCCATTCTATCCATCAGTTTGGCAATTTTTTCACTTCCGAAAAGTCGCATTAAATTGTCTTCTAAAGACACATAAAACTGAGAGCTTCCTGGATCACCTTGACGTCCGGCACGACCACGCAATTGTCTGTCTACACGCCTAGAATCGTGACGCTCTGTACCAATAATCGCTAAACCACCGGCTTCTTTAACTTCTTTGGACAATTTAATATCCGTACCACGACCCGCCATGTTGGTTGCAATTGTAACGATGCCTTTATTCCCAGCTTCGGCTACAATATCGGCTTCACGTTTGTGAAGTTTCGCGTTCAAAACATTGTGCTTTACTGAGCGCAATTTCAGCATTCGGCTAAGCAATTCTGAAATTTCTACGGAAGTTGTACCAATCAAAATTGGTCTGCCTTGTGCAGAAAGATTGGCGACTTCATCGATAATAGCGTTGTATTTTTCACGCTTAGTTTTATAAACTTTATCTTGTTTATCGTCTCTGGCAATTGGTTTATTGGTTGGTATTTCTACCACATCCAATTCATAGATTTCCCAAAATTCGCCAGCTTCAGTTACGGCTGTACCTGTCATCCCAGACAGTTTGTTGTACATTCTAAAATAGTTCTGAAGCGTTACCGTAGCGAAAGTTTGAGTTGCGTCTTCAATTTTGACATTTTCTTTGGCTTCAATCGCTTGGTGAAGTCCATCAGAATAACGTCTGCCGTCCATAATACGGCCAGTTTGTTCGTCAACGATTTTTACTTTGTTTTCCATCACGACATATTCTGTGTCTTTTTCAAACAAAGTATAAGCTTTCAGTAGTTGTCTTAGTGTATGAATTCTTTCACTTTTGACGCTGAAATCTCTATATAATTCTTCTTTTTTCTCGGCTTCTTCTTCTTTTGAAAGTCCTTCCTTTTCAATTTTGGCAATTTCTAAACCAATTTCTGGCATCACGAAAAAGTCTTTATCTTCTTCTCCAGATAGAAAATCAATACCTTTATCTGTGAGGTCTATTTGGTTGCTTTTTTCTTCAATCGTGAAATATAATTCCGCATCAACTTTATGCATTTCACGATTATTGTCTTGCATGTAATGGTTTTCTGTTTTCTGAAGTAATTGCCTTACACCTTCTTCACTCAGAAATTTAATCAATGCCTTATTTTTTGGTAAACCACGGTAAACTCTTAGTAATTGTAGACCGCCTTCTTTGGTATCACCAGCTTTGATAAGTTTTTTGGCTTCTGCTAGAACGCCAGTTAAATACTTTCTTTGAACTTCAACAATTTTTGAGATTTGTGGCTTTAAAGCTTCAAATTCGTGAACATCTCCTTTAGGAACTGGTCCTGAAATAATCAAAGGTGTTCTCGCATCATCAATCAACACAGAATCGACCTCGTCTACTATCGCAAAATTATGTGGTTTCTGCACCAAATCACCTGGTGCATGACTCATATTATCTCTTAAGTAATCAAAACCAAATTCATTGTTAGTACCGTATGTAATATCTGCATTGTAAGCATGTCTTCTTGCGGCAGAATTTGGTTTGTAATAATCTATACAATCGACACGCAGTCCGTGAAATTCAAAAATTGGTGCCATCCAGGCGCTGTCTCGTTTAGCAAGATAATCGTTGACCGTAACTAGATGAACACCGTTGCCAGTAAGCGCATTTAAATACATCGGCAAAGTAGCGACCAAGGTTTTCCCTTCTCCAGTTTGCATTTCTGCAATTTTTCCTTGATGCATGGCAATTCCGCCAATCAATTGGACATCGTAGTGAATCATGTCCCAAGTGATAGGTTTTCCTGCAGCATCCCAAGAATTTTTCCAAATGGCTTTTTCGCCCTCTAAAGTGACATAATCTTTGGTTGCAGAAATCGTACGGTCAAATTCTGAGGCTGAAACTTCCATTGTTTCATTATGAAAAAAGCGTTTAGCCGTTTCTTTAACGGTTGCAAAGGCTTCTGGCAAAATATCGTTAAGTACAAATTCTGAAACCTCGTAAATCTTCGATTTCAAATCATCTATTTCTGTGTAGATATTTTCTTTAACGTCTATATCCTGCTCAGCTTCTGCTTTGTCCTTAAGGCTTGCAATTTCTGTTCGAAATTCTTCTGTCGCCTCATTGATTTTCGATTTGAACTTTACTGTGTTATAACGGAGCTCGTCTATACTTAGCGCTTCAAATTCTTTTTCGAAGCTTTTTATTTTATCAACGATTGGCATAATAGCCTTGACGTCTTTTTTGGCTTTATCGCCAACAAATACTTTTAATACTGAATCTAAAACACCCATATTTGGATTTTATTTTTTGAATAGTCAAAGGTAACGAAAAAAAAAAGTCCCTTTACGAGACTTTTAGAGTGATTTTTTTATTTGAACGAGGAATTAATATTCGTCTTCGTTCCAAAGATAGTCTTCGTCTGTAGGATAATCTGGCCAGATTTCTTCTATAGAATCATATGTATCGCCTTCATCCTCTATGGATTGCAAGTTTTCTACAACTTCTAATGGTGCACCCGTTCTTATGGCATAATCTATCAATTCGTCTTTGGTGGCAGGCCACGGCGCATCACTTAAGTAGGATGCTAGTTCTAAGGTCCAATACATCTTATAACGTCATTTATAATTTTTGCAAATGTAATTTTTTTGAATTAACTATCAAGTATTTTACAAATTTTTTACCTAAGTTTTTTTGCTAATTCTCTGATTTCAAATTGATTTTGAAAACTGGTTCATACTTATGCTTTATTGGGAACTTCTTGATGATATTTGTTTTAAATTTAAAGGATTGAAAAAGATAAAGTGAATATCAAATAATATTAATCACAAAAAAACATTAAACTTGAAGCTAATGTGTATTTTTTCGCAAATTTTGAAATTCAGTATGACACAAACTAATTTTATGAAACTAATCATTTTTTCTTTTTTACTTTCCGTGAGTGTTCTTCAGGCACAAAATGAAAATGCCTACAAGGATGGTGAATGGTTGAGTTTTAAAATAAAATATGGCTGGTTTAAAGCCAGTACCGCAACGTTGGAAATCAACGATACAATTTATAATGGCAAGAAATTATTTCATGTCATTGGTAAAGGAAAAAGCGTAGGACTTTTGGATGTATTTTTTAAAGTCCGTGACCAGTACGAAACCTTTATAGATGCCTATGGTTTGCCGCATAAGTTTGTCAGAGATATCAATGAAGGTGGCTACAAGAAACACAAAGAATTGTACTTTGACCATCAAAAAAACACGGTGAAAGTGCAAGATTTCAAACACAACACAACCGATCATTTTGAAATCGAACCAAACTCTCAAGACATGTTGTCCGCTTTTTATAAATTGAGAAATATAATTGGTAATGATGATTTGAAAAAAGGACAAGAATTCAACCTCAATATGTTTTTTGACAATGAAAATTATTACTTCAAAACCAAGTTTTTAGGAACGGAGGTTATTGAAACTGAATTTGGAAAAGTAAAGTGTCTAAAGTTCCGTCCTTATGTTATGGCAGATCGAGTTTTTGAAGCCGAAGAAAGTCTGACCTTTTGGGTCTCTGACGATCAAAATAAAATACCTATAAAAATTGAAGCCCAGCTTGCTGTTGGTTCACTTGTGGCAGAATTGGATAATTTCAAAAATCTGGCGCATTCTTTCAAAATTGTGGTGGATTGAGTAAATTTTGATCTCAAATCAAAGCTTTATTCAGCTAGTTTCAAAATAATAAACCCGTGTTAAGCTATGCAAAACACGGGTTTATTTGTTTTAAAAATTAATTTCTACAATTCTTCGTATCCCATATTATAAAAAGTAAAGGCAAAAATATCTGCGTATTCCTGAATAATCATTTCTGTGGGTTTTCCAGCACCATGTCCAGCATTGGTTTCTATACGAATCAAAGTCGGATTATTACCGCTCTGTTTACTTTGCAATTCTGCTGCAAATTTAAAACTGTGCGCCGGTACAACACGATCATCATGGTCACCAGTAGTGATTAAAGTTGCTGGATATTCCGTCTCACCTTTGATATTATGCAAAGGCGAATATCCTCTTAAATAATGAAACATTTCTGGACTATCTTCAGATGTACCATAATCATAAGCCCAACCTGCACCAGAAGTAAATGTGTGATAACGTAACATATCCAAAACACCAACTGCTGGCAAAGCAACTTGAACTAAATCTGGTCTTTGCGTCATTGTTGCTCCTACTAAAAGCCCGCCATTGGAACCACCTCTAATGGCTAGTTTTTCTGAAGATGTATATTTTTCATCAATCAAATACTCTGCAGCGGCTATAAAATCGTCAAAAACATTTTGCTTTTTCATTTTTATACCAGCATTATGCCATTTTTTGCCGTACTCACCACCACCACGAAGATTTGCGACAGCATAAACACCGCCATTTTCCAACCAAACTGTGTTTGCTGTACTGAAAGATGGCGTTAACGAAATATTGAAACCGCCATAACCATAAAGCATAGTTGGATTAGTGCCGTCTAGTTTGATGCCTTTTTTATGGGTGATAATCATTGGAATTTCTGTTCCGTCCTTAGATTTATAAAACACTTGCTTGCTTTCGTAATCTTCAGTATCAAAATTAATATCTGGTTTTTGGTAAACTTCAGAATCTCCTGTTTCAGGGTTGTACTTATAAATCGTACCAGGTGTGGTATAGTTTGTAAATGAATAATACAATTCTTCAGCTTCCTTTTTACCACCAAAACCGCCAAAAGATCCAACGCCTGGTAATTCAACTTCTCTAACCAAATTGCCGTCGTAATCATATTGTTTCACCTTAGAAACTGCATCTACCATATATTCCGCAAAGAAATATCCAGCGCCAGTTGAGGGAGACAAAACGTGTTCTGTTTCAGGAATGAAATCTTCCCAATTTTCTGGTTGTGGATTTTTAGCATCTACGCTTACAATGCGTTTGTTGGGTGCATCTTTATCTGTGACGATAAATAATTTTGACCCTTGATTCTCAATCACATAAACATCGTTGTCATAATGATCCACAACTTCTATGAATTCTGAATTTGACTGTGTCAAATCTTTAATTAGCAATTTGTTTCCAGATGTAGAAATGGATGCGGAAACCACCAAGTATTTATTGTCTTCTGTAACATTTCCAGAAACATAACGGTGTTTTTCTGCTTCAGTCCCACCAAAAACTAATTTGTCTTCACTTTGTGCAGTTCCTAATTTATGATAAAACAATTTGTGCTGATCTGTTTTGGCGGAAAGTTCACTGCCTTCTGGCTTATCGTAGCTTGAGTAATAAAACCCATCATTGCTTTTCCAAGAAATACCACTGAATTTCACATCAACTAAAGTGTCTCCTTTTTGTGCTTTCGTTTCAGCATCGAGCACGATTATTTTTCGCCAGTCGCTACCGCCTTCAGATATTGAATAAGCCAGCATTTCTCCATCTTTAGTAAAACTCATCCCAGCTAAGGAAGTTGTTCCGTCTTCACTGAATTTGTTAGGATCTAAAAAAACTTCAGCCTCTTCTGGACTTTTTTCATTTTTGTAGCGATAGTAGACGGCCTGATTTTGTAAACCGTCGTTTTTGCTGAAATATGTGTAATCTCCTCTTTTAAACGGTGCACCGATTTTTTCATAATTCCAAACTTCGGTTAAACGCTTTTTCAATGAATCACGATATGGAATATCTTCCAAATAGTTAAAAGTCAATGCATTTTGTGCTTTCACCCATTCTTCAGTTTCATCGCTTCGGTCGTTTTCTAACCAACGATATGGATCTCTTACTTCGGTATCAAAATATGAATCTACCGAATCTACTTGTTTAGTTTCTGGGTATGTCAAAGCGGTTTCTTTTTCTGTGTTTTCATTGCAAGCTATCAGAATGCCAGCAATAGCCACAGGTATAATTTTATATTTCATTGTTTTGATTTTGATGTAAATATAATCATTCAGAATCTATTTATTAAATCGTAAAACAATAAAAGCTGTCCTTTTCTGAACAGCTTTTATAAGATTCACAAAAAAATTATTGATTATTGAAACGGTGTTCCACCAAATATTCTGCAATCTGAACTGCATTTGTGGCAGCGCCTTTTCTCAAATTATCGGCAACAATCCACAAATTCAATGCATTTTCTCTAGTAAAATCTCGTCGAATTCTGCCAATAAACACATCGTTTTTACCTTCAGCATAAATCGGCATCGGATAGGTGTTTACTTCTGGATTATCTTGTAAAGTAATTCCAGGTGTTTCACTCAATATTTTTTTAATTTCAGAAACCTCAAAAGGTTTATTAAATTCAATATTCACAGATTCTGAATGCCCGCCAACCACAGGAATTCTAACCGCGGTTGCCGCAACTTTCACGCTTTCGTCTGAAAGAATTTTTTTGGTTTCCTGAGTCAGTTTCATTTCTTCTTTGGTGTAATCGTTTTCCAAAAATACATCACAATGTGGAATGGCATTTTTATGAATTGGGTACGGATACGCCATTTCGCCTTTGCTGCCAGTATATTCATTTTCTAATTGCTGAACAGCTTTCACACCAGTTCCTGTAATGGATTGGTAAGTTGAAATAATCACGCGATCAATTTGAAAAGCATCATGAAGCGGTTTCAATGCCATCACCAACTGAATTGTAGAACAATTTGGGTTGGCAATAATCAAATCTTCATTAGTAATTTCATTAGCATTGATTTCTGGAACCACCAATTTTTTGCTTGGATCCATGCGCCAAGCTGAAGAATTATCGATCACGCTCGTGCCCACTTCAGCAAATTTTGGTGCCCAAATTAAGGAAGTTTCACCTCCAGCAGAAAACAAAGCGATTTCAGGTTTTCGTTTCACTGCGTCTTCAAGACCTACTATTTTGTAAGTTTTTCCTTTGAATTCAATATTCTTTCCCACAGATTTTTCTGAAGCTACGGGAATCAATTCAGTTAAAGGAAAATCACGCTCCGCCAAAATCTGGAGCATCACTTGGCCAACCATTCCGGTGGCACCAACTACAGCTACTTTCATCGTTTTAAATTTATTATTTGAATTTTGTCGCAAAAGTAAGATAATGCATTTTTGAAGTCCTATATTTTACAAATATTTATCTGCGTTTGGTATAAAACTGAAGTTTGGTAGAATTAGCAATTTCAAGCTTTCTTAAGTACTTTAGCAAAAAATTTATCACATTGAATTATTTATCAGTTGAAGAGGTTTCCAAATCTTATGGAACTCTAGTATTATTTGAAAATCTATCTTTTGGCATCAGTCAAGGTCAGAAAATAGCATTGATTGCCAAAAACGGTACTGGCAAAACCACTTTGATGGACATTATTGCTGGCAAAGAAGCCCCAGACAACGGTCAAGTGGTGTACAGAAAAGGCGTGAAAGTTGGTTTTTTACCACAAGAACCGAATTTAGAACCGAGCTTGAGCATTGAGGAAACAATTTTGGCGTCTGATAACGAAGTGCTTCAAATAATCAATAATTATGAAAAAGCGCTTCAAAATCCTGATGATTCTGAAGCCTATCAAGCCGCTTTTGACCAAATGGAAGCTAAGCAAGCTTGGGATTTTGAAACGACATACCAGCAAATTCTTTCCAAATTAAAATTGGATGATATGTCTAAAAAAGTCAGGGATTTGTCAGGCGGACAGAAAAAACGCTTAGCGTTGGCAAATTTGTTGTTGGACAAACCAGATTTGCTCATTTTGGACGAGCCAACCAACCACCTGGATTTGGAAATGATAGAATGGCTGGAAGAATTTTTGAAAAGTGAAAACCTGACTTTATTTATGGTCACACACGACCGGTATTTCTTAGATCGCGTGTGTAACCATATCATAGAATTGGAGGATAAAACGTTATATAATTACAAAGGCAACTATAGCTATTATGTAGAGAAGCGCGCCGAACGTATGGAAATAGAAGCTTCCACAACGGCCAAAGCTAAACAACTTTATAAGAAAGAATTGGACTGGATGCGTCGCCAACCTAAAGCAAGAACAACCAAATCCAAATCTAGAATAGAAAGTTTTGGCGATGTAAAAGCCAGAGCTAGCCAAAGGCGAAAAGACCATAAAGTAGAGTTGGAAATCAATATGGAACGTTTGGGTTCCAAAGTTGTTGAAATGCATCAGGTTTCCAAATCTTTTGAAAACAAGCAATTGTTTCAAGGTTTTAGTTACAATTTCAAAAAGCAAGAACGGATTGGTATTATTGGTAAAAATGGTTCTGGAAAATCAACTTTTCTAAATATTCTTACTGGAAATATTCAACCAGATCAAGGTAAAGTTGTTCACGGCGAAACCTTGAAATTTGGTTACTACACACAAGGCGGCATTCAGGCAAAAGAAGGTCAAAAAGTAATTGAGGTGATTCGAGATTACGGCGATTACATTCCACTGGCTAAAGGCAGGCAAATTTCTGCGCAACAACTTTTGGAGAAATTTTTATTCGATCGTAAGAAGCAATATGATTTTGTGGAAAAGCTAAGTGGTGGCGAGAAAAAACGCCTCTACCTGTGTACGGTTTTAATTCAAAATCCGAATTTCTTGATTCTGGATGAACCGACTAACGATTTGGATATTGTCACACTCAATGTTTTGGAAAACTTCTTATTGGATTTCCCAGGTTGCTTGATAGTGGTGAGTCACGACCGTTATTTCATGGATAAAATTGTAGATCATTTATTTGTATTTGGTGAAGGAGAAATTAAAGATTTCCCTGGCAATTATTCCGATTATAGAGAGTTGAAGTCATTGGAAAGTCTGCAAAACGAAGCGCCTAAAACCAAAGAAAAAGTTGAGGACAAACCCAAACAAAAGACTCAACCAAGCAACAAACTTACTTACAATGAGCAAAAAGCTTTCAAAAAATTAGAAAAGGATATCAAGAATTTAGAGCAACAAAAAGCAAATTTAGAAACTGAATTTCTAAAAGATTTATCGCCAGAAGAAATTAAAGACAACACAATCAAGCTTCAGGAAATTCAACAAAACATAGACGCTAAGACCGAAGAATGGTTCGAGTTGTCTATGAAAAATGAAAGCTAGTCTAGGTTTTCTTAGTTTTTTGTGTTTCAAAATGTTGGTAATAATAACTATATTTGACATAAAGGAAAATGTTATGAAAATAGTAGAACTAAGAGATAAATGGGAAAAATCAATTTCTGAAGTTGATGATGAATTTTTACTCATGATTGATGCGCTTTATGAAAGATACAATAAAGAGGTGAAAGATGATTTTTTCGATGAATTACCTAAAAATGTTCAAGACTTACTAATTCTGAGTAGAAAACAAGCTAAAGAAGGAAAGTTAGCTTCTCACCAACAAGTCATGGAGAAGTACAGAAATAAATATAATGTCTAACAGTAAACTCTACGAGATAAATTGGACTGAATTAGCAGATACTTCTTATAATCAGGAACTTGAATTCATATACAAAAAGTGGAATACGAAAGAAGTCCTTAAGTTTATGGATTTGGTAGATCACTGTATTATCAATCTTAGATCAGGAATGGTAGCTGGCAAAAATTCACAAAAAACTGGTTTTAAAAGTCTTGTCATTTCTAAGCAAACAACATTATTTTATGAACTCTTAGAAGATAATTATCAGATTAATTTATTACTTTTTTGGAATAATAAAAGTGACCCTAAAAATTTAGAACAGTTACTAAACATTGATAAATAAAGCCCTATAATACATCACTAAAATTTTAAAAAAAGAAAGCTATTTTAATCTTGATTGTCATCCCTTCGTTTTCGGTCTTTTTTTGAAGCATTATTGATGAAAATCAACACAGCAGCGATTAAACCCAAAATTACCAATCCAAAAATGATGGTCATAATAAACGCACCATTAGACCAGTTTACAAATAAAGTTTGAAGTGTCATCATGATTAAATTTTTATCAAAAATAAACAAGCCTAGATTTCAAATTAATGACAAAAATCAGTTTTTGATGTAAAATATTGAAAAATGAAAAATTTCTCATACCTCAAATTTCTGCTCAGTTCCAAGAATCAACATGGCATTCATTCGCCATTTGTATACAAATTAATTACTGAATGTTTTTATGACAAAACCCAATATGAAGCTTATAAAGACATTTCAAGTCTAAAAAAATCACTACCAAAATTCACCAAAACACCAAGTCTGAAACGTTTGAAATTTCTATTCAGATTAGTCAATTATTTGAACATCTCTTCTGTTTTGGAAATTGGAAAATCCAGTGGAATTTCAAGTTTAACAATGAGTTTATCTGCTTCAGAAGTTAGAAAAATAGATGGTTCAAACGCTGCATTTGATTTTTTAAGCAAAAAAAATACTCAAATTCAATTTCAGAATATAAAAGTTCTTCAACAGAAGTTTTCGGAATATGCAGCGCAAATTCCCCAAAGCAAAACTTTCGATTTGGTCTTTGTCAATCAATGTGAAAATACTGAAATTTGCCAAGCCTATTTTCAGAAACTTCTCAAACACTACCACAACGACACCGTTTTTATTTTCGATGCCATTTATTCTTCAGAAGCTATGCAAAATGTCTGGAGCAACATCAAAAGTCATCCAGAAGTTCGTGTAACCATCGATACTTTTCGTTGGGGACTCGTATTTTTTAGAACCGAACAAGTGAAACAGAATTTTAAAATCCGTTTATAATTTTCAAATTCCAATTTTAAACTTAATTTTATAGAAAAATAAATTATGCTTGAAGAACTCTCGCCAGAAATGCAGTTTATTTTGATCATTGTTGGCTTGGCCGTTTTGTTTTTATTAGTGTTTTGGAACAACAAACGCAATAAAAGCAAACGCTTTGATCGTGACAAAAGAAATTTTAGGAAAAATTTTTATGAGAAAAAACAAAAGCAAAAAGATCCCTAAAGCTTATTTCCGCAGGACAGTTTTTGAAGAATTTTCCAGCTTTTTCTACTATCTTTGCGCGCGATGACAAAAACAGCAATCACAGAGCAGTTTTCTAACAACGCAGCCACCAAAAAACTAATTGAAGCGCTTTCAACAGCAGAAGCGCAATCTATTTTCGTCAAAGGTTTAGTCGGCTCGGCAGTGTCGTTTTTGCAAGCCGAAGTTTTCCGAAAAACTGAAAAACCTTTTCTTTTAATCTTCAACGACAAGGAAGAAGCTGCTTACCACCTCAACGATTTAGAGCAACTTTTAGACGAAAAAAACGTGTTGTTTTATCCTGGAAGTTACCGCAGACCATACCAAATTGAAGAAACCGACAATGCTAATGTATTGTTGCGTGCCGAGGTACTTAACCGCATTAATTCCAGAAAAAAACCTTCGGTAATTGTTACCTATCCCGAAGCACTTTTTGAAAAAGTAGTGACCAAAAAAGAACTGGACAAAAGTATTTTGAAAATCAAACTCAACGACGAATTGTCCATAGATTTTGTCAACGAAGTACTGTTTGAATACAAATTCAAACGTGTAGATTTTGTCACAGAACCTGGCGAATTTTCAGTGAGAGGCGGCATTATAGATGTTTTTTCATTCAGTAATGACGAGCCTTACCGGATCGAATTTTTTGGCGATGATGTGGACAGCATCAGAACTTTTGATGTTGAAACCCAACTGTCTACCGACCAAAAAAAGAAAATCGGCATTATGCCGAATGTTGAAAAAAAACAGCTTGATGAAGTCCGAGAAACTTTTCTGGAATACATCAGCAACAAAGCGGTGGTTTTCATCAAAAATATTGATTTTCTGTCCAACACTTTAGACAACTTGTTTGCCAAAGCAGAAACCGCATTTTCTGAATTGTCTGAAGATATCAAACACAGTAAACCTGAAGAATTATTTTGCCAAAGTGAAGTCCTAAAACGGCAATTGCTCAATTTTCACCTGGTAGAATTCGGCACACAAAACTTTTTCAAATCAGATCTTAAAATTGATTATCCCACAAGACCACAACCGTCTTTCAATAAAAAATTCGATTTGCTGATTGAAGATTTGAACAAAAATCACGAATCAGGTTATCAAAATTATATTTGTTGTACCAGTGAACAACAAGCTAAGCGTTTCAAAGATATTTTCGATCCAGAAAGCGGACTTCTGGATGACAATAAAACCGTGCCATACGAAACGCTGGTTTTATCGATGCATCAAGGTTTTATAGACGATTTGAACAAAATTGTTTGCTACACCGATCATCAAATTTTTGATCGCTATCATAAATTTCATCTAAAAAACGGTTACGCCAAAAAACAAGCCATTACGCTCAAAGAGTTGACGAGTCTTGAAATTGGCGACTACGTTACTCATATCGACCACGGCATTGGAAAATTTGGCGGTCTTCAGAAAATAGACGTTGAAGGCAAACAGCAAGAAGCGGTGAAATTGGTTTATGGCGATCGCGATATTTTGTACCTCAGCATTCACTCGCTACACAAGATTTCAAAATACAACGGCAAAGATAGCAAACCGCCACAAGTCTATAAACTCGGCAGTAAAGCTTGGAAAAATTTAAAGAAAAAAACCAAAGCCCGAGTCAAAAAAGTTGCTTTCGATCTCATCAAATTATATGCGAAACGTCGATTGGAAAAAGGCCATCAATTCGGACCAGATTCTTATTTGCAACATGAATTGGAAGCTTCATTTATTTATGAAGACACGCCCGATCAAAGTACCGCCACTCAAGCTGTGAAAGAAGACATGGAAAAAGAACAACCCATGGACAGATTGGTTTGTGGCGATGTTGGTTTTGGCAAAACAGAAGTTGCCATTCGTGCTGCTTTCAAAGCGGTGGATAATGGTAAACAAGTTGCGATTTTAGTACCGACAACGATTTTGGCGTTTCAACATCATAAAACTTTTTCAGAACGATTGAAAGAATTTCCAGTAACGGTAGATTATTTGAATCGTTTCCGAACCGCCAAAGAACGCCGAACCGTTTTGGAAGGTTTAGAAAACGGACAAGTGGATATTGTCATCGGAACGCATCAGCTGGTGAATAAAGCCGTAAAATTTAAAGATTTAGGCTTACTCATTATCGATGAGGAGCAAAAATTTGGCGTTTCCGTGAAAGACAAGTTGAAAACCATCAAAGCCAATGTCGATACCTTGACACTTACAGCGACACCAATTCCGAGAACATTACAATTCAGTTTGATGGCGGCCAGAGATTTGTCTACTATTAAAACGCCACCACCGAATCGTTATCCTATAGAAACCCACGTCATTCGTTTTTCTGAAGATCAAATTCGGGATGCGGTTTCATATGAAATCCAGCGTGGCGGACAAGTGTTTTTCATCAACAATCGCATTGAAAATATTCAGGAAGTCGCTGGTTTGATTCAGCGTTTGGTACCAGATGCTAAAATTGGCATCGGTCATGGTCAAATGGAAGGCAAGAAGTTAGAAAAACTGATGCTAAGTTTTATGAACAACGAATTTGATGTTTTGGTGTCCACCACAATTATCGAAAGCGGTTTGGATGTAACCAACGCCAATACGATTTTAATCAACGATGCTAATAATTTCGGTATGTCCGATTTACACCAAATGCGCGGACGTGTCGGGCGAAGCAATAAAAAAGCGTTTTGTTACCTCATCACACCACCTCTGACCATGATGACAGATGATGCCCGAAAGCGAATCACGGCTTTGGAGCAATTTTCAGATTTGGGCAGCGGCATCAATATCGCGATGAAAGATTTGGAAATCCGTGGAGCTGGAGATTTGTTAGGCGGTGAACAAAGTGGTTTTATTTCCGATATTGGTTTTGAAACCTACCAAAAAATTCTCAATGAAGCCATTGAAGAATTGAAAGAAAATGAGTTCAAAACGGTGTATCAAGAAGATGAGAAAGATGAAGATAAGGTTTATGTAAAAGATGCTCAAATTGATACGGATTTTGAAATTTTATTTCCAGATGACTATATCAATAGCATCAAAGAACGTTTGAATTTGTACACCAAATTGAATGAAGTCAACAACGAAGACGGGCTTTTAGCTTTCGAAAAAGAACTCGTTGACCGTTTTGGAGAATTGCCACAAGAAGCCGAAGATTTGCTAAATAGTGTCCGTTTGAAATGGATTGCCGCCAGTATTGGTTTAGAGAAAATCGTACTCAAAAAAGGCAAAATGATTGGCTACTTCTTGTCCAATCAACAATCGGATTTTTACCAATCCAAACGTTTTAGAGAAGTGCTTCAATATGTGCAAACGCATCCTCGCAATTGCCAAATGAAAGAAAAAGAAACCAGAAACGGATTGCGTTTATTATTGACTTTTGAAAAAATCACTTCGGTCAATCGTGCTTTAGAAGTTTTGAAACCATTGGAACAAAAAGACTTGGCTGAAAGCTGAATTGACTAAGCGTTTTTAATAAGTTCAACCAAAGTTTCACGCCAATGCGGAATTTTATATTCAAAATGCTGCTGTAATTTCGACTTATCTAAAACGCTAAATTTTGGGCGTTTTGCTTTTGTCGGATATGCAAAAGTAGCGTTCAGAATTGTTTTGTCTGCAAGTTGATTTTCTTCCAAAATCAATCTGGCGAAATCGTACCAAGTAGCTTCACCCAAATTACTGAAATGATACAATCCAAATGTTTCACTTTGATTCTGAATAATTTTCAAAATAAAAACCGCCAAATCATTTGCATTAGTTGGTGTTCCGGTTTGTTCTGTGGTGATATTTAGCGTTTCACCTGATTTTGCTTTTTTTGAAATTGTATTGAAAAAATTGTGACCAAATTCTGAATACAACCAACTGGTTCTTAAAATGAAATATTCCGCTAAAGTTTGTTGAATATGAGCTTCACCTTGAAGTTTTGAAGCCCCGTAAACATTAATCGGTTGGGTAGAATCGTCTTCAGTATAAGGTCGATTCAAAACGCCATTGAACACGTAATCTGTGGAAATATGAATTAGTTTTGTGTGGTGGGTTTTGCAAATTTCAGCTAAATTTTTCACCGCTTTAGCATTGATTTCAAAAGCCGTTTCAGTTTCTGTTTCAGCTTGTTCTACGCTGGTATAAGCAGCACAATTCACACAAAAATCAGGTTGATGTGTGTTGAAAAAAGTTTTGAGTTCAAAAGGAGAAGAAATATCTAAAGTCGAGCGGTTTTCAAATAAAAATTGAATTTCTGGAATAGATTTGGCACGTTTTTGCAAACATTGTCCGAGTTGTCCTTCTGCGCCTGTGACTAAAACTTTCATTGTTTCAAATAAGTTTCTAGAGTTGGTTGGTGTTGGTCTTTTTCAGAAATTATTTGCTGATCCTTTGGAATTTGCCAATCCAAATTCAACTGGGAATCATTGTATAAAATACCGCGTTCAGAAGTTTTGTCATAAAAATTATCGCACTTATAAACAAAAATTGCTTCTTCTGATAAAGTGGCAAATCCATGTGCAAATCCACGTGGCACAAAAAGTTGGTGGTTATTTTCGTCATTTAGCAGGCAACTAAAATGTTTCAAATAAGTTTCAGAATCTGGTCGCATATCTACGACAATATCTAAAACCTCGCCTTTGGCAACTCGAATGAGTTTCGCCTGAGCAAAATCTCCGACTTGAAAGTGAAGTCCGCGAATTGTACCGTATTGAGAAACCGATTGGTTATCCTGAACAAAATTTATTTCTAATCCTGTAGCTGCCGAAAATTCTTTTTTGTTGAATATTTCAAAAAAACTACCTCTTTCGTCTTTAAATACGAGAGGTATTACAATAAAGCAATCTTTTAGTGTGGTCTGTTCTATTGTCATTTTTTCACTTCTCATTATTACAATTCTACTTTTCGTATTTTTTCAAATACCAATCTACGGTTTTTTTAATTCCGCTTTCAAAGTTTTCATCTGCTTTCCAACCTAAATTATTTTCGATTTTACTGGCATCAATAGCATATCTAAAATCGTGTCCTGGGCGATCTTTAACAAAAGATATTTGATCTTTATAATTTGAATCTAATGGTTTCAACTCGTCAAGGATTTCACAAATTTTATGAGCTATGTATAAATTGTTTCTTTCATTTTTACCACCAATATTGTAGGTTTCACCAATTTTACCTTCATGAATTGCCAAATTAATACCTTTACAATGATCCAAAACATACAACCAGTCACGGATATTTTTACCATCACCATAAATCGGAATATCTTCACCATGAATAGCTTTTCTGATGATGGTTGGAATGAGTTTCTCATCATGCTGATGCGGTCCGTAATTATTGGAACAATTTGTAGTAATTACGGGCATGCCGTATGTGTGAAAAAAACTCCGAACAATAAAGTCTGAAGATGCTTTGGATGCGCTATACGGACTGTTTGGTGCATAAGCTGTTTCTTCTGTGAACAAACTTTCGTCGTCTTCTAAAGTGCCGTAAACTTCATCTGTAGAAATGTGTAAAAATCTGGCATTTTCAAATTCAGCGTTGAATTGAAATGGTTCAGACATCCACAATTGATAGGCTTCATGAAGCAAATTAAAAGTTCCTGTAATGTTTGTTTTGATGAAAGCATCTGGATTGGAAATTGAATTGTCCACATGAGATTCTGCTGCAAAATGAATTACTTTTTGAAATTCATATTGTTCAAAAAGCGATTTTAAAAGTGACTTGTCGCAAATATCACCTTCTATAAAAGTGTAATTTTCTGCATCTGAAACTTCTATATTATCGAGATCGCCAGCATAGGTAAGCAAATCTAAATTGACAAAATGATATTTATTTTGTGGTACAAAATGATTGATAAAATTTGAACCGATAAATCCGGCTCCACCTGTGACAAGAATATTTTGCATTGTTTTTTATTTAGAGATGTTAGTTTCTGGCGTCGTTAAAAATTTGTTCAAGAATTTTTTCTGTAATTAAATAAGTTGGTTTTACACCAGTTGTACCAAGACCACCAGAAGCCAGAGTGCTTCCTGTTTCTAAAGGGTTATCACTGGCATAATAGGCATATCTGACTTTGACGTCTGCATTGATGTTTCCTCTCAATTTTGAAGCGGCTTGAATGGCTTTTTGGTAATGTGCGCCTTCCATTTCCAAACCGATAACATTCCATGTAGAATCGTGAAAAAACTTCAACAAATCTTTGTTTTGAAGTGACGTTCCTAAAACAGTAACCATAGAACCGTCAAAAACTTGAAGTCCTTCGCCTTCAAATTGGTCTTTTTTCAATTCATTATGAAAAGGATAATTGTCTGCTGTGCCTTCAAATAAATGGGCGTCTGGAATCATCAAATCGCCTTTTCCTCCTTGCAAAATCCCAGCTTTTCCCATAATTGATATGGAATCGACATTCATATAGACTTGCTTGTTTTCCTTTTTATAAGGCTTCAGCAGTTCGTCCATCGTCTCATATGCTTGTTCTCCAAAAGCATAATCCATCACTATAATGACGGGCGCATCTTTAGTTTTCAACTTAAATTTTTCTTCAGGATGATTCAGTTTTGCCAAATCGAAAATTTGAACATCTATGTTTGTTCCACTTTGGTCATCGATAGAAATCATGCCTTTAGACAAAGCTTTTTCGGTCACAGTTTGTCTTAATTTTTGATTGGTTGCACTACTCAGTGCTTCATATACCTGAAATCTGGATTTTTCTTCACACATTTTCGGTAGTGACAAGGATGCATACAATGTATTCATTACACTATGCATATTTGCACTGATGATATGAATCTTTCTGTCCATTAAATCGTTTTCGAAAAGAGTTTGTTTAATTTTGTTAGCCCAGATTTCACCATGAATGTGGTGCCCCAAACGCTCACGAACTACTGGACTAAAAGTAATTATTCGTTTTTCACCTTGAATTGTTTCTTTTATTGCTAATTTTCCTAAATTATAGATAATGTGCAGGAATTTATCAGGATTCTTTTCTGTTGAAAACCTGTTGTAAACGGCATTTATTTCAGCAAAAGTTCGACCTAAAATATTGGCTGTATGTGTAATGGCGATTTCTTTATCTTGTTGACTAAGTTGCCCTTTTTGAGTAACCGCACTTCTAAGTTTTTCCCAATCTCTAGAAGTTTGCCCGCTGTCATTTATCACGACACTTTGCATTATTTTATGAGATTCTATAAACAAGAAAGTCAAATGAGTAAGAATATCATAAATCTCTGAACGTCCTCGAGTGATTTCGATATTCATCTGTTCATCATCGATACGATAGCAATTTCTGCGACGTTTTGGTGGTACGATAGGTTTGAAGTGAGAATTAGAATAGCCTTCGTCGCTAGTTAAATTGATGTAACTACATTCTTCTATGCCTTCTGGTAAACGTTCAATAATATATTGCAAACCGTTCAGTTCAACTTTAGATTCAGCTATAGAACCATATATTTCAGGTCTTAGAGTTAACAAAGCTTCTCTTAGAGTTTCACCCGAAACACCCATAGGTTTATAAAAACCACGGATAAAAAGATGTCGCATTGTGATGTACATTCGCTCGATGGCGTTTGTGCTTTCCTGCGCTCTGTTTCTTCCTAAATTTAATTGATCTATCATTGGTGTAAATGTAATTATTTAAGATATAATTTTGTGTAAAGCTTCTGCAATTTTCCTATCGTTGGATAATCGTGGCACTTTATTTTGTCCACCCAATTTGCCTATTGATTTCATGTATTTTTGAAATCCGTTTTTAGGAACTTTAGTAATCACAAGAGTTCGCAACATATTTCCTTCAATTAAATCCTTATAATAAGAATTTTGTTTTTGAAGCAATTGATCCATACGCAAAGCGAAATCTTCCAAATCTTCAGGTGTTTTTTCAAATTCTATAAACCATTCGTGATAAGGTAATCCGCTTTCGGGTGTGATTTGTGGTGCAACAGTAAATTCGTTGATTTGAGCTTCAAATTCTTCAGAAGCCTTTTGAATTGTATATTCAACTTCTTGTGCAATAACGTGCTCACCAAATGCTGAAGTGAAATGTTTAATTCTTCCAGAAACTCTAAGTCTATAGGGCTTCAAAGATGTAAACATTACTGTATCACCAACATTATAACGCCACAAACCGGCAGTTGTGGACACAATCATGACATAATTGACGTCTTTTTCTACATCTTGAATGGTATAAACTTTGGGGTTTTCGTCAAAAAATTCTGAAGATTTGATAAATTCATAAAAAATTCCAGAATCTAATTGCAGTAACATCCCGTCTTCTTTTTGTGAATCTTGAAAGGCAAAGAATCCTTCTGAAGCTGGATACAATTCTATACTGTCGACTGGTTTTCCAATTAGGTTTTCAAATTTAGCGCGATAAGGTTCGTAATTGACGCCACCATAAATGAAAAGTTGAAAATTAGGAAATAAGTCTGCGATTTTCTTTCCTGACTTTTCTTTTAACTTTTCAAAATAAATCTGAACCCATGACGGAATTCCACTAATGAGTGTCATATTCGCTTTGTAGGTTTCTTCAACAACTGCCTTCAACTTTTGATCCCAATCTTCAATAGAGTTGGTTTTCCAACTAGGCATTCTATTTTGTTGAAGATAGTTTGGAACAAAATGCGCCACAATTCCAGATAATCGGCCAAAGTAAATACCATTTTTTTTGTCTAACTTGGGACTGCCTTGCAAGAAAATCATTTTCCCATTCACAAAATCTGCATTTCCTGTTTCTGCGACATAACATAAAATGGCGTTTCTAGCAGCTTTGGTGTGTGTCGGAATGGAATCTCGGGTCAAAGGAATATATTTGGCACCACTAGTTGTGCCAGAAGTTTTGGCAAAATAAAGTGGTTTTCCTGGCCATAAAATATCCGTTTCGCCTTCTACAGATTTTTCTATGTAAGGTTTAAGGCTTTCATAATCTTGAATTGGAAGTTGTTCTGAAAAAGATTTGAAATCTGTGATATTTTCAAAATTGAAATCTTTACCGTAATGTGTTTTTTTGCCTTTTTTTATCAGATTTTCAAAGACTTTTTGTTGAGTTTGAAGCGGTTTTTCTGCCCACTTATCAATTTGATATTTTTTTATTTTAGCAAATATTTTTGCTCCTATAGATTTTATAGACATGTTTTTTATTCAAAATTTAAATAATCGGCTGGATTAATCGGATACCCATCGACCCAAAGTTCGAAATGCAAATGTGGGCCAAAAGAAAACTCTCCAGTATTACCAACAATAGCAATAACTTCGCCAGCTTTGACCAAGTCGCCTTGAGCTTTCAACAGAGAATCGTTGTGTTTATAAACAGAAATTAATCCGAAACTGTGTTCAATAATTATAACGTAACCTGTTTCTGCGGTCCATTCAGAAAAAATAACTGTACCATCTGCAGTTGCTTTTACTGGTTCATCTTTTTGAGTAACAATATCGACTGCATAATGTTTTTTGTCCGCATCATATCCTTCAGAAATTTCGCCATCTACAGGCGGAAATAATGTGAAATTAGGTTGAAAAGTTGCTTTTTCTAATAAATTATATTTGTCCTCTTGTTCAACTTCTGCACGCAGAAGAGAATCTTCCTTGGAAGCCTGAAGGTTAACAATTTCTGATTCTAAAGAATTAGCTTCATCTAAAATTTCAATATCCTGACGACTTACAGAATCCAATTCTCCGGTGAGCATTCTCCGTATAGATTTGAAATAAGCTTCATTTTTTCGCACCTCTGTTTCCAAAGAATCTACAGTAATAGCTAATCTTGTAGCTTTTTGTTTTAAAGCGGTGGAGGAATATCCTGGAATATATTCACGAATTGGTGTAAAAGCAATTAATAGTGCCGTTCCTGAAATTAAAATTATAGACGAAAAAACCACGAGTAAAATCACGTTGAGTCTAGATAATTTGAAAGAGACACGCTCTTCAAAAGTGTCTTCGTTGAGGATGACTAAACGATACTTATGAAGCAGCTTCTGCTTGACTTTGCGTTTATTTTCTTTTGGTTGTTCCATAAATTTGTACTTCTGCAAAGATAGAATAAAGTTAATTTATGCAGGTTTTAGTTGTATAAACCTTTGGTTTAGTTTTTTATTATTATTTTTGTAGCAAATTTTTAGTCATGAATATACTGAATGTAATAATGGGAATGGTTGGTCCTTGGCAATGGGTGATTATTGGCGTTGCTATCTTGCTCCTTTTTGGCGGTAAGAAAATACCAGAATTGATGCGTGGTTTGGGCAGCGGCATCAAAGAATTCAAAGATGCTTCCAAGGATGAAGATGGTGACAAAAATAATGCAGAATCGAAATCTTTGAAATAAAAAATTTCAATAAATTATATACAAAACCTGAGTTGAAACACTCAGGTTTTTTTATGTCCAAGTTTTAAGCTCGAAATTTTCACCATCAAAAACACCGTAGGTATAATAAGAAATCCAATCGCCCAAATTGTGGTAAAAAACCTTGTTGTCAACTTCAATTTTCATCGGTAAATGTCGGTGACCAAAAATAAAATAATCATAATGTCCTTGGCTTAATTTTCGTTTTGCATATTGCACCAGCCACTCATTGTCTTCGCCTAAAAATTTGGCATCTTCATCGCCAGAAATCAGTTTGTTTTTTACTGATAAATGTCTTGCCAAACGCACGCCCAAATCTGGATGCAACCAACGAAACAGCCATTTAGATAGCGGATTTGTAAACACTTTTTTCATGCGTTTGTAACCTTTATCTCCAGGACCGAGCCCGTCACCATGACCGATCAAAAACTTTTTTTTATTCAAATGGAAAACTTGAGGTTTATGAAAAACAGGAATATTCAATTCTTTTTCAAAATAATCATTCATCCACAAATCGTGGTTGCCGACAAAAAAATAAATCAAAATCCCTTGATCACGGATTTCAGCCAATTTCCCTAAAGTTCTAACAAATCCTTTCGGCACAACTTCTTTGTATTCAAACCAAAAATCGAACAAATCGCCCAAAAGGAAAATAGCGTGTGCATCTTTTTTAATTTCATCCAGCCAAGCCACAAATTTCTTTTCGCGCACCAAACTAGATTCATGATTTGGCGCACCCAAATGGTTGTCACTGGAAAAATAAACTTTTTTGCTTTCGGGAATTGTCATACTTCAAATTCTGCGTCAAATATACTAAACATCTGAAAACATCAGGATTTTCAGTTTTGGCGAAATTTTAAAATCATCGCAACTCAGAATACTTTATTTTTGAAGTTAATTTTCAACTAAACTCAAATAAAATGTATTCAAAAATAACATTCTCCTTTCTCGTTTTTTGGCTTATTCCGTTTTCAATATTTGCCCAAATCAGAATTGAAAAAATTTCAGAAAATATAAATGAAGTTTCAGTTTTCAACGGTCTTTTTGTTGAAATTGTTTCTGATGCTTCAGAAAACAAAATCGAAATTAAAGGTGAGGATCGCGGTGATGTAAAAGTTAAAATCAAAAATGGGAAATTAAAACTCAGCTTACCGATAAATCATATTTTTTCTGAATCGGATATCAGCATCGTTTTATCGCTTATAGATTTTTCAAAAATCAACGCCAATCAAGGTGCTGAAGTTGAATTCAAAAATAAAATCAATAGGAAAACATTAGATTTAGAATCTTCTGAAGGCAGTCTTATTTCTGGTGAAATCGATTTGCAGCAACTCAATATTAAAGCCGTCACCGGAGGTATTTTCAATCTTTATGGAGAGGTGGTTTCTCAAGACATTACAATCAATTCGGGAGGGATTTATGACAGCAAAGCGGTTGAATCCGAAAATACAGAGGTAAAAGTTAGTTATGGTGGTGAAGCAAAAATATTTGCAAGCAAAAAATGTGATGCTAAAGTTACAGCAGGCGGAAATATTAAAATTTTTGGACAACCGAAAGAATTAACTCAGGTCATAAAACTCGGCGGAAATATTGAAGAAATGGAGTAAAATAAAATTATGAAAACACCCCTTTTAGCTTTCAACCAAAATGGGATTTATTGCGCTGTAGCAGATGTTTATATCGATCCGTGGAAACGCGTAGATAAAGCGATTATTACGCATGGACACGCCGACCATTCCAGATGGGGTAATAAAAAATATATCACACACCATCATAATATTCCAATTATGAAACATCGTTTGGGTGATATTGATGTTGGAGGCAAAAATTATGGTGAAACATTTACGATCAACAATGTAAAGTTCAGTTTGCATCCTGCCGGACATATTGTTGGAAGTTCACAAGTTCGAGTTGAATACAAAGGTGAAGTTTGGGTATGTTCTGGTGATTACAAAACTGAAGATGACGGCGTTTCTACACCTTTTGAACCCATAAAATGTCACACTTTTATCACTGAATGTACTTTTGGTTTACCAGCTTTCAAATGGAAATCACAGACTGAAGTTATGTCAGAAATTAACAACTGGTGGAAAGAAAATAAAACTGAAGAGCGAACGTCGGTATTGTTTGGATATTCTCTTGGAAAAGCGCAGCGCTTATTGAAACATTTGGACACTGATATTGGAGAAATCTACACGCATGGCGCCATTGAAAATATGACTGATGTTTTGCGCCTAATGATTGATTTTCCGTCAACAAAACTCATTACAAAGGAAACCACTAAAAAAGAACTGAACGGAAATTTAGTTTTAGCACCACCAAGCGCACATGGTAGTACCTGGATTCGTAAAATGGTCCCATTTGTCACTGCGTCTGCAAGTGGCTGGATGACATTTCGTAGCGCAAGACGACGACGTGCCATCGACAAAGGTTTTGTAATGAGCGACCATTGCGATTGGGATGGATTACTTTCCAGCATAAAAGCTACAAAGTGCGAAAAAGTAATTTGCACACACGGCTACACTGAAATTTTTTCTAAATATTTACGAGAAATAGGTTACGACGCCAGGACGGAAGCGACGCAATACGAAGGCGAAGCTGCTGACGTTGATCAATAGATTGTCAATCTTTTGACTCTTGAATTTAGTTGAGTTTTTATTTGAATTACTAGAAATTGATGATTGTTTGTAACATTTTAATAAGTTTACTACAAATAAGTTAAACATTTTCTATCATCAAAAACTAGACTCATGAATCAACTTCAACTACACAATGTTTCCAAAACCTACAAAAATGGCGTTAAAGCGCTTGACGATATTTCAATAGAAATTAATTCGGGCATGTTTGGTTTGCTTGGTCCAAATGGCGCTGGCAAATCTACACTAATGCGAACCATAGCAACTCTGCAACAACCAGATTCTGGTGAAATCTACTTGGATGATATTGATATTTTAAATCAAAAAATGGAATTACGTAAAGTTTTGGGCTATTTGCCACAATCTTTTGGCGTGTATCCAAAACTTTCAGCAGAAAGATTATTGCATTATTTTGCTGAACTGAAAGGTTTGTCCAGCAAAGCTGAGCGAAATAAAATTGTAGATTATGCGCTTGAAGTTACGAATCTTTATACGGTTAAAAATAAACATGTCGCTGGCTATTCTGGCGGGATGAAACAACGTTTTGGAATTGCGCAATTGTTGTTGAATAATCCAAAACTAATTATTGTCGATGAGCCAACCGCCGGTCTGGATCCTGCGGAACGCCACCGTTTCCTAAATGTTTTAAGAGAAATTGGAACCAACCACATCGTTATTCTTTCAACACATATTGTGGACGATGTGAAAGAATTGTGCACAGATATGGCAATTCTGAACGGTGGAAAATTATTGAGCCATAAAAAACCGATTGATGCTGTTTTAGATTTGGAAGGTAAAATCTGGGGAATGACGATCGATCGTGAAAACTTGGAAACTTACGAGTCTAGTTTCAATTTGATTTCTTCTAATTATAACCAAGATAATTCTTTGAATATTCGGGTTTATGGCGATTCTCAACCCGGAGAAGGTTTTCAAAAAGTACAGCCAGATTTGGCCGATGTATATTTTGTGCATCTTAAAGCCGACGAAACTGAAGCCACTAACCTTCAATCTTAATCCTCATGTTTTCAAGTATATTTAAATTCGAAATCAAAACTTGGTTTAAAACACCAATTACATATATCTACACAGTAGTCATGTTTGTTTTTGCCATGATTATGATGGCATCTTCAGGTGGACTTTTCGACAATTTTACGGTGATGACTACTTCGCCTACTTTTCAGAATTCTGCTTTAGCCATTAATAGTATGATTAATGGATTATCTGTCTTTCTATATTTTCTGCTGCCTTCCATCATTGGCGCTTCTGTGAGTAAAGACTTCAAATACGATATGCATCAAGTGATGTTTTCTTATCCGATTTCAAAATTCAGTTATCTTT
Source organism: Psychroflexus aestuariivivens (assembly GCF_004010055.1). Classification (GTDB taxonomy): domain Bacteria; phylum Bacteroidota; class Bacteroidia; order Flavobacteriales; family Flavobacteriaceae; genus Psychroflexus; species Psychroflexus aestuariivivens. Next base: position 238,598 of record NZ_RQVT01000050.1, read on the forward strand.
TTGGAAAGTTTTTGAGTTCTTTGAGTATTGTCGTAATGATTATTGTATTTGCATGTTTTGGTCTGTATCTCGGTACTATTTTCCCAGGAACAAATCCAGAACTTTTTATGGATTTTGACATTTGGAATTATCTTCAACCGCTGTTAATTTTCATTTTACCAAACATCATTTTCTTCGGTGCTTTTGTGTTTGCTGTGGTGACTTTTTCAAGAAATATCTTTATAGGATTTATTAGCGTTTTGATCTTAATTGTCATTCAGGGTTTTGCACAATCTTTAACTGCAGATATTGATAATAAAACGCTCGCTGCACTAATTGATCCGCTTGGCTCTCAAGCATTGTCTTATGAAACTGAATACTGGACTGTTTTCGATAGAAACAATAACTATTTGCCTTTTGAAAATTACGTACTTTATAACCGTTTATTATGGGCTGGAGTCAGTGTTTTGATTTTTGCATTTGTATTTTGGAAATTTAAATTTAACCAGCAAGCCATACAATTTAAACTTTTCAAAAGCAAAGCTGAACGTGTCATCAAAAAGAATTTTGGTATCGTGATTCGCATTAAATTGCCAGAAGTTAGCAAAACTTATCATTTCAAACATTGGTTGAAAATGGCCTGGAAACACAGCCGTTTTGAAGTTGCATATATTTTCAAAAACTGGGTATTTATTTCGTTTGCTTTGGTGAGTTTACTGGTAACTTTGTCTAATCTTTCCATGCGTTTTCCTATTTATGGAACATCGACCTATCCAGTTACTCGAGAAATGATGCAAACTGCTTCAGGCATTATCAGTGGTTTTATGATTATCATTACATTTTTAATCGCCGGAATGCTCATCAATCGTGCTCAAAATACGAATATGAATCAATTGGTTGATGTGACACCTTTTCCAAATTGGTCATTTATGTTGGCAAAGTTTATTGCTATTTTCAAAATGCAAGCTTTCTTCTACATCATGGCCTTGATTTTAGCAGTTGGCGTTCAGATTTATAATGAATATTACAAATTGGAAATCGATTTGTATCTGTTTCAATTTTTCGCTATAGATTATTTGCGTGTGTTGGCTTGGACAGTCATGGCGTTTTTCTTTCACACGCTTATCAAAAATCACATTGTTGGATTTGTATCGCTTTTGGCGTTTATGATTCTGCTTGGATTTTTTCCAGATTTTGGCATCGAGCAGAGTATTTTCAGATTCAATTCTGGCGGCGGCGCAACCTATTCTGATATGGCTGGTTATGGTCCAGGACTGAAAGTTTTTTATGTGTATAGAATTTATTGGTTGGCTTTAGCTGTAGCTTTGTATATCATCGCCCTTTTGTTTTATCGCAGAGGCGAATCTTATTCAGCAAAACAACGCATTCAGCGTGCTAAACAACATTTCAGCCCGTTGAAAAAATCTGTGCTTGCCGTTTGTTTACTTATATTTGTTGGTATCGGCACTTGGATTTATTATACCGACAATATCGCCAACAAGAGATATTCTGGAAATGAATTTGAACAGCTCAGGGTCGATTTTGAAAAACAATATTCAAAATATGGTAATTTAGAAAATCCTAGAATTACGGATGTTAATATCGATTTAGAATTGTTTCCTGAAACCAGAGATTTCAAAGTTAAAGGTGAATTCATTTTAAAAAATAAAACTGAAAACCCAATCGATTCAGTATTTATTGAAATGAATGACTATCCGCAATCTTATGCATTCAATAAAACTGGAAAGTCAGTATTTGAAGACAGCATTTATAATTTTGAAATATTCAAATTCGATGAATCATTAGCACCGGGAGAAGAAGTTACATTTACTTTTGAAATGGAAAATGAACCCAATACCATTTTGCGTTCAAATTCACCAATACGGGCAAATGGCACTTTTATCAATAACAGCATTTTTCCCAATTTTGGTTACAATGAGAATTATGAAATTACCAGTAATCAAATCCGTGAAAAATACGGCTTGGAGCCAAAAGAACGCATGAAATCACCACATGATTCTACGGCTTTAGGCAACACTTATATTTCTAGTGATGCCGATTGGATTGATTTTGAAACCACGGTTTCGACCTCCAAAAATCAAACAGCCATTGCACCTGGTTATCTTCAAAAAGAATGGACAGAAGGCGATAGAAGATATTTTCACTACAAAATGGATAAGAAAATATTGAATTTTTATGCCTTCAATTCTGCCGAATATGAAGTTTATGAAGATCAGTGGAAGGATGTCGATATTCAGGTGTTTTATCATAAACCGCACGATTATAACATTGAAAGAATGGTGAATGCTACCAAAAAATCTTTGGCTTATTATTCAGAAAATTTCAGTCCGTACCAGTTCAATCAACTCCGGATTTTGGAATTTCCGCTCACTTCCGGCTCGTTTGCACAATCGTTTGCCAACACTGTACCGTATTCTGAAGCGATTGGTTTTATTGCTAAAGTTGATGAAGAAGACAATGAAAGTGTGGATTATCCATTTAGTGTAACTTCACATGAAGTTGCGCATCAGTGGTGGGCGCATCAAGTGATTGGCGCAGATGTTCGCGGTGCAACTCTGCTTTCTGAAAGCATGTCTGAATACAGTTCACTGAAAGTTCTTGAAAAAGAGTATGGTGCAGGACAAATGCGTACTTTTTTGAAAGATGCTTTGGATAAGTATTTAAGAAGTCGCCGTTTTGAACGCCAAAAAGAATTGCCTTTGATGTATAACGAGAATCAACAATACATCCATTACAACAAAGGTTCGTTGGTGCTTTACGCCATGAGTGATTATTTAGGTGAAAAACGGATGAACAGTATTTTAAAAGATTATATTGATAAAGTCGCTTTTCAGGAACCGCCGTACACGACTTCCGTTGAATTTGTAAACCTTTTGAAAACAAAAACGCCAGATTCGCTTCAGTATTTGGTTAAAGATATGTTTGAAACCATTACGCTTTATGATAATCGCGCTTTTCATGCTAATTATGAAACTTTGGAGAATGGCAAATACGAAGTTACTTTTAAAGCTAAAGCGATGAAATATCGATCTTCAGAAAAAGGAGAAAAAGAATACACAAATTCAGAAGGTGAAAGTTTAGTAATTGAAAAGGAAAATGAAACTTTAGAATCCTTGCCATTGAAAGATTATATTGAAATTGGTGTTTTTGGAGAAGTTAACGACACCATCGATGGCATCAAAAAAGAAAATGTGCTTTATCTGAAAAAGCATTTGATTTCTGAAATTGAAAATGAATTCAGTATTATTGTAAATGAAAAACCAGTGGAAGTTGGGATTGATCCTTACAACAAACTAATTGACACTGATTCTGATGACAATCGGGTAGAGATTTCAGAAGAATAATTTATTAAATAATAAATCATAAAAAAACACTTCAGAATTCATTTTTCTGAAGTGTTTTTTAATTTTATAATAAGGTTAAATACGGATTTTTAGCCGTCGTATTTTTCTTTGATTTGTTTAGACAACAAAAGAATAAATAAAAGTATGATGGTGCAAAGACAAACCAAAACACCAACTAATGCTGTAAAACTTTGTTCATCGCCGAGTAGATTCTCAAAATTCAAAAAAGTAGCACTTAAGATCATTAGTCCAACGGCAGATATAATAAGGAAATAAATAAAATACTTCATGACTTTAATTAAATAAATTCTGAATATTAGCTGCAAACAATTTCACTGCTATGGCTAACAAAATTACACCAAATATTTTGCGAATTACAGAAATTCCTTGTTTTCCGAAAAGTTTTTCAATTTTTTTAGAAGATTTTAAGACAGCATAAACTACAATCACATTCAGAATTATTGCTACAATAATATTTGGCGTCTCAAATTCAGATTTCAAAGACAAAATAGACGTCATTGTTCCAGCACCAGCAATTAATGGAAAAGCAAGCGGAACAATTGCTGCAGTTTCTGGCGCATCATCTTTGTAAAGCTGAACGCCCAAAATCATTTCGATAGCCAAAAAGAAAATAATAAAAGCTCCAGCAACAGCAAACGAATTCACATCGATACCGATTAGGTTCAGAATAGTTTCGCCAACGAACAGAAATGCAATCATCAAAATACAAGCCACAATAGAAGCTTTTTCACTCTGAATATGGCCTGCTTTTTTTCGCAAATCAACAATAATAGGAATGCTGCCAATGATATCTATTACAGCAAAAAGAATCATTCCAGCGGTAAAAATTTGTTTAAAATCAAACATAATAAAATACTCAAAAATTTTTGCAAAAGTAATTCTTGAAAATTGATTTTAAATCATGCTTAGTTGCCTTTTAATATGAAATAAAAGTTAATATTTTCAGGTTTGAAATAGATGTAATTTTATATCGTTCAAAGCAAGATTTCACTAAATTTGCAACATGATTCAAATTGGAAAAACACTTATTTCAGATTCAATAATCGACAACGAATTTGCTTGTAATCTTTCAGCTTGTAAAGGTGAATGTTGTGTCGCTGGTGATGCTGGCGCGCCATTAGAAGAGTCAGAATTGCAAATCTTGGAGGATATTTATCCAAAAGTCAAACCCTTTTTGCGTCAAGAAGGAATCAATGCCATTGAAGCGCAAGGCAAACACATCATGTCGGATTTCGGCGAACCAGAAACGCCACTTGTGGACGGTAAAGAATGTGCTTACGTCACTTTTGCTGCAAACGGCACTGCATTGTGCGGTATAGAATCAGCATTCAGAGCTGGTGAGATCGATTTCAAAAAACCTGTGTCTTGCGAACTTTATCCGATTCGCGTTCAGAAATTATCGGAATTACAGGCTGTCAATTACGACCGTTGGGAGATTTGTAGCGATGCTTGTACGCTCGGCAAGAGTTTAGAAATGCCAGTGTATCGTTTTACAAAAGATGCTTTAATTCGCAAATTTGGACATGAATGGTATAAAGATTTAGAAACTATTGCAGAAAAAATGTAGAGAATTTTGATCTATTTTTTAGAAGATAAATTCAACAATTCATAAAACTTTTCATTTCCATTTCCATAAAGCTTTTGATAATAGGCAACAAACCAAATTGTGGAAAACTCTGTGGATAACTTTCTGTCGAATTCGAAAAAAAATAGGTGATTTATTTTGATATTTGTTTAGAATTATTTTACATAATAACCTTCTCAAAACCATAAGAATATGTCAAAGGTAGAGCCTATTTTAGAAGAAAATGAAAACAGATTTGTGTTATTTCCTATCAAACATCACGATATTTGGGAATGGTACAAAAAATGCGAAGCGAGTTTTTGGACTGCAGAAGAAATTGACTTGCATCAAGATTTGACAGATTGGAAAACCAAACTGAATAAAGATGAGCAATATTTCATCAAACATATTTTGGCATTTTTTGCCGCTTCAGATGGTATTGTGAACGAAAATTTAGCAGAAAATTTCGTCAACGAAGTTCAATATACAGAAGCCAAATTCTTCTATGGTTTCCAAATTATGATGGAAAATATTCATTCTGAAACTTATTCTTTACTTATCGATACTTACGTCGATGATGAAAAAGAAAAAGACCAATTGTTTAAAGCCATCGAAAATTTTCCTGCAATTAAAAAGAAAGCCGACTGGGCTTTGAAATGGATAGAATCTGACTCGTTTGCCGAGCGATTGATCGCTTTTGCTGCTGTGGAAGGAATTTTCTTTTCTGGTGCATTTTGTTCTATTTTCTGGTTGAAAAAACGTGGTTTGATGCCAGGACTTACTTTTTCTAACGAATTGATTTCTAGAGATGAAGGTGTACATTGCGATTTTGCTGTGCATTTGCACAACGAACATCTAGTCAATCAAGTTCCTAAAAAACGCATCCGAAGTATTATTGTAGATGCGCTAAATATAGAACGTGAGTTCATTACAGAATCTTTACCAGCAAGTTTAATTGGTATGAATTCAAATTTAATGACGCAGTATCTGGAATTTGTTACAGACAGATTATTACTAGAATTAGGTTGCGACAAAGAATATGGCACCAAAAATCCATTTGATTTTATGGATATGATTTCACTCCAAGGGAAAACAAATTTCTTTGAAAAAAGAGTAGGAGAGTACCAAAAAGCTGGGGTGATGAACAAGAATAAAGAAGAAGATCAAATTAGTTTTGACGCTGATTTTTAATTTATTCCATTCACATAAATCACTTAAAATCAGAATCATCATACAATAACTGCTGAAATATTCGGCGCCCAAAATAATATCTACTATGTACGTCATCAAAAGAAATGGTCAGAAAGAACCGGTAATGTTCGACAAAATTACCGCCAGAATTAGAAAATTATGCTACGGACTCAATCCTTTGGTAGAACCGCCAAAAGTGGCAATGCGCGTTATCGAAGGACTTTATGATGGCGTAACCACGAGCGAATTGGATAATCTGGCTGCAGAAATTGCCGCGACAATGACTGTTAGTCATCCAGATTATGCACATTTGGCTGCAAGAATTTCGGTTTCTAATCTTCACAAAAACACAAAGAAAACTTTCAGTGAAGTGATGACGGATTTGTACAAATATGTGAATCCGAGAACCAACAAAAAATCACCACTCATCGCTGATGATGTGTATAAAATTATCGAAGAAAACAAAGATTTGTTAGATTCTAGATTGATTTACAGTCGCGATTTCAATTATGATTATTTCGGGTTCAAAACACTTGAACGCTCTTATTTATTGAAATTGAATGGTAAAATTGCAGAACGTCCGCAACACATGTTGATGCGTGTTTCTATAGGAATTCATGGTGAAGATTTGGACTCGGCGTTAGAAACTTACGAGTTGATGTCTAAAAAGTTTTTTACACACGCCACGCCAACACTTTTCAATGCTGGCACACCAAAACCGCAGATGTCATCTTGCTTTTTATTAACGATGAAAGACGACAGTATCGACGGCATTTACGACACGCTGAAACAAACCGCCAAGATTTCACAATCGGCAGGAGGCATTGGCTTGTCAATTCACAATATTCGTGCTACAGGCTCGTATATTGCCGGCACCAATGGAACTTCTAACGGAATTGTTCCTATGTTGAGAGTTTTCAACGATACCGCAAGATATGTAGACCAAGGCGGTGGCAAACGCAAAGGTTCTTTTGCAATGTATGTAGAACCTTGGCATGCCGATATTTTTAGCTTTTTGGATTTGAAGAAAAATCACGGCGCAGAAGAAATGAGAGCGCGTGATTTGTTTTATGCCATGTGGATTCCAGATTTGTTTATGAAACGTGTGGAAGAAAATGCCAATTGGACTTTAATGTGTCCAAATGAATGTCCAAATCTCTTTAACGTTCACGGCGAAGAATTTGAAGAATTGTACCTAAAATACGAAAGTGAAAATAAAGGCAGACGTACAGTAAGAGCGAGAGAATTGTGGGAGAAAATCCTAGAATCTCAAATCGAAACGGGGACGCCTTACATGCTTTACAAAGATTCTGCCAACAGAAAATCCAACCAGAAAAATTTGGGTACCATCCGTTCGTCCAACTTGTGTACAGAAATTATGGAGTACACCAGTCCAGATGAAGTTGCGGTTTGTAATTTGGCTTCCATCGCTTTGCCAATGTTTGTGAAAAACAACAGTTTTGACCACAAAGAATTATACAAAATCACCAAACAAGTTATCAGAAACTTGAATAAAGTGATCGACAGAAATTATTATCCGGTTAAAGAAGCTGAAAATTCTAACATGCGTCACAGACCTGTTGGATTGGGAATTCAAGGCTTGGCAGACGCATTTATTATGTTGCGCTTGCCATTTACTTCAGATGAAGCTAAAACGCTAAATCAGGAGATTTTTGAAACGCTTTATTTCGCCGCTGTTGAATCGTCTATGGAATTGGCACAAAAAGAAGGTGCTTATTCTACTTACGAAGGTTCGCCAATTAGCCAAGGTGAATTTCAATATAACCTTTGGGGATTGAAAGACGATGATTTGAGTGGTCGTTGGAACTGGAACAAATTGAGAGAACAAGTGATGAAACACGGCGTTCGTAATTCATTATTGATGGCACCAATGCCAACAGCTTCAACGTCTCAAATTCTTGGAAATAATGAAGCTTTTGAACCTTACACATCCAATATTTACACCAGACGTGTACTTTCAGGTGAATTTATTGTCGTCAACAAACATTTATTGAAAGATTTGGTAAAATTAGGACTTTGGAACGACGATGTGAAAGACGCCATTATGCGTGCTAATGGTTCTGTACAAGGCATCGATATTATTCCAGACGACATCAAAGAATTGTATAAAACGGTTTGGGAATTGTCCATGAAAGATATTATTGACATGTCCAGACATCGTGGCTATTTCATCGACCAATCGCAATCTTTGAATTTATTTATGGAAGGCGCAACGATGGCAAAACTGACCTCTATGCATTTCTACGCTTGGAAAAGTGGCTTGAAAACCGGCATGTATTACCTGAGAACAAAATCTGCAGTAGATGCAATTAAGTTTACATTGAAAAATGAAAAGAAAGAAAAAGTAGCGCCAAGTCAAGTGGCAGAACATGCGGCAGAAACTTATCAAAATGCACAACAACAGCAAGTCAAAGTCTCTGACGATTCTTCTTTGAGTCCAGAAGAGCTGAAAGCTTTGATACAGCAATCTAAAGAATCTGAAGGTGATGATTGCCTGATGTGCGGGTCTTAAGCTTATAAAAATTTGTTTATTTCATTAAAAATCCAGCTTAGCAATGAGCTGGATTTTTTTATGCTTTATATTTTAGTAAGTTTTTATATCCATAGTTTAAAATCGAACAGGCATTTAAAAAAATTTAAAACCAATACTATAAAATCTTAATGTCTGTTAAAAAATATCTATTTTTGATTAAAATTTGAAAAGCAAAGCAAAACGATTTATTATGAATTTTAAATTATTTTTTTCTTCCATCCTGTTCCTATTATTGACAACAACCAGTTTAAAGGCTCAGAACAATCCAGATTTTTATGTAGAAAACGGCACCTGTAAATGCCCGGATGCTGCAATTGGCGATACGGGAACATTGACCATAAATGGCGAAACCAACACCTTTACTAAAAGAACCAGAGCTCAACTTGATGCTTTAATAGATAATTATATTTCTGACCCACAAATTGCACTGACCTGTACATCAGGGATTACGGATATGAACAGTTTATTTCAACAAACTGATTTTAATCAAGATATCAACCATTGGGATACTTCTAATGTGACGGATATGAGTGAGATGTTTGCTTGGGCTTATTGGTTCAATCAAGACATCGGCAATTGGGATACTTCTAGTGTAACTGATATGAATTATATGTTTCAAGATGCTAATGTATTTAATCAAGACATCGGCAGTTGGGACACCTCTAATGTGTCTGATATGAGAGGTATGTTTTCTTTTTCTTTTTTGTTCAATCAAGATATCGGATCTTGGGATACTTCTAATATTACTAATATGTTTGGAATGTTTTCTAGTGCAAATGCATTCAATCAAGATATCAGTTCTTGGGACACCTCTAGTGTTACTAGTATGTATGCTATGTTTTTTGATGCTGTTGCATTCAATCAAGACATCGGTAATTGGAATACGGCTAATGTGACTGATATGGGTAGTATGTTTGGTTCTGCTTGGGAATTCGATCAAGACATCAGCAATTGGGACACAGCTAATGTGATTGATTTTGAGGATATGTTTGAAAATGCTCAAAGTTTTAATCAAAATTTATCAAACTGGGATTTTGCAACAAATGATTTAACTGATTTTATAAGTGAGTCTGGTATGAGTAGTTCAAATTATGACCTACTTATCGATAGACTTGTTGAACTAAATATAAATAATGGCACTTTAGGAGCAGAAAATATAGAATACTGTGATGCTTTTTCACGTCAGCAACTTATTAATGCTGGTTGGACCATTACAGATGCTGGCACAGCTGATGGATGTGATTTAAATTATGTTTCTGGTCAAATATTGTATGATGAAATGAATGATGGCTGTGATGCTAGTGATAACAATTTGTCGGGTTATTTGATCAATGTCAATAATGGAACTGAAGATCTAGGCTTTGCCATAGATGAAAATAGTCAATTTCTTATTCCATTAAATTCAGGAAATTATACCTTAAGTATTTTAAACTTAAATTCTAATTTTACCGCGACACCTTCCAGTCAATCTATCAACTTCTCTGGTCAAAATGAAATTATAGAAAATATAGACTTCTGTATTACCGCTAACCAGCAATTTGAAGATTTATCTGTAGATATTTTCCCGCTTGAAGATGCAATTCCAGGTTTTGAAACGGATTATCAAATTGTAGTCAGCAATAATGGCACGCAAACGGTTCCTAATGTTCAAGTTACTTTTGCCTATGATGGAAATTTCCAAAGTTTTATGTCTGCTACTGAAACACCTTCAGGAAATACTACTGATTTATTAACTTTCGATTTTACTGATATTGAACCTTTTTCTCAGGAAGTCTTTGAAATCACCTTAATTAATGTTGTGCCGCCAACCTTAAATGGCGGTGAAATCTTGACCTTTACAGCGCAAGTAACGCCAGATGTAAATGATGAGAATGCTGAAGATAATACAGCTATTTACGATCAAACTGTTGTTAATTCTTATGACCCTAATGACAAAATGGTGGTTCAAGGTGAGGAAATTGTAGATGAAGACATCAACCAATATCTCGATTACAGAATTCGTTTTCAAAATTTAGGGACGGCTAATGCGCTTAACGTCAAGATTACAGATACAATCAGCGATAAGTTAGACTGGACGACTTTTCAGCCGATCAGTTCAAGTCATGATTTCCGAGTAGAAATTGTGGATGGTGAGCAAATTAATTATTATTTTGATAATATCAATTTACCGTACGAAGATTTAGACGAAGAAGGTAGTAACGGCTATATCACTTACAAAATCAAACCCAAATCGAATGTTCAAATCAGTGATGTTATAGAAAATACGGCTTATATCTATTTTGATTTTAATTTACCGATTGTTACCAACACCGCCACAACAACAGTGGTTGATGAGTTGAGTGTAGAGAATTTTAACCTAGGTGAAATAAATGTCTATCCAAATCCAGTTGAAAATATGCTTCATTTTGATTGGTCTTCACACTTAAATGTAGAGTCTATAAGTCTTTATGACCTCAATGGAAAACTTATCAAAACTTTTGAAAATCAAAAAGTTTTAGATGTTAGTCAAATTGAAAATGGAATTTATATTTTGAAAGTAAAAACGGACAAAGGAAGTTTTCATGAGAAAGTAATCAAAGGAATATAGAAAATTAATATTAGAAAAAACTAAACCCACAAGATTTTGGAAAACTTGTGGGTTTTTAGAATTTTAATTCCTACTCCTTCATCTGAATCTGTATCACGCTAGAGTAAGTTTTAGGATTGTAACCTAGGGCTTTGATTTCGGATGGAGATTTGATGACATTGACCGATTCAATTTGATCTGAAGATAAGTTTTTTAATGTCTTTCGATCAATTTCTTTTCCGTTGACAATTAACAGAATATTTTCATCGCTACTGAAATAGGAAAAACTTTGGTTGTAGTTTTCAAAAGCAGGTTCTGAAGATGAGTTAATATTCCATTCGTTGAGAGAAATCTGTAGTATTTCTAAATTATTATTGATCCGAATGAAACTTATCTTTTCATTTAAAGAATCTCCATAAAGAGATTTTACTTCATCAAATAAAGACGAAATATCGACATAAAATTCACTAAGTAATTTCTCGATGGTCTGTATTTTCAAAGTTTTAGAAGCTTCATCATAGTTCATCTGATCTACTGAAATATAAGTGTCTCTTAATTCGGATTTAGCATAAGAATTTCCATTAATAATGATGGTTTCTACATTTTCAAAGTTCTCAAAACTTATACTTTCAGTGTTGAATTCTGTTGTATTTGTATTTGCTGTCTGTATCCCAATGTCAAATGGTTTTTTTGAATTTTCAGCAAAATCCCTATAAAAATAAATGGGTTGTGTCTCCAAATCTGGAGAACTAACCGAACCGCTAAAACCGTCGTTGCAATCTACATTCAAAGTTATTGATTTGATGGTTCCGTCTGACTCTAATTTAATATTTGAATAAGTCAAATCAATGTTCAATTCTGATTTTAAAAACTTGATGTCTTCTTCCAAATTCGCTTTGGTTGAACTTCCATTATAGGTGCTTTCAATTTTGGTAATTTCAGATTCAGTGCTTACAACTTCAATGTTATTTTCCTGAGCTTTCGTTTCTATTTGAAACAACATAAAGAAACCTAATAATAGCGGTGAAATGATAAATAACTTCCAAAAATTTTTGGTTCTGTTTTCAATTTTGTTCAACATAATAATACGTTTTTTAATAGGTGATTGATGAAATGAATGGCTTAATTGATGTTCTACTTGTTGTTTGGTAATCTGATACAATGCCATTTGATAAGCTTTTACTTCATGATTTTCCGTCGCTAAAGCATCGGCTTCAAATTCTGAATTCTGACTCAAACTTTGCTGATAAAACCACGCAAACGGATTGAACCAAAATAGAGATTTATAAATATTGCCAAAAATAATGTCGTAGGAATGCTTAGAATTCACATGCGCTTCTTCGTGTGCCAAAACGCTTTCTAAATCTTTTGCTGAATACATTTTTGGATTGAAAACCACATAATTCAAAAATGAATAAGCACCGATTTTGCTTGTTGTTTGGATGTATTTTATCCCGTTTGACTCTGTGAATTCTTGTGCATTTAGCAAAGCTTTCAATTTAAAGAATTTCACTAAAAACTGAATTAAAAACACCGCCACAACACTAAAATAAAGCACTTCCAAAAGTGAATAATTCAATATGAAATCAATGAAATTTTGTGAAGTAGTAACTTCAACTTCCGAAATTTCTGCTGTATTGGAAAAGGCTGTAGGTGAGAAAAATTTTGAACTCTTTACAATTTCAATTTTCGTGAAATAAATCAAAGGCAAAATCAAACTGGCAACAAATCCAGTATTCAAATAAATCCGTTTGAATTTGTGGTAAGTTTCCTGTTCTAAACACAGTTTATAAATCAACCAAAAGACGGTGAGTAGGAGCGAAGCTTTACCAAGATATATAAAAAGTTCCATTATTTTTGGTGTTTGATGAGTTCCAGAATATCTTCCAAATCAGTTTGGGAAATTTTATTTTCTTTAGCGAAATACGAAACCATATTTTTATAAGAACCGTCAAAAAATCGCTGCGAATTTTGTTTTAAAACTTCACCACTGTAAACTTCACGATCTACAATAGCATAATATTGATGCGTTTTGCCAAAGGTTTTGTGCGCCACAAAACCCTTGTCTTCCAAATTTCTCACAATGGTAGACACGGTGTTGTAGTGTAATTCTTTGTCCAGCTCTGCGACAATGTCTTTGACAAAAGCATGACCGAGTTGCCACAACACACTCATTATTTCTTCTTCTTTGGCAGTTAATTTTTCAATCGTTGACATAAATTCAATTTTGATTCAAATGTAAACTATAAAAATAGTTATAAAACTATAATTCTAGTTTTTAACATTTTTAAACCAAAAAATCCTGCCAATGAGCAGGATTTTTCAATTAAATCTATATAAAAATTTAGTCCATCATTTTCACTTCTTCCACGCTGCCTAACAATTCAAAATCAATGGTGCGTTTTACTAAATCTGCTTTTTTTACTCGGACGTAAACTTCATCGCCCAATTGGTACATTTTTTTTGTTTTTCGACCAATGATGGCGTAATGTTCTTCGTTGAAATCGTAATGATCGTCAGAAATATCTTTCAGACGAACCATGCCCTCGCATTTGTTGTCTATGATTTCTATAAAAATGCCAAAATCTGTAACGCCAGAAATCACGCCTTTGTATTCTTGTTCTTCCTGATCTTGGATATATTTAACTTGCATATATTTTATAGAATCGCGCTCTGCATTGGTCGCCAGTTTTTCCATTTCACTGGAATGTTTGCATTTATCTTCGTATTCAGCTTCATTGGCGCTTTCTTTTTGATCCAAATACTGCTGAAGTAGTCTGTGTACCATAACATCTGGATAACGTCTTATAGGCGATGTAAAGTGCGAATAATAGTCGAATGCCAAGCCGTAGTGACCAATGTTTTCTGTAGAATAATATGCTTTACTCATGGTACGAATCGTCAAAGTATCGACAAGATTTTGTTCTTTTTTGCCTTTTACTTTTTCCAATAAATCGTTCAAAGATTTGGTAACTTCTTTTTTATTTTGAAAATTCAAATTATAACCGAATTTAGAAACCACCGTATTCAAAGCATCTAGACGATCTTCTTGTGGTTCATCGTGACAACGATACACAAAAGTTTTTTTAGTTTTCTGTTTGCCGATGAATTCTGAAACTTTTCGGTTGGCCAAAAGCATAAATTCTTCAATCATTTTGTTGGCATCTTCACTTGTTTTGAAAAATACGCCTTGTGGATTGTTGTTTTCGTCCAAATTGAATTTAACTTCAACTTTATCAAATGAAATAGCACCTTGATTCATGCGTTCTTTTCGCATCAGTTTAGCCATGGAATCCAATGTGGTCACAGCTTCTACAATATTTTCATCTACCTTATAAGATTTGTTCGTCAAGGATGTTTCTGCAGGAATTTGCCCATCGCCAGAATCGATAATATATTGGGCTTCTTCGTAAGCAAAACGAGCATCGGAATAGGTTACCGTTCTGCCAAACCACTCGCTTTTTATTTGACCTTTTGGCGTCATTTCAAAAAGCGCTGAAAAGGTATATTTTTCTTCATTAGGTCGAAGTGAACATGCGCCATTGGAAAGCACTTCTGGCAACATTGGTACCACACGATCTACTAAATAAATAGACGTTGCTCTGTTGAATGCTTCATCATCAAGAATAGTCCCAGGTTTCACATAATGCGACACGTCGGCAATATGAATACCAATTTCAAAATTGCCATTATCCATTTTTTTAAAACTCAAGGCATCGTCAAAATCTTTGGCATCGGCCGGATCTATCGTAAAGGTTAGCGTGTCACGTAAATCGCGACGCTTTTTAATTTCAGAATTATCAATTTTAGTGTCAATTTGATTGGCGTATTCTTCAACTTCGGGTGGAAATTGTTCTGGCAATCCGTAACCAGCTAAAATGGCGTGCATTTCGGTTTGGTGTTCACCAGGAATTCCTAAAACTTCAGTAATTTCTCCGATCGGAGAATCGTCTTTTTCTGGCCATCTGATCAATCGGACTTTCACCAATAAACCATCTTCAGCATCGTGCATTTTATTGTTTGGTATAAAAATGTCTGTGTACATTTTTGTACCAGCGACAACTACAAAACCGAATTTTTCTTTCTTGTGCAACACACCGACAAAATCTGTTTTGTGACGTGTCAAAACTGAGGTAACTTCACCTTCAGATTTCGTTTTTTCTCGTTTTTTAAATACAAAAACACGAACTTCATCGCCGTCTAAAGCATGGTTTAGATTTTTATTTGAAATGTAAATATCATGTTCCAAATCTTCTACCACAACATATGCATCGCCTCTGGACGTCATGTCTAAAGTGCCGGTGTAGAAGTTATCAGTAGCATTGATTTGAAATTTTTTATTGTCAACTTGTTTCAGTTGATCTTTGGCGGTAAGTTGACCTAATAAACGGATAACTTTGTTTCTCGTTTTGGTATCTTTAATATTTAATTTTTCTGAAATATATTGAAAATCGAAAGCCTGATCTGGCTTATTTTTGAAAATATTTAAAATTTTTCTTGATAGACCATCGTCGTTTCCTGGTCTGGCGTGCGTGCTTTTCTTACGCTTATTATTTTTACTCATAAATTATTTAAATCTTGGATAAATGTAACACATTATAAATTGAATTCAACTTCAGTATAATAAATCTTTGTTAAGTCGCTAGTTACAAAGACTTAAAGAATAAATAATCTAAACTTTACTTAAATTTATTGTCAATTTATAAAATTATGTTAAAAATTTTTATATTTTTGTTTTATACTTTATTACAATGTCGAAAATCACCAAAATATATCTTGTCTTTTTTCTTATCTTTTTGATTGGGACTCTTGGTGTGTACCTTTATCTCAAACTATTATTGAACCAGCAAGTTACTCACGAGATTGAAGCTGTGAAAGGTGTCAATTTGGTTTCTACATTATTTTCATCTTCAATTTAAATATTTATAAAAATATCTGTCTAAAAATTCTTATTTTTGAAAGAAAATGCAAGAATTTATAAAAATCGCAGTGTTTACATTTCAAAATGAATATGCTGTTTTAAGATTGCTTTTGGAACAAGCAAATATTCGTTATTTCTTTCAAAATGAAACGGTGATTGGCGTCATTCCTTTTTATTCCAATGCCTTAGGTGGAATTTTCCTTAAAGTGCATCCAGACGATCTTGTAGAGGCTAAAAAAATTCTTGAGGATCACAACTATCAAAATCATCTTAGCATTGTTTAGATTTTCAGTTTAAATAGTTTTTATCTGACTTCTAATAGTTTTTTATTTCTGATTTTTAAATCAATTCTTCATTCGTTTCAAATTATTTTTAAAATCAGAATTCAGAAATGGTTTTCAAAATAGTTCTCCACAATTAATATTATATTATTTTTCTTTTTTAATAAATTTTAAATCTAAAACAGCATTAATATATAGCGTGGAAAACTGGATAAGTTTTTCATTTTTTGTTTTGAATTTCAGGAAAAAGATTTTATCCACAAGTTATGCGTGTCTATTTTGAATCTAAGTCTTTGAAATTTAAATGTTTTTTAAATCTTATCCACAATCTTACTTTCTTTTATAATTTCAATTCTAATGAAAACTTTTCTGTTCACACTTGTGGAAAACTGTTTAAAAAGTGCTGATAAGTTTTTTGAAATTTCAGCTAAATAAATTTTGTTTATTTGACTTTTCGTATATCTGAATTTTAAACTTTAGAATCAAAATTTAATCTCTATTTTTTACAGTCTATTTATCCACAAAGTTTTGAATTGTTAAGCAATTGGAAATCAAATGTTACTTAAAAGTTATCCACAATCGTGTATAAAACTGTTGATTTCATCTAAAGTATTGGTGTCTAACTGATTTAGTTTTTTTATTATAAATATTGACTCAATTATATTTTGTTTTTTAAATTTTCATTTTAGAAGTGTGATTATCTTAACTTTGCATATTCACAACTCAAAACTGAATTTATGAAATTTTCTATAGGAAATGATCACGCTGGCACAGATTACAAAAATCTAATTTCTAAATACCTAAAATCTTTGGGTCATTTAGTAATCAATCATGGTACAGATTCTGACGAAAGTGTTGATTATCCAGACTTTGTACATCCAGTAGCTAAAGATGTTTCAGACAAATCCGTAGATTTTGGAATTATAATTTGTGGAAGTGGTAATGGGGCAAATATGACCGCCAACAAACACCAATTTGTACGTTCTGCTTTGTGTTGGAACAAAGAAATAACCACTTTGGCTAGAGAACATAATGATGCAAATATACTGAGTATTCCTTCTCGTTTTATTTCCGAAGAGGAAGCTTTGGAATTTGTAAAATTATTTATCAATACTGAATTTGAAGGTGGACGTCACCAACGTCGTATCGACAAAATAGCTTGTCAATAATTTAATTTTGAGCCATCAACACGCACATCCAAAAAGTCAAAAGAATTTACTGATTTCTATTTTTCTGAATGTAGGAATTACGCTTGCACAAATTATTGGAGGTTTAATGAGCGGAAGCTTAGCATTATTATCTGATGCTTTACATAATTTCACCGATGTAGTTTCTCTAGTTATCAGTTATGTTGCTTCTAAATTCAGTAGAAAAAATGCCACTTCTGATCGAACTTTTGGCTATAAACGTGCTGAGATAATTGCAGCATTTGTCAATTCTGCGAGTCTTATTATTATTGCTTTAATCTTAATTAAGGAATCTGTCGAGCGTTTTTTAGATCCACAATCCATAGATTCTACTTTAGTGATTTGGTTATCCATTTTAGCCATTTTAGGCAATGGTTTTAGTGTTTTTCTTTTGATGAAAGACCGTAAAAACAATATGAATTTGTCTTCAGCCTATTTTCATTTACTGACCGACTTAATGGCTTCGGTTGCTGTTCTGATCGGTGGAATTTTGATGAAATATTATCAGATTTATTGGTTAGATAGTGTATTGACTTTTGCTATTGCCGTCTACCTCATTATTGTGGGTTACAAATTGTTCAGAAACTCCTTTAAAGTGTTGATGCTTTTCACACCAAATGATATAGATATAAACAAAATTGTGGAAACCATAAATGCCATGGAATCTGTGAAAAATATGCACCATGTTCATTTGTGGCAACTCAATGAAGAAGAAGTACATTTGGAAGCTGAAATTGACTTTATGAATGATATTTCGCTTTCAGAATTCGATGATATTTTATTAGAAATTGAATCTATATTGAAAGATAAATTTGGTATCAATCACATTACTATTCAGCCAGAATATAATAAGTCAGATAATAAAAACATAATTGTTCAGGATTGATGACAACAAGAATA
The DNA here is from genome assembly GCF_004010055.1 of Psychroflexus aestuariivivens. Taxonomy (GTDB): domain Bacteria; phylum Bacteroidota; class Bacteroidia; order Flavobacteriales; family Flavobacteriaceae; genus Psychroflexus; species Psychroflexus aestuariivivens. The sequence goes on from NZ_RQVT01000050.1 coordinate 257,127, forward strand.
AGAAGTTTTCAGGAACTCTCTACAAGAGAAATTTATGACATTTTGCAACTGCGTTCAGAAGTTTTTGTAGTTGAACAAGACTGCGTTTATCAAGATATTGATGGCCACGACGAAGCCGCTTTTCATCTAACTTTTTATGAAGGCAAAGTTTTGGCGGCTTATTCTAGAATTCTGCCAGCAAATGCATATTTCGATGAATTGAGTATCGGTCGAGTGATTGTAAAATCTAGTTTTCGTAGTCAAAAACTTGGTCATAAATTAATGAAAGAAAGCATCGATTTTGCCCAAAAAAAATATCCTAATCAGGATATTGTGATTTCTGCCCAGCAATACTTAATTAAATTCTACGAATCACATGCTTTTAAAATTGAAGGTGAAGGTTATTTGGAAGATGATATTCCACACATTAAAATGAGATTGAAATACTAATTTAAATTCTCAAATAAGTTTTCAGAGCTTCATAATTTTGGATTTCTTTCGGAATATTTACTACTCCTGTTCCCCACATTTTTCTATTGAAATTTGAAACATTTTTATCTTCTAAAACCAAAACGTTTTTCTTGTCTTTTACTAAAATATCCTCACGGTTTTTGAAAACATGATTTTGATTTCTGCTAGAGAAATGCACTTTTTCATCGAGGATACTCAATTCTATAGATTTTAAATCTCTTTTAATTTTACCGAGCGAAACCAAGAACATAATTATTGATGTGAGAATCAGGATAATTAGCAAATCTAATTCGAATTCCCAAAAAATCAATGATACAAATCCATAACCTATAAGTAATCCGAATACAAAGGCCAACCACATTTTTTTCTTATGATTCTTTAAAATTTGCTTGTGTTTGTTTTCAGGAATACTGAAATTTTCTAAATCATCAATATTTATATTTTTGAGTATTTCACATCAACATTCAAGCTTTCTTTGATGAGTTCATAACTTTCTGAATCACATTTTACAAATACTCTGCGGCTTTTGCCATTTTTCAATTTGAATTTTATAGGGTTTATGAAATAACACCAAATTGAATACTAACAAGTCTTTAAGGCTTCGGTATTCAGAAGTACGTAAGAATAAGCAATTACACTTAGCCATTAGTGAGGTGTCTTTTTTTACGCTGACATTGGTTTCACATTGATTTGTCCGCCAATGGCTTTTAATACCTTCATTATTGTTCCAAATTGTGGTGTTGCTCCGTCGGATAATGCTTTATAAAGGCTTGGTCTGCTCATCCCAGTTTTTTCCGCAATTTTAGTCATTCCGATTGATTTTGCTATATGTCCGATTGCAACTATTAAATCAGAACTGTCCCCATCTTCGAGAACTGTATTCAGATATTCAGCAATCATTTCTTCGCTGTCCAAATAGTCCGCAATGTCAAATTTTGTGGTTTCCATTTCAATCTTTTTTTAATTTATTCCAAATTTTTTTCGCCTTTTCAACATCCTTTTGTTGAGTCGATTTATCTCCACCAATTAGAAGAATTACAATTTTTTTTCCTTTTCCTTAAAATAAACTCGATAGCCTTTAGCGTAATTAATTCTCATTTCGCTAATTCCGTCTCCTACAGGCTTACAATCTCCTAAATATTCATCCGCTTCAAGTTTTTGGATTCGAAAAAGTATTTTAGATTTTGCCCGAATGTCTTTCAGCTTTCTAATCCACTTGTCAAATTCAGATGTTTTTTCCGTAATTATCATTTAAAAATGTATCCATAAAGATACAAATATAATTAATATTTTGATTCTTAAAGGATTTTTTTACTTATTCTAAAAGTAGACTTAAATTCTGAAAAAAAACAAATTATAATATTGATTATCAATTATTTATATTTTTGAGTATTTCACATCAACATTCAAGCTTTCTTTGATGAGTTCATAACTTTTTGAATCACATTTTATAAATACTCTGCGGCTTTTGCCATTTTTCAATTTGAATTTTATTCTTTGATTCCAAGTTTTATTGATATGTACAGATTCGATGTCTTCAAACTTTATAGTCTTTCTATAACTTGAAGTTAAAGAATAGTAAATTGAATATGCCAAATAAACAGTACTCCAAAATATTTTCAAATAATCATCAAAACCACTTTTAATAACAGAAACTAATGTAGCAGTTCCTAATATAAAAACGATAATAAACAATAATTTTTTAGTCCATGTTTTGTCTGTAAATTCTATATAATCGTCATGTATTATGATATTTGTATTCATTTTTTATTTTCGTTTATCAAAGCATTTAAGCTAAGTTATTTAAATAATTTTATATTTATAAATCAAACGCAATAAATTTTAATTTTAACTGCTGAATTGTCTCAAATGATGGTCAAAATGTTTCCATTGCAAGATTGCCCATTCTTCAGGAGTTAAGTTACCAAAAAAAGAATGTGGATGTGTTGTACATTCTTTAGGACCTTTTTTATAAAATTGTTTTACAAGTTCTATTGTTTTCAATTTTTCTTTTTCAAAATCTTTAAAATCTGTAAAAGTATACTCTTTTACGGTTGGTAAATTTTTAGCCATTGGCTTTTCATCAAAAAACTTCTTTTTCATATATTTTCCAATAATTCTACCAATAAAAATTCGTTTAGGGAAATTCAATCCCAAAGCAGTTTCCAGAGCTGTGTTCAAATGTGCTAACATTTGCGCTATATTCATTTTTCCCCATTTTCTATCAGCATCTGGTTTCAGATCATTTAATCGATTCAAAATTCCTTCAAAATCTTTTTGATTGTATAAACTTTTCATATTTTGAAATTATTAGCCTGAAATTGAAATTTTTTCAACTGATTTGAAACTGAACTAAATTTTCAAAATACTGTTATATTGATCTTTATCTGTCAGAATTTTTATTGCGGTCTGAATATTTTGACCCTTTTCAGTATAATATTGATATACCCGATCGTCATATCCATATCGTCGAATTATGGCTTCAGTAAGCATTTTTTGAATAGTTTCAGTCTCGTTTTCAATGGCTTTTTCCTTTTCTTTTTGAAGTTCTTTTTCTAGATCTGCTACGGATTTAGAAATATTTTGCCAAGTGTTGTTTTCAGTTTTAGCTTTGTTTTTTAAAACATCTAAAGCCTTGTCAGTTTCAGTTTCATAAATGAAATTCTCTTTTTTCAAAAACTTTTGAAAGTCTTTTATCAAGTTACTTTCGAAAGTGAAATCATCGATTTTAAGATCTTTATTTTCGTAGTAAAACTTATTAGCAAAATCAAAAATCATATCTTTTTGTTGAAGCGCTTTCACTACATCACTTTCTTTTTCAACTTCAATTTCAATATCTGGTTTTACACCGCCACCATCGTAAACACTTCTGCCACTTCTTGTTTTGAATTCTGTGTATTCACTTTCGTCTTTTCTAACCGATTCTCCATCTTTGTAATCTAGCGCTTGTATACATCTGCCACTTGGCGTATAATATCTAGAAATAGTAATTTTAGCTTGCGTGCCGTAGTTCAATTTTTTTGGGCGTTGTACCAGACCTTTTCCGAAACTTCGGCTGCCAATCACCACGCCACGGTCTAAATCCTGAATACTACCAGATACAATTTCACTTGCAGAAGCACTTTTTTCGTTGATCAATACTGCCACAGGAATTTCAGTATCTATAGCCTTATTTCGAGTTGGATAGGTTTTATTGTATTTTTCAATAACAGACTTTGTGTACGTAATTGTTGTTCCTTTTTCAATGAAAATATTACTTACATTCACGGCTTCTGAAAGCAAACCACCAGGATTATTTCTTAAATCTAAAATCACACGTTCAGCTCCCTTTTCTTTCAATTCTTGAAAAGCATCGATAACTTCTGCTGAAGCGCTTCTAGTAAATTGTGACAATACGATATAAGCAGTTTTGTTTTCTAAAAGTTCATAATATGGTACTGCTTTTATCTTCACAACGCCTCTTTTCAGAGTAGTTTGTTGTTTATTGCCATTTCTAAAAAATTCCAATTGAACTTCGGAATTTGGTGCACCTTTTAGTAATTCTCCGGCGTCTTCATTATAATTTTCAACTGAAATATTACCGATTTTAGTGATTTTATCTCCGATTTTCAATCCAGCTTTGTCAGCAGGCGAATCTTTTATAATATTTATAATTAAAATATCTTCTGCCTCAGTTTGAATATCAGCTCCAATACCTGTATAATTCCCAGAATTCTGAATTCTAGCATTCTGGATTTCCTGCTCATTCCAGTAAACCGTGTACGGATCTAAATCTTTCAACATGGCTTCAATCGCAGTGTCCATCAATTCTGAAGGACTGACTTCGTCCACATAATTCATATTGACTTCTTTGTACAAATTGGTGAAAATTTCAATTTGTTTTGCAATTTCAAAAAAGTCGTTTTTATAAGTTGTAAACCCAAAAGTTATACTGGCAACAACTATTGTCAATAAGGCTATTTTTAATTTCTGAATCATTTTATTCTATATTTTGAAGCAAATGTGCTACTTGTTCGTGAATTGTTTCTGAAGGCAAATGTTTTCGACCAATAAATATAATCATTATTGCAAACCTTGAATCTGTTCTGTTATAAATTTTATGTTTGTTCAGTCTGTAGGCTTCTCTAAGTTGCCTTTTGATTCTTATGCGATCCACAGCAGATTTAAAATTTCTCTTTGAAACACTTACTCCAACTGAATTCAGTTCTGTTTCTATTTTTTGAAAACGAATTAGAATTGGATACTTTTTCAAACTTTGTCCACTTTCAAAAAGACTTTGAATTAATTTTCTGGATTTCAGTTTTTCTGAAGAATTGAACGTTAAATTTTGACTAGACATGATTTGCTTTAAAACAACAAAGTAATATCCGAATATCGAATATTACTTTGTAAGTGAAATATGTATGCGAATATTATTTTAGAGCTTCTATTCCCGGCAAGCTTTTTCCTTCTAACATTTCTAGCATGGCACCACCACCAGTAGATACATAACTTACTTTTTTATCAAAACCGAATTGTTTTGCTGCTGAAACGCTGTCTCCACCTCCTACTAACGAAAATGCTCCCTTTTCCGTAGCTTCTGCAATAGCTTCTGCTAATGCAATTGTACCTTTAGAAAATGTTTCCATCTCGAAAACACCTAAAGGACCATTCCAAAGAATTATTTTAGATTTTTTGATGACTTCTGCAAAATTTTCTCTTGATTTTGGACCAGCATCTAGACCCATCCAACCATCAGAAATTGCCGTGATGTCTTCAACTTTAGTTTCGGCATCATTATCGAATTTTTGTGTTGAAATTGTATCTACAGGTAAATGAACTTGAACGTTTTGTGTTTTTGCTTTTTCTAAAATTTCCAGAGCCAAATCTTGCTTATCATCTTCAACTAAAGATTCTCCGATCTTTCCGCCTTTGGCTTTTATAAAAGTGAATGCCATACCGCCCCCAATAATCAAATGATCAATTTTTGGTAAGATATTTTCAATTACGGTGATTTTTGAAGAAACCTTCGCACCACCAATAACCGCAGTAACTGGTTTTTCTTCGGAATGAAGTACTTTATCCAAACTTTCTATTTCCTTTTGAAGTAACAAACCAACTGCTTTATCTTCAAAATATTTGGCAACTATTGTTGTAGAAGCGTGAGCTCTGTGTGCTGTTCCAAATGCATCATTGATGTAAATGTCACCCAATTTAGAGAGTTTTTCAGCAAATTCTTCATCACCTTTTTTCTCTTCATCATGAAATCTCAGATTTTCTAACAATAAAACTTCACCAGGTTTTAGATTTTTTACCGCTTCTTCTGCAACTTTACCAATACAATCTTCTGCAAATTTTACTTTTACGCCGATTACATCAGAGACATCAGCAACAATATGACGCAACGAATATTTATCTTCTTTACCTTCAGGGCGACCCAAATGCGACATTAGTACTACGCTTCCACCTTCTTCAAGTACTTCTATGATTGTTGGTTTAGCGCCAATAATTCTACTTCGGTCTCCAACTTTTAACTCTTTATCTAGTGGCACATTGAAATCAACTCTGATCAGTGTTTTTTTGTTTTTAAAATTAAAATCTTTGATTGTTTTCATATCAATTGAATTTTGTTTTTTCGTTTTCAAATTTAGTCAAATAATTTTCAAATCATGCTAAGCTTTGTTATTTTAGCCAGATGCATTTCGATGATATTCTAGGATTAAAACATATCAAAAACCATTTGATTTCCAGTATAGAAAACAGACGTGTAGCTCATGCTCAATTGTTTGTAGGTCAATCTGGTTCTGGTACTTTGCCGATGGCTATTGCCTTTGCAAGAGCTTTAATTTCTGATTCTTTGCCAGAAACCAAGCAAAAATATCTTCACCATAGTTTTGACCAGTTAACGCATCCTGATTTGCATTTTGTATATCCTATAAATAAAACTCCAGATTCGCCTAAAAAACCTGTTTCTAAAGATTTTGTAAAAGATTTCCGCAAGTTTGTGGTTCAGAATACTTACCAAAGTTTATATGATTGGTATCAATTTATCGGAATTGAAAAAAAGCAAGGCAATATCAACGTCGATGAAGCTACCGATATTGTAAAATCCTTGTCTTTAAAGTCTTATGAAGGTGGCGCTAAAGTCATGATTATTTGGTGTGCTGATAAGATGAATACTGCTTCTTCAAATAAATTACTTAAACTTATTGAGGAGCCACCAACCAATACTTTTTTTATTCTGATTACAGAACATCCTTCCGATATTCTGCAGACTATAAAATCGCGTTGTCAGATTTTGGACTTTCCTCCACTTGGTGAAGCTGATATCATTGAAGGTCTTTTGGATAAATTTGATATTTCTGAAGCTGAAGCCACAAAATTTGCTCAACAATCTGATGCCAGTTTTACCAAAGCACTTCATATTGCTGAACACAATTCGGATGATGAACATTTTGAAAAGTGGTTCATAACTTGGGTCAGATCAGCTTTTCGTGCTAAGGGTAATAAACATGTTGTGTTAGAATTATTGAATTGGTCGGACACTTTGTCAAATGAAACTAGAGAAACCCAGAAGCGATTTTTACACTATTGTATAAATTTTTTTAGACAGGCTTTGTTGAAAAATTATAAAGCTAATTCTCTTGTGTTTCTTGAAACCTACGATTCAGGTTTCAAATTTGATGCTTTTAGTCAATTCATACATGGCGCCAATATCAGTAAGATATTTTCTGCTTTAGAAACCGCCATTTTTCATATTGAAAGAAACGGGAACGCTAAGATAATTTTTTCAGATTTGTCCTTTGAATTGACCAGACTTTTGCACAAAAAATAAGCCGACTCATTAGAATCGACTCAATTTTATTAGAATATATTTTAATTTGACTATTCTTCTGAATTAGTACTTTCTTTTTCTTCAGAATCACTTTCATGTCCCTTGTTTAATTCCTCAAGAATATCATCAGTGATATCAAGACCTTCTTTGGCGTACATGATATTGGCAGATTCATTTGAACCGAAAATATATGTGTAACCATTTTCTTTACCGTAATCTTCAACAAAATCGCGAACTTCTTTGATCAGTGAATCAATGGCTTGGTCGCTTTCTTGTCTTAAAGCCTGGCTTTGCTGTTGCTGTTGCTGCTGTAACATTTGTTGTTTCTGCATCAAACGGTTTTGTTCTCTTTCTAGTTCTGCCTTAGACATTGAACCTTCATTTTTTTGAAATTCCTGAACTTCTTTTTGAAATTCCATCACATTAGCATCAAGCTCATCGGACATTTTTTTACTTTTTTCCTCATATTTTGCTTCCGTGGATTCCATTTTGTAATAATCTTGAATTAGAACAGTATTATCCACATAAGCGGTTTTTTGTTGTTGACAAGACATCAGTGAAGCGACGACAGCTAATGATAAAATAATTTTTTTCATAAGTTTAAATTTTAAGCAAATGTATAAAAGTTAATCAATTAGCACAGTCTTTCTATTAATTGATTTAGCTTATTGAATTTAGAATAATTATAATATTATCAAATATTATTTGTACTATTTATTTCAGTTTTGAGGTACTTTTTTCGATAAAGCAATAAACTTTACCTTATTTTGCTAAAACTACATTAGAAGCGCTTATTTAACCTTAAAGACAAAAATATTTGATGAATATGATTGTGTATGTAAAGCTTTTAAGTTAGAAACTAATCCATGCCAAATTCCTTTCAATTTGGATTGTCCTTTGTATGTTTCTGAAACCATTGAAATATAAAACGCATCAAAAGGCATTGGTTTTATTTGTTTCAATTCTAAATTATTCTCATTAGCCACTTGAATCATTCCTTCTATTGAAAAATGCCATACATGCCGAGGAACATCCCATGCAGCCCAGTGTTCTTCATAGTATTCAGCATCGTAAGATTTATGATTCGGAACTGCTATACAAATTAATCCATTCGGATTTAAATACTCTTTTAAATTTTGAATTACCTCATTGTAATTTTCTACATGTTCTAAAACATGAAATAGTGTAATAACGTCAACTTTACTTTTTATTTTTTCTAAGGACTGATATGTACTTCTATTTTTTTTCCTTGCAATTTCATAAGCTTGACTGGTTGGTTCAAAACCAATCGCTTTTATTTTCTTTGATTTCAGGAAATCTACAAAATCACCAGTTCCACAACCATAATCTAAAACACTATTTATCTCAGGTTTGTGTTTTTTTATGAGTTTGTACTTTTTTGAAAACATTATTTGTTTTACAAAACTGTAAACAATTTCAGTTACCGTCTTATTTTTATTTGTATGTGAAATATAGTCATCAAACTCGTAGTACTTATCTAAATTTTCTGGTTTAGGTTGAGTTCTGTAAATACCATCTTTATATTTTACAAGATGAAATATCTCACCTGTATTTGCAAAATCTACTATTTTCAGTTTTTCTAGTTTCATTCTCATTGTTCCACGTGGAACATTATCTGCCCATATGAACTAAAAGCACTGAAACATCACTTGGATTTACACCACTTACACGTGAGGCTTGCGAGACAGTTCTAGGTTGTATTTTATTTAATTTTTCTCTAGCTTCAAATGACATTGATTTCAATTGACTATAATCAAAATTGCTAGGTATTCTAACATTTTCTAATCTATTAAGTTTGTCTGCATTTTGTTTTTCTTTTTCAATATAACCAGCATATTTAACTTGAACTTCTACTTGTTCTAAGACTTCATTGTCAAGCTTGTTTTTCTTCACATATTCATCCACAGATTTTAATTTTGCATATCTGTCATCTCAATGTTTGGTCTAGCAAATATTTTAAAAAGCTTTCCTTGTTGATTTACATTTGCAGATTTTTTAGAATCTAAAATTGGATTAATTTCATCTGTTGTTACACTTTGGTTTTTAAAGAATTCTACAAAGTCATTTGATTTTTTTTGCTTTTCTTCCATTTTCTTTAAGCGTTCATCTGAAGCCAAACCTATTTCATGAGATTTACCAGTTAATCTAAAATCGGCATTATCTTGTCTCAATAAAGTTCTATACTCAGCTCTTGAAGTAAACATTCTATATGGTTCTTCTGTTCCTTTTGTAATCAAATCGTCTATTAAAACGCCAATATAAGCTTCACTTCTTGACAGAATGAATTCATCGTTTTCTTGAACTTTCAAAGCTGCATTTATTCCTGCCATTAATCCTTGAGATGCGGCTTCTTCATATCCTGTTGTTCCATTGATTTGACCAGCAAAATATAATCCTTCAACCAACTTTGTTTCCAAAGTATGTTTAAGTTGTGTTGGTGGAAAATAATCGTATTCGATGGCATAACCTGGTCTGAAAAATTTTACATTCTCGAATCCGGAAACACTTTTTAATGCTTTGTATTGAACGTCTTCAGGTAATGAAGTTGAGAATCCATTGACATAATACTCGACTGTTGTCCAGCCTTCTGGTTCTACAAACATTTGGTGCCTGCTTTTGTCTGCAAATCTGTGAATTTTATCCTCAATACTTGGGCAATATCTTGGCCCAGCACTTTGAATTGCACCATTAAACATTGGCGATCTATCAAAACCTTCTTTCAGAATTTCATGAACTTCAGGAGACGTATAAGCCATCCAACAAGATCTTTGTTTTTGAAGTGGTTTTGTTTCATCAGAAAAAGAAAATTTCCAAGGATTTTCATCACCAGGTTGCTCTTCCATTTTCGAAAAGTCTAATGAACGTCCATCGACTCTTGGAGGTGTTCCAGTTTTCATTCTGCCAGCTTCAAATCCTAAATTGATTAATTCTGCTGTAATTCCCGTAGAAGCCCGTTCTCCTGCTCTACCACCACCAAAATTCTTATCTCCTATATGAATTAATCCATTCAAAAATGTTCCGTTGGTTAACACAACTGTTCTTGCCTTTATCTCTAAACCAAGCGAAGTCCTGACACCTTCTATTTTATTATTTTTGACTATAATACCAGATACCATTTCTTGGTAAAAATCCAAGTTTTCAGTTTGCTCCAAACGATCACGCCAATGTTGAGAAAACATCATGCGATCACTTTGAACTCTTGGACTCCACATCGCAGGTCCTTTCGATTTGTTAAGCATTTTGAATTGTATTGCACTTGTGTCAGAAACTAATCCACTATAACCGCCTAATGCATCAATTTCTCGCAGAATCTGACCTTTAGCAATTCCTCCCATCGCCGGATTGCATGACATTTGTGCAATATTTTGTAGGTTCATGGTAATCAAAAGTGTCTTTTGACCCATATTTGCTGATGCCGCAGCGGCTTCACTACCGGCATGCCCGGCACCAACTACTATTACATCATAAGTATTTGTAAACATAAATCTCAGTTTTGTTCCACGTGGAACAATTTAATTTTTTCGTTTTCTTTTGCTCTCATCAATTGGCGTTCGTTTTCTGTTTTGTCTTTGTAACCGCAACAATGCAAAACGCCATGTACCATAACGCGTTGTAATTCTTGTTCGAATCCTACTTCATAAGTTTTTGCATTTTCAGCAACGCGTTCTGTGCTGATATAAATTTCAGCTGAAATTTTTTGATCTTCAGAATAGTCAAATGTGATAATATCTGTCAAAGTATCATGGTTCAAAAAATCCCTATTAATCTCCAAAAGATATTCATCTGTACAAAAGATATAAGTTAAGCTTTCTAGCTCAAAATTTTCACTTTCTATAACTTCTTGCAAAGCTTTTTTGTAATTAGATTCGTTGTTAAAGCTGAAATCATTTGTGCTATAAAAATCAATTGTTTTCTCCATTAAAATACTTTTTTATCAATTGTTTGTATTCTGGTTGCAAAGGTAATTGTTGTCTGTTTAAAATTTCAGTCGTGTTAAAGTATTCTTTAGCTTTTTCTTCCCAATCTTTTTGGTTAGGAATAAATTCTTTCCGATTTGTTTCTGCTTGTCGTTTGCTATCTTGACCTTGACGATTGGCAGCTTCTTCAAGTTTCAAAAGTTGATGCTTGACATTTTCCATTTGTTTCAAAACTTCACTACTGAAACCTTTCATCAATAATTCTTGTTCTAATTTATCCAGACTTTTATTTAGATTTCGACTATCTGCATCTAAACCGAGACGCTTAATTTCATTTTCAAGCTGATTCCTAAGTTCTTGTTGCTTTTTGTAAATTTCATAGATTTCTCCACTCATTTGTTCAGAATCTCCCATTTTCGAACCTTCTTCACCATCTTTTCCGCTATTTCCATCTCCACCATTGCTTCCTGAATTGCCGTTTTCTCCTTTAGAGCTTTCGCCATTTTCACCTTGTTTTCCACTTTCACCTTCAGAAGATTTCCCACTTTGTCCGCCGCTTTGGTTTCCACCAGATTTCTCACCTTCGCCGGGTTTTTCTCCTTTACCTTTTTTACCTTGACCTTGCATTTGTTTTTGCAATTCTTCATGAGATTTTATAATGTCAGAAAGTTGGTCGCCAGGTTTATCACCACTTTTACCCTTTCCGCTTTTCCCTTTACCAGAACCTGAGGCACTCATTTGCATCTGCATTTGATCTAGTGCACCGTCTAACATGTTGGCCAGCTCATTTGCATACATCATCGTGTATTGCTGATTGCTTGTTCCTAACCTGACTTCGTTTTCAGCAAGTCTTTCTAAGGTTTTTTCTATATTGAAATTAATATCTGAGATTCTATTATTTACAGATTCAGTAATCATTGGAGTACGCATTGCTAAAGCATACAAACTATCATCAACATGCTTGAAATTTTCTCGCAATTCAGCTTGTCGGCGCAATTTGTTAGCATAAGACGGGTTGCTGTTTGAAATACCTTCAAATTCATTCATTAATTCCTCTTGTTGAATAGAAAATGTAATTAGATTTTCAAGAATTTGCCTTAGCATTTCTGCATCTTCAGCAGTTTGTTCCATACCTCCTGCCATCATAGATTGTTGCATTTTTTGCGACATTTCTTTCATTTTTTTTGCCGCATTTTGCTGCTTATTTTGGGCATCAGACTTGCTATTCTGTTGCTCTTTTTCAGAGTTTTCCTCTTCTTCAGAATCTTCTAGTTTTTCTTTGGCTTCAGATTGTGATTCTTCAACCTCCTTTTCTAAATCTTCATCTTTACCAATTTCCATTGGCGATTCTAGTTCTTGATTTTTCTTTTCTAAATTTTCTAGTTCTTCTTTTAGCTCTTGAAATTCTTTATTTAGTTCATCTTGCTTTTCAGAATTATTCTCTTCAGCTTTAGATAAATCGTCTTGTTTTTTAGAAAGTTTATCTAATTGCTGAGCTAATTTTTCTGTCTTTTTTTCAACATAATATCTTTTAGTAAGTTCTAATAATTGCTCTAGATTTTTTTCTTGTTTCTCACTTTCATTTTCATATTCATCTAGCTTTTCATTTAATTCTTCTTGGTCTATTTTTTCTCTTAATTTGTCTAACTCGTCAAGAAGTTCTTTGTTTTTGTCTAGTTGTTCTTGGTTTTTTTCTAAGCGTTCCTCTAGTTGTTCTTTCTCTTTATCTTCAGATTTTTCATCTAAATTTTTGAGATCCTCTTTCAGTTGCTTATTGTAGTCTTTCATTATTTGCATTTGCTGTTTTTGTCTTTTGACAAACTTTTCCAGCTTCTGTTTTTCACTGTAGTTTAATTTTGAATTTTGCTTTTGCAAATTTTTCAAATCTTTAAACTCCTTTTTATCTTCTTTTTTCTTTTTGAGTTCTTCTGAAAGTTTTTCAATTGACTTTTTTTGTCTATCCAAATTTTCTGCGTCTTCTTCTATTTCAGTTTTTTTACGAAAATTAAAGATTTCAGATTTAGAAGATTTGCGACCGTTAAATTGATCATTATCATAAACTTGAAAATAATATTCATAAGCTTGCCCAGGTTCAAAATTCAAATCATTATTTGGAAATGCATAGGTAAATTCAGAATAATTGCTATTAGAAACAGGCAGTTGCACACGTTGAATAGAATCTCTGTTATTAATCGGGTAATACACTAATTTTAAGCGTGTTAAGCCGTAATCATCAGTCAATTTGCCGTAAAAATATTGTTGATCTAAATCAATGCTATCTTGTTTTTTTGAGAGTTTAATTTTTGGGTATTCATCTTTTATGACTTTGATATTGTAATTTAAATTTTCATAATTTTCAAAATGTGAATTTGAGGTTGAGACTTGATAATTCAAAGTTTTGCGACTTAAAAAGTCAAAACTGAATTGTGAACCTTCAGATTTGAAAAATTGGGTTGTGTCTTTAGATTGAAATTTAATTTTTTCAGTAGAATTTGCCTTTACTTCCCAAGTAATTTTGGTCCCTTCTGGAACAACTGCGTTTCCAGTGCCAGAGATACTTTTGTCCTTTTGTCGTGTATATTTTGGGAATTCCAAATTCATTTTGAAATCTTCTATGATGGGAATTTCCAAAGCAGAAAGGTTGAAATTTTTCGATTTCACTTCGTTTGCAGTAAGGTGAAATGTTTGGTTTCCTACTACATTTTTAAATTCATATACAAATTCATTTCCAGAAGTTGATTTCAAAAAATAGGCTTCGTCTCCAATGTGAATTTTAGCCTCTTCTGGAACAATATCACCGATTGTTGACACCTTCAGTTGAAATGATTGTCCTTCTTCAGCATTCAAATTTTTATTCAGAATCACAAATTTGAAAGGTGCTGGAGGTTCGTAGAAATTTTTGTAATTCACGACACGTTCGTAACTAGAAGAAAAAGATTCGCCTTGTCCAGAAATCCAAATAGCTAAAATGATCAATACTGGAATAATCGCAAATTTGGCGTATTTCAGGTTTTGTTTAAAATCGATGGCGAGTTGAAACGGTACAGGTTTCAATTCTTTAGATTTTTGTTCTATACTGGCAATAATCAAGTCATTATCTTGGTCTTCTTGTTTAAGTTGAAGAATATTTGTCAATTTATCGCTTACCTCTTGAAAATGCTTACCGATGATTTGCGATGCTTTATTATAATCGATGCCTTTTGAAATTCTGGTTAGTTTCAGAATAGGAATCAGAATTAGCCTGTAAAACAATAAAACTTCAAAAGTGATGGCTAGGTAAAATAAAATAAGGCGTCCAGTTGAATTCAACCAGAGAAAATATTCCAATGCTAGAATAGCCAGAAACGCTAATATGCCAACTGCAAAAAAGATGATTAATCCTTTAATTAATGCATTGACATAAAATCTGCGTATAAATTGTTCTAACTTTTCTTGTATTATTTTAAATTGTTGCATGCTTATTGATGAATCTGTTTTTAGGCTTTGCTAAGGTATTAATTCACAGATAATTTTAGGATTTGTAATGAATTTTTAACAGTGCTTAGAGACTTTGATATAATTTTTACCAACAGCTTAGAATTCAAATGTTGTTTAAATTTTACTCATAAATTTTGGAAATTTTTATTCCAAAGAATTTAATTCAACACAATATTTAAGCCAAAGCTTGTTCTAAGTCTTTTAATAAATCTTCTTCATCTTCAATCCCGACACTCAATCTAATTAAAGAATCAACCACGCCTAATTTTTCACGTTCGGATTTTGGAATGCTGGCATGAGTCATTGTTGCTGGATGACCGGCCAAAGACTCTACACCGCCTAAAGATTCTGCCAAGGTAAATATTTTCAATTTTTCAACAAATCTGATGGCATTTTGCTTAGAATTCCCTTTTGTTGTGAAGGAAACCATTCCTCCAAAGTCTTTCATTTGCCGTTTAGCAATTTCATGATTTGGATGGTCTTCCAATCCAGGCCAATACAAATTTTCTACTTTAGGATGTGATTTCAGAAATTCAGCAACGGCACGTCCATTTTCAGAATGTCTTTGCATTCTAAGATGTAAAGTTTTAATACCTCGCAAAACTAAAAAACAATCCATCGGACCAGGAATTCCACCGCTTGCTTTTTGTATAAAATATAACTGCTCAGCCAATTTTTCATCATTTACAACTAAAGAACCCAGTACCAAATCACTGTGACCGCCAAGATATTTTGTAGCGCTATGCATCACAATATCAGCGCCTAAATCTAGCGGTTTTTGTAAATATGCTGTTGCAAAAGTATTGTCTACCGCCAAAAGAATTTTGTGTTTTTTTGCCACTTCTGACAAAGCTGAAATATCAGTAATATTCATCAAAGGATTAGATGGTGTTTCTGCCCAAATCAACTTAGTCTTTGGATTTATATATTTTTCAATAGCTTCGGAATCTTGCATCCCAACAAAATGAAATTTAATACCAAAACCCTTAAAAATACTATTGAATAATCTATAAGTTCCGCCGTATAAATCGCTTGTAGAAACAACTTCATCACCCGGTTTTAGCATTTTCAAAACAGCATCAATCGCAGCTAAACCAGAACCGAAAGCTAAACCATGTTTGCCATTTTCAATAGAAGCCAAGGCTTGCTCTAAACCTGAACGCGTTGGATTTCCACTTCTTGAATATTCAAAACCTTTGTGCTGACCTGGCGAGGTTTGACTGTAAGTTGATGTTTGGTAAATGGGTTGCATTACTGAGCCGTAAGCTGGATCTGTATTTTCTTGACCGCCGTGTATTGTTTTAGTATTGAATTTCATAGAAACGCTTTTACACAAATTTAAGCTAGAATAGACTAAATAAAGTTATGAAATTTAGTTTAGTCAATTATTAACAAAATGCTGGTATTTTCAAAAGCAAAATTTAAATTGCAACTATATTTTAATTTGAAACCATGAGAGACACTTTCTATAAATATATTGAAAACCTGCAAGACGAAATCACTGAAAAACTTGAAGCTGTAGATGGTAAAGTGAAATTCCAACAAGATATTTGGAAAAGAAAAGAAGGCGGTGGCGGTCGTACCAGAGTGATTGAAAATGGTGATGTTTTCGAAAAAGGAGGCGTGAATATATCTGCTGTACATGGTCATTTGCCAGAAGCCATGCAAAATTATTTCAACGTTAGGGATTGCGATTTTTTTGCTTGTGGATTGAGTTTGGTTTTACACCCTAAAAACCCAATGGTTCCTACTGTTCATGCTAATTTCAGATATTTTGAAATGTACGATCAGCAGAATAATATTGTAGATCAGTGGTTTGGTGGTGGTCAAGATTTAACACCGTATTATTTATTTGAAGAAGATGCCATTCATTTCCATAAAGTTTCTAAAAATGCCTGTGATAAACATGGCGATAATTTATACGAAACTTATAAAGAAAAATGCGACGACTACTTCTGGAATTCACATCGAGATGAAGCCAGAGGAATTGGCGGTTTATTTTTTGATTATTTGAAACCTACTGAAAATAAATCTCTACAAAATATTTATGATTTTGTCACTGAAGTTGCCAATCAGTTTTTGGAAGCTTATGTTCCAATTGTGGAAAAACGGAAAAACTTGTCTTACCACCAAAAGCAACGAGACTGGCAAGAAATACGACGTGGCCGTTACGTTGAATTTAATTTAGTTCACGACAAAGGCACACTTTTCGGTTTGAAAACCAATGGCAGAATAGAAAGTATTTTGATGAGTTTGCCGCCATATGTTCAGTGGCAATATAATCACCATCCAGAGCCAAATTCTGATGAAGCCAAACTTTTAGAAGTTTTAAAATCCCCAAAAAATTGGGTTTAATTTTTAGTTGAAAATCCCAAAAAATAGAGCCTTCATTTTTTGAATTATGAAGGCTTTTTTAAAGACCTTTTTTAATTTAAAGCAAATGAATGCCTTGTTCAGCTAGTGTTTTGCGCATAGTTTCTGGCCAAATACTGACTTGAACCTCTCCTATGTGATGCTTTTTCAGCATAAACATACAAAGTCTGGATTGACCAATACCGCCGCCGATGCTTTGGGGCAATTCATCTTTCAAAAGCATTTGATGAAAAGGGAATTTCAGACGGTCAGTTTTTTCCTGTAATTTGCATTGATGCATTAATGATTCAGCATTGACTCGGATGCCCATTGAAGAGATTTCAAAAGCTTTTTCTAGTTTAGGATGCCAAACTAAAATATCACCGTTGAGTCCTTTCATCCCAGTTTCACTGGTTGAACTCCAATCGTCGTAATCTGGTGCTCGGTCGTCATGAATTTTATCATCGCCCAACTTACCGCCAATTCCGATAATAAATACTGCGCCGTGAGTTTTGGTGATTCGATCTTCCCTTTCTTTTTGGGTCAAATCTGGATAAAGTTGGCGTAATTCCTCGCTATGAATAAATGTAATATTTTTCGGTAAAGTTGATTTTAAATCTGGAAATTGTATTTCTACTAGTTTTTCAACTTCGGTTATAGCTTCATAAATTTTCTGTACAGTAGTTTTCAAAGTTTGAAGATTTCTATGTTCTGGTAAGATGTGTTTTTCCCAATCCCATTGGTCAACATAAAGTGAATGAATTGGAGAAAGGATTTCGTCGGTTCTTAAAGCACGCATATCTGTCCAAATACCTTGTCCTACTGGAATATCATATTTGCCAAGGATTTGGCGTTTCCATTTGGCTAAAGATTGTACCACTTCGCCAGATTCTTCCCCCATAGATTTTATGGGAAATTTTACTGGACGCTCAACGCCACATAAATCATCGTTGATTCCTGTGTGTTTTTGAACAATTATCGGAGCAGAAATTTTCGATAAATGTAGCTTTTCTGCCAAGGCTTTTGAAAATTCATCTTTGACTAATTGGATGGCTTTTTCTTTAACTAAAAATGAGGTTTGAGTTTGTGTAATCATGACTTTTGTTTTTAAATTATTATTTGTTTTGAGGTATAAAAAAAGCCCGTTTTACTAAAAACGAGCTGGAAAATTTTGACAATATTTGCTCGTTTCACGGTGGTGAATTACTGAAGTTTACATTATAATTGATTGCGTTTCTCATTTTTTTTCAACAAAAAAAGCCTTTCCACATCGGAAAGGCTTTTAATAAATTTATACTTTATTTAAATCAATAGCCTATCCGCAATTCAAAATTTGAATTGTTATTATTGCTATTATTTAAATTGATTTGTATCATAACTTAAGTAAAGTTAATTTAATTTTTGGAACTACCAAATTCTCACACGATCTTCTGGAGCAATGTAAAGCTCATCGCTTTCTTTCACATCGAAAGCATCATAAAATGCATCTACATTTTGTAACGGCACATAAGCTCTGTACATTCCTGGAGAATGTGGATCTGTTTTGATTTTTGTTTCCAAAGCTTCGTCTCTCATTTTGGTTCTCCAAACAGTTGCCCATGACATAAAAAATCTTTGCTCAGGTGTGAAACCATCAATTTTACCTGGCTTGCCAGTTTTTTCCAAGTGCATTTGTAAACCATCGTAAGCGCCTAAAACACCACCTAAATCACCAATATTTTCTCCTAAAGTGAATTTTCCATTGATGTAAACGCTATCTAGAACTTCAATACTACTGTAGAGTTCAGCTAACTTTTCACCCCTTTCAGTAAATTTTTCTAAATCTTCGTCTGTCCACCAATTTTTCAAGTTACCGTTTGCATCAAATCTAGCACCACTATCATCAAATGCGTGAGATATTTCGTGACCGATAACGGCACCAATTCCACCATAATTAACAGCATCATCTGCTTCATAGTCATAAAACGGAGGTTGTAAAATAGCCGCAGGAAAAACAATTTCGTTATACAAAGGATTGAAATACGCATTGACAGTTTGTGGTGACATACCCCACTTAGTTTTGTCAACAGGTTTGCCTATTTTGCTTAAATTATCTCTATAATTCCATTCAGAAACAGCCAACATATTTTCGTAAAAAGTGTTTTCAGGATTTACTTCCAATTCACTGTAATCCTCAAATTCATCAGGATAGCCGATTTTTACAGTAAATTTATCTAGCTTTTCTATGGCTTGTACTTTAGTGTCTTCAGTCATCCAATCTAAGTTGTTAATTCTATTTTTAAAAGCCAGAATCACATTGTCTACCATTTTTTCTGCTTTTTCTTTGGCTTCTGGTGGAAATTTTTGGTCAACATAAAGTTTTCCAACCGCTTCACCAATTGTCCCGTTGACTACAGAAAGCGCTCGTTCATCAAGTGGTCTTTGTGCTTTTGCACCACTCAAAGTCTTACTGTAGAACTCCCAGTTTCTGGTTGCTAATTCCGTAGAAAGTTGACTTGCAGCATCATTGATAGTTGCCCATTGCATCAAAGTTTTTAAATCTTCAATATCACTTTCCATCATTATTTGATCAAGTGCTTTCATGTATTTCGGTTCCATAACCAAAACTGTATCAGGTTGTTTTTCAATCCCCAATCGGGTTATGAAATCCTGCCAATCTATAGAAGATACAACAGTTCCTAGATCTTTGACCGCATATCTATTGTTGAAATTTCTAAAATCCCTTCTAGCAACTTTGTCTAATCTTGGTTCAGCTAATTTGGTTTCATAAGCCAAAATAGTTTCTGCTTTTTTATTTGCTTCTTCTTGAGAAATACCGAAATAAGGCAACATTTTTGCTATATGTAACTTATACTTTTCTCGTATTTCCTTAGAATTCTCATCATCCTCAAGATAATAATCACGATCTGGTAAGCCTAAACTTCCATTCCCGATGTAAGCAACATTCATATTACTATCATCTGGGTCAGAATAGACAGACAAACCAAAAAATGGTGCAGAAACAGTAGAAGGATGTTCAGCTAGTAAATTCTGAATATCTTTTACGTTTTTAACAGCATCAATTTTTTCTAAAGTTGGCATGATTGGTTTCACACCAGCTTCATCTCTAGACACAGTATCCATGATAGAATTGAACACCTGAATGGCTTTGCCTTGGTCCGATTTTGCATCATATTTACCAGAAGATTCTGCTTTTTTCAAAATTTCTAAAACATCATTATCTGTATTTTTTCTTAAAATTTGAAATCCACCCCAAGACGTTCTATCGTCAGGAATTTCAGCAGTTTTCATCCAATTGCCATTCACATAACTATAAAAATCGTCTTGTGGCTGCACCGTTGTATCCATATATTTAACCTGAATACCGTGGGTTTTTTCCTCCTTTGTTTCCTTGCTTTTATCATTACTTTGACAAGAAAACAGTAAAGTTGCTGCTGTCATTGACATCAGCGATAGTTTAAGCTTTTTCATACTTATTTTTATTTGAAATATTTTGATAAAAATACGCTTTTTTATTAAATTAATAATGAATTTCAGTTTTGTTGATTTTTCATGAAATTTTGATCGTGCTCAGATTTCGATTCGTTTAGATTTTTCACCAATTCGTTAGGAACGACAATGGATAAAACATAATGTTGAATTTTCCACTGCCCATCTTTCAAAACCAAAACGCCAGAACCACGACAAATCCCCATATGGTCAGAATTGAGCAATTCATCAAACCAAGCAAAATTCTGAGCAGAACTTATATAAACATGACGCTCTACAGGTGAAAATGTCCACGCTTTTCCTTTGTTGAAATATGGTTTTGAAAAAGATTTAAATTCTTCAAAAGACCAATTTTCAGACGCATCTGTGCCTATGAAATGAGAATCTTCGGTCATCAACCCAAAATAATTTTCAAAATTAGCTTCAGAAGCAGCTTCATGCCAAGCGTCGATGACTTGGTTAATTTGTGAATTCTCTTCCTGTGCTTGACTTGCACTTGCAAAGCCAAGAATCAATAAAATCTGAAAAAATAACTTCATATTTTAAATTTTAAACAATTTCAATTAGGTGTTTCATTTAAACTTTTACCAATTCAATAATAGAATTAATATCTGTTTTTTGTGAAACGAATTTAAGTAAATTTGTAAACTAAATTTCAATTATGTCAACAGAGAAAAAACCTTTGAATTTTATAGAGCAAATCATCGAAGAAGATCTGAAAAACGATTATAAAATCAGCGATTTAAAGTTTCGTTTTCCTCCAGAACCCAATGGTTTTCTTCACATAGGACACGCCTCTTCAATTTGTCTCAATTTCGGTTTAGGTGAAAAATACAAAGCGCCAGTAAACCTGAGATTCGACGATACCAACCCGATTAAAGAGGAAACTGTTTATGTAGACTCTATTAAAAAAGATGTGGCTTGGCTTGGTTTCAAATGGGCTGAAGAATGTTATGCTTCAGATTATTTTGAACAGTTATACAATTGGTCGGTAGATTTGATTAAAACTGGCGATGCTTATGTTGACAGCCAGACCTCTGAAGCCATTGCTGAACAAAAAGGTACGCCAACAAAACCTGGCACTGCCAGTCCATATAGATCGCGCTCTGTTGAAGAGAATTTATCGCTTTTTGAAGACATGAAAAATGGAGATACTGCTGAAAAAGCTCACGTTTTACGAGCTAAAATCGACATGTCTTCACCAAATATGATTATGCGTGATCCTGTAATGTATCGTTGTTTACACAAAGCGCATCACCGCACAGGAAACGATTGGAAAATTTACCCAATGTACGATTGGGCACATGGTGAATCTGATTTTATAGAATCGATTTCTCATTCATTTTGTACTTTGGAGTTTTTGCCTCATCGTGAATTGTATAATTGGTTTGTAGAGCGTGTTGGCAAACCCGAAGATTTGAAACCAAAACAACGTGAATTTGCACGTAGAAATCTGAGTCATACTGTAGTGAGTAAAAGAAAACTTGCCCAACTCGTAGAAAAAAATATCGTGTCGTCATGGGACGATCCTAGAATGCCAACCATTTCTGGATTGCGTCGTCGTGGATACACGCCGGAATCTATAAGAAATTTTGCCGATAGTATTGGAATTGGCAAACGTGAAAATATGATAGACGTGGCGCATTTGGAATTTTGTGTTAGAGACGATCTGAATAAAAAAGCGCCACGTGTAATGGGCGTTTTAGATCCTCTAAAACTCGTTATTACCAATTATCCAGAAGACCAAACTGAATGGTTAGAAGCAGAAAATAATCCTGAAGATGAATCTGCTGGTTCAAGAGAAATGCCGTTTTCCAAAGAACTTTACATCGAAAAAGAAGATTTCAGAGAAGAAGCCAATCGTAAGTTTTTCCGATTGAAACTTGGTAAAGAGGTCCGTTTGAAAAACGCCTACATCATCAAAGCTGAAGATGTGGTGAAAGATGAAGATGGAAATATTCTAGAAGTTCACTGCACTTACGATCCTGAAAGTAAAAGCGGAAGCGGCACAGAAGCTTCTAAACGAAAAGTGAAAGGCACATTGCATTGGGTTTCTATTCCTGAAGCAGTAGAAGCTGAAGTTAGATTGTACGATCGTTTGTTTAGCGTAGAAGATCCAACCGCAGACAAAGACAAAGATTTCATCGATTTTATCAATCCTGAATCTTTAGAAGTTACCAAAGCTTATGTAGAACCAAGTTTGAAAAGCGCAAAACCAGAAGACAAAGTTCAGTTTCAGCGCATTGGTTATTTTTGTGTAGATCAAGATTCTACTTCAGACCACTTGGTTTTCAACAGAACTGTGACATTACGCGACAATTGGAAAAAGTAATTTTTTCAAATAAATTCTAATTTCAATATTTTGTGGAAATTGCATTTTTAGTCTTTCTGAAAATGCAATTTTCACATTTATTTAGAATGTATTGAAAACTTATTTTTTCTCAAAAATGTTTTCTTTGACAAGCTAATTTGCTTTTTATGCTCAAAATCGCTTTTCATCCCATCTACAAACATCCTTTGCCAGAAGGACATCGTTTTCCGATGGAAAAATATGACTTACTTCCAAAACAATTGTTATACGAAGGTACTTGTGTGGAAGATAATTTTTTCCAGCCACAAATTCCTGAAGATGAATTTATTCTGAAAGCGCATGACAAATCTTACGTTGAAGCACTTTACAATTTAAAAATTGAACCAAGGGTTGCCAGAAAAATAGGCTTTCCACTTTCCGAGGAATTGGTGGAACGGGAACGAATTATTGCCGATGGCACTTTGAAAGCCTGCGATTTTGCTTTAGAATATGGCATTGCTATGAATATTGCAGGCGGAACACATCACGCCTACTCCAATCGAGGCGAAGCTTTTTGCATGCTTAATGACCAAGCGATTGGTGCACATTATGTGTTGTCCAAAAGAGGATTCAACAAAATTCTAATTGTAGATTTAGATGTTCATCAGGGCAATGGTACGGCCGAAATTTTTCAAAACGATGATCGTGTGTTTACATTTTCTATGCATGGCAAAAGTAATTACCCATTCAAAAAGGAAATTTCAGATTTGGACATTCCACTTCCAGATTCTTGTAAAGACGATGAATTTCTTTCTGAATTGGAACAAAATTTACCGAAACTAATTGATAAAGTGAAACCAGATTTTATTTTCTACTTATCTGGTGTAGACATTTTAGAAACGGATAAATTAGGAAAATTAGCATGCACGGTAAAAGGCTGCAAACAAAGAGATGAGTTTGTATTTGAAACATGCCAGAAACATCAAATTCCTGTAGAAGTAAGCATGGGAGGCGGTTATTCAAAAGACATCAAAACCATTATAGATGCTCATGCCAATACTTATAGAGTTGCACAATATATGTTTTTCTGAATTAGCGTTTCCAACTTACACCCTTCAGCATTAAAGCTGTTCTTAAAACATCTTTTTGACTCACAATACCAATAATAATTCCATCTTCAACTACTGGAAATCGGCGGCGTTTTGAACTCAAAAACGAATTGGCAGCATCAAATAAATTGACATCAGGAGAAATTACTTCAACATTTTTCGACATGTATTTAGAGACGCTTGTATCTTCCATTGGCATGTTATAATATCGACTTTCTGAGATATGTTTAATGCAATCGCCTTCAGAAATAATACCGATGACTTGTTTTTGCCTGTTAACCACTGGCCCACCAGAAACACGATATTTAATGAGTGCATCCACAACTTCCAAGATATTTTGATCTTCGGTGAATAAAATCATATTTTTTGACATACAATCTCTGACCGTTATTTTCTCTGCTTTTACGTTTGCTTCACCAACATGCTTGCCTTGAAAACTTTTAATACCCATAATGTTTTAATTTGACATTAAAGTAATAAAAATATTCAACATAAATCAACATTTTGTTAATGAAATTACATTTATCATATTTTAAAAACGAATAGTTTATAAAGTCATGAAATTTTATTTCAAGTGAAATATAACATTATAAGAATTTGTCACACTTTTAAGCTTAGTTTTCAGGATTCAGAAGTATGAACAATTAAATTTGCACAAAATTTTACTCTAAGCATGGCCAAGCGAAAAAAAAATGATTCAGATTTACCTAAAACAAAGCTTACCAAAAGCAACCTTAAAAAGTCCCTGAGACTATTTAAATACATTGGTCCACACAAGTGGAAATTAATTTTAGGTATGTTTTTTCTTGGTTTAACTGGTGTTACAGCCTTGTTATTTCCAAAACTCATGGGCGATTTGATTCAAACTGCAGATTTTTCTACAGAAGATATCAACAGAATGGGATTGTTGCTTTTGGCATTGTTTACCGCCCAAGCCATTTTTTCTTTTTTCAGAGTTGTACTTTTTGTTAATGTAACAGAAAATATGCTGGAAGCCATTAGAAATGATACTTACAACAACTTGATTAAAATGCCGATGCAGTTTTTTTCATCTCGGCGTGTTAATGAATTGAACAGTAGAGTTGCAGCAGATATTACGCAAATCCAAGATACATTTACCACTGGAATTGCAGAATTTTTAAGACAAATTATAATCGTTTTTGGTGGCATTACCGCCTTATTTTTTACTTCAGTGAAATTATCTTTGTTGATGATTGCTACCATTCCAGTTTTTGCGATTGTGGCTGTATTTTTTGGGAGATACATCAAAAAATTATCCAAACAAGCGCAAGACCAAGTGGCAGAATCCAATACGATTGTCGGAGAAAGCTTACAAGGAATTGCTAATGTGAAAGCTTTTACTAACGAAATTTTTGAAATACTGAGGTATAATTCTGCTGTTGAAAAAATTAAAAAAATCGCTATTAAAGGCGGTTTGGCTCGTGGTGCGTTTTCATCTTTTATCATTTTTTGCATTTTTGGAGCTATCGTGCTTTTGGTTTGGTACGCCGTTAAGTTGCAAAATGTTGGTGAACTTACTCAAGCAGAATTAATTACATTCATTTTGTACACCATTTTTGTAGGGGCTTCCATTGGTGGTTTACCGATTCAATATGCGCAAATTCAAAAAGCAATTGGTGCCACCGAACGTGTTTTCGATTTGATCGATGAAACGCCCGAAGATGTACAAACCAAAAGCAATCAAAATCAACTTCAAGGAAACCTTGAGTTTAAAAACCTAGAATTCTCCTATCCATCTCGACCAGAATCGAAAGTTTTGAAACAAATCAGTCTGAAAGCCAATCAAGGCGAAACCTTAGCTATTGTTGGTCCAAGTGGTGCTGGAAAGTCTACCATGGCTGCTTTAATTCTAAGATTTTACGATCCGCAAAAAGGCCAAATAAAGTTTGATGGCATACCGGCTTCAGAATTTAGTTTGCATGAATTGAGAAATCAGATGGCAATCGTTCCGCAAGATATTTTGCTTTTTGGTGGAACAATTAAAGAAAATATAGCTTACGGAAATCCAGATGCTTCGGAAGATGAAATTTTTGAAGCCGCAAAAAAAGCCAACGCACACGATTTCATTATGTCTTTTCCCGAAGCTTACGATACAATGGTTGGTGAGCGTGGTGTTCAACTTTCAGGCGGGCAAAGACAACGCGTTGCTATTGCCAGAGCTGTACTCAAAAATCCTGTAATTTTAATATTAGATGAAGCCACGAGTTCTTTGGATTCTGAATCTGAAAAACTGGTGCAAGATGCTTTGGATAAACTTATGAAAAACCGCACTTCATTTGTCATAGCACATCGCTTATCTACAATTAAAAATGCAGATCAAATTTTAGTTTTAGAACATGGTGAAATTTTAGAAACCGGAACGCATCAGGATTTGGTTCAAAAAGAAGGTGGCTTATATCAAAAGCTAATTCAACTTCAGATGGAAATGGGTTAGGATAATTTAAGCATCAAATTTTATTGAATAGTGAAGTGTTCAAAATATTTTCAGTTAAAAGTGAAAAGATATGGATAATGCCTCGTTTTGATTTAATAATTTAGTAGATTAAATTTTAACCTAAACTTTATGACAACATCAACTACTTCATTTCCAAAAGATAAAATGAAAATCGTTCTTTTAGAAAGCATCAGCCAATCAGCTATAAATGCTTTTAAGGATGCAGGTTATACGCAAATCGAAGAATATTCTGGTGCGCTTTCTGGAGAAAAGCTAGAACGCGTTTTGAAGGATGCAAAAGTAGTTTGTATAAGATCTAAAACTCAACTGACAAAAGAAGTTATTGATAAAGCAAAAAAGCTAGTGGCAATTGGTTGTTTTTGTATTGGCACAAATCAAGTAGATCTTGAAGCAGCGAATAAAGCTGGTGTTTGTGTGTTTAATGCGCCATTCAGTAACACAAGATCTGTGGCAGAATTGGTTATAGCTTCTGCAATAATGTTGATAAGAAAAATTCCTGACAAGAACAAAGCAGCTCACGCCGGTGAATGGGAGAAAGATTCTACAAATGCTCATGAAATTCGTGGCAAACGCTTGGGAATAGTAGGTTATGGACATATTGGCTCTCAGGTTTCCATATTAGCAGAAGCTATTGGCTTGCGTGTTTTTTATTATGACACAGAAAACAAACTTCCACTTGGAAATGCTGAAGAAGTAAGCAGTCTCAAGGCTTTGATAGAAAGTTGTGACATCATTTCAATTCATGTTCCTGGCACAAAACAAACTAAAAATTTATTTGATAAAGAAGTCTTGGGTTGGTTTCAAAATGAACAAATACTGATCAATATGAGTCGTGGAGATGTCATCGATATTGACAATTTAAAACGAACTTTAGAGGAAAAAAGAATTAGTGGTGCAGCATTGGATGTTTTTCCTGAAGAACCTAAAAGCAAAGCTGAAAAATTCACTTCACCATTACAAAATCTTTCTAATGTAATTTTAACGCCACATATTGGTGGTTCTACGGAAGAAGCCCAATGGAATATAGGTTTGGATGTTTCTGCAAAATTGATAAAATATATTGAAAATGGTGCCAGCATTGGTAGCCATTCTATACCAGAATTATCCTTGCCTAAGATGGAAGAAACGCATAGAATTTTACATATTCATAAAAACGTTTCAGGTGTACTTTCCGAGATTAATTCTAAAATCTCAAAATTAAACGTCAATATTTTAGGTCAATATTTAAGCACAAATTTTGAAGTAGGATATGTAGTGTTGGATATTTCCAAAAATGACTCATTAGATGCTTTAAAGGAATTGAAAAGTATACAACACACTATAAAAGCTAGAATTTTGTATTGATTCATATATATTTTTGAAATCAGGTTCATATAGATTTGGTTTTTAGATGAAAACATAAATGTTTATTCTGAAAATGTAGTCACAAAATTTTATCTAGTTTTCAGCCAACCAGTAATACTCAAGCGGTCTCCAAATATTACTGGTTTCACTTCGTGTTCCAAAATTTGACTTTCAAAAATCACCAAACGACCTGGAATAGGATTGATGACAATTTCAGCATTATCTTTTGGGTAAATCACCAATTCACCACCATTTTTCAATGACCAATTATCGTCGTTGAGGTAACAGACCATAGATAATTTTCTACGATCATCATTTTGAAAAGTATCCAGATGTTTTTTATAAAATTTGCCTTTAGGGTACACAGCGTAATGAAATTCTCTATGTAAAATTCCTAAGAAACAAGTTCGATTCAGGTATTCTATAAATTGATTAATATATTGGAAGAATTTAATCTCAGTATCATCAGCATTTTTTTCATCAATCCAGCGTATAAAATCACCGCGAATCTCTTCTATGATTGCTTCGTTGACCCGGTTACCAATTGCCGCTTTTTTCAAATCCTCATTTTGATATTTAAAATTCAGTTTTTCTCTTAATTCTAAAATCAAACTTGAAGGGAAAAAGTGGTCAACTATACTGAATTTTTGAGATACCAAATCACTGATAATCTGCTCGTATAATGGGTTTTCCGTAGTAGGAATAGCATCGGTTAATAAGTTTGCGCTCATTAATTATTTCAAATAATTGTGCTGCAAAATTACACCAAAAAAGATTTACTTATTCTCGATTAAAACAAATTTTGAAATTCAAATTATAATCGATTTCTTGTTTGAATAGAATCTTCTTGTTGAATAAAAACCTCGTTAATTTGAATGTTGAAATTATTAAAATCAAGTTTTAATTTGGTGCCCAATTCTTTAAGTTGATCAGGATTTGGTTTATTGCGCTTTGCATTTTCTTCCAATAATCTGGCATGCGTATAAAGTGTTCTAATTCTGGCTTGCAACGCATTAGTGTTTATTTTTTTTGGTACGGTTTGTTGCAAAGAGTCAGTAACTTTCAGAATCGTTTCAGAATTATTAACCAAATCTTGTAAACTGTAATTGTCCATACGTTCTATTTCAGAATTTAGGGCAATGTAACTCATCCATTCTCGTGTCACTTCTTCAGAGGCTTTGCTTAAAGAAGTGACAGAAATTGTATCAGTTTGCAATGTTTCTTCCAGATTCTTTGATTGTTCACTCTGACCAGTATTTTCTTGGTTATAATTTTCAGAAGAATCGCTTTTGCAGGCTAAAATAGTAAATATTAACAGGCCTGAAAAGAATAGTTTTTGTATAAAATTTAAAGCGTAATTGTGCATAGTTTCTAAAAAACTCATGATATTAATTAAAAAATACGATTAAAAAATCAAATGTCCAGCCAATGTCTAAAATCAATTTCTTTTTGAATAATTGATTTCAATTCAGTGATTTTCACACGTTTTTGCTCCATCGTATCTCGACGTCTTATAGTTACACTATGGTCTTCTTTAGTATCGTGGTCTACTGTAATACAAAATGGAGTTCCAGCTGCGTCTTGTCTACGGTATCGTCTACCGACAGCGTCTTTTTCATCATAAATAACATTGAAATCCCATTTCAAGTCATCCATAATTTCTTGAGCGATTTCTGGTAAACCGTCTCTTTTCAACAATGGGAAAATAGCGGCTTTAACTGGCGCTAGAATCGATGGAATTTTCAAAACTGTTCTAGAGCTGCCGTCTTCCAAAGTTTCTTCTTTCAAGGCGCTAGAAAAGACAGCCAGGAACATTCTATCCAAACCAATAGAAGTTTCTATAACGTAAGGTACGTAGCTTTTTTCCATTTCAGGATCATAAAACTGAAGTTTTTTGCCCGATAAGTTTTCATGTGCTTTCAAGTCAAAATCTGTTCTGGAATGTATGCCTTCTAATTCCTTGAAACCAAAAGGAAAATTGAACTCAATATCTGTGGCAGCATTGGCATAATGCGCCATTTTTTCGTGATCGTGAAAACGATAATTTTCTTCGCCCAAGCCTAATGATTGATGCCATTTTGTTCGCACTTCTTTCCAGTGTTCAAACCATTTTAGTTCGTCTCCTGGTCTAACAAAATATTGCATTTCCATTTGCTCGAATTCGCGTTGGCGGAAAATAAACTGTCGAGCTACGATTTCATTTCTGAAAGCTTTTCCAATTTGGGCGATGCCAAATGGAATTTTCATCCGACCAGTTTTTTGAACATTAGCAAAATTCACAAAAATACCTTGTGCGGTTTCAGGCCTTAGGTATAAATCTGAAGCAGAATCTGCAGAAGCGCCAAGCTTAGTTCCAAACATTAAGTTGAATTGCTTTACATTTGTCCAGTCTCTGGATCCACTTACTGGACATGCAATTTCTAACTCTTCAATTAAAGCTTTGACATCGTCTAAATCTTCTTCTGTAAGAGATTTTGCTAGGCGTCCCAAGATTTCTTTAGACTGAGCTCTGTATTTCACCACACGAGGATGAGTGCTAACAAATTCAGCTTCATCAAATTTATCTCCAAAGCGTTTTTTTGCTTTAGCAATTTCTTTTTGTGCTTTTTGCTCTATTTTTTCAACATAATCTTCAACCAAAACATCGGCGCGATATCGTTTTTTAGAATCCTTATTATCTATCATTGGATCGTTGAATGCATCCACATGTCCAGATGCTTTCCAAGTTTTTGGATGCATCAAAATTGCGGCGTCTAGACCAACAATTTCTTCGTGCATTTGCACCATGCTCCGCCACCAATAGTTTTTGATGTTATTTTTCAGTTCTACACCATTCTGACCGTAATCATAAACGGCACTCAGACCGTCATAAATTTCACTGGAAGAAAAAATATACCCGTACTCTTTTGCGTGGGCTATTACTTGTTTGAATTTGTCTTGTTCTTTTGCCATTCAGCAAAAATAAAAAAACCATGTTTATAAGCTTCATTAGTTTAAAAATTATTAAGACACTTACCTCTAAATATTATTTCAAATAATGGTCGTTTGAAAGAAAATATTTTTTAAATTTACAATAACCAATCTTTAGAAAACATGATCCAGGATTTCAAAAATCTCTTGTTTCCTAGACTTTGTGCATGTTGTGACGAAAATTTGATGAAGTTTGAAGACGTAATTTGCACATTTTGTAGAAACGAATTACCGCTTTGTCAAAATTATTTTGACGGTGATCACGAATTGCATAAAATTTTATACGGGCGTGTCAGGCTTCATCAAGCAGCAAGTTTGTTTTATTTTGAAAAGAAAAACAATGTTCAACAGCTGATCCATGATTTGAAGTACAGAAAAAATCGTGCTATAAGTGCTTTTCTTGGCCAATGGATTGGAGAAATACTCTTTCAGGCAGGTTGGCAAAATCAAATAGATATTGTAATTCCTGTCCCTTTGCATAAAAGGCGACTTCGTACACGCGGTTTCAATCAAGTGGAAGGTTTTGGTAAAGCCATTGCTGCAAAACTTTCTGCAAAATACGAAGACAAAGTTTTACTCAGAAAATCTACAACCAAAACACAAGTTTTCAAAAGTAGATTTGCAAGAACAGATGTGGTACAAGGAAATTTCTATTCCAAAAATATTGAAAGCCTTAATCATAAACATATCTTGTTAGTTGATGATTTAGCAACTACTGGTTCTACTTTAGAAGCTTGCTGGATGGCTTTAAATTCCGCTAAAAATATTAAACTGAATATTGCAACCATGGCAATAAGCAAGTGACAGGTTATTTATTTTATTGTTTCTTTGCATTCAAAACACGATTTAAAATGAAATCTGGATTTTTATTAAGACTGTTCTTGTATACAATTTTGGTTAGTTCGGTATTTGCTTGCGCGAAACGTGGCAGACCAGACGGCGGTCCCAAAGATTTAGAACCGCCAAAATTTGTTAATTCTGACCCAGAAAATTACAGCATAAATTTTGAGCAAGAAGAAATTACCATAAATTTCAATGAATTCATTAAATTGCAGGATGCACAACAACAAATTTTCTTTTCTCCTCCAATAGAACCTCGACCGGAAATTTCCCCTATGGGTTTGCCAAGTAAAAACATAAATATTAAAATTCCTATAGATTCTTTGGCCGATAATACAACTTACACAATAAATTTTGGCAAAAGTATAGAAGACAATACCGAGGGCAACCAACTGCCTTATTTCAAATACGTTTTTTCCACTGGTGATTACGTAGATTCCTTGAATGTTGAAGGCAATATTTTTGATGCTTACAACCGTCAACCTGACGAAAATATGTCCGTATTGCTATACAAAATGGATTCAACTTATACAGATTCTATAGTTTATAAAGAAAAGCCGTTTTACGTTGGTTTTGTAAGAGATTCCACGACTTTATTTAATGTGGAAAACATCAAAGCTGGAACTTATAAAATGATTGCGCTTTCAGACAAAAACAACAACTACAAATACGATCCTAAACAAGATAAAATTGGTTTTGTTGAGCAGCCTGTTGAAGTTCCTTCCAACAAATTATTCGATATTTTGGTGTTTGAAGAAATCCTAGATTTTGAAGCTAATCGTCCCAAACAAATTTCGAGACTTCACTTTGAATTCGGTTACGAAGGGCTTTTGGAAGATTACGACATAGAATTGCTTTCTGAAGCACCAGAGGATTTCAAATTTAAATACTTCAAAGATAGAGATAAAGACACGATTCATTATTGGTACAAGCCGTATTTGGAGAATGACAGCTTACTTTTCGCATTCAGAAATAAGGATAAAATCGACACCGTAGAAATTCGTCCAAAAATGATTGAAGAGGATTCGCTACGGATTTCTGAAGTGAAACCAAAACGCAATCTTTTTGTTGAAAATTTCAAGGTTGAAGCCAATACACCAATTTTAAATTTCAATAAAGAAATGATACAATTGATGGACAAAGATTCAACCCTTATGGATTTTGAAGTGAATTTAGATACTTTGAAAAATCAGTTGGTATTTCAATTTGAAAAAGAAGAATCCCAAACCTACAATTTAGAATTTTTTCCAGGTGCAGTAATCGATTTTTTTAATACTGAAAACGATACATTAAAGTTTTCACCTAAAACCAAAGCCTATTCAGATTTTGGAAATTATATAATCAAAATCACTAATATTGAAGAATTTCCTGTGATTGTAGAATTAGTGAACGAACAAAATGAAGCGATTGCCTCTGTTTATGAAACCGAAAAAAGCAGTTTTGAATTTAAACACATCAAGCCAGGTGATTATTTTATTCGGTTAATTTACGATCAGAATAAAAACGGAAAATGGGACACTGGAGATTTCCTGAAAGGCATCAAACCAGAACCTGTTTTATACGAAGCCAAACCGATTACAGTACGTGCCAATTGGGATGAACAATTGACAATTACTCTATTTTAAATTGATCCCGATCTTTCAAAAACCCAAACTTTTCTCTGGATTTTTGTAACTTAGGATAATCTAAAGTTAAAGTTTCCACAGCTTCTTCTTCAGGCGGATGTTGGCTGATTTTTTCACCTAAAAAATCATAAACTGCTGAATGTCCAACATAAGGGAAATCTTTTCCATCTTTGCCAATTCTATTGACGCCTATAGTATAACTCATGTTTTCAATAGCGCGTGCTTTCAGCAAAATATCCCAAGCTCTAACACGTTTTTCTGGCCAATTGGCAACATAAATTAATAAATCGTAATCTTCTAAATTTCTAGACCAAGCTGGAAAACGTAAGTCATAGCAAATCATAGGACAGATTTTCCAACCTTTGTAGTTTATGGTTATTTTTTCTTTTCCAGAGGTGTAAATTCTTTCTTCTTTGGCAAGTGAAAACAAGTGTTTTTTATCATAAACATCATATTTCCCATCAGGTTTCACGAAAAGTAGACGATTAAAAAAATGTTGATCAACTTTTGCCATAATGCTACCTGTTATTGCTGTTTGATAATTTTTAGCAATTTTTTTCATCCATTCAAAAGTCGGTTGAGGAGATTCAGCAATTTCTTCTGCATTCATGGAAAAACCTGTAGTAAACATTTCTGGCAAGACAATGAGATCGGTGTTTTTACCGTACTTTTCAATTAGTTTTTCAAATTTATTGCGGTTATCTTGAGGCGATTCCCAAAATAATTCAGTTTGAAAATAAGTAACTTTAAGTGTGTCTGACATAATTAGTAGGTTTTAGTCATGTTTTCATCAACTACTATGATGAAATTTCCTAGATTTTGATTTTCTTCATTTAGGATTTCAACTTCTTTTTGTTCTGCAGCCGCAATCGTTAGAATCTTGATTTTTGGACTGTATTGTTTTAAATACCAATAAATTCCTTCAAAAATATTGGAATGATAACTGCCATTGAAATGCACAAAAACTTCATTTGGCGAATAATTTTTCAGTATAAAATGTGCCATCGTCGCATCTTTTAAAGCCTGAGCTTTGACGATGTCGTCTCCACCATGTCCATTCATCATTTCCAACATATTTTGGTAAGATTCCAGCTTAATATTAAACGGAATTGGCAAAGGTGCCACCCATTTTTTTTCTTCAGAAGTCAAAGAGTCTAAAGCTTTAAAACCTCCGTTTTTATATACTTTTGAAGCAAAAGGACGTGGTACATTAGTAGCAATAAAGTCTATTTCATTTGTTTTTGCAAAATCCACTAATGGTTTATAATCGGTATTATAATTCTGCCATGCTCTGGATTTTTCTTTGAATTCTTTTTCTGAAATGCTATCGTTTAAATAAAGATTCAGCACCTGTTGCGAGTCGGCTTCAAACATTTCTGCGCCCAAAGTTAGATTGACTTGTTGTGATTTTAATTCTTCAGTAATTTCAAGTTGTAACCAATGAATAATGGGATTATTATGAAATTCGCCAAATAAAACCACATCGGTTTGACTTAAGCTGTCTACCATTTTTTCATATGAAATCGGTGTTCCAGATTGGTCAAAAAGTTGATATGATTTTTTGTGCTGCGCCACTAATTTCGCAGAAGAAATTAAAATCAAAAACACTAAACCAAGTTTGAATTTTTTTACCATGATTATTTTCTTTAAAGTTAAGAAGAATTCAAATGAAATTAAATACTTTGTTTTTTGATTTAAAAAATACTACCAAAAAAAAACAGCCGCTGACGGCTGTTTTTAAAATAATTTTTAAAAAATATGACTTAGTCTTCTTCTATTTCTTCCAACACGAAAGTTTCCATAAACTTTGTAGTGTAATTTCCAGAAATATAATCAGGGTGATCCATCAATTGTGCATGAAATGGTATAGTCGTTTTGACTCCTTCTACAACAAATTCACTTAGAGCACGTCTCATTTTACTAATTGCTTCATCTCTGGTTCTCGCAGTTGTAATCAACTTTGCAATCATAGAATCGTAGTTAGGTGGAATCACGTAGCCGCTGTAAACATGCGTGTCTACTCTCACACCGTGACCGCCAGGCAAATGCAGGGTTTCGATTTTACCAGGAGAAGGTCTAAATTTATTAAAAGGATCTTCAGCATTGATTCTACATTCTATAGAATGAAGTTTTGGGTAATAATTTTTCCCAGAAATCGGCACACCTGCTGCAACAAGGATTTGCTCACGAATTAAATCATGGTCAATCACCTCGTCTGTAATTGGATGCTCTACCTGAATTCTGGTATTCATTTCCATAAAATAAAAATTTCTGTGCTTATCTACAAGAAATTCAATAGTTCCAGCGCCTTCATACTGAATAAATTCAGCAGCTTTTACAGCTGCATTTCCCATTTTCTCACGAAGTTCATCCGTCATAAAAGGTGATGGCGTTTCTTCAGTAAGTTTTTGGTGTCTACGCTGAATAGAACAATCGCGTTCAGATAAATGACAAGCTTTCCCGGTCTGATCTCCAACGATTTGGATTTCGATATGTCGAGGCTCTTCAATGAGTTTTTCCATGTACATGTCATCATTTCCAAAACCGGCTTTGGCTTCTTGTCTGGCAGATTCCCAAGCGTGTTCAAGATCTTCTTCTTTCCAAACTGCTCGCATTCCTTTACCTCCACCACCTGCAGTCGCTTTCAGCATGACTGGATAACCAGTTTTTTTGGCGGTTTTCTTACAATCTTGAAAGTCTTTCAAAATTCCTTCTGAACCAGGAACACAAGGAACGCCTGCAGCTTTCATTGTAGCTTTAGCGCTGGCTTTGTCTCCCATTTTACCTATCATATCGGGACTTGCACCGATGAATTTGATATCGTGTTCTTCGCAAATTTTTGAAAAAGCTGCATTTTCAGATAAAAAACCATATCCTGGATGAATGGCGTCAGCATTTGTAATTTCTGCTGCAGAAATGATATTTGGTATTTTTAGATACGAATCACTACTTTGTGGTGGACCGATGCAAACCGCTTCGTCTGCAAATCTAACATGAAGGCTTTCTTTGTCGGCGGTAGAATATACAGCCACAGTTTTGATGCCCATTTCTTTGCAAGTGCGGATAATTCGCAATGCGATTTCTCCACGATTGGCTATGAGAATTTTTTTAAACATAGAGTTTGTGTTTTGATTTAACCTCTTGAAATGTGTCAGTTAAAAAAATGAATTTATGAAGGATCGACCAAGAAAAGAGGCTGATCAAATTCTACTGGTGACGAATCATCAACTAAAGCTTTCACAATTTTACCTGAAACTTCACTTTCAATTTCATTGAAAAGTTTCATAGCTTCAATTGTACAAAGTATATCACCTTCTTTCACTTCACTGCCAACTTCCACAAATGGTTTTTTGTCTGGAGATGGTTTTCTGTAAAATGTACCAATTATAGGTGATTTTACAGTCACATACTTACTGTCATCATCCTCTGAAGCAGATTTAGCGTCACCTTGTGGAGCAGTACTTTGTTGTTCTGCGGGTTGTTGCTGTTGTTGAACCGGCATCTGTTGCATTTGCTGTTGTGGCATTGCCATTGGCATTTGCTGAATCACAGATTTTAGGTCATCGTCATTGCCAGTTTTGATAGTGATTTTAACATCATCCATCTCAAGTTTAACCTCACTGGCACCAGATTTGGCGACAAATTTGATCAAATTTTGAATTTCTTTTAAATCCATAGTTCTAAGTTTTGTGGTTATGAATTATACGCCCATTTGAGATACACGGAACCCCATGAAAAACCTCCGCCAAATGCAGCAAATATAATATTATCCCCTTTTTTTAATTGTTTTTCGTAATCGCTTAATAATAAAGGCAGCGTTGCAGAAGTAGTATTTCCATAACGCTGTATATTCATCAATACTTTATTTTCATCTAAATTCATTCTTTTGTAAGTGGCGTCAATGATACGCTTATTGGCTTGATGTGCGACTAACCAATCTACATCTTTGGCAGTCAAATTGTTTTTGGTCATGATTCGTTCACTTACATCAGCCATATTTGAAACGGCAAACTTAAAAACAGTTTTACCATCCTGAAATACATAGTGCTGTTTGTTTTTCACGGTTTCTTCCGAAGCAGGTAAAATAGAGCCACCAGCATCTATTTTCAGAAATTGCCTTCCGATACCATCTGTTTTCAAGATTTCGTCTTGAAGTCCATAACCATCTTGATTGGGTTGAAACAAAACGGCGCCACCACCATCACCAAAAATAATACATGTAGAGCGGTCTTCATAATCTATAATAGAAGACATTTTATCTGCACCAACTAAAAGAACATTTTTGTATTTTTTAGATTCTATATAACTAGAAGCAACCGACATACCATATAAAAAGCTGGAACACGCTGTTTGCAAATCGAATGAAAATGCGTTGACCGCACCTATTTCTGTTGCTAGATAAGCAGCTGATGAAGCTACAGGCATATCTGGAGTTGCAGTTGCAAAAATCACTAAATCTATCTCAGAAGCTTTGGTGTCAGTTTTGCTAAAAAGATTTTCGCAAGCCTTAATACCTAAAAAAGAGGAGCCTTTGCCTGGGTTTTTCAAGATTCTTCTTTCCTTGATTCCTGTTCTTGCTGTAATCCACTCGTCATTAGTATCTACCATGTCTTCCAACATTTTGTTAGTTAGAACATCTTCTGGAACATAGGCACCAACGGCAGTGATGGCTGCTTTAACATCACTCATAAATTTTATTTATTTTCAATTTTAAAGTTTTTCATCTTTAAAAATTATAACCAATCATTATGCAAATTAAGTTGTTTTTTATTCGTGAGCAAAAAACTTACACAACATTTACTTAACTATTAATTTATCTTATTGAACGCAACTTACATTTGAATTCTTCTTTTCAAAGATAAGGTATTGGTTTTTAGTATATTAAATTTAGATAACAAAAGTTGTTACAAAGATTAATTTGCAACAACTTTTGTTGTTTATTTAGAATTCAATAAAATTATAAATCGAACTTAATACCTTGCGCTAGTGGCAATTCTTTGGTATAATTAATTGTGTTGGTTTGTCTTCTCATGTAGACTTTCCAAGCATCAGAACCTGATTCTCTACCGCCACCGGTTTCTTTTTCACCACCGAATGCGCCACCGATTTCAGCTCCTGAAGTTCCGATGTTAACATTAGCAATACCACAATCTGAACCTTCTACAGACAAGAATTTTTCAGCTTCTCTTAGATTATTTGTCATAATTGCTGAAGATAAACCTTGAACAACACCGTTTTGCAATTCTAATGCATTGTCCACTTCACCTGAATATTTCATAATATATAAAACTGGCGCAAATGTTTCATGCTGAACAATGTCGAAGTGATTTTCAGCTTCTGCAATGGCTGGTTTTACGTAGCAACCGCTTTCGTAACCTTCACCTTCTAGAACGCCACCTTCAACAAGAATTTTTCCACCTTCTTTTTCCACTTGTTCTAAAGCTTTTTGGTAATTTTTTACCGCATCTTTATCGATTAATGGACCAACGTGATTCTTTTCATCCAAAGGATTTCCAATTCTGATTTGTTTGTAGGCATCTACAATCGCATTTTTGACTTTATCGTAAACCGATTGGTGGATAATCAATCGTCTGGTTGAAGTACATCTTTGGCCACAAGTTCCCACAGCACCAAATACCGCACCGATGACAGTGTTTTTGATATCGGCATCTGGAGTAACGATAATTGCATTATTTCCACCTAATTCAAGTAAAGATTTTCCTAATCTTTTGGCTACAGCTTGGGCAACAATTTTCCCCATTCTGATAGAACCAGTAGCTGAAACTAATGGAACGCGCTTATCGTTTGTCATGTATTCACCAACTTTATAATCTCCAGTGATAAGTGAAGAAATTCCTGCTGGCACATCGTTTTTTTCAAAAACTCTGGCTGCAATCTTCTGGCAAGCGACAGATGTTAAAGGTGTTTTTTCTGAACCCTTCCAAATACAAGCATCGCCACAAACCCAAGCTAATGCTGTGTTCCAAGACCAAACGGCAACAGGAAAGTTGAATGCAGAAATAATTCCAACCACACCAAGTGGATGCCATTGCTCGTACATTCTGTGTCCTGGACGTTCGCTGTGCATGGTTAAGCCATGAAGTTGTCTGGATAAACCAACGGCAAAATCGCAGATGTCAATCATTTCCTGAACTTCACCTAAACCTTCTTGGTAAGATTTTCCCATTTCATAAGACACCAATTTTCCTAGTGGCGCTTTCAATCTTCTCAATTCATCATTGAATTGACGAACAACTTCACCTCTAGCAGGAGCTGGCCAAGTGCGCCATTCTTTGAAACTTTTGTGTGCCGTAGTCACTACTTTTTCGTAATCTTCTTCTGTTGTCGCTTGAACTTTTCCTATAGAAGCGCCGTCGACAGGAGAAAAAGACTCGATCATTTCACCGTTGGCAAAGAAATCTGAACCTACAGATGTTCCTTTGTTTTCGGCTTCAATTCCTAATTCTTTTAAAGCATCGTCGATGCCGTATTTTTTTGAAATATCACTCATTATCTCGAAATTTTTATCGATTTATTAAATTTTAGATGCGAAAGTAACAATTTTTTATTGTTTATTCATTATCAGCGACAAAACGCTCGTCAACTGGCATGACAGTTCCGCAATTGTCGCAAGTTCTGAGAGATTTGTCGCTGTAGAAATTTTTGAAATGTTTTAGAAAATCTTTTTCAATATCATTCAGAGAGAAATAAACTTCATGAAGTTTGTGATTGCAATTGTCGCAAAACCAAAGCAAACCGTCTTTGACATCCAGATGATTTCTTTTGCGTTCAATCACCAAACCGATGGAATTTTCGAATCTTACTGGAGAATGTGGCACTTTAGCAGGATGCAAATACATGTCGCCTGGACCGAGTTCCATGGTTTTCTTTTCACCGTTTTCCTGAATGTGAACTTGGATTTGACCTTCGAGTTGGTAAAAAAGTTCTTCGGTTTCGTTGTAGTGATAATCTTTTCTAGCGTTTGGTCCGCCAACGATCATCACGATATAATCGCCCGATTCTTTGTATAAATTTTTATTTCCAACTGGCGGTTTCAGCAAATCGCGATTGTCTTTGATCCACTGGTCTAAATTGAAAGGTTTTTGGGTTGCCATAATTTTTGATTTTGATGTTATAAAAATACAAATATTATTCAGCCCAAAAGGGTTCTGAAGTAAAAGCTTTTTGATTGCTTTAGATGTGAATTTAATTTTTAAACCTATTTGACAATAAGTTTTTGCGTGAAAGTTGCGCCGTTTTCAGTTTTGACTTTTACCAAGTAAATTCCTGAATTCAGATTGCTGATATTTACTTTACGTGTGTTTTTGAGTTGGTGTTGTGCTACTGATTTTCCTTCTAAATTGAAAATTTCCAGATTCAAATTATTTTGGTTGGGCGATTTGATAAATAACTTGTTTTTCGCTGGATTTGGATAGACATAAATGTTCAATGAATTTTCAAAACTTGTTGAATTTAGCATAGACAAAACACAAAAACTATCGAAGGCAGTTTCATCATTTTCAAAAGTTGGAATTCCATCTTTTTCAGAACAAACTAAATGTTTTCGAAATGCATAATTGAGATAACCTAAACTAGAGCCGACACCTTCTATAAAAACTAAATCTTGTGAAATAATTTCATCACCAACTTCAATGTCTTCAGAATAATCAAAAACAATATGTTTTAAATTGTTTTGATAATAAACATTTGTCACAGTCGTGGTTTGTGTGCCTTCTGCAGTTAGAAAATCGAAGTCATCACCAACTTCTAAATTCATATCTATCACTAAAATTTCCTCGTCCTCACTGAATTGTGGTTGAAGTAACCAAACTTTTCCTGTACCTGTATCTTCTCTAAGGTAATAGAATTCAGGAGCGACAATGATAAATTCATTTGAATCTTCGTCAACATATCCACCATCAAAAACTCTGTAAGTTTCGCCAGTTGTGGTATTAGTGTAAAGTTCATCACTCAAGATAAAAATAATATCACCAACAAGTTGAGGCGGATCGTCACCAAATTGATTAATATAATAATTCCAATAGGTTTCATTATTTCCAAAAATAGACTCGTAATTATTGGTGTTTTGGGCATTTGAATTTGCATTGAGAAAAATACAAATGAATATTAAAAATAATTTGAGTAATTGGTTTTTCATAGACAATGTTTTAACGCGAAGTTGTTAAACATATCCAAAATAAAGGGTTTTTAAGTATAAAACCTAAAGACACGTTCACTTTAACAGATTCATTGTCTGTCAGTTTGATATTTTTCAACTTAATTTGTAACAATTTCATAAAAATGAAAACTAATCTTCAAAACTAGCGTCTATGACCATCAGAAATTTTATCCAGCTTGAGTGGAAACAGTTTTCTCGCTCCTCGTATTTTCAGAAAGGCTTGTTTATCAAAATATTGATGATTATGGGAGCGCTCTATTTTGGTGGCATTGCTGTCTTTTTAGGAATAGGTGTTTTCTTTTTGGTTAAAAAAGCTATTCCTGAAATTGATCCTTTCGAGACAATCAATAATTATTTGA
This sequence comes from Psychroflexus aestuariivivens, assembly GCF_004010055.1. Taxonomy (GTDB): domain Bacteria; phylum Bacteroidota; class Bacteroidia; order Flavobacteriales; family Flavobacteriaceae; genus Psychroflexus; species Psychroflexus aestuariivivens. The sequence continues at coordinate 298,839 of NZ_RQVT01000050.1, forward strand.
TTTATTGGGTGTTGTTAGATTTGGTAATTCGTTATTTTATGCAGCAATTGCCAGTGATGAACATCAAACCGATGATGATTATTCCTGTAAAAAAACAAAAGGTAATTCGTTTCTTGTTGCTGAAAACCAGTACGTCTTTTTTCAATATTTTGCCAATTTTGGTCTTTTTGCCACTTTCTGTGGTTTTGCTAATTCAAGGTTATTCGCCAATCAATACAATTTTGTGGTTTATTGGACTGTTATGTATAAGTTTCAGCATTAATTTTTTGAATTTTCTCATCAATAAAACCAAATCTTATTTCTTTGGTCTAGCAATTCTTGTATTAGTAGGATTCGCTCTGCGTTATTTTGGCGTTTTCGATGTTACTGAATATAGCGGCGCTGCGTTTTTTGCGCTTTATAATCAACCGTATTTTGTCCTCATTCCTTTGTTAATCATGCTGGTTTTGTTCCAAAGAAACTTCAATTTGCTAAAACGAAATTTTTACATCGACGGTGCAGTAAAAAACAAAACAGAAACGGTCAAAAATTACAATCTTGAATTTCTAAATCGTTTTGGCACTTTGTCAGTATTTTTGAAAAACGATATCAAAATGATTATCAGAAATGCGCGTCCAAAGCAAGTTCTACTCATGTCGGTAATGTTTTTATTTTATGGTTTGATTTTTTACACGCAAGATATTTATAGAGAAATGCCAGCCATCTTGGCGTTCGCTTCAATGTTTGTTACCGGTGGATTTTTAATCACTTTTGGGCAAATGGTACCAGCTTGGGATAGTGAATATTACAAACTGATGATGAGTCAGAATATTTCCTACCGTCAATATTTGGAATCTAAATGGTTGCTAATGGTGGTCGGTTGCGTGGTTTCTTTTATTTTGAGCACGCCCTACATTTATTTCGGATGGGATATTTACGCCATGATAGCAGCTGGTGCGGCGTTCAATATTGGTCTGAATTCCTTTATTACGCTTTATGGTGGCGCGTTGAATCGCGTTCCCGTAGAACTGAACCAAAAAGCCAAAGCCTTTAGCAATACGCAAGGTTTCAATGTTACTCAACTTTTAATCAGTTTACCGAAAATTTTTGGCCCGATGATTATTTTTTATGTGCCGTATAAAATTTTCAATTTTGATGTTGGGATTATTTGTTTGGCTGTCAGTGGTGTATTAGGTCTGATTTTCAAAAATTTCTTTTTATCCAAAGTTGAAAACATTTACCAAAAAGGAAAATATAAAACAATCGCTGCTTTTGCAGAAAAAAAATAAAATTTATCTATGGAACCAATCATCGATGTTGAGAATTTATCGAAAACATATAACCAAAATACAGTTTTAGAAATTTCAGAATTGCAAATTCCAAAAGGTCAAAGTTTTGGTTTGGTCGGAAACAATGGTGCTGGAAAAACTACCTTTTTTAGTTTGCTGTTGGATTTGATTCAGCCAAGTAGCGGTCACATCAAAAACAAGAATATTGTTGTCAGTGAAAGTGAAGATTGGAAACCTTTCACCTCGGCATTTATCGACGAAAGTTTTCTGATTGGTTACCTTACCGCAGAAGAATATTTCTACTTTATCGGTGATTTAAGAAACACTTCCAAAACAGAAGTTGATGCACTTTTGGCAGAATTTGAAGATTTTTTCCATGGTGAAATCTTGAATCAGAAAAAGTATTTGCGTGATTTGTCCAAAGGAAACCAAAAGAAAGTCGGTATTGTGGCAGCTTTAATCGGCAATCCAGAAATCATCATTTTAGATGAACCTTTTGCCAATTTGGATCCCACGACACAAATTCGATTGAAGAGCATCATCAAAGAGTTGTCTGCCAAAAAACACGTTACCATTTTGGTTTCTAGTCACGACCTTTTGCACGTTACTGAAGTTTGCGAGCGCATCGTGGTTTTGGACAAAGGCGAAGTTGTAAATGATATCAAAACCAGTGAAGCCACGCTGAAAGAATTGGAATCTTATTTTAACAGGTAGTTGTACCACACACTGAAAAAATTCTGCAATTGAATTAAATTCATTAGTTTTATAAAAATATTCGAAATGGAAACGATACAGGTTGATATACTTAATCCAAAGGCAAAGAAGTTATTGAGAAATTTAGCTGATTTGAATTTGATAAAGATTAATAAAACTAAAAATAAATCTGACTTTTCTGCACTACTTCAAAAACTTAGAACTAGATCAACTGATGAAATTTCTTTGGACGAAATAACAAAAGAAGTTGAGCAAGTGAGAAGTTCACGATATGAGAAGTAAAAAAATAATCCTAGATACGAACCTTTGGATTAGTTTTCTCATTTCAAAAAAATTTAATTCAATCGACAATCAGATTGAAAACAATAAGATTACATTAATTTTTTCGGACGAATTGATAGAGGAATTTGTTGATGTAGTTAATCGCCCCAAATTCGAGAAATATTTTTCAAAAAACGATATTGAGAAAATACTTACCTATTTTGACCAGTATGGAAAACTGATTAAAGTTAAATCTGATATCAAAATTTGTCGTGACGAAAAAGATAATTTTCTACTCAATCTCTCAATTGACTCAAAAGCTGATTACTTAATTACAGGAGACAATGATTTGCTCGTTTTAGAGAAAATAGAGCGAACTAGAATTATAAACTTTAATGACTTCTTAGAACAGATCCGATAAACGTAAGTTGTACAACACTATGTATCTCTAATTGCAGAGTCCGTGACTAATATCAGGATTTGCTGGAAGTAAAATCTAAAAATAATCACTAATTTTCACGCTACTTGCGATATGCTAAACCTTTATACGAACAAATTTTAAAAACAACCTATCTAATGAAATTTATAATTTCAATATCCATATTTTTTTTAACCTCCCTTAGCTATTCTCAAAATAAACAAACTATAGAATGGCTAAATAATAATTCTATTCTTATTGAAGACGCTAAGCCAAACTCTGAACTAATTGATTTTGGACAAAATACTCCCGTCAAATTTGCCAATGCCAAAATTTATGGTTTTGGAGAAGCTTCTCATAATACAAAAGAATTTTTTGACTTAAAGGCAAAATTTTTTAAACACTTGGTCAAAACCCAAGGTGTCAGAGTTTTCATAATGGAAGAATCATATCAAGCTGAATTCGGAATTAATGAATGGATAGGCGGTGGAAAAGGAGACATTAAAACAATAGCTGAGAATTTTAATATTGGATTTTGGCGTTGTAAAGAAGTTGTAGACTTATTACAATGGATGAGAAATTTCAACTTAGATAAACCAAAAGAAAAGCAGATTCGCTTTTATGGAATGGATATTCAAAATGGGGAAAACCTTAATAAAGAAATACGAAAATTAATTACTGAGAATAAAATTGATATTGACGAATCACTCTTGACTACTGTAGATAGTTGCTCAAATAAAACAATAAACTATAATAAACCTGACGATTGGTGGCAACTTCAGATTCCAAAATTAACTGAATTAAAACAGCAATTGCTGATTTCAAAAGACGAAAATGGAGAGCTTAAATCTTTAATAAGAAGTTTAGATTATTTAATAAGTTATACTGAGTATGCGTCGTACGTTAAAGATGAATATCCAAAAAGCATTAAATTTAGAGATTTGAAAATGTTTGAAAACGTCAAATGGATTGTGGAAAATCTATCGACAAACGGAAAAGCTTTTATCTGGGCTCATAACGAGCACATTAATAAAAAAGAAATGTATTATACTGGAAGCGATATAATCAATTTAGGTCGTCACTTAAAAGACTACTACCAGGAAGATTACTATAGTGTAGGTTTTGATTTTGCAACAGGAAATATTAATGGTTATGTCGTAGATGATAAAAATGGAAATCACTGGAAAACTTACCATATAGAAAGACCATTTAGAAAAACTTATGCCAAAACGTTAAATGCGGCTAACAAGGAAATTTACTTTATTGATTTAGATAAAGCAATTAAAAATGAACCTACACAATTCTTCAGCAAGAAAAACAAATATCTACTTATAGGTGGAGGCGGTTATCAACCTAAACCTTTACATAAGATAAAGATTTCAAAAATATATTCAGAATCTTATGATGGTTTAATCTTTGTAAAAAAAATATCAACTCCTGATTATAAATTAGGCGAACTATAAAACGTTGTACAATATCGCAAATCGTTCATCGTGGATTACGGCTGAAATCAGAGTTCAGAGATTTTTTGAATTAAAATCATAAATTGAAAAATAATTGCTAATTTTCCCGCAACATTTCAATATGCTAAATCGTTTTTTTATCTAGCCAAACAGCGCTTCACCAATCTAAATATGAAACAAAATCAATTTGAGGGTTTAAAATTAGAAATCCAACTGAAAGCCAAAAATGGCATCGATTTTATCTTTGCAGCAAGTCTTATTTGGTTTGGCATTTACTTGATTTGGACATTGGATTATGGTTCTTACCAGAAAAGTATTTTTACATTTATCATTGGCGGAATTTTATTGCCACTGGCTTTTGCATTTTCAAAATTGTTCAAAACCAATTGGAAAATTAAAGATAATCCGCTTCAACCATTAGGGATTTGGCTGAATTTTGCCCAGTTGATTTACTTTCCTTTTTTGGTATTTATTTTGATAAAATATCCAGATTATTTTATCATGGCTTACGCTGTGATTACTGGAGCTCACCTTTTTCCTTACGCTTGGTTTTACGACGAAATCGGCTATGCCATATTTGCAGTGAGTATATCTGTCGGTTCAATGCTAATTTCACTCAATGTTTTGCCTGATCAAATGTTTTACATCCCGATTTTTATTGCTTTAAACTTATTCTTACTTGGTCTTTGGATATTTTTGAATTACAAGAAATTGAAAAACAAAAAAATAACATCACCGAGGTAAAATTCAGTTTCAACTCGTCTGAAGCTGAGTTTTAAAAGCAAATTTTCAAACCACAAAACCCTTTGTAACATACTTAACTTTAATATTAACAATCAAATTACACCATGAGAATTATTAAAATTGCCCTTTTAGGAGTTATTCTTACAACTTTTGCAAATTGTGCCTCCGGCTACAAAATGATTGAACCAAAATCTATTGATTATGTATCAGTCAATGAAATTGACCAAGTAAAATTAGAATACAAATACGATTTGCTCGATAAAAAGTACGCCAAAAAAGAAACTAAAAACGATGTTAAACTAATCGCCATCAAGGTCACAAATAATTCTGATAGAGACTTGAAATTTGGAGCAGATTTAAAATTGACTTATGAAAATGGGTCAGAGATTTTTATCATGGATAATGAAAAAGTATTTGAAATATTAAAACAAAGTCCGACGTCTTATTTATGGTATTTGCTGCTCACACCGATTAATATTTATACCTATGAAACAAATTCAGATGGGGTTCAGGAAACATCAAGTACTATTCCTGTAGGATTGATTTTAGGACCTGGAATAGCTGGAGGAAATATGATTTATGCCAATTCATCAAATAAAAAATTCAACTCAGAATTAACAGACTATGACATAAATGGAAGAGTTATTAAAAAAGGAGAAACCAGATATGGTTTAATAGGAATTAGATCAGACAGCTATGATTCATTAAAACTGAAAATTCAATAAACAGTTTTTTAATTTTTCAACAATACTTATCATGGTTTTTGAAATCAATTCAAAAACCATGATTTTTATTTACAAAAATCAACCAAAAAAGCGCTGGTTTTCAGCAAAATATTTTAGAAAGTTCACCTTCATTCACTTTAAAACTAAACTCAACAACTCAACAAAACCAATTTGCTTTACAAGTTTTTCAAAAAAAATTAGTCAAGGCTTTATTTTCTTATAAAGAAACGTAATTTTGACCGCTATCATACTAAAAGTTGTAAATTTTAGTTATTTAATAACTAACACCTCATGAATTTGATGAAGAACAACACTACTGCGATCGTATATGTTGGTTTGGCACTTCTGGTCTTGGCTACAATAGCGTCTTGTTCTCGTAAGAAAGACAAATGGCTGAATCGGAATTTCCATGCGATGGGCACGTATTACAATATTTTGTACAACGGCAATTTAGCACTGGAAGACGGTAAACACGATGTTGTCAATAATTACAAAGAAGATTATTGGGCGGTCTTGCCAATAGAACGTATGAATATTAAGGAAATTCAGGAAAAAAATCCCAACAAATCCGAAAATTCTAATTTTGAACGTGCCGAAGAAAAAGCCACCAAAGCCATTCAAAAACATTCTATGTTTATGGGCGGAAAAGAATATAATCCGCAAATCGACGAAGCTTTTCTTTTGTTAGGAAAATCTAGGTATTACGACCAAAGATTTATTCCTTCCAAAGATGCATTTGGATTTATTCTGAATCATTACCCTAAAAGTTCGACCATCAATGAGGCCAAAATTTGGATGGAAAAAGTGAATATGCGTTTGGAATATTATGACATGGCGATTGATAATTTGAATGCAATTTTGAACGGACCGGCATTAGAAGATTATGAAACTTACGAAGCCGCATCGACACTAGCCCAAGCCTACTTATTCGAAAATCAAAAAGAAAATGCGATTCAGCCGCTGGATACAGCCATAAAATACGCTCCAAATCATGAAACCGAAGGCCGGTTGAATTATATCCGTGGTCAAATTTATGCGCTTCTAAACAATAAAGATAGCGCTGAGGTGAGTTTCGAACGTGTTATAGAATTGAACAGGAAATCACCAAGAACCTACATGATTCATGCAAAATTAGAGAAATTGCGTTTGAAAGGTTTTGAAGAGATTCCTTTGGATACGACCCAAATGTTTTTCAATGAAATGGCAGAAAATCGTGAGAACAGGCCATATTTAGACTTCATATTTTACGACAATGCTATTTTCAAACTTCAAAATGATTCTGTAGACCACGCCATCAAATATTTCAACAAATCATTACGAGAAGAACCACAAGACGAATATTTGAGAGCGCAAAATCATTATAATTTAGGAGAAATTTATTTCGATCGCGCCTCATACGAAACGGCTGGAAAATATTATGATTCTACAATTACTCATCTTACCGCTGGCACTCGTGAGCGTCGAGATGTAAAACGCAAAAGAGATAATCTACAAGACGTCATCAAGTTTGAAAGAATAGCCGATAAAAACGATAGCATCATTAATTTAATCAATGCTTCTGAAGAAGAGCGGCTCAAAATTTTTGAAGATTATATAGAAGAATTAAAAATTGAGCAACAAAGTGTTTTCGCTGACGACAAAGCACCAACGCTCAACAATCCCATGTTTGGTAGACAACAAAGCCAAGTTGGTAGCAGTCGACAAAGCTCTGAAGACAATTTTTACTTTTATGATGTCACGCAAAAGAAACGTGGCGAATCTTCATTTAGAAAGGAATGGGGTGACATAGAATTGACAGACAACTGGCGAACCGATGCTGAATCCAAGTCTCTAAGTTCTGACGACGAAGAAGAAGACATTCCTGAAGAAGAAAAATTTAAAGACCCGAAATTCGATCCCGAAACTTACATCGCCAAAATTCCAACTGAACAGAAAGTGATAGACAGTATTTCAGATGAACGAAATTTCGCTTATTATCAACTCGGATTGATTTACAAAGAAAAATTTAGGGAATACGATCTTGCTATTGACAAACTTGAAAATCTCCTTGAAAGTGATCCTGAAGAGCGTTTAGTTTTGCCTTCAAAATATTATTTGTATAAGATTTATCAAGAAATTGAAAATGAAGCAAAAGCAAATTACTGGAAGAATAATATTCTAGAAGAACACCCAGATTCCAGATATGCCAGTATTTTGAGAAATCCCGAAGCTTATTTGAAAGATGAGAATAATCCGCAGAATATTTATACACAACTTTATAAAAAATTCAAAGCTGGACATTATGAAGAGGTTATTCAGAAAACAGAGGAATATGCCGATTTGTTTTTAGGAACAGCCATTGTGCCAAAATTTGAACTTTTAAAAGCTAGAGCCAGAGCTAAAACTCAGGGACTTGAAGCTTACAAGGAAAGTTTGAATTATGTGGCTTTAACTTTCCCGCAGTCTAAAGAAGGCAAGTATGCTCAAAAACTATTTGACGATTTAGAGAAAGATTTTAAGCAACCAGAATTCAATTTTGAAGAACAGCCTGACGAAAAATATATGTTGGTTTATAGTTTTGACACCGACACTTATTCAGAAGAAGAAATCGAAGCCTTTACAGAAAAGTTGAATGAAGGCGTGGCGGAAGAACAAGCTTTGGAACTGGAAGTTTCCAAGGATTATTACAACAACTCCAAAACTTTAGTTACCGTGCGGGGCCTTACTAGTAAGCTTGGTGCAGAAGGATTGGCAGAGAAATGGATAAATAATGAATTTTTGGAAAATGAATTCAATTATTTTGTAATTTCACGCAGTAATTATAAAATTGCACAGGTTTACAAAAACCTAGATGAATACCTCAATAAATTGAATTGATATGTTTTCAGATAAAAACAAAGACAAAGGCACAGCTTCAGACCTGACAAAGGAGCAAAATAAAATAGCTCAAGGCACGGTTTTTAAAGGAACGATAGAATCGCAAGGCAGTTTCAGAATAGAGGGCAAAGTGATCGGAAACATCACTACACCTGGTAAAATTGTCGTTGGCAAAACCGGCTACATTGAAGGCGAAATAGATTGTGCCAACGCAGATTTTGAAGGACAATTTACTGGCGAACTCAAAGTGAAATCTCTTCTAACGCTTCGTTCGACTGCCAAAATTGAAGGCGATGTGTTTACTGATAAACTTTCTATAGAACCTGGTGCTGTATTCAACGCCACTTGTAGTATGAAAGGTGCCGTTAAATCTCTAAACGACGATGCCCACAAATCCAAAAAACAAAAAGGACAATCAGCCTAATGCATGGCTTTACTTTACTGCTATAGGTTTTCAGATGGCAATTGTCATCGGCGGAGCAGTTTGGCTTGGAATTTGGCTAGATGAAAATTTCACAGAAAACTCGAGAGTTTTTACAATTGTTTTATCTTTAGTAGGAATTTTTATAGCACTGGCACAAGTTATTATCGGATTAAAAAACTTTAACGAATAAAATAAATGCAAAAATTATTACTAAATGCTTGTAAAAAAACCTTGCTATTTGCTGTCATTGTAGTTCTTTTACATTTCATTCTGGATTATTTTTTTCAAATTCTGAGTTATTACTCCATTATTTCAATCTACGCATTTCATATTATAGCTGCCTTAGCTGTGCTTGCGATAATTCATTTGGTCTATGAGAAATCTAAAGATCATACAGGATTTGCGTTTATGGGAACTAGTTTACTTAAAATGTTGGCTGCTGTTTTGTTTTTACTTCCTGGATTTTTATCAGAAGACAAGCCAAATTTTATAAATATCATGAATTTTTTCGTTCCCTACTTCATTTTTTTAGTTTTTGAAACTTTGATTGTAGTTAAATTAATCAATAGGAAATACGACCACTGATTGAATTATTTGCAATTTTAAGCCATTATTCGAAAGCTAAATTATTAGAAAAATATTTTTTCTCAATATTCATTTAAAATTAAAAAGTAAAAACTTACATTTGCACGAAATTTTGAATTGATACTTTTTAAGTCAAATATTTATGGCAACACACAAATCTTTTAAGATTACAGTGGCTTTGATGCTAGTTTTCTTTTTGAGTCCAATCTTAGGTATCGCAGATAACAAAACTGAAGATACTACCGAAGAAAGCTTCAATCCTACGGAAATGATCATGCATCACATTAGTGATTCTCACGGATGGCATTTCTTTGGTGAAGGAGAAGATTCTTTTACTATTCCGTTGCCTGTAATATTATGGACAGATGATGGCATCACGACATTTATGTCAAGTGCATTTCATCATGATGTCGAAGGTGAACATATTGTAGAAAGAAACGGACAAAAATTCGTAAATTATCATGAGAAAATTTACCTTTTGAACGAAGGTGAAGATGAATTGAAGTTTGACGAAGAAACTCACGCTGCACTTAACGCAGACCGTCCATTTGATTTGTCGATTACAAAAAACGTTGCATCAATGTTGTTGACGGTTTTGGTGATGTTTATTTTCTTTTTAGGGTTGGCAAAGCATTATAGAAAATCAAAATTTGCCCCAAAAGGCTTCAAGAATATTTTGGAAACTTTAGTGATCTTTGTTAGAGATGAAATCGCTAAACCACAAATCGGTGAAAAGAAATACATGAAATTCATGCCATTTCTATTGACGGTATTTTTCTTTATTTGGATTACAAACTTATTGGGATTGTTGCCAGGTGCGGCAAACGTAACTGGAAATATTTCAGTCACAGTAGCTTTAGGTTTATTTACATTGGCCTTAATTTTAGTAAATGGTAACAGAGATTATTGGCAGCACGTATTTTGGATGCCAGGCATTCCAACTTTTGTAAAACCAATTTTGGCTATTGTAGAAATCTTAGGTGTATTCATCAAACCAATCGCACTTATGATTCGTTTGTTTGCCAACATCACTGCGGGTCATATTATTATACTGAGTTTAATTGGATTGATATTTATTTTAGAAAATGCTGGAGTTGCTGCCATTTCTGTTCCTTTCGCATTATTTATCACAGTTTTAGAATTATTAGTTGCATTTTTGCAAGCCTTTATATTTACCATGCTGTCGGCCCTATTTATAGGAATGGCGGTACAAGAACATGAACATCATTAATCTTTAATTTTAATATTTATTTACTATGGAATTATTACACGTAGGTATTGCAGCTTTAGGAGCTGGATTAGCAGTTTTAGGAGCAGGTATTGGTGTTGGTAAAATCGGTGGTTCCGCTATGGAAGCTATCGCACGCCAGCCAGAAGCTTCTGGAAAAATCCAAACAGCTATGATTATTGCTGCTGCACTTGTAGAAGGTGTTGCTCTTTTCGGAGTAGTTGCCGCTCTATTAGGTGTCCTAACCACTTAAAATGAACAAAACCCTCATAGCCAACGGTTGGTTGGGTGAGGGTTTTTTTAAAATTATTGAATTAAAAAACACATTTGATATATGGATTTAATTACGCCGGAATACGGATTATTTGTTTGGCAAGTAGTTGTACTCATCATATTGATTTTCATTCTAACAAAATTTGCATGGAAACCAGTGATGAAAGCTGTTGCAGCTCGTGAAGATTCAATTAATGATGCTTTAGCTTCTGCAGAAAAGGCCAAAGAAGAAATGGCTAATTTGAAAGCTGACAATGAAAAAATGTTGCAACAAGCCAGAGCAGAACGCGACGAAATGTTGAAAGAAGCTCAGCAAATCAAGAAGAATATTATTGCAGAAGCAACAGATGATGCCAACAAAAAATCTGAAGCAATTTTAGAAAAAGCAAAAGTTACTATCGAAAGTGAGAAAAAGCAAGCTTTAGCTGAAATTAAATCTCAAGTAGCAGAAATATCAGTTCAAATTGCAGAAACAGTTGTTAAAAAGCAATTGGACAATAAAGACGAGCAAATGAAATTGGTCGACAAAATGCTTGACGACGTAAAACTTAACTAAGATTACGTAAAATGGGAAGACGCGCAGCAAAAAGATATGCCAAAGCAACACTAGAATTGGCGATAGAGGCAAAAACAGATAAAGCACTTTACGAAGACTTTATCAGTATTGATGCCACAATTCAAAACAACAAATCGCTAAAATTGATGTTGGCTAGTCCTTTGATAGAACTGGCTAAGAAAAATGCAGTTTTAAAAGAAGTTTTTAAACATTCTAACGATTTGGCACACAAGTTATTCGACGCATTGGCTGCAAATAACAGAATCCAAATATTACAAATGGTTTGCGAAGAATTTGTCAACCAATATAAAGCCCTGAACAACATTCAAAGCGCACAGGTTGTTACGGCAATTCCGATGAACAAGGAAATTGAAACTAAAGTTCAAAATAAAATTAAAGAAATTACAGGTTACACAGCAACATTAGAAAACCAAGTCGATGAAAAGATTCTTGGTGGTTTCATTTTAAAACTAAATGACCTCCAATTTGATGCAAGTGTTTCCAGAAGTTTGTCTAACTTTAAAAGACAATTATTATAATTTTAAACGGTATTCATTTACCATTTAACGCAAATAAATTATGGCTGAAGTAAACTCTGCTGAAGTTTCAGCAATCTTGAAAAAACAAATCTCTGGTTTCGAATCAGAAACATCTTTAGATGAAGTAGGAACAGTCCTTAGAGTTGGTGATGGTATTGCCAACGTTTACGGCTTGACCAACGCTCAATTAGGAGAACTTGTCGAATTTGAAGGTGGTCTAAATGGCATGGTTCTAAACCTTGAAGAAGACACTGTCGGTGTTGTACTTTTAGGGAAATCTAACAATATTAACGAAGGTGATTCTGTAAAGCGAACCAAAAAGATTTCATCGATTCAAGTTGGTGAAGGAATCGTTGGTCGTGTAGTCAATACTTTAGGTGAAACAATTGACGGTAAAGGTGAGATTCAAGGTGAAACTTTCCAAATGCCTATTGAAAGAAAAGCACCAGGAGTTATCTATAGAGAACCGGTTGCAGAACCACTTCAAACTGGAATTAAGTCTATTGATGCCATGGTTCCTGTTGGTCGTGGACAAAGAGAATTAGTGATTGGTGACAGACAGACTGGAAAAACTTCTGTTTGTATCGACACCATTTTGAATCAAAAAGAGTTTTACGATAGAGGAGAGCCAGTTTTCTGTATTTATGTTGCCATTGGTCAAAAAGCATCAACTGTTGCTGGTATCGCTAATTTGCTAGAAGAAAAAGGTGCTTTAGCTTACACAACTATTGTTGCCGCAAACGCATCAGATCCTGCTGCAATGCAAGTTTATGCACCGTTAGCCGGAGCTGCAATTGGTGAATATTTTAGAGATACTGGTCGCCCAGCATTAATCATATATGATGATTTATCTAAACAAGCGGTAGCTTACCGTGAGGTTTCCTTATTATTAAGAAGACCTCCAGGTCGTGAAGCTTATCCTGGTGATGTATTTTATTTGCACTCTAGATTATTAGAGCGTTCAGCAAAAATTATCAATGATGATAATATTGCAAAACAAATGAACGATTTACCAGAATCTTTAAAAGATAAAGTAAAAGGTGGTGGTTCACTTACCGCTTTACCAATTATTGAAACTCAAGCTGGTGACGTTTCAGCATATATTCCAACCAATGTAATTTCGATTACAGATGGTCAGATTTTCTTAACTTCAGATTTATTTAACTCTGGTGTAAGACCTGCAATTGATGTTGGTATTTCTGTATCACGAGTTGGTGGTTCAGCGCAAATTAAGTCGATGAAGAAAGTTGCAGGAACATTGAAACTTGACCAAGCTCAATTTAGAGAATTAGAAGCTTTCGCTAAATTCGGTTCAGATTTGGATGCTGCTACATTGAGTACGATTGAAAAAGGACGTCGAAACGTAGAAATTCTAAAGCAACCTGAAGCAAGTCCTTTCCCTGTTGAAAATCAAATTGCAATTGTTTACGCCGGAACTAAGAACTTGATGAAAGATGTTCCTGTTAATAAAATTAAAGAATTCGAAAAAGACTATTTAGCATTTTTAGAAGCTAAACATCGTGATGTTTTGGATACGCTGAAGGCAGGCAAATTGACAGATGAGGTCACAGATACTTTAACAAGTGCTGCAAAAGAAATATCATCAAAATATAAAGCATAATCTTATAGTTTATGGCTAATTTAAAGGAATTAAGAAGTAGAATTTCATCGGTATCATCTACCATGCAGATTACCAAAGCCATGAAAATGGTTTCGGCTGCAAAGTTGAATAAAGCACAAAGCGCTATTGAAGATATGCGTCCTTATGCTGAAAAGCTGAACGAACTGCTTCAAAGTTTAAGTGCTTCATTGGATAATGACACAAATAGTCCATATTCAAACCAAAGAGAAGTCCAAAACGTTTTAATCGTTGCCATTTCTTCCAATAGAGGTTTAGCAGGCGCTTTCAATTCTAATATTGTCAAAAGAGTCAATACTATGATTTCTGAAAACTACGCCAACCAAAATGTAAAGTTGGTAAGTATTGGAAAAAAAGCCTGTGACGTCTTAAAAAAGAAACACGAATTTATTAGTACTCACGATGCAATTTATAATGACTTGTCTTATGAAGATGTTGCTGAGATTGCTGAAAGTTTAATGACGCAATTCAAAAATGGAAGTTTTGATAAAATTGAAATTGTTTACAACAGTTTCAGAAATGCAGCTACCCAGATTGTTACGACTGAACAATTTTTACCAATAAAACCAGCAAGTCAGAAAAGTGGTGAAGAAAAATCTTCTGATTATATTTTTGAGCCAAATAAGGTCGAAATAGTTGAAAATTTAATTCCAAAATCATTAAAAATTCAATTGTTCAAAGCGATCAGAGATTCCGTTGCTTCAGAACATGGCGCGCGTATGACCGCTATGCATAAAGCCACAGATAATGCCACAGACTTGAGAGATGACTTGAAATTATCTTACAACAAAGCAAGACAAGCATCGATTACAAACGAAATTCTAGAAATTGTAGCTGGTGCGGAAGCCTTAGCAGAATAACTTTAATTTTAAGTATACAAACCTCTTCCTATTATTCGGAAGAGGTTTTTTAGTTTATAATGAATTTCAAAGCATCAAGTCATTGAATTTCATAGCCTATTCACAACAATAAATGTATTTTTGCCGTTAGAATACAAAATTTACCGCCTTGAAATTGAACAGAATTATTAGATTGATTGCATTTTCTGGAATATTATTCCATTTAAGCTGTGCAGAAGATATTACTGAAGAATCTAAGCCAGAAAAAGTTAACATTAAATCTGAACCAAAAGTTTCTCCAAAAGCTTATGGCTTCAATCTAGATGAATTTGAAGTAGTTCGTGATACCGTCAAACGTGGTGACACTTTTGGTGTAATTATGGATAAATACGGCGTTGGTCCAGGTAAAGTTTATCAAATCGTTAATAAGATTCCTGATTCTATTATGAATTTCAAAAGAATCAATCAAGGCAAGCCTTACACGATTTTGAAATCAAAAGATTCGACTTCAGCACTGCAGCATTTTATTTATGAAAACTCAAGAATTAATTATTCAGTATTAAGCTTAACCGATTCTATTTTCGCTAAAAAAGCGAATAAACCTGTTACAATTAAACAAAAGTCAACTAGTGGCGTCATTTCTTCTTCGCTCTCCGCTGCTATTGATGAAGCTGGATTAGACTATTTATTAACGAACAGATTTGCTGACATTTATCAATGGAGTGTTGATTTTTTCAAGCTTCAAAAAGGCGATCAATTCAAATTAATTTATAAAGAAAAATATATTGACGACACAATATATGCTGGCTTGGAATCTATAGATGCGGCAGTGTTGAAACATAAAGGCAGAGAATTTTATGCTTTCGATTTCGAAATTGACACGCTTACTGGTCGCACAGATTATTTTGATGAAAATGCCAAGACTTTAAGAAGTTTCTTTCTAAAAGCACCCTTAAAGTTTAGCCGAATTTCCTCACGTTATACCAGAAGAAGGTTTCACCCAGTTCAGAAACGTTGGAAAGCTCACAAGGGCACAGATTACGCTGCGGGAACAGGAACACCAATTTGGTCAACGGCAGATGGTGTCGTGATCAAGTCCAGTTATACCAGCGGAAATGGGAAATACGTTAAAATACGTCATACCAATAAATACACAACCCAATATTTGCACATGTCCAGACGTGCTGTAAAAGTTGGTGAATATGTCAAACAAGGTGAAATTATTGGTTATGTAGGCCAAACTGGTCTAGCTACAGGTCCTCATGTTTGTTATAGATTTTGGGTTAATGGTAGACAAGTCGATCCTTATAAACAGGATTTGCCAGACGCTGAACCAATGAAGGAAGAATTAAAGCCCAAGTATTTTGAATTCATAAAACCACTTAAAACCCAACTTGATGATATTGAATACGTTGATCTAAATTCATAAAAAACCTTTGTCTAAAAGCCAATTCTAGTTTAAATTAACCTTAAGCTTAGGCTTTGTAACTATTAGGTTTTCCTAGCAAATGTTATCATTTTTTAGGTTACCTTTCCTTAATACAAGCTTAATAATTCATCACTTATATCGGCTTTCATTTGTAAAAAAATAAATAAATCTTTTTTACAATGAAAAAAATTTTACTTGGCGTATTCTTGATGATAGGAATAGGCGCATTTGCACAAGGAACAGTGACAGGAAGTGTGGTTGACCCACAAATGTCAGTACCATTGCCAGGTGTTAATGTTCAGCTTGTAGGAACAACAAATGGAACAACAACAAATTTTGATGGCGAATTTTTACTAAAAGTCAATTCAAAAGAAGGTAAGATCAAAATTTCTTACATGGGTTTTAAAACTCAAGAAATTTCCTTTGAATTTAAATCAGGCGATGATAATGTCGATTTAGGTGAAATTAAGCTTAAAGCAAATGCGAATGCTTTAGATGAAATTGTTATTACCACTTTTTCATTAGCAATCGATAGGAAAACACCAGTTGCTGTATCTACTTTAAAGAGTGCAGAAATCGAAACAAAGATTGGAAATCAGGAGTTTCCAGAACTTTTAAAATCTACACCTGGTATTTATGTTACAAAGCAGGGTGGTGGTTATGGTGATGCCAACCTAAGATTGCGTGGATTCAATTCAGAAAACATTGCAGTAATGATAAACGGTGTGCCAGTAAACGATATGGAAAATGGTCGTGTTTATTGGTCTAATTGGGCTGGGTTGTCTGACGTGACTCGCTCTATGCAAGTTCAAAGGGGTTTAGGAGCTTCTAAAGTTGCTGTGCCTTCTATTGGTGGGACAATAAATATTGTAACTAAAACGACAGATTCAGAGAAAGGGGGAAGCTTCTTTGCAACTACAGGTAACGATGGTTACCAAAAATTTGGTGGGACTGTATCGACGGGTAAATTAGATACCGGCTGGGCAGCGACTATTTCAGCTTCTAAAACAACAGGAAATGGTTTTGTAGACGGTACGTGGTTTGAGGGTTATTCTTACTTTATCAATGTTGCAAAAGATTTAGGTGATGACCATCAGCTTTCCTTTACAGCATTTGGAGCGCCTCAAAAACATGGTCAGCGTCAAAACAGAGAACTTATTGAAACTTTTCAAAGAAGCGAAAGAGAAATTAAGTTCAACCGAGACTGGGGTTACAAAGATGGTCAAGTTACTAGTATAGAAGACAACTTTTATCATAAACCACAAATGTCTTTAAATCATTATTGGGATATTAATAGCAAAACGCAATTATCTACTGCACTGTATGCTTCGTATGGTACTGGTGGTGGTGGTGGTTTTACTGGAGTAAACAAGTTTGGCTTAGACTCTGAATACAGAGATGGTTTTGCTCAACCTGTTAACTTTGATAAAATTGTGGATGAAAATGTTGCGCTTGGAGCATTAGGTTCAGAAACAATCTTAAGAGACTCTAGAAACGATCATGTCTGGTACGGTGGCTTATCTACTTTAACGACAGACTTAACCGAAGATATAAAATTATTAGCTGGTCTTGATTTAAGGTATTACGAAGGGAAACATTTCCAAGAAGTAAAAGATTTACTAGGTGGTCAATTCTATTTTGATGATTCCAATATTAATAATCCTATTAATACTACAGAAGTCGGAGATAAAATTAGCTATTGGAACGATGGAATAGTGCTTTGGGAAGGTGGATTTTTGCAAGCCGAATACTCTGATAATGATTTATCTGCATTTATTTCACTTGCTGCATCTAATACCTCTTACAAACGTATAGACTATTTTAACTATCTTGATTCTGACCCAGAACAAGAAACAGATTTTCAAAACTTCTTTGGTTATTCAGTAAAAGGTGGTGCAAACTATAATATTGACGATAATCAAAACATCTTTGCAAATATTGGATATTTTGAAAGAGCGCCTTTCTTCGATTCTGTTTTCTTAAATTTTCGTAACGATATAAATGCAGAAGCAGAAAATCAAAAAATATATAGCGCAGAGCTTGGTTACGGGTTTAGATCAGGGAAACTATCAGGTAACTTAAACATATACCACACACGCTGGAACGATAGAACTTTAACGCAAAGTTTTCAGAACCAAGATGGAACTTTCGGTTCAGCTAATATCTTGGGTGTAAATGCTATCCATCAAGGAATTGAATTCGATGTGAGATATCAGCCAACCGACCGTTTAACATTTACAGGAATGGCGTCTTTAGGTGACTGGACTTGGGATAATGATGTTACAGATGTACAAGTTTTTGATGATGAGCAAAACCTTGTCAGAACAATTGACCTTTATATTGAAGATCTAAAAGTTGGTAACGCTGCACAAACAACTTTTGCGCTCGGTGCAAATTATGATGTTTTTCCAAGTACAAAAGTTCGTATAGACTATAATTATGCAGGCAACTTTTATGCAGATTTTGACCCGAACAATAGAACATCACCAGATTCTGGCCAAGCATGGGAAGTGCCAGATTACGGTTTAGTAGACTTTGGACTAATTCACAACTTCAAAATCAGTTCACTTGATGCTAAAATCATTGGAAACATATATAACCTTTTTGATACAGAATATATTGCAGACGCTCGAGATGGATCAACATCATCTGCGTCTGATGCACTTGTATGGTATGGTTTCGGAAGAACCTACACCATTGGAACGATAATTAACTTTTAAAACAACATACAATGAAAAATTTATTTCTCTTAAGTAGCATAATGGTTTGTAGCTTACTAATAGTAGGCTGCGAGCCAGTCGAAGATATTGAAAACGAAATCAATACAGAGATCGATAACACGCCGGTAAGTGGAATCTCAGAATACACTTTAGTCGAAGAAGATTATACAGATATTCTAGAATTAGATTTTGCAAACTTCAGCAATAACGAAGAAGCCAAAACACTTGTTCCTGATGTACTTACTGACTTGTATCCATTCTGGGGAAAAGGATCTCAAGTTTTGGTCACTTACAATTTATATTCACCACAACCAGAAGTTGAAGGCGAACCGATTGAGTATACACTTGTTGAAGATGATTACGCACCATATACAGAATATGGTAACTTCGATAACTATGAAGACATCAAAGATTTCTTAAGCAACAAATACCCAAATGCGGAAGAAGGACAACTCATATTATTAACTTTCGATTTTTATAGTGGCTCTGTAAATACACTTACACAAGGTTTTCTTTTTGAAGGTTCTGAATGGCTCCAAACAACTAGTGTTACTGAGGCTCAGTACGAAGAAATGGGACATGGTCAATACTATAACTTTAACAGTGAAGATCAAGCTGAAACGAAGCTCAGCATTTTGCTAAACAATACTGTTTCTTATGAGACTATAGAAGAAGATAGTATAAAGCGTATGCTTTATAAATACTACGATGGCGAAACATTATACCAAGTTGCCAACTTCATTTACACCAATCAAGAATGGATGCTACTCACCAATATTGCAACAGAAAGCTTAAAGTTTGGACATGATGGTGAAACTTGGGTTCCTGACAACACAATTAAATATGAATTTGTTGAAGAGGACTATTCAACAATTGAAGCGGCTTTATCTGCTGAATACCCAAATGCGACTTCTAGTGCAAGCAACTACGGTAACTTCGACAGAAGAGAAGGAACCGATGCTTACTGGAACGATGCAATGATTTTGGAAGCTATAAATGTAGTCCTTGACGAGTTAAATCCAGATGCTGAAAACGGCCAAAAATATGAATTAACTTATGCCGTATATAATGGTACAAATACTACAGAAACCGTTTTTGTAATCAAGGAAGATGGTGCATGGATTTATAATCCAGACGCATAAGACCATTTAAATTTATAAATCTAAAACGAGACTCAATTTTGAGTCTCGTTTTTTTTACAATTAATTCAAATTTGTCCTTCCTTAGTTCGGTTAATTTCTCGTAATTTTAAACAGAATTATGATTAACAAACGTCTGCTCATTAAAAATTTGCTCGCGCACAACGGCGAAAACAGCTTTTACGACAAAAAGCTGAGGATAGATATTGGCAGTAAAGAAGGCAAATCCAAGTTTTTGAAGCACGTTTGCTCTTTGTCTAACACCAATCCTGTAAGCAATGCCTATATCGTGATTGGCGTTGAAGATGAAAGCAACACAATTATCGGCGTAGATTTTTTTGACGACAGCAAAATTCAAAATCTAATCAATGCGTATTTGGAAAACCCGCCAATTGTAGCCTACGAAAATATTCAATTTCCGCATTTGCCTGATGACAAAGTTGTTGGGCTCGTGACCATTCGACCAAAAAAAGATTTTAGCATTTGCGCGCTTCGAAAAAATATTTGGAAATACTGGGGCGGTACAGTTTTTATGCGGGAAGGCAGCATCAGCAAGCCTAGAGCTTTTGATATTGAAATCAAAGATATCAATTCAGAAATTGTCGCAGCCATAGAACAGCATTCACAAAACAACATCGAATTAACGCTCGACGGTTTTCATGATTTTATTATTAAGAGTAAAGATTTCAATCCTTTGTATAAAGTTTTCAAAGAATATTTTGTGCTTTGTTGGGCGGCAAAACCTAAAATTGTTGGCGACAAAACTTTTTATTCACGTGTCAATATTCAGCTAATCAACGAGCAAGTGAAACTGTTTTATTCAGATTTGGATGAGGTTGAGATTCAATATGACGATGACCAATTTCAAATCAAAGAATATGTTCATTTGGGATTGCAAAATAAATTTAAATATTACCCTTTAGAAATCGTCTCCATTAGATTTCAAAATAATATGAAATATGATATTGAATCTCAAATTGTGTTTGAACCACCACAATTCGACCAGAAAACTTTGCGTCACTATCTGAATCATAATAATGTTTTATTATACAAGTTAAAGCGAAATATTGAGCTAACTTCAAATGAAAAATCAGAACTTGTCAATATGTCCACAATTTATCTCATCGCACATCTGAATGGTTTTGACGATGCTATAGATCGGATAGAGCAAGCCAAATCTCTTTTGAAAACTAAACACAAAAAAGCCTACAACAGACTAAAAGATAACTTACGAATACTAAGAAAAATAAAATACAATTAAAATGAGCAGAACACTTGTTATTGGTGATATTCACGGCGCAGACAAAGCTTTAAAAGATGTTTTAGACCAAGTGAAACCAAAACCAGAAGACAAATTGATTTTCCTTGGCGATTATGTCGATGGCTGGAGCGGAACACCAGATTTACTTTCACACTTAATTATTTTGAAAGAAAAACACAATTGCATTTTCATCAGAGGAAATCATGATGATTTAGTTTTAGATTGGTTCAAAACCAATGAAGCCAAACCCAAATGGATGGAACACGGCGGTCAAAGTACAATTGAGTCTTACGAAGATGTTGACAACACAACCAAAGATTTGCACCAAAGGTTTTTAGAGAATCTTACCAATTACCATATCGATGAATCTAACCGATTGTTTGTTCATGCTGGTTTCTCTAATTTGAGTGGTCCAGAAGCAGAATTTTATGAAAACACAGTATATTGGGATCGTAGTTTGTGGGAAATGGTTTTAGCCATGGATCAATCTTTAGAACCAGGAGATGAATTCTACCCAAAACGCTTGGCGCTTTTCAATGAAATTTATATTGGCCACACCCCAACGATAAGAATAGGAGAAACGCGACCAGTCAATTTTGCCAATGTTTGGAATATTGATACAGGCGCAGCTTTCAAAGGTGCAGTAAGTGTTATGGATGTAGATACCAAGGAAGTTTGGCAAAGCAAACCAGCTTTCCAATATTATCCGAATGAAAATGGCAGAAATTAAAATTTATTTAATTTTGAAAAAATATGTTTATGAAGATTGAAGCCAAATCACCAAAAGAATATATCGCTCAACTGCCGGAAGACCGACAAGAAGCAATTTCAAAACTTCGTGAAATAATCAAAGCAAATCTGCCTGAAGGATTTTCAGAAGAAATGAATTACGGCATGATTGGTTATGTGGTTCCTTTTGATTTGTACCCAAAAGGTTATCACTGCAATTCAGATGAACCTTTGCCGTTTATCAGTATTGCCTCACAAAAAAATCACATCGGATTCTATCACATGGGAATTTACGCCAACCAGGAACTTCTGGATTGGTTTGTGAGTGAATTTCCAAAATATTCCAAGCTGAAACTCGACATGGGTAAAAGCTGCATCAGATTCAGAAATCCAAAGAAAATCCCTTTTGAATTAATTGCAGAACTCTGTCAAAAAATGACGCCTGAAGACTGGATTGAAACTTACGAAAGACAGCTAAAGTAAAGTAGATTTTACCTTTTTAAGGATTTTACCAGCTGAAATTCCAGCTAAATCATACAATTCTTGAGTTTCACCATGTTCAATAAATTGATCTGGAATACCAAGTTTGAAAATTCGACCTTTAAAATTTTGATGCTGTGCAAATTCCAGCACAGCATCGCCAAAACCGCCAATTACAGAAGCATCTTCAATAGTAATGATGTTTTCAAATTTTTCAAAAATTACTTTAAGTAAAGATTCATCCAAAGGTTTGACAAAACGCAAATCATAATGTGCTAAATCAAATTCTTGATCAGCCATTTTAATACATTTTTTTACTTCAGAAGCAATACTTCCTACACTAAGAATCGCCAAATCTTCGCCAGATTTCAACAAACGGCCTTCACCGATTTTAATTTTTTCAAAAGGAAGTTGCCAATTTGTATTTTGGCCACGACCTCTAGGATAACGAATAGCAATCGGCTGATTCAAACCTAAAGATGCTGTGTAAATCATTTGGCGTAATTCAACTTCATCGGCAGGTGCAGCAACAATCATATTGGGAATGCAACGCAGAAATGCCAAATCGAAAACACCATGATGAGTCGCCCCATCCTGTCCAACCAATCCAGCGCGATCAATGCAAAAAATAACTGGTAAATTTTGCAAAGCTACATCGTGAATCAATTGGTCGTAAGCGCGTTGTAGAAATGTAGAATATATGGCGCAAAAGACCACATTGCCTTGTGTTGCCATGCCTGCTGCCAATGTTACCGCATGTTGTTCGGCAATCCCAACATCGAAAGCACGTTCGGGTAAAGCTTGCATCATATATTTTAGCGAACTTCCGGTTGGCATGGCTGGTGTAATGCCTATAATTTTCAGATTGGTTTTTGCCAATTCCAAAAGCGTGAGACCAAAAACATCTTGATACTTTGGTGGCAAATTTTGTTCATCTTTGGGTATAATTTCTCCCGTATTTTTATTGAATTTACCTGGCGCATGATATTTTACCTGATCTTCTTCAGCTTGTTTTAAGCCTTTACCTTTTTTGGTTATAATATGAAGAAATTTCGGGCCTTTTACTTTTTTGAGTCGCGCCAAAGTTTTCAAAAGTTGAGGTAAATCATGACCGTCTATGGGACCTTCATAATTGAAATTTAGCGCTTCAATGATGTTGTCTTGCAAAGGTTTTCTGCCGATTTTCGCTTTGGTTAAATAATTCTTCAAAGCGCCAACACTTGGGTCAATTCCTATCGCATTATCGTTTAGAATAACTAAAATATTAGCTTTTGTCACCCCAGCGTGATTCAATCCTTCAAAAGCCATTCCGCTAGCAATTGATGCATCTCCAACGACCGCGATGTGTTGCTTTTCAGTATCACCTTTTAGGTTGGAAGCGATGGCCATGCCCAACGCAGCAGAAATTGCAGTAGAACTATGACCAGTTCCAAAAGCGTCGTAAGGACTTTCATTAAGTTTGGGAAAACCGCTGATGCCGTTCAGTCTGCGATTGGTATGGAAAAGTTTTTGTCTTCCAGTCAAAATTTTGTGACCGTAAGCTTGATGTCCAACATCCCAAACCAAAAGATCCTCTGGTGTTAGAAAAATATAATGCAAAGCAATCGTCAGTTCCACAACGCCCAGACTAGCGCCCAAATGACCTTCCTTGGTGGACACAATATCGATAATGAAGTGTCTTAATTCAGAAGCTAAGTCAACTAATTCTTCATTTGTTAATTGCCTAAGATCTTCAGGTGAATTTATTTTTGAAAGCAATTTCATTTCCATGATACAAAGTTACAGATAAGAAATTGTATTTTTGAATATGCTGAATCCATTTGATGACAATTATTTCATGAAAAAGGCTTTATCCGAAGCAATTTCGGCTTTGAATAAAGGAGAAATTCCGGTGGGTGCAATTATCACTCATAAAAATCAGATTATTGCCAAAAGTCACAATCTTACAGAACAACTCACCGATGTTACTGCTCACGCAGAAATGCAAAGCATAACAGCAGCAGCGAGCTATATCGGCGGAAAATATTTGAAAAACTGCACGATGTATGTCACTTTGGAACCTTGCCAAATGTGTGCAGGCGCCTTGTATTGGAGTCAGATTTCAAGGTTGGTTTTTGCAGCTTCTGATGAAAAACGCGGATATCGTGCGATGAAAACACAACTTCACCCCAAAACAAAAGTTGATTTTGGAATTTATGCAGACGAAGCTTCTGAGTTGATTAAAACATTCTTTCAAAATCAACGAAAATTGAAATAGTTGAATTTATTTCAAAAAAGTATCAAATTTTACAACTTATTTCAAAAATCATGAAAGCTGAATTGTCATTAAATTATTTATCAAGATGCGTTTTACGTGTTACACTCGGCGTTTTGACTTTGTTATTGATTCCATTTTTAGGCATGTATTTCACAACTGAAATTCAATGGAGTTTGTTTGATTTTCTAGTGGCTGCTGGTTTAGCTTTTGAATTTATTTTATTAAAATTCAAAAGTAGAATCTCACGAGTGATTTTTATTTCAGGTTTGATCATATTTTTCTTTTTGATTTGGGCTGAATTATCAGTTGGAATTTTTGGAACGCCCTTCGCCGGAAATTAAATGAAAATAGGTGAAACGTTTTAATTTCCCGAACTCAATTTTTTAGTTTTCAAAACATGAATAAAGGGCGATTTATAAAAAATCACAATGACTTCTTCATTGTAAACTAATTTATGACAGAATGCCTATATTTGCAAAAAAAATCTAGAATGAGTAAATTGTTGATTGTAGGAACTGTAGCCTTTGATGCTATTGAAACTCCTTTTGGAAAAACAGATAAAATTTTGGGTGGCGCTGCAACATATATTGCTTTAAGCGCAGCACATTTTGGTATAGATTCTTCAGTAGTATCTGTTATTGGCGAAGATTTCCCAGAAAAATACCTTGATTTACTCAGAGATAGAAATGTGAATTTAGATGCTTTAGAAGTTGTCAAAGGCGGAAATACTTTCTTCTGGAGCGGTAAATATCACAACGATATGAATACGCGTGATACTTTGGACACCCAACTCAATGTTCTAGCAGATTTCAGTCCAAATGTTCCAGAAGCTTATAAAAATTCTGAAATCGTAATGCTTGGCAATTTGCACCCAGCTGTACAAATGAGTGTGATTGATCAAGTGAATAATCCACAACTTATTGTCTTGGATACTATGAATTTTTGGATGGATTCTGAACTAGAACTCTTGAAAAAAGTCATTGCCAGAGTAGATGTGATTACAATAAATGATGAAGAAGCCAGACAATTGTCAGGCGAATATTCTTTGGTAAAAGCAGCAAGAAAAATCAGAGACATGGGGCCAGATTATGTTGTTATTAAAAAAGGTGAACACGGCGCACTATTGTTTCATAACGAAGAAATGTTTTTCGCACCAGCTTTACCTCTGGAAGAAGTCTTTGACCCAACAGGAGCCGGAGACACATTTGCCGGCGGATTTGCTGGTTATTTAGCAAAAACCAAAGATGTTTCTTTCGGAAATATGAAAAATGCAGTCATTTACGGATCAAATTTAGCGTCCTTTTGTGTCGAAAAATTTGGCACAGAACGAATGCTAGAACTCGAGCAAGGCGAATTGGAAAGACGCTTGAAAAATTTTCAAGCATTAACCCAGTTTGAAATCAATTTAGCATAGACAAATAACGCCCTGAAATTTCAGGGCTTTTTTATTAGAAATAGAATGAGTGAATTAATAAAACACGAATGTGGTATCGCAACCTTAAGATTGCTGAAACCATTGTCTTATTATAAAGAAAAATACGGCACAGCTTTCTACGGCATCAACAAAATGTATTTGATGATGGAAAAGCAACACAATCGCGGTCAAGATGGCGCTGGAATTGCAAGTGTAAAACTGGACGTCGAACCAGGTAATCGCTACATCAGTCGTGTGCGTTCAAATGAAGCCCAACCTATACAAGATATTTTTGCGCAAATCAATCATAGAATAAACGCTGAAATAGAAGCAAATCCAGAACTTCAGGATAATGTAGAGCTTCAAAAAAAGAATCTGCCATATATTGGCGAAGTTTTTTTAGGACACGTACGCTATGGCACCTATGGCAAAAACAGTCTTGAAAGTGTACATCCATTTCTTCGACAAAATAACTGGATGCATCGAAATCTAATTGTTGCTGGGAATTTCAATATGACAAATGTCAATGAATTATTCCAAAAACTTATTGACATTGGCCAGCATCCAAAAGAAAAAGCCGATACCATTACTGTGATGGAAAAAATCGGACATTTTTTGGACTCTGAAGTTAGAAAACTTTATAAAAAATTAAAATCTGAAGGTTTCAATAAAAAAGAAGCCTCACCACACATTATCGAACAGTTGAAGATTCATAAAATTCTGAGAAAATCTTCAAAAGATTGGGACGGCGGTTATGTTTTGGCTGGCATGCTTGGTCATGGCGATTCTTTCGTCATGCGCGATCCAAATGGAATTAGACCTGCCTATTATTATAAGGATGATGAAGTGGTTGTAGTCGCTTCCGAACGTCCTGTGATTCAAACCGCTTTCAATGCGAAATATGAAGATGTTCATGAATTAGATCCTGGACACGCTATAATTACCAAAAAAGATGGTTCGGTAAGTTTCAAAAAAATATTGGAGCCAAAAGAACGTAAAGCATGTTCTTTTGAAAGAATTTATTTTTCCAGAGGCAGTGATGCTGAAATTTATACAGAACGCAAAAACCTTGGTCGATTATTAATGCCAGAAGTTTTGGACGCCATAGATTTCGATACTATGAATTCTGTATTTTCATACATTCCAAATACTGCAGAAACTTCGTTTTATGGAATGGTTGAGGCTGCTCAAGATGAGCTGAACAGACAGAAAAACCAAGCCATTCTAAAAGAAAAAGAAAATTTAACTGACGAACGACTTTCTGAAATTTTGAATCTGAGGCTTCGGACAGAAAAAATTGCTGTGAAAGACGCCAAGCTCAGGACTTTCATTACTGAAGACAGTAGTCGCGACGACTTGGTTGCTCACGTTTACGATGTGACTTATGGTGTTGTAAAGCCTACGGATAATTTAGTTGTGATTGATGATAGCATTGTACGAGGTACAACTTTGAAAAAAAGTATTTTGAAAATGTTGGACCGCTTGAACCCGAAAAAAATCATTATTGTGTCTTCTGCACCACAAATTCGCTATCCGGATTGTTACGGCATTGACATGGCAAAATTAGAGGATTTTGTAGCTTTTCAAGCCGCAGTATCTTTATTGAAAGAGCGAGGTATTTATGATGAGGTAGTGGAGTCTATTTACAAAAAATGCCAAAATCAACCTGTGTTTGCTTCAGAAACCGAAGAAAATTATGTAAAGGCGATGTACGAGCCTTTTTCTTATGAAGAAATTTCCGATAGAATTGCCCTGTTGCTTAGTGAAGAAAGTATAAATGCTGAGGTCAAAGTGATTTACCAAACTGTGGAAAAACTTCATGAAGCTTGTCCTAAAAATCTTGGCGATTGGTACTTTACCGGAGATTATCCAACACTTGGAGGTAATAAAGTGGTAAACAAGGCGTTTATGAACTTTTATGAAGGTAAAAACGACCGTGCTTATTAATTAAATTTATAGTTTTTATTTTTATATTCTAGCATTTTTTAACATAAAAAGACGCAACGTTTTGCTCATTATTCCTACTTGTCAATAGAGTGCTTACGTTCTAAAAAATATGTTAATTTAGCGCTTTTTAAAACTTAAGAAATGTCACAAGATTCAACAAGAAAAAATCCAGAAGAAATAGAACTTGGCGAAGTTCTGCATAAAATTAAATCTTTATTTAAGTCGATTTTGATAGAAATTATCAAGGCTTTTAGATTTTTATATAAACACAAATTCATTTTAGTTGCCTTATTTATTATCGGTTACGTTGGTGGATATTTTTTAAATTCAATTAAAGAAAAAAAATACGTCAACGAGGTTTTAGTAAAGCCGAATTATAAAAGCACAGAATATTTGTATAGCAAAGTTGATGCAGTTGACAATAAACTTTCGAGCAATGACAGCATTTATTTAAAAAATATTTTTGGTGACAACTTTAACTTAGTCTCTAGTATAGAAGTTGAACCGGTATTGGATATTTACGATTTGGTCTCTCAATCTGAAGACCACAAGCAAACATTCCAAATGCTTTTTAAAGAAGAAGGCAATCTAGAGTTTTTAGAAAAACCAGTGAACATAAGAAATTATCCTGTTCACAAAATCAAAGTGATTGTAAAAGGTAAGGAAAATCACCAGCAATTGACCAACAAGTTCTTGGCATTCGTATCACAAAACGAATATTATGAAAATTTAAAAGAACTCCTGTTTGCCGATCTTCAAAAACAGTTGAAAGAAAATGCGCAGATGCGTCAGCAAATAGATTCCATCGTTGAAAATAGCCAGTCTGAGAATTCACCAAAAATAACGACTTCTGAAATAAGCTTCAATGGAGCGCAAAGTTTGCATGAATTACTCATTCATAAAAAACGCTTATTAGCTGATGATGTTAAGGTTTTAAAATCGATTGCGACTGAAGACGAAGTCCTTAAAATTATAGACGCGTCTTACCAAATTTCAGATAAAGAATACAACCGTTCTTATAAACTTCTGTCTGTAGTTTTAGTTCTGCTTTACTGCTTGATATTTTTCTTCAGATATTTGTCTAGGAAAGCATTGAAATTTACCCGAAATAATTAAAAATATTTCATCAAAACTCAGAAATCATTATTTGATGAATAAAGCCCTAAACGTATTTGGTAAAAAACCAGAAGACATCAAAATATTGGCACTCATTGAGGTTTTAAGAGGGCGAAAAAATCACTTTGTAATGAAGGTTTGCATCTCGGCTCAACATCAAAAAATGCTGAATCAAGTGTTAGATTTTTTTGAAATAAAACCAGATTATGATTTTAATGAAATTCAACCAAAACCTAAATTATCTTACCTCAACAATTGTAGAATAATCGAAATACCAATTTGAAAGCAAAACTTCAAAATATTATTAACGACTCCGATTTTAAAGAAATCCTTACCAAAGGATTTTCTTTTTTGGTGTTTAGACTTGGTGGTACAATCGCAGGCTACTTGTTTACGATGTTCATCACGTTGAAGTTTGGCGCCAATATTTATGGATTGGTGGCTTTGGGTTTTTCTATTTTTCTAATTTCTAGCGTAGTTGGTAAGATGGGTTTGGATATCAATATCCTACAATTTTTTTCGGACGATGACAATGACAAGCAGTCTGGTATATTTTATAAATCTATAATAAAATCTTTTGCACTCAGCAGCTTGATCGCACTTGGGATTTATTACTTCAGAAATGAGCTTGTATTGCATGTTTTTGAGGAGCCTAAACCACAACTTTTGCCCTATTTGCCTTGGGTCTTGGCAGCCATCCCATTTTGGTCCGCTAATAATATTTGCAATGGATATTTACGCGCTAAGAAAAAAACCAAAGCCTTTGCATTTTTCAATAATCCAGGGCGGTTTGTGTTTGCTTTGCTTGCCATATTAATTTTATATTTTTTTACAGAAGATCCTTTAATCACAGTACAAGCTCACTTTTTTGGCGTGCTGATTAGCGCATTGCTTAGCTTTTTGGTGGTGTCATTTCAAATCAAATCACTTCAATTGAAAAGTACAGTCAATTCATGGCGTTTTCTAAAAAGCGCCTTGCCAATGATGTTGTCCTCATCGATTCTGATTTTGTTGGGTTGGATGGACACAATAGTGATGGGAATTTACGTGACCGACTCCGAAATTGGAGTTTATAATGTAGCTCTAAAAGTAGCCACGCTAACCAGTTTTTCATTAGAAGCAATCAATTCTATTTTAGCACCTAAAATTGCACAGAATTACTGGAAAGGCGATGAGAAAAATTATAAGAAGTTGATTGCATTTTCGACTAAACTTAATTTTTTTATCAGTTCAGGTGTAGTGTTGGTAATTATATTTGCGAGTCAGTTTTTGTTGGGTATGTTTGGAGATGAATTTGTTGCGGGTACCACTATTTTATTTATTTTTTGTTTTGGACAAATTGTCAATTCCTTTTCAGGTTCGGTTGCTGTTATTTTGCAGATGATAGGTAAACAGAAAGTTTTTCAGAATTTTGTATTAACCGCACTTATCATCAATGTAGTGGCTACCTTTATTTTGACACCGATTTACGGTGGTATTGGTTCGGCGATAGCAACGGTTTCAAGTATATCATTTTGGAGTATTGGCTGCTCTATTTACTTGAAACGAAAAATGGGTATAGTTTCATATTTCAATCCCTTTCAAAAATTTTCAAAAGGAAATAATAAGACTTAGATAAATAAGCAAATGGCAGGAATTTACGGAATTTTGTTGAATGGTTTAAACCATGAAAGTGAGCTTAACTTGTATAAGAATTTTTATAGATTCAGGTTTAAGGATACTATAAATGAAGAATTAAAGTATAAGCAAAATTACTTTGGTAGATCAGTCATAAATAAATTTAATGATGATCGTTTTCTCTATGAAAATGATTTTTATATAGTTTGCCTCGAGGGAATTAATTATTCTAAAATTAATACACCTCAGAAAATTATTGATGCTTATAAAGAACAAGGCAGCAATTTTGTTAAGAGTTTGGAAGGCACATTTTCTGGATTTATTTTTTCAAAAAACGATGAAGAGCTTACTCTTTTTACCGATAGTTTATCAACTAAAAATATTTATTATTATTATGATAAAAATATTGGTTTTGCTTTTTCTTCTGAATTGCATGTACTTTCTAAGCTTTTAAGAGATCATAATATACCTATCAGTTATGATTATGATGGAATTTATTCATTAGCTCTTTATGGCCAAATGTATAATAACTTCACGCTGGTTAAAGAAATAAAAAAAATAAATTATGGAACTGTACTGACATTTGAATGTCGTGGAAGTACTATGACAACCCAGCAATATTATAAAATTTCTAAAAACGAGCGCTCACAATCTAAAGAAGAGGTTGTCGAATCTATAGAAACATTGATGACTAAATCAATCAGACAAGAATGGCAAAAAGATAGAGATAACTCATATCAAGAACATTTAAGCTTGTTGAGCGGAGGTATGGATTCTAGGGTTAACACTATCGTTGCGAAAGAACTTGGCTTTAATAAAATCAATGCATTCACCTATGGTAATCCAAATTCTAGCGATGTAAAATTCGCCAAAGAAATCGCTCAAGATAATTTCTATTCTCACATACAGTTTAATCTTCAAAAAGGAGATTTTCTTATTGAGAATATACTGAACAATTATGTTAAGGCTACAGATGGTTTGACGCATTTTACGGCAAATGCAATTATTTATAATGCGTTGAGCAGAATAGAAAAACAAAATTATGGCTTACTTCACTCAGGACAAATAGGCGACGTCTTATTTGGATCATTTTTGAGACCTAATTATGACTTTAAGAATAATAAAGATAAGATTGGATTGACCGGTTTTGTGAAGAATAAGGAAATGCTAGAAAAAATGGATTTTCTAGATGAACTTACAAGCAAATACAATAATTCAGACTATGAGGTCTTCGGTTTTGAACAACGGCAGATTAATGGTACTTTAATGGGAGATAATGTATTTAATAACTTTATTGATCAAGTCTCTCCATTTTATAATACTGAATTGTTAGATTATTGCCTAACAATACCTAACAGTTTTAAAATCAACCAAAAGATATATTTTGATTGGTTGAAAGTAAAGCATCCGAAAACTCTGAATTATAAATGGGAAAAAATAGGCCTTAAACCAAACTCGGATTTTAATATCAATTATGGCAGATTGATTAAAAAATATGTCAATGGAGGAAAAAAATACTTTGGATTACGATATGATAGTATGAATCCAATAACAAATTGGTTTCAAGCTAATCCAAAGTTGCTAGAAAAATTTAATCAGATATTTAACGAAAATATTGACTTAATCCAAGATAAAGAACTTAAAAAAGACTTAGTTTCAATTTATGAAAAGGATATTTTTGAATACCGCAATAGGTTTGCTGTGATTACAGTTTTATTAGCAATTAAGCTTCATTTTAAAATATAAAAATAAATGTCTTACGAAAAAAGTAAAATCTCGATTTCACCCTTTCCTATTGTCAGGTCGTTTATCGCTGTTTTTTTATTTATTAATCTCGTAGGTATTATTGATTTACCGCTTTATAATAATAAATTGGAGAACGTCAAAGTGATCTATTTATTTTTGATAGCCTTAGTATCTTTTGCATTACCAGCATTTTTTTTTAGAATCATAAAATTTAAAATTTCAGAGAGAGACATTAAGTTTGATAAACATAAACTTGTTAGAATTCTTTTTTACGCAATCAATTTAATAACTGTCTTTTCTATAATTTATACCAATGTTAGAAATGGACAGATTATTATTTTTTCAGAGGACGATAGATTTGGACCAACAGTAATTACAAACTTATTTGTTTATATGTCCATTGTAATCACGTTAACTTATTACAGCTGCATACTTCTAGAAAACAAAAAACTCAAGGCAAAGTATTTTGTGTTTTTGGCTTTTCAATCTATTTTATTCTTGTCTCTAGGATTTCGATCACCCTTAATCAGTCTTTTAGGTGGTTTTTTTGTAATTTTTTATACGATTAGAAATGATTATCAAAATAATTTAAAAAGAGTTTTTTCTTTCAAAATACTTGTTAGTGCACTTCTACTATTAGCCTTAATGTCTTCTATTGCTTCTTTTAGGGTAAGCAGGAAATACGACCTTGGTAGGTATTATAAAAATATTGATGATAAATATCTTGAAGAAAATACATATTTAGAGCCTTTTGTTCCAACATTATCGTTGTTTAGATACGATCAACAAATAGTTAGCACTTTGATTGAAGAAAAAGAAGGTGACCCTATGTATTTGGGACTTGCATTTGCCAATATAAAAACCTTACTGCCAGGAACACAATGGGCAGCTAGAAATATAATAGGCGATATTACAGGTGCAAGGAGCAGACCAGATGGCGTGCCTTGGAGTATAACCCCGACGCTTCAAGGTGCTTTGTTCGTAGATGGTGGTTATGTTTTTGTCGCAATTGGTTTTTTTATGGCTGCGCTTTTAATGGAGATTTTGCGTAAATACGTTAGAAAAAGAAAAAATCCCTTCACTGTTGCTCTATACGGAATCGTTGGTGTTTCTTTGTTAAAATGCATCCATACTGGATATATAGATGTTCCTTTTTTAATTATTATTGCTTCGCTTTTCTTTTTGAAGTTTATCGTTTATAACATTAATTATAAGAAGATAAGTATTTAGAAAATTCATTAATTTCTATCCAGTTTTTCAGATTAAAAAACTTGTGAATTATATACGAAATAAATAATGTATTTATTCTAGAAAACCAAAAAGCACATTAAAATCACTTGGGATTTAAGAGGCTATTCAATCGACTGATTAATCTTTTTGCAACTAAATCCTTTTTATAATTTTGTGCGTGTTTTAAAGCCTCTTGTCTCATCGCTTCTTTACTTGAAGAATTCATTTTCAAAAAAGAATTTATACACTCAAAAAGCGCTTGACTATTTTTACTTTCAAATAAAAAACCATTGACTTCATGTTGTACATAAGTTGATGGTCCTTCAATATTAGAAGCTATTACAGGTGTACCACAAGCCATAGCTTCCACACCAGTCAAGCCTAAGCTATCATGATAAGTCGGAAATATGTAGATGTCAAATTGATTATATAAATGAACTAATTCATTTTGTTTTACAAATCCAATAAAATTTACATTAGATAAATCATGTTCTTTAATAAAAGTTTTAATTTTTTCTTCGTCTGGTCCTTTTCCAGCAATAGTAGCTGTAAAAGGAATTCCTTCATTTTGTAGCATTACTAAAGCTTTCAAAAAAGTTTTCCAACCTTTTTCTTCTATTAATCGAGAAACGAAACCTAAGTTTAATGTTGAATTTTGGGGTTTATTTTTTTCTTTATAAAAAAGAGCTGGATCAATGCCACCAGATGGAGAAACGAAAATATCTTTTTCTGATAAAAAAGGGTAATTTTTTAAAATTTCATACTTTAGGTAAGATGATGGCACAACGATTAGTTCAATTCTTTTTAGAATTTTTGAAGCTATGCTTTTATAGAACTTTTTTCGTTCTAAATAGCTAAAATCATTGCCATGTGCATTTATTACCCATGGTTTATTTTTAAAAGGTAGTAATACTAATAATATAGGCAAATGATGGGTTAGATAATGAAGATAAATAAAATCATAGCGACAAAAAGTATAGTTTTTTAAAATTGATAAATAATGGATTAGATACCTGAAAAGTTTTTTTGGGGCAGAATAGGATTTCCCTTTAATAACAGATTTAGCAGTAAATTTAATTCCTTGTGATTCAAATTCTTCCTTAAAGTTTTTGACAAATACGCCAAATAAGCCATCGTTTTTTGATGGATACATATTAGATATCAAGAATATTTTCATTGGATAAATTATAAATTGATTGCTATTAAAACCATTAGACGTTAGGTTTTAAAGTTTACTTTTGTCAAAAGTACATTTTAATTAAAGACATTTATTGGCGTGTTTCAGATTTATTAGAGTTTATGCATTCACTTTAGGAATATTTAGTTTTTAGAATTTTTTGTGCTAATCGAAATGATTTAATGACTATTTGGTGTTACTTTTTCAATAATGAACAATATTCTGTAAAATTTTTCGCTAAATATATCGAAGTTTTTTACTTTTCTAAATTCGCATAGCGAATTAAAATCGGCATTTTTTTTATTTAAAATAGTAGCTTAGCCGTGAGTTTTTAAAGCATAAACAAAATGAAAGCACGAACACTGACAATTGTAACAAGATTGTTTTTATTTATTGCAGTTTTTTTTCTGCCTATAAAAACATCTATTAGCAATATTGGTATAATTGGGCTTATAGTCACCAGTATTTTTTCCTTCATAATGTACGGTGCTGATTTTAATAAGAGCAACCTAAAGAAGTTTTTTTATCTTTCAACTTTCACCCTCATCGTTCCAGTATTATTAGGATCTATTTACTCTTCGTTACCAGGTGAAGCATTTGATGAAATCTTTAAATATATTTTCTTGCTTCTACTTCCTATTTTGCTATTTAGAAAAGATCTTTCAGAATTATATTTTGAAACAATTTTGAAAAATAGCCTAATAGCTGGTTGTTTCTTAAGTGGAATATTTTTGTTGAGCTATACTTTCTATGATTTTTTTTTAGTAAGAGATCTCCCAATCGTCAAATTATTTAGCAGTCATATTACAGGATTTAATTTTTTAGAACCAATTGGAGATAGACTACATCCCATTTATGTAGGATCTTATTTTGTAACTGCGCTGAGTTTTTTGTTATTCTCCGAGTTAAAAGTCCATAAAGCTTTTAAAGTAATTATTGTTCTTATTTATATTTCTAGCATTGTTTTCATGAATTCTAGGATTATATTTTTCTCGTTATTCGTTATTTTTATTCTATTTTCTTTGACTAAATTACCGCTTAAAACTTTTTTCTTGTCATTAGCATTATTAGTTGTAGGTTTAATTATTGTTTTCCCCTTTATTGAAAAGACATACATTTTCAATAAAGCTATAAATGGAACAGTTTGGGATTTGAAAAATAATGTAGGAACGCCAAATACAGCTGAAAGTATAACTTCGGACTCCAGAATGTCAAGATGGATTGTTGGTTGGGAGCTTTTCACTGAAAAACCTCTAATAGGTTACGGTACTGGAGTGGAAAAAGAAGTTTTATTAAAAGCGTTTAAAAAAAATGAAATGTCGCGTTCAGTTTCACAAGGCTATAATGCTCATAACCAAATGTTAAGTTACTTAATTAGGTTTGGATTGTTTGGCTTCTTTTTCATGATGGCCTTTTTTATCGGAAATTCGTATATGGCTTTTAATCACAAAGACATTGTTTATATATCTTTCTTAATATTGATGCTTGCAATATTTTCAGTTGAAAACTTTATAGACAGTAACATGGGAATAAATATATTGGTATTATTGAATGCAAACTTTCTCTTAAAAACAAAATATGCTTAAAAGAAAATTTTTGTTCTTAATATATGTGTTATTTTTTAAAAATACACCAGAGGATTTTAGACCATATAGTTTATTCTTTCCAAACATTAGGCGTTGGCTTGTAACCCACTATTTAGAAGAATGTGGAAAAAACCTGAGAGTTAAAAAAGGAGCTGAAATCTCTTTGAATTCCACAATAGGAAGTGACTCAGAATTAGGTTCAAATTCTGTAATCCAAGCAAATGTTGAAATAGGCAATAATGTCATCATGGGACCTGATATTAAAATTTATTCTAGAAATCATAAATACGACAGACTAGATATACCAATTCAACAGCAAGGCAAAAGTTATTATAAAACTAAAATTGGTGATGATGTTTGGATTGGTGCGAATGTGATCATAACTGCTGGATGTAATATAGGTGACCACGTAATTATAGCTGCTGGCTCTGTGGTAACAAAGGACATTCCTGAATGGGCAATCATTGGTGGTGTCCCAGCCAAAGTGATTAAATATAGAACAGAAACAAAGAAATAAGTTTAAATCGCCTTTCATATTTTGAGTTGAATTTGGCCTGCTAAATAAATATAAAATCAATAATTTCAAATCCGTGTTTTTTAAAATAATTTCTAATGAGTAAACACCAAGATCTTACAAACCCAAATTCTTTGCGTTCAAAAATCCGTAAGAAAAGAGTAAAACATTTAATCAACTTTGTGAACCAAATTATTGA
Organism: Psychroflexus aestuariivivens; assembly: GCF_004010055.1. Lineage (GTDB taxonomy): Bacteria > Bacteroidota > Bacteroidia > Flavobacteriales > Flavobacteriaceae > Psychroflexus > Psychroflexus aestuariivivens. The sequence goes on from NZ_RQVT01000050.1 coordinate 335,932, forward strand.
ACGGGAGAATCTTAAAAGCATAAAAATATGTGATTTAGGCGGGACTTATAGATATTGGTTAGTTTTTCCGTTTTCGGATTTCAAAGAAGTTAATTTTGAAATAACTTTAGTGAACGTAGAAAAGGCAATTCGATCTGAAGATGAAAACTATCAAAAGTTATTAGACCATTCGAATTTGAAATTTATTTCAGAAGTTGGTAATGGTTGTGATATGTCACATAAAGAAGATAATTCTTTTCATTTAACCCATAGTAACTCGGTTATTGAACACGTTGGAGATTGGCAAAATATTAAAAAATTCGCTAAAGAATGTCAACGCATTGGGAATTATTATTTTGTGCAAACGCCTAATTATTGGTTTCCCATTGAACCGCATTATTTGTTACCATTAGTTCATTTTTTCCCTAGACCAATTCACACAAAGACTTTGATGATTTTCAAAAAAAGAAGTTTTGATAGGGCAACTGCTAATTTTGAAGAAAGCCGAATGCTATCTTACAAAGAATTCAAATTTTTATATGATGAATCTGAATTAATCACAGAGCGTTTCTTTTTTTTACCTAAAAGTTTTATTGCCAGATCAAAACTTTGAAAAAGTAAAACCAATTTTTAATTAAAATACAAAATAAGAGTATTTTCGAAATTCATTAATGCACATAAAAAAAGCCAATTTTTTCATTTTGAACTTAAAACATTGTTTTGACTCGAAAAATCAAAATCCTCGACCTTAAAAGATATTTACCTGCCATTATTTTGGTTGCAGTTTTTCTGGTTGTCGTAGTCAATACGCAGTTAGTGTATTATCATTCTGCGTTCAGACCTTGGGCGTTTTATGTAAAATCTCTATTGTTAGCAAGTTTTTTTGTACTGACTTTTAGAAAAGAAATCAAAACCTATTTGTGGATAATTTTACTAGGAATTTGTTTTTTGATTGGTCAGTTTTCTTTGGTTCAATTTGAAATTGACGCACTGAAGAATCTTGGAATGTTCATCAAGTATATTTACATTTTTATACTTTTTTTTGGTTTCAAAAAACTGGCGAAAGAAGACAGTTTAGCTTCAATGTTTTTGGCGCTCAAGTTCATTTTTCTGTTTGTGTTCGCAAGTATTATTCTTGGCTTTATATTCGACATTCCAGAGTTTAGAACTTACGGTTCCAACCGATTTGGATACGGTGGTGTGTTGTCAAAACCCTCTGTGACCACCTATTTTTTGATTATGGCTTTTTTATTTTTTGAAATTTTCAAGAAAAAATTTAAATACAGCTATGTTTATCTTTTGCTTTGTGTGCTTTGCACATTGATTTCTGGCACCAAAGCCAGTTTGTTGTTTTTAGTTTTTTTCTTTGTTTATAAATTTTTGAGTAAAGATTTTAAATTGAACAGAACACAGCTTATTGTTGGCTTAGTTTCAATGTTTTCGATTATCATTTCGGTATTTGTGTTTATGAAATCCACCTTGCAAAATACTTACAACGTGTTCTATAAACTCTACGAAAATGAAGGTGTTATTTCCGCACTCACTTCTTTTCGCAGCAGAAAATTTATGGAAGCTGTTGAAATTTACAGTCAGGAATGGTCTTGGCTCAACTATCTTTTTGGTGGTAAAACAGGATATTACCTTAATGTTGAATTTGACTTTGTAGACTTATTTATTTTTTTCGGTATTGTAGGATCAATAATTTATTTATGGCTTTATTATAAAATTATTTTCAAATTTTACCTTAGCCAATATAGTATTTTAATTATAGGCTTGCTTACCGTTTCTGCTCTCTCAGGACAGTTTTTTTACAATACAAATATTACGCTTTTCTTTGCGCCAATGTCTGTTTTGCTTATAAAGTGGCAAAAAAATCCTGAAATATTAGACCAGACTTGATGGATATAACATTTTAAGTTTTTGAAGAAAAGTCTTGATTATTAATATATTTATCACTTAATAATAGTTTTTTAAAGTCATTTCTTGATGAGCAATAAATTAAAGCATTGTTTTCCAGTTTTTATACTATAAGTTGAAAAATACAAGTGTTTAATTATTTTCCTAATGAACGAAAAATTCACATTAAAAAGTGTTTTTCTTAACCAAGACAACTTAAAAGGGATAATTTTTCTTTATTTGCAAGTCATATTAATTTTAGAACAATTTAAGTTCATCTATAATTGATGTCAATATTCTAATTAATAATACGTTTTCAATTAGCAAAATCTATTTTTAAAACTTAATGACGAAAACTTTAATTTATATTATTGGAGCCGGTAGAAGCGGAACAACTTTATTAGATATAATGCTTGGTAATAATTCCAATAGTCTTAGTTTGGGAGAAATAAATAGGTTTTTTTTAAGGGAGGGAAAACCGCCTAAACGAGAAAAGTCATCTAAAGTTTCGACATTTTGGAGTTCATTCAAAAATCAATTTGACCTAAACAACCAAAACGATTACAACTATTTAAATGACTTATTCAAAAATCATGAATATCACACAAGTTTATACAAATCTATCTCACAAAATTCTGATTCTGAATATATAAAATTGCTTAGGTTACAGTATGATTTACTTTATAATCAAACCGATGAAAATGTTATTGTAGAATCTTCAAAATATCCAGTAAGAGCAATTAATTTGTCTAATTACGTAAATAAAGAAAAGTTTTCAATAAAATACATTTACCTAAAGAAAGATCCTGCAAACGTGGTCAATTCTTTTCAAAAAAAGAATTTGGAACAACCTTCAAAGGGTTTTTTTAGTGCGAATATTTACTATTTAACAGTCAATTTGATTTGTAATATTTCAATAGCATTACTGAAAAAGCGTGGACACAAAGTATCGGAAATTACTTATGAAAATCTAACTAAAGACACAGAAAATACTTTAGTGAAAATACAGAAAGATTTAGATTTGGATTTAACATCATTGATAGGTAAAATAAACAAAAAAGAAAAACTGAAAACAGGATTTTTATTCGATGGAAATAGAATTAGACTTCAAGAAAGTATAACTTTGCGACATTCAAAAAAACCTAAAAAGGATATAAAATTTTATTTCACTAGAATTTTAAATTACATAATATACAGATAAATGAAAATAAGCGTTTTTGGATTAGGTTACGTAGGTGTAGTTTGCTCTGCTTGTTTTTCTAGAGAAGGACATAAAGTAATAGGTATTGACATCAATGAGACTAAGGTTAACCTAATTAATAATGGGAAATCAACAATAATAGAAAAAGGATTAGAAGAACAAATTACTGAATCAGTAAATAAAGGTTTGCTAAATGCAATTTCAGATAGCAAAAAAGCAGTTTTAAATTCTGAAGTATCTTTTATATGTGTTGGGACACCAAGTCTTTCAAATGGTGCTATAAATCTAGCCTATATTTATGAAGTAACAAAGCAAATTGCTGAAGCCATAAAGGTTAAAGATAGCTTTCATACAGTTGTTATAAGAAGTACAGTTAAAATAGGCACTTTAAAAACATGTATAGAAATAATTGAAGATATTTCTGGAAAATCTTTTGGAAAGGATTTCGGATTAGTTTCAAATCCTGAATTTCTCAGAGAAGGAACAGCAATGAGTGACTTTTTTAATCCACCTTACACAATAGTGGGCACAAATTGTGAGAGAAGTGAAAAACTGATGACTAGCCTTTATCAAAATATTGATGCGCCAATTCACTATATAAAACCCGAAGAAGCGGAAGTCATAAAATATGCGAATAATAATTTCCACGCTATGAAAATTTCTTTCGCAAATGAAATAGGCAATATTTGTAAAGAAAGCAAAGTTGATGGTCATGTAGTTATGGATATTGTATCCAAAGACACCAAATTGAACTTATCACCATATTACCTAAAACCTGGATTTGCTTTTGGAGGTTCATGCTTACCAAAAGATGTTCGCGGACTAACACAACTTGCAAAAAGCTTAGATTTAAAAACGCCTTTATTATCCAGTCTCTTAAAAAGTAACTTTTATCAAATAGAACGCGGATTAGAATTAATTCTAAATACAAATAAAAATAAAATAGGATTTTTAGGTTTTGCATTTAAATCTGGAACAGACGATTTACGAGAAAGTCCTCTGGTTTCAATCATAGAAACTCTGATCGGCAAAGGCTACGATTTAAAAGTTTATGATGGTAATGTCCATTTGTCTTCACTATTAGGTAAAAATAAAGACTATATCAATAACCATATACCACACATTTACAAATTACTAAAGGAAGATATAAATGAAGTGATTGAAGAGTCAGAGGTTATTGTAATCGGAAATAATTCAGAAGAATTCGCGACTATTTTGCCGCAAATACCCGAAAGTAAAATTATTGTCGATTTAGTTAGAGTTGATAATCAAAAAACATCAAAAGGAAATTATATTGGAATTTGCTGGTAAACACATTTTAATAGTGATAGAAAATTTGCCGGCTCCTTTTGATAGAAGAGTGTGGCAAGAAGCGTCTACATTGAAAGAAAACGGCGCTAAAGTATCTATTGTTTGTCCCAAAATGAAGGGTTACGATGAGTCTTATGAAGTCGTGGATGGTATAGAAATTTATAGACACAACTTGAAAGAAGCTAAAGGCGTTTTAGGCTATTTATTAGAATATTCACAAGCTATTTTCTGGGAATTTGTACTAAGTTGGAAAATTTATTTCAAGAACAAGTTTCATGTAATTCAAGGTTGTAATCCACCAGATCTAATTTTTTTCACAGCTCTTTTTTTTAAACCTTTTGGTGTAAAGTACGTGTTTGATCATCATGACATCAACCCAGAGCTTTATATCTCTAAATTTGAAAAGAAAGGCTTTTTCTATAAGTTAATGCTACTTTTTGAAAAGTTAACTTTCAAAACTGCAAATTTCTCAATAGCAACCAACCAATCTTATAAAAAAATAGCAATAAATCGGGGTAAAATGAACCCAGATAAAGTGCAAGTGGTAAGAAGCGGACCTAAACTAGATCGGTTGAAACTATTGGATCCTATAGAAAAATATAAAAAAGGGAAAAAATATTTAATAGGCTATATCGGTGTTATTGGTGAGCAGGAAGGTTTAGATTTATTATTGGAGTCGGCAGCTTACATTATATCAAAAAGAAAGGACGTCCACTTTGGAATAGTTGGAGGTGGTACTCATCTAAAAGAAATCCAGGAAATTTGTTCTAAAATGGGCTTGGATGACTACTTTGACTTTTATGGCAGAGTCGATGATGAAACGATGTTGAAAGTCTTAAACACAGCAGATGTATGTGTGAATCCTGACAAGCCTACAGCTATGAATGATTTGTCTACGATGAATAAAATTATGGAATATATGGCTTTAAAAAAGCCTATTGTTCAATACACATTGAAAGAAGGAAAGTTCTCAGCAGACAAAGCCTCACTTTATGCTAAAAATACAGATCCAATCGACTTTGGTGATAAAATCATTCATCTACTAGACAATCCAGAACTTAGATCTGAAATGGGTAATTATGGTTATGAAAGAGTTTTAGATAAACTTTCGTGGGAATTTGAGAGTAAAAAATTAATTAATCTATATAGAAAAGTTTTTAATATCACAAAAAACTAAAAACTTCTCAGAAGTTGTCAATAAATCACTCTTCAGAAAATAATACTATTTATTTAGACACCTAAATTTATTTTTTTAACGATAAAGGCTTATTTCAATCTACAAAATGCTTAAAATTGTAATCTGAGTAATTTTCAGAGCAAAACGAATTTATGAAAAGAGTTTTAATCACAGGTGCAGCTGGATTTTTAGGTTCTCACCTATGCGATAAATTTATTGATGAAGGTTTTTATGTCATAGGTATGGACAACCTAATTACTGGTGATTTAAAAAATATTGAACATCTTTTCAAATTAGAAAACTTCGATTTTTATCACCACGACGTTAGCAAATTTGTACACGTCCCAGGCGATTTAGATTATATTTTACATTTTGCTTCACCAGCAAGTCCGATAGATTATTTGAAAATTCCTATTCAAACTTTGAAAGTCGGCTCTTTAGGTACGCATAATTTATTGGGTTTAGCAATGGCAAAACAAGCCCGACTTTTGATTGCCTCAACTTCCGAAGTTTATGGCGATCCACAAGTGCATCCTCAATCAGAAAATTACTTCGGAAATGTAAACACCATTGGACCGCGAGGCGTTTATGATGAAGCAAAACGATTTCAAGAATCCATAACCATGGCGTATCATCGTTTTCATGGTTTGGAAACCAGAATAGCCAGAATATTCAATACTTATGGCCCAAGAATGCGACTGAATGATGGTCGAGTTATTCCTGCTTTTATTGGTCAGGCTTTGCGCGGCGAAGATTTAACCGTTTTTGGCGACGGTTCACAAACCCGCTCTTTTTGCTATGTCGATGACCAAATCGATGGCATTTACCGACTTTTGATGAGTGATTATTCCGAACCTGTGAATATTGGCAATCCGCATGAAATCAGTATTTTAGACTTTGCCGAAGAAATCATAAAATTGACTGGAACTGACCAAAAAATAAGATTTGAAGCTTTGCCAAAAGACGATCCAATGCAAAGACAACCGGATATTTCTAAAGCTAAAGAAATTTTAGATTGGGAACCAAAAGTAAATCGTGCTGAAGGCATGAAAAAAACTTATGATTATTTCAAATCCTTATCAAAAGAGGAGTTGCACAAAAGCGCTCATAAGGATTTTTCAGAACACAATAGAAAATAGTTGAATGAAACCAAAAAGTGGACGATATTCCGGATTGCTTCGACCGATTTCTTATTTCATAGATATTGGGATTTTGGTGTTTTTAGCTCAGCAGTTTCAGTTTGACCCAGTCACCTATTTTGTTTTTTGTTTTTATATTATTTTATCATGGATATTACTATCTCTAAAATCTGATTTTTACGAAATTTATAGATATACCAAAGTCACGCGTATTTTTTCATTAACCTTTTTGCAGGCTGTTTTATTCATGCTTATTATTTTCGCTTTTTTCGGTTTTTATAATAATTTGGCAAGAGATCCTTCTAGAATTTTCCTGTATTTAGGAAAATCTTTTGGACTTATTCTATTCTTCAAACTTTCCGTTTATTATTTACTGAAAAGTTATAGAAAAGATTTAGGTGGAAACTATAGAACCACCATCATTATAGGTGAAAATTCGAAAACCAAACAGTTAAAATCTTTTTTTGACAGCACACCAGAATACGGTTATCAATGTGAAAGGATGTTCGATGTTCGTAAGGATAAAATTACTTTAGAACAAATTTTCGACTATATTAAAACCAATGAAATTGACGAAATTTATTGTTCTATCGCAGAAATAAAAAATGTAAATCTTAATGAAATTATAGATTTTGCAGATAACAATCTAAAGGTTTTGAAATTCCTTCCAGATAATAAAGATATCTATTCACGGCAGCTCAATTATGAATATTACGGATTTTTACCAATCTTATCTTTACGCCGAATTCCAATAGATGAATCTATCAACAAGTTTATCAAAAGATTTTTTGATATTGTTGTATCTGTCTTGGTTTTGGTGCTTATTTTGTCTTGGTTAGTTCCAATATTAGCAATTTTCATTAAATTAGGTAGCAAAGGTGCCGTCTTTTTCAAGCAAAAAAGAAATGGGCTAGATTATAATGAATTTTATTGCTATAAGTTTAGATCTATGAAACCGAACCCCGAAGCAGATTTGCATCAGGTAAGAAAGAACGACGAAAGAGTTACCAAAATTGGCAAGTTTCTACGCAAAACCAGTATGGATGAACTTCCACAGTTTTACAATGTACTGTTAGGAGATATGAGTGTAGTAGGACCACGTCCACATATGGTTAGCCACACGCATATGTATGCAGAAAATGTAGACAAGTTTATGGTTCGACATTTCGTAAAACCCGGAATTACAGGGCTTGCACAAGTTAGTGGTTTTCGTGGTGAAGTTGAATCTGACGAGGATATTGTGAATCGTGTGAAATACGATATTTTTTATTTAGAAAATTGGTCACTCTTACTTGATGTGAAAATTATGTTCCAAACAATTTATAATGCACTTAAAGGTGACAGAAAAGCCTATTGAAATAGTTTCATTAATTAAACATCTTAAACTTCATACTTATTGCTATAAAACAATTTTAGTCCAATTATTTAATTTTATGTCTTTAAATTTCATACATTAGATTTATTTTAGCATTTTATTAAGAAATATCCAAATGAAAACATTCTTCTCTTTTATCATTTTTTTTGGTTTTGCCTTGTTCTGTAAAGCTGGCAATCCAAAGATTGACAGCTTAAAAGTAGAGCTCAATAATACAAAAGTTGACACTTTAAAAGTCAAATTACTCAACGATATCGCTTATGAATTCATTAACGTAAGTTTCGACAGTATCTTGCCTTATACTCAGAAAGCAATAGACATTTCTAGAAAAGTTGATTATCAAAAAGGAGAAGGAGTTAGTTTCAGACTGCAATCTATTTATTATTTTTATTTAGGACAACCAGAAATATCCACCGAAAAAATAAATCAATCCATTGAAATTTTCGAATCTATAGAAGATTATGAAATGCTTGCCAAAACTTATAATAATTATGGCATTTTACTTAAACATTTTGGAGATTACGATTCGGCACTACAAAAATTCAAACTGGCTAGATCATTTCATGAAAAATCAGACAATTTGCAAGGCGTTCTTGATAACCTCATCAATGTTTCTACAATCTACTCAGAAAGAGGTGATCTTGAAAAAGCCTCAAATTTATTAGATCAAGCTTTGGAAGTCAACAAAAAGTTGGAAGATAAAGCTTCTTACGCTGCAATTGTAAGTTCACAAGGCGTTATCGCAGAATATCATGGCGATTTCAAACTGGCTAAAGAAAAGTTTAAAGAATGTCTAGAATTATTCAAGGAAATGAATCGAACGCGTTCTATAGTTGGAACAAATAATAACCTGGCCAATATCGCTAGGAAACAAGGTTATTATCTCGAATCTATCACCTACTTTGAAGATGCCTTGGCGGCGGCTAGAGAAATTAATAACCCTAGATTAGAATCTATTATTTTGAATAACCTAGCCAATAATTATTTTAGTCTGAATGAAGACGATAAAGCACTTGAACTATATATTCAGTCTTCCGAAATCACAAAAAATATTGATATAAATACCTATGCTTCAACTTTAACTAATATTGCTATGATTGAAGAAAACAAAAAAAACTTTGACAAAGCAATAAAAAACCTTCAAGAAGCCTACGAAATTTTCGAAAAACAAGATAGAAAATCAAATATTGCACTCAACCTTCATGCACAAGCATCCATAAAATATGGACAGGAAAGTTATACAGAGGCAAAGGGTTTACTTAAAAGAGCTGAAAGAATAGTCAATAAAATTAAAGATGAATACACTTCGACACTAATTTTTTCAAGTTTAGCCAGAGTCTATCAGAAAGAAAATAAAATAGATTCTGCTTATTACTATAGTAAAAAATCCTACGATATAGCAAAGACAATTGGCGCACTACTAGAACATTCAGATTCCTCTAAATTACTTTACGAAATTCATAAAGCGAAAGATGAACCTGAGCAAGCCCTCAAATATTTAGAAACACATCTAAAGTTAAAAGACAGCTTGTTTGATAAAGAAAAAAGCAGAGAACTTGGCAAACTTGAGGCTGAACTCGGTTTCAAAAACCTTACAGAAAAACTGAATTACGACAACGATAAGAAATTACTCAAAAAACAATTGCAAGTTGAAAGAAGAGAAAATTATATTATTTACCTAAGTATTGTTTTAGGCGTATTGTTACTACTTACTATTTTGTTACTTTTTCATAGAAGAAATAAAAATGAAACCAATAAAATATTACTTGAGAAAAATAAAGAAATTCAGATTAAAAACAATAAACTCAATGAGTCAAACGATCAAAAAAACAAGCTCTTTTCAATCATTTCTCACGATTTAAGAAGCCCTTTGAATAGCCTAAGTCAATTGTTTGATTTATACAATAAAGACCAACTGGAAGAAAAAGAAATCAAAGCTTGGTTGCCAGAAATCAACAAAAATATAGAATCTACAAAACTGCTAATAGATAATTTGCTCAATTGGGCTAGCGAATCACTAAATCAATCTAATATTGAAAAACAAGAATTAAATCTTTTTCAGGAAGTACAGAGTAAAAATAATTTTTTCGATTCAAACTTGAAACAAAAAGGGGTAAAGATTATCAATAAAGTAGATGAAAACTTTGAAATTTTTATTGATCAAAATTCATTGAAAATAGTACTGAGAAACCTCATTTCAAATGCTATAAAATTTACCGACATAGGTGATAAAATCACCATTTCTGCAATTCATAAAGACGGTTTTGATAGAGTTTGTGTCCAAGACACAGGTTTAGGTATGAGTCAAGAAGTTGCAGAAAGTTTATTCAAAAAAAATAATCTTGTTTCTGCAATTGGCACAAAAGCTGAAAAAGGCAAAGGTATTGGAACCTTACTTTGTAAAAATTTCATTGAAGAAAATGACGGTTTAATTTGGGTAGATTTTACAGAAATAGACAAAGGTACTCGCATCTGCTTTGAAGTGCCATCCAAACCAGACACAAACAGCGACATTTAAAAAATAGATTTTTTTCTGACCAAAAATTTCGTCTAGAAATTTGTTACCAATATATTGAAACTGAAATATGTTGAATTCAAAAGCCATCAGTTTAATAGGTGTGCTTTCAAATAAAAAATGCAATATTAAAATCTGTATTTAAAACATCCTTGTAATCTCTTGAATTTGTGAATATTTCAATTTTACGAGAATCTAAATGTAAAAATCACTTCTTTTGAAGCTTCCTAATCATCTTTTGAATTCTATCGTTGAGCTTTTCAGAAGACAATTTTTCTCGCAATCTGTCGGTAATAATCGGAAATGAAAATGGTGTTGGATTTTGGCAAGATTTCCAAACAACCTGTTGTGAAGAAATCCGCTCTAAAGCTTTTTGCAAACGACCTTTCTCCAGAGAATGCTCAAAGGTTTCAGTAAATGCTTGTTGAAAAAGCAAATGCTCTGGTTCAAAATCTTTGAACACATCAAAAATAAGTTGAGAACTAGACTGCAAATGCTTGTTTTTAATCATTTTGTTAGGATAGCCCGTAAAAACTAATCCAGAAATGACAGCAATGTCCCTGAATTTTCGCCTTGCCATTTCAGTAGCATTCAGGCTTTTTTGCAAATCGTCCAATAAATATTCAACGCTGAATAAGTTATTATCCAAAACAGATTCAATATTGACAGGTTGGTCGGATAAAAGTTCGAATCCATAGTCGTTAAAAGCTAATGAAAAAGAAATTGGGGACAATAAACTAATGCGGTGCGCTAACAAACTTGCCATAGCTTCATGAACAAAACGCCCTTCGAACGGGTAAAAAATATGATGAAATCCATCTCTGGTTTTAAAAGTTTCAATTAGAAATTCATCAGGTTTAGGAACAATAGATTCTTGCTGTTGCCTTTCAAAAATAGGTTGAAGGGCTTTTAATTCACGACTTTGATTTTCAGTGTTTAGATTGTAAAGCTCTTCTCTTAACAATGCACTCATTTGCGAAGTTAAAGTCAGCCGACCACCCATCCAACTTGGCACTTTGGCAGTTTTTGACTTTGATTTTCTCACCAAAACCTGCATACTTTTTACAGTGACTAATTCCAGATTTCTACCCGCAAACGTAAAAACATCGCCGGGTTTAAGTTTAGAAATAAACCATTCTTCGATAGAACCGATAAAACCACCTTTCAAATATTTCACTCCAAGCACAGCATCGCTAACAATCGTGCCAATTTGCAATCTGTGTCGCATAGCAATACCGCGATGATTCACTTTGAATTTGCCATCTGCTTCAATTTCAACTTTTTTATAATCCTCATAATTTTGAAGCGATTCTCCACCTGTGGTGATAAAATTTAGCGCCCAATTCCACTGTGATTCTGTTAGTGTTTGAAAACAAAATGTTGATTGAATTTCTGGAAAAATTTCATCAGGATAAAAACCGTCAGACACGGCTAAAGTGGTTAAATATTGCACCAAAACATCAAAACTGTTGAGGTAAGGTAAACGGTCTTCCACAGCTTTAAGTTTAACTGCTTTTTTTAATGCAGAGGCTTCGATCAACTCAATAGCGTGAGTGGGAAGAAAATAAATTTTACTTGTTTTACCAGGTTGATGACCGCTTCGGCCAGCACGTTGCATAAATCTGGCAACACCTTTTGGTCCGCCAATTTGGACTATACTTTCAACAGGTGCAAAATCTACACCCAAATCCAAACTGGAAGTACAAACCACGGCTTTTAATGTTTCGTCTCTAATGGCATTTTCTACCCAAATTCGGGTGTTTTTGTCGATACTGCCGTGATGCATCGCCAGTTCACCAGCAAATTCAGGATGTTTTTCTAAAATCTTCTGAAACCAAATTTCACATTGAGAACGTGTGTTGGTAAACAACAAAGTGGTTTTGGAAGATTTAATTATAGGTATGACGTATTCCAGAAGATGCAATCCTAAATGTCCACGCCATGGAAATTTATCCATTGTTTCTGGGATGATGCTTTCAACTTGAATATTTTTATTCAACTTGGATTTGACCAGCACGGAATTTTTCAAATTTCTGAAATGATGACCAAGTAAAACTTCTTGAGCTTGATTCAAATTGCCAATAGTGGCAGAAATACCCCAAATTTTTAGATTCTTACTAAGATTTTTCAGTCTTGATAATGCCAATTCTATCTGGACTCCACGTTTAGTCCCAAGCAACTCATGCCACTCGTCTATAACGATAGAATCACAGTTTTGAAATGTTTTAGGATAATTTTTGGAAGCCAAAAGTAAATGTAAGCTTTCAGGAGTGGTAATTAGCAAATTCGGCATCTTTCGCCTTTGCTTAGCGCGTTCTTTTTGAGAAGTATCACCAGTTCGAATACCAATTGTGATATCCAGTTTCAAATCAGAAATAAGTAGTTCTGCGGCTTGTTTTATTTCAACAGAAAGCGCTCTCAAAGGCGTAATCCAAACGGCTCGCAAACCTGTTTTCGATTTTTCAGTTATGATATTGGCTAAAATCGGCACCCATAACGCATAAGTTTTTCCGCTTCCTATGGGCGCATTCAGCAAACCATTTTTGCCTTCGGAAAATGCTTGCCATGTTTCTTTTTGAAAATCAAAAGGCGTCCAGTTTTTGGATGAAAACCAAGATTCAAAAATTGAAAAATTTGTTTGTTTCGACATAAGTGGAACAATACTTTCAAATTTAGACTAAAATGAAAACCAATCAAAAAACAAATGTGAATTATTTTGAAAACTAAAAGCGATTTTTTTTCTTTTATAGAGTAAAACTCTAGCCTTATCATAACATTCTATCAAATTTAGCTTTTGTTAAAATTATTGGTCTTAATTTTGAATTTGATGAAATTTTGAAATCTAAATTATGAAAGGAGTTTTATTAGTCAATTTAGGTTCGCCAAAATCAACTGATCCTAAAGATGTTAAAAAATATCTCGGTCAGTTTCTGATGGACGAGCGTGTAATCGATATTCCTAAAATATTCAGGTCTATTTTAGTAAAAGGCATAGTTTTGAACACAAGACCTAAGAAATCGGCAGAAGCATATTCCAAAATTTGGTGGGATGAAGGCTCGCCATTAATTGTCTTATCAAAACGACTTCAAAAAGGCATTGACGAAATGACTAGTGTTCCAATTGCACTAGCCATGCGTTATGGTCAGCCATCTATTGAACAGGGTTTGCAAGAATTGCACGATCAAGGCGTCGATGAGGTTTTGTTGATGCCGCTTTATCCTCAATTTGCGATGGCTACAACTGAAACGATTTTGGTATTAGCTGAAGAATTGCGTCGTGAAAAATTTCCTAAAATGGAATTCACAACTTTACCACCATTTTATAATCACCCAGATTACGTAACGGTGTTGTCTAGAAGTATCGGAGAACAATTAGATGATTTTGATTATGATCATTTACTTTTCAGTTATCATGGTGTGCCAGAGCGACATATTAGAAAAAGTGACATTACCAACTCGCATTGTAAAATTGATGGCAGTTGTTGCCAAACACCATCCAAAGCACATCAGTTTTGCTATCGTCACCAATGTTTTGAAACTACAAGACAAGTCGCTGAAACTTTGAATTTGAAAGAAGGAACTTTTAGCACATCATTCCAGTCTAGATTAGGCTTTGATCCGTGGTTGAAACCTTATACCGATAGAACCGTAGAGAAATTAGGTCTTGAAGGAACCAAAAAATTAGCGGTAGTTTCGCCAGCTTTTGTTTCTGATTGTTTAGAAACTTTGGAAGAAATAAATATGGAAGCCCGAGAGATTTTCGAAGAATCTGGAGGTGATGATTTCAAATTTATTCCTTGTTTGAATGACCGAAAAGACTGGGTAAAAACCCTGAGTCGCTGGATAGATGAATGGGCGAATCAACCAGAATCTAAAGTGTCGTAAATGTCCAAAATTAGATCAGAAGAACTTGGTAATGCGCCAATTGGTAAATTGCTGATTAAACAAGCTGTTCCTGCTTCTATTGGTATCCTTGTGATGTCCATCAATATTTTGGTGGACACTATTTTTGTTGGAAACTGGATAGGTTCTATAGCAATAGCAGCTATTAATGTCGTTCTTCCAGTATCTTTTTTTATTGCTGCCTTGGGTATGGCAATTGGTATTGGTGGTTCTTCAATTATTTCAAGAGCACTTGGCAAAAACGACCACTCTAAAGCCTTGAAAACCTTTGGTAATCAAATTACAATTACTCTACTGCTGACTGTTTTTCTTGCACTTATTGGATTGGTTTATATCAACGATTTGATTCCTGCATTTGGAGGAAAAGGTGATATTTTCGAGCCTGCAAAAATTTATTATCGCGTTGTTTTATACGGTGTTCCCGTCTTGGCTCTAGCCATGATGGGAAATAGCGTAATTCGTGCAGAGGGCAAACCAAAGTTTGCCATGGTTGCCATGATTATTCCTTCGGTGGGAAATTTACTGATGGATTATTTATTCATCAATGTTTTAGATTATGGTATGCTTGGTGCTGCCTGGGCAAGCACAGGTTCATATGTTTTGTGTCTAGGTTATATAATTTGGTTTTTTCTATCCAAAAATTCAGAATTGAAAATTAGATTTTCAGATTTTGGATTGCATCGGAAGATTTTAAAAGAAATTAGCGCTTTAGGCTTTGTAACGCTTTCTAGACAAGCTGTGGTGAGTGTAACCTATCTTTTGCTGAATAATATTTTGTTTGAATTAGGCGGTGAATCCTCGGTAGCAACTTATGCGATTCTCGCCAGAATGCTCATGTTTGCACTCTTTCCGGTTTTGGGGGTAACGCAAGGTTTTTTGCCAATTGCTGGTTATAATTACGGCGCAGAACAATATGCTAGAGTTAGAGAAAGTATCAATAAAGCTATAATTTATGCGTCTTCAGTAGCAATTTTGGTATTTGGAGTAATTATGATTTTTCCAGAAAGTATTGTCACAGTTTTTACTAAAGATGAACAAGTTTTAAAAGATGCTCCAGGAGCAATGCGCTGGGTTTTTGCAGCTATTCCTGTCATTTCCATACAACTTATAGGTTCTGCTTATTTTCAAGCCATCGGCAAAGCAACACCAGCTTTTTTACTGACGCTAACACGACAAGGATTTTTCTTTATTCCGTTGATTTTCATTCTTCCTGAATATTACGGAGAATTGGGAGTCTGGATTTCATTTCCGCTTGCTGACCTCATTTCAACTATTGTAACAGGTTTTTTTCTGAATAGAGAAATTCGATTGAATCTGAAGCCAAGTCAGTGAAAAAGATCAATTTTCTGTTTTATAGCTGAATTTATTTAAAGTAAAATCTATTCTATTATCATGAAGCTTAGTAAGCTTTATACTATGAAATCACAGAATTTACGTATTTTTAAAAATTGAATGCCTCAGAAATTTCATAAAAAAGAATCATGACTCAAAAAGAAATCGATACACTAAAAATTGAATTGATGCAAAAAATAATAGCTTGTGATGAGGTTGAAACTCTGAAAAGCATAAAAAAATTACTCGAGAAAAAATCTGAATAACTTTCATTTCAAATTTGAATTTTAAATACCAAAAACTTCAATATTTGTGTTTTTTAAATTATGTCTAAAAAAATAGCAAATCATGGATTATAACTATATCAAAGCGCTTCACCTTATTTTTGTGATCACTTGGTTTGCAGGTTTATTTTACATTCCGAGGCTTTTTATTTATCATATCGAAGCTAGACAAAAACCGCAACCTGACGCCGATATTTTAAGCGAACAATTGAAAATTATGAGCAAGCGTTTGTGGTATATTATCACTTGGCCATCGGCAATTTTGGCTATAATTTTTGCTATTTGGTTGTTGGTTTTAATTCCGTCTTGGCTAACTCAACCATGGATGCATGTAAAGTTGTTTTTTGTTGTTTTGCTAATCTTGTATCATTTGAAAAACCACCAGATTTTCAAACAATTTCAAAAGGATGACATTCGCTGGACGTCCAACCAAATGCGATTTTGGAATGAAGGTGCCACCATTATCCTGTTTGCAATAGTTTTTTTAGTAATTTTAAAAAGTGCCATCAACTGGATTTTTGGTTTGTTTGGATTACTCGGACTTGCAGGTTTATTGATGCTAGGCATCAGATTGTACAAAAAAACTAGATCAAAAAATAAAAAATAAATTTTACGCATGTTTAATTTGACGAGATCACTTAGAACCAGAATTTTTATCTCTATGATAACTTTGGTACTTGGGGCATCCATTCTTATTGCAGGCGTAACAATTCACCAGTATAATGAAGAAGCCAAAGAACTCCATCGCGAAAAACTAAACCGTAAAGAAAACGCGATTAAAGCAAACATCAATTATGTTTTAAGGACAACAACTTACCCCGTTGATAGCGAAAATTTACCATTGATTTTTAAAGATAAAATCTATGAAATTCAAGATATTCATGATACTGAAATAAATATTTACGATTTGAATGGCTATTTGCTAAAATCTTCTTTTGCTACATTTTATATGGACTCCGTTGAAACTAGAATGGATCCAAAAAAAATTCAAGAATTAAATAATTCAAGCGACAAAAAATACGTTGAGAATTTTCAAAAAAACGGACAAGACTATCAATCTTCTTATACTTATATCTTAGATAATTATTTTAAACCAATAGGTATTCTGAATTTACCTTATATCGAAGACGATAATTTTTTAGACAAAGAATTGCGCGAATTTTTAATTCTACTATCACAGGTTTATATTTTTATGTTGATTGTTGCAATTATTTTAGCCTATTTCCTATCAAAATATATCACAAGCTCTTTGCAATCCATCAGTAAAAAGATTACCAAAACAAGGTTAGAACAGCAAAACCCAAAAATAGTTCCGCAAGACATCAGTGTAGAAGTCCGTCCATTAGTTACAGCGTATAATCAAATGATCGACGAGCTCGAAGAAAGTGCGCTCAAACTTGCCAAATCTGAAAGAGAAGAAGCTTGGCGACAAATGGCAAGACAAGTCGCACATGAAATTAAAAACCCACTCACGCCTATGCGACTAAGTATTCAGAGTTTTGAAAGGAAATTTGATCCCAACGATCCAGGAATTATAACAAAAGTGAGCGATTTTTCAAAAACCATGGTTCAACAAATCGACAATTTGAGTGCTATTGCTGGTGCGTTTTCAGATTTTGCCAAAATGCCTGCTCAACAAAATGAAACACTAGATGTTGTTGAAACTCTAAAATTAGCCTTAGATATTTTCAATGATCAAAATATTCATTTTTTAAGTAAATCTGATCAAATTCTGATTAGATTTGACAAAAATCAATTGATTCGTATAGTTACTAATTTGGTGAAAAACGCTATTCAAGCGACAGAATCGAAAAACAATCCGTATATTAAAGTTCAAGTTTCAACCGATAAAGATTCCGTGTATATTTCAATAGAAGATAACGGGGTTGGTATTTCTGAAGAAATGCAAGAACGTATTTTTGAACCGCGTTTCACCACAAAATCTAGCGGAATGGGATTGGGTTTAGGCATGGTTAAAAATATTATTGAAACTTATAAAGGCGACATAAAATTGACCTCAGAAATTGATGAAGGCACTATATTTACAGTAAAATTACCAAAAAATTAAAATTATGGATTTTGAAAATCTTTTAGTCGAAATCAACGACAACATCGCCATTGTGCGAATAAACAGACCCAAAAAACTCAATGCACTCAACCGTGAAACCATAGGAGAAATTCACAGTGCATTCGATGCTTTATTGAAAAATCAAGATGTCAAAGTTGTGATTTTAACAGGCAGCGGCGAGAAAGCTTTTGTTGCCGGTGCAGACATTGCAGAATTTTCAGACTATTCGGTAGAAGAAGGCAAAGACTTGGCAGCAAAAGGCCAAGAATTGGTGTTCGATTATATTGCGAATTTCCCAAAACCAGTAATTGCCGCTGTCAACGGATTTGCACTTGGAGGCGGTTTGGAATTAGCGATGTCAGCTCATTTCAGAATTGCGAGCGACAATGCAAAACTCGGTTTGCCAGAAACTTCACTTGGTGTAATTCCAGGTTATGGCGGGACACAACGTTTACCCGAATTGGTTGGCAAAGGTCGCGCTATGGAAATGATTATGACTGCAGGAATGATTGATGCAGAAACTGCCAAAAATTACGGTTTAGTCAATCACGTAACGAGTGTAGAAGAATTATTGCCTTTAGCAGAAAAATTAGCTGGTAAAATCCTCAACAATTCTATGCAAGCCATTTCATCTGCTATTAAAGCAGTCAATGATAATTATAAAATAGGTGTGGATGGTTACCAAACTGAAATCGACAGTTTTGGAAATGCTTTTGGTACAGAAGATTTCAAAGAAGGTACCGATGCATTTTTGAATAAACGAAAAGCAAACTTCAAATAACAGCTCATGTTTCCATTACAAAGACACCGTCGTTTAAGACAAAACGAAGCTATTCGTGCGTTAACACGTGAAAACCATTTGCGACCAAGTGATTTTATCGTGCCACTTTTTGTGGTTGAAGGACAAAATGTGAAAGAGGAAATTAATTCCATGCCGAATTATTTCCGTTTCAGTTTGGATTTGCTGGAGAAGGAAGTCAAGGAACTTTGGCAAATGGGATTGAAATCAGTTTTACTTTTCGTAAAAGTTGATGATAAATTGAAAGACAATCGTGGAAAAGAAGCCACAAATCCAGATGGATTGATGCAACGCGCAATCAAGACAGTTAAAAATGCTGTTCCAGAAATGCTTGTCATGACTGATGTTGCCTTAGATCCTTATTCAAAATTTGGACACGATGGCATTGTCGAAAACGGTCAAATTATAAATGACAGAACAAATTCAGCTTTAGCACAAATGGCCTTGAGCCATGCACAAGCCGGAGCAGATTTTGTCGCACCGAGCGATATGATGGATGGTAGAATACTTGAAATTCGAAGTGTTTTGGAAGATGCACATTTTTATAATACTGGAATTATGAGTTATTCAGCCAAGTTTGCTTCAGCATTTTATGGACCATTTCGAGACGCTTTGGATTCTGCACCTGTAGATGTAGCTGATGTTCCTAAAAACAAGCAAACATACCAAATGGATCCTGCCAATAGAAATGAAGCTTTGAAAGAAAGCTTTTCTGATATTGAAGAAGGTGCCGATATTATTATGGTAAAACCAGGATTGTGTTATCTGGATATTGTTCGAGATTTGGCGAATGAAATAGAATTGCCAATCGCAGTTTACCAAGTTAGTGGCGAATACGCCATGATCAAAGCGGCTTCTGCAAAAGGTTGGTTGGATCATGATGCGGTAATGTTAGAACAACTGACAGCTATCAAAAGAGCCGGAGCCACGATGATTGCAAGTTATTTTGCGAAAGATGCTGTAAAACTACTTTAGCTAAGTAAATTTGTCAACTTAAAATATTACTCAAAATTTATTAAAATAAAATCGATGATTCAAAACGATTTATTTCTGAAAGCGCTTAAAGGTGAAACTGTGGAAAGACCACCAGTTTGGATGATGAGACAGGCTGGTAGATATTTGCCAGACTTCATGAAATTGAAAGAAAAATACGATTTCTTCACACGTTGTAGAACACCAGAATTGGCGACAGAAATTACAGTGATGCCAATTGACCAGGTCGGCACTGATGCAGCAATATTATTCAGCGACATTCTGGTTGTACCTCAAGCCATGAATATTGAAGTGGAAATGAAGCCAGGCGTTGGACCTTGGTTGCCAAATCCAATACGAGACAGAAAAGCCTTGGATCAGGTTGTTGTTCCTAATGTTTACGAAGAATTAGGTTACGTTTACGATGCCATAAAAATGACTAAGCAAGAGCTTAATAATCGCGTTCCGCTCATTGGATTTGCTGGTTCACCGTGGACGATATTTTGTTACTGCGTACAAGGTCAGGGTTCTAAAAATTTTGATAAAGCGAAAGAGTTTTGTTTTACTGAACCAGAAATGGCACACGAATTACTTCAAAAAATCACTGACACTACGATTGCATATTTGAAAGGAAAAGTTGAAGCTGGAGTAGATGCTGTTCAAGTTTTTGATTCTTGGGGCGGGATGTTGTCCCCATCAGATTACCAAGAGTTTTCTTGGCAATATATGCAGCAAATTATAGATGCGTTGAAAGCTGAAATTCCAGTCATTGCTTTTGGTAAAGGTTGTTGGTTTGCATTGGATGTAATGGCCAAATCTGGCGCTTCTGCACTTGGAGTAGACTGGACATGTTCACCAAGAAATGCAAGATATTTAAGCGGTGCAAAGATTACTTTGCAAGGGAATTTTGACCCGTCAAGATTGTTTTCGCCACCAAAAGAAATAAAAAGAATGGTGCATCAAATGATTGATGAATTTGGTAAAGACAAATACATCGTGAATTTAGGTCATGGCATTCTGCCTAATATTCCTGTAGACAACGCAAAAGCATTTGTGGATGCTGTAAAATCGTATTAAAATTAAATAAAAAAAAGCCTGCAAAAATTTAAATTTTGCAGTCTTTTTTTCTAAACATTCGTATGCTAAGATATTTTAAAAATTAAGTTGCACCCTAATGGTTCTGTTTTTTTGAATAATTCAATCAACCTCAGCAGAATTGACTTCGAACGTCTATCTCTATAAATTCTTTGAAGTGCATTATAGCAATTATTTTAAGGTGATTGTCTGTTTTATAGATCCACATTTCAACATCTTGCTGCCGAAGAGTGGATTTTTTACTTCTTTATTTTCACTTAACCAAGCCCCACCTTCATTATTATTATACATTTGACAATATTGTTGGTAAAGCATTCTGTCTGAACCTGTAATCTTTAATAAATTTTTCATGTCGGCGTTTATCTTAGCAAAATGTTTTCTTTGTTCAGCTATGTCGGATTCAGAAATATGCTGTGCATGATTTTTCATAACGTCAAGAATTTCTTTTACTTCTTTTTGTTCTGATTCTTCAATTTTACTGAAATTAAAGTTAGCTATAGAATTTATAAAACTTTTGCCCGCTTTTTGTGCTGAATCATTATCATCATTTACCAACGCAGACTTAATTTTTAAATAGTCTTCAATTAAAGAAGATGCTATTTCGCTTTCTTTAACCGTTAGATCAGACTTCTCAATCATGCTATTATTTGCTTCCTTCATCATTTTATCGTCGTGATTCATATGTTCGTCCGTCATATTTTCGTCATGCATTTCTTGTTCCTGATGGTTTTCAGCTTCACCATTTTCCTCTTTTTTCTTGTCCACACAAGAAGTTAGTAAAACCATTAGTCCGATTAGGACTGTTCTCGATAAGCTTACATTTAGATTTTTCATTTTTTGAATTTTAAATTTATATTTAGTGATTTTTATTTTCGAATTTGCTATTGTATAGAATCTATAACGCTGCCGCATTTCAGCATAGAAGCGCCAAAATAGGGGTTTCGGATTTCTTCTGAATAACTTAGCCAATCTGCTCCAGAATTATTGTCTGCCATTGGGCAATTCTGGATGTAAATGATTTTTGGCAAGTCTTCTGTTTTTCGGGTTAACTGAATCATTATTTCTGAAATACGCTGAAATTCGTCTCTTAATTCTTCAATATTTTCAATGTTGTTTTCAAGGCTTATTTTCAGATTCTTTACCGATAAGTTTTGCTTTAATTTTTCAAAACTTTGTTTAGCTTTTTCAAAATCATCATTGACTAAATTATTTTTCATTTCAAAATACGGAGATAAAACTTCTTCAATATTTGAAATTTCAATATCAGAGGCTTTTATATCAATTTTTTCTTGCAATTTATCAGGATTCATCATGCTTGGCTTATCAGAAAGTTGTGCTTCAGAATCGATGCTGAAAGCGCCATGTGTCACAATTTCATCTCCAGACGCTAAACCTGAAAGAATTTCAATATATTCTGAAGTCGAATTGCCGACTTCTACGATTTTCATTTTGAAATAAACACCGTTTTCATTTTCTAATTGCTTGTAAACGACAGAACGTTTGCCTGTCCAAAGCACTGCTGATTTTGGAACCATCAGTTTTTCATTTTTTTCTTGTTCTGAACCTTTTAAAGTGGCGGTTATAAAAATTCCTGGTTTCAAACCGATATTTTGATTATCGATGACCACTCGAGCTTTTGCAGAACGCGAATCATCGTTTAAAATTGGAGAAATGAAAGTGACTTTACCAGAAATATTTTCATTTGATTTGGTGGTCATTTCAACTTTATCGCCAACTTCAATTTTGTTAAGATCACTTTCATAAATATCTAAAACGGCCCAAAGAGTAGATAAATCGGCGATACTCATTAGTATTTGGTCAGTTTTTAAATTATCACCTTCTTCAACCTTCAATTCAGTAATAACTCCAGATTTAGTGGCTCTCAATTTCAATTTAGAATTTTCAATATTCTGAATGTCTTCTAGAGTTAAACCATAATTTTGAATTTTTTGCTTTACTTTTTTCAATAAACGTTCATCAGCCTGGCGCTTTGCCAAATCCAATTCGCTTTTCAAAACTTGGATATCTGGTGCATAAAGTTCTGCAATCACTTGGCCTTTTTCGATTTTTTCGCCTTCTTCACTCACGTATAGTTTTTCAATTCTAGCCTCATAATTGGCAGAAATAGAATGTGTTTTGTCTTGATTTATTTCCAGACGACCAGACAAATTCAAGGAAGGATTGTTGTTTTTACTGCCCACAATCATAGTTTCTACCTGAGCTAGTTTCCGAGCAGTCTTGCTCATTTTGATAGCGTCCGGATCTATGGTTTTCTCCATTTGATTTGCTGGAATCAAATCCATTCCGCAGATTGGACAATCGCCAGGTTCGTCTTTGCGTATTTGTGGATGCATAGAGCAAGTCCAAGTTGAATTATCGCCCAGCTCGTGAGAATGTTCTTCTGGCTTGGAAGTATTTTGTGATTCCGAAGTAAATAAAGTAGCGCCGAGAATAATGCCGAAAATCAAAATAATTGCGGCAATTATATATGTTTTGAATTTATTTTTCATTTTGAACTATTTTAATAATTGAATATGTATTTGACTAAGATTCCACCAGCTAACCAGAGGTAACTTACGAAAGCGAGATACTTTAAAATTTTCTCCAGAAGTGGGCTTTTAGGTGCCATTTCTTTCATATAAGAAATATCTTTCTTTTTAGAATAAAAACCGAGGTAAATCAAAATTCCTGAAACAACTAAGAAACCAATATTTAGAAAAAAAGTATAATCTATTTGAAAATGGTCTTGTTTTGAAATATTGTTTGATGAAAAATCTGGAATTAAATTAAATAAGTCAAAACTATAGTGAAGCATAAGTGAGGTTAAGATTAGCGCTGTAAATAATAAAAAAAGTATAAAAAGCGACATTTTCCAGCCATAGTATTTCGCATTTATTCTTAATACTGGAAACACCACCAAATCGCTGAATATAAAAGCCATGACTCCTGCAAAACTGACTCCTTTTCCGAAAAGCAAAGCTGCTAAAGGAATATTCCCCATCGAACCAATAAATGTTATAAAAGCTGCGAAAGGACCAATTATAGCGTGCTCTAAGAGTGTAAAAAATCCAAAAGAAGTTTGACCGCTTCCAGTGTTTATGAATAATGTTTGAAAAAAAGAATCTGGCACAAAGGCTGAAATAATTCCAGCAATGGTAAAACCGATAGTGACATCTTTCCATACCATTTTCCACTCCATACCATATTGTTTCCCGATTTTCACCCAATTGGTTTTATTCTGAATTTTTTCTGAAATAGGAGTTGAATCTACTTTTTCTTTCTCAGAATCGCCAAGTTTTTGCCTTGCTTTAGAAATTATTGATTTGGGATTTATTAAACCGATTAATGCCCATGCGATAAGAATCAATAGCAAACCGCCAACATATTCACCAACTACAAATTGCCAACCTAAGAATATAGAAATAACGATTCCGAGTTCTATCACCAAGTTTGTAGAAGCTAGAAGAAATGCCATTGAAGAGATAAAACTCGCTCCTTTTTTGAACAGAGATTTTGTTGTAGCTAAAGCTGAAAAACTACAAGAACTGCTAATGAAGCCAAAGAAAGTTCCAAAAAGTACGGATTTCATATCCGATTTTCCCATGGTTTTTTGCATGTTTTTTTTGGTGACAAGCACTTGTATCATACTACTAAGCGCATAACCGAGTATAAATGCCCAAAGTGCCATCCAAAAAAAACCTAGTGCAGTATTTGCTGCATTCCCCCAATTTTCTAAAAAATTTTCTAAATTCATGGTAGTAGATTTGAAGTTAAATATCTCAAAGTTTGATTTATCTTTTGAAGTTCAGCTAAAGTTTTTATGCGTTGTTTTTTATAAATAAGTTGCTTTTCGTAAAGGCGTAAAACTTCTTCTATTTCCATATTAGCATTGGCTAAAGCAGCTTCGGAAAGTTCTAAAATATCTTCTAAAGTTGTAATTTGTTGGTTATACAAATCCAGTAAATTATTTAGTTCGTTTTGCTTATAACGGCTAATTTGGATTTCATTTTCTAACAGATTTCGTTCATTTTCTAATTGAAAATCAACAGATTTTCCTTGAAGCGTAATAAGCTTTTCTCTGGATTTATTTTTCTTACCGAAAATTGGTAAACTTACTGAAAGCATTGGCATAATTGCATCTTGCCCAGCATCAGCATTCATAACATTTCTGTTTTGAATTATGGCATAGTCCAAACCAAATCCAAATTGTGGCATGTTTTGTTTTTTGACTAATTCTGCTTCCGCTAAATTCGATTCTTTTAATCTTTGGATTGCTTGAAGACGTGGATGATTTTCTGAAACAGAATCAGCTTCAAACATTAAATCTTGTTCTAGAACCAGTTCAGGATTCGTGATTTCAATAGGAGTTTTTAATTGTCGATTCAATATTGAATTGAGTTTAGAAACTTGTGCCTTTTCTTGGTCTTTTATAACTTGAATTGCTGTTTTTTGATCATCGATTTCAAGATCAATTCTTAACACATCGACCAATTTGGCCTGATCGTTTTCATATTGAACTTCAATCATAGATTTTAAATCATCCAAGACTTTCAATTGTTGCTGCTCAATTTTTTCTAAAGAACGCAATACCGAAATGTCATAATATTGCTTGGCAACTTGAAGGAACAATTTCATTTTTTGATTTTGAAATTTTTCATATTCAAATTCAGCTTTCTTTGTTGCAACATCACCTTTAGCTTTGAAAGTGCCAAACCAAGGCAATTTTTGACTCAACGAAAATCTTGCAATTTGCGGTCCAACTCGGGTTTCTATCGGACTTATGAAATATCCAAAACTCAGATTTGGATCTTGCCAAGATTTAGCTTGTGTTACTTCTTCTAATTTTGCTTCGAAAGCTTTATACTGCGCTTTCAATTCCAAATTGTTTTCAGCTGCTAAAACTTGAAAATCTTCTAAACTTTGTGCTTTGCTTTCATTAGCTAAGAAAAATATTATGGTCAGAGCAAACAGTTTGAAATGAGCTAGAAAAATTTTCTTTATGTTGAATATTTTGTTCATTTTTTAATATTTTAATTCAGAATTATTTTTCAATTTTTGTCCAAATACAAGGTAAAATAATACCGGTAATAAAAAATAAGTCAAACTCGCCATCAGCATTCCGCCAAAAGCAGGAATTGCCATAGGCACCATGATGTCAGAGCCTTTTCCTGTTGAAGACAACACGGGTAAGAGTGCGATAATTGTTGTAACTGAAGTCATAACTGCTGGTCGAATTCTTTTGAGTCCTCCGTCCATAACTGCTTCGTAGAGCTCGGATTTTGTTTGGGTAGGATTTTTCTTTAATGATTGTTTTAAATAAGTCGCCATCAGAACGGCGTCGTCGGTAGCAATGCCGAATAGAGCAATAAAACCAACCCAAACGGCAACACTCAAATTGATGGTTTTCAATTGAAAAATATCCCGAAAGTTGTCGCCAAACCAACTGAAATTCATGAACCAATCTTGGCCATAAAACCAAATCATGATAAAACCACCGCTAAATGCCAAGGCAATGGAAGAAAACACCATAAAGCTTACACTAACAGACTTGAATTGAAAATATAAAATCAAGAAAATAACTACCATAACAACTGGTATAATCATGGATAAGCGTTTTTCTGAACGGACTTGATTTTCGAAACTTCCAGCAAATCTGTAACTTACTCCGCTAGGGACTTTCAAATCTTTTTTTTCAATTTCAGAAGAAATAGCGTCTCTGGCAGCCTCCACAGCAGTAACTTCTGCTACACCCTCGGCACGATCAAAAAGAACGTATGAGTTTAAAAATGTATTTTCTCTTTTTATCATTTGTGGTCCTCGATGATATTCAATATCTACAATTTCTCCTAAAGGAATTTGTGTTCCAGAAGAAGTTGAAATCAACATATTTTCAATTGCATTTGGCGTGTTTCTCAATTCTCGAGGATAGCGAACTCGTACAGGGTAACGCTCACGACCTTCCACAGTTTGAGTTAAACTTTCTCCACCTATTGCCGTGGAAATATAACTTTGAACATCATTGACATTCAAGCCATATCTCGCCATATTTTTTCGATTCAGATTTAGGTGTAAATAAGGTTTTGCCACCACTCGATCGGCAAAAACCGCTTGACTTTTTACGCTAGGAACTTGTTTCAAAATATCTTCCAACTTTTTCCCAAAACCTTCTATAGTTTCTAGGTCTGGGCCAGAAACTTTGATACCCATTGGCGCGCGCATGCCAGTTTGAAGCATGATTTGTCGTGTTTCTATAGGCTGAAGTTTTGGCGCAGAAGTTATACCAGGAATTTTTGTGACTTTTGCAATTTCATTCCAGATATCGTCTGGAGATTCTATGTGTTGACGCCAGTTTCTAAAGTAATTTCCATTTTCATTTTTGATTAAAAAAGGCTCGAAATCATTTTCAATTTCATATAAAATTTCATTTTGAATTTGATCTGGAAACACTTGGTTAGAATTATTTTGAAATGCAAAAGTTTGATTATCGAACCAAATTATATCTTCAGAGCTTTTGGTTATTTCAATTTGATTATCCTGAATTTTTAAACCTTTCACTTTGAAAAGTCCACTCTCATCAACTTCAAAAGCTTGTTGTTGACCTTCAGCATTCAAAATAAATTCTGACTTATATGTTATAAGGTTTTCGAACATAGAAATTGGCGCGGGGTCAATTGCAGATTCTACTCGACCTAATTTCCCTACAACAACTTCAACTTCTGGTATTTGCTTGACCAAAATATCCATTTGTTGAAGTTTTTCTTTGTTGAATTCAATTCCAGAATGTGTCATGCTGGTAGGCATCAAAATGAAACTTCCTTCGTCCAAACTTGGCATAAATTCTTTGCCAATACCAGGGAAATTTTCATCCATAGTATTCCAAAGCCTAGTATTTTCTATAGAAAAACCAAGACTATTAGAGATTGCTTTGGACCAATGAAATGTTTTGGAAAATCCTAACCATATAGTGATTCCTAAAAGGATAAATATTGATGGAATGACCAAAAATGTTTTGACATTATTCAAAAATATTTTTAAAATTTGGGCGTAGTATTTTTCTAATAAAAGATAGAATCCTAGAATAACACCGACTAAAACACCTACGAAGACTAGATTGGATAAGAAATGCTGTTGAGGTCCTAAAGGCAGCCAAAACTTGTTGAGTAAAATTAAAATTCCTAAAACTAATACGTAAAAATGAAGATTTTTGAACTGAAATTTTTTAATACGAGTTTGATAAGATAAGAAGTAAGTTAAACTATAAACTAATATAAAAAAGCCTAACCAAAATTCATAAAAAATAGTCCAAAAGCCAATAACAGCAAGCAAAACATTAAGGAAATATGAAGTTTTGGCTTTATTGATTTTTATTCTGAAAAAGACATAAATCAAACTTGGGAGTATCAGCACTGTAACTAAAAATGCTGCGACAAGTGCAAATGTTTTGGTGTAAGCTAAAGGAATAAATAGTTTTCCTTCGGCGGCTTCCAATGCAAAAACTGGCATGAAACTAATAACCGTTGTAAGTACTGCCGTCAAAATTGCCGAACTTACTTCAGCTGAACCGTTATAGATATTTTTGAAAAGTGAATTTTCTGGAGATTTTTCAAACTTCTTTAGGACGTTTTCTGAAAGAATTACAGCCAAGTCAATCATAGTTCCAATTGCAATGGCAATTCCTGATAATGCTACAATATTCGCCTGAATGTTGAAAAATTTCATGGCGATAAAAACCAACAATACTGAAATTGGCAAAACTGCTGAAATTACAATTGAAGCCCTAATGTTGAACACAATTATAATTACCACAAGCAAAGCTATGATAAGCTGTAAACTGATGGCTTCTTCCAGAGTTCCTATGGTTTCATTAATCAATTCTGAACGGTCATAAAAAGGAACAATTTTTAGCTGACTCTCGGTTCCATCTGACAAAGTTTTGCTCGGTAAGCCAGGAGAAATTTCTTCAATTTTATCCTTTATATTATTGATAGCTTCCATAGGGTTGAAACCATCTCTAGCGACGACAACACCGCCAACAACATCTGCTCCGGCACGATCTAGAACTCCGCGCCTCTGACTTGGGCCAGTTTTAATTCGTGCAACATCTTTCAGGTAAATCGGGACATTTTGGTTTTCTTCTACTACAATATTTTCAAAATCTTGCAGATTTTCTAAATATCCCAATCCTCTGACAATATATTCAACTTGATTAATTTCCAAGGTTTTAGCACCTACATCTCGATTGCTTTCTTTTACTGCTTTAGCGACTTGCATCAAAGAAATACCGTAAGATTTCAATGCTTCTGGATTTACATCAATTTGATATTCTTTGACGAATCCACCGATTGATGCTATTTCAGAAATGCCTTTAGCACTGCTTAATCCGTACTTTACATAGAAATCTTGGACACTTCTTATTTTATCTAAATTCCAACCGCCAGTAGGTTCGTTATTTTCGTCTCTCGGTTCCAATGTGTACCAAAAAACTTGACCCAATGCAGTGGCATCTGGTCCTAAAGTAGGTTTAGCTTCAGCAGGCAGAAGTCCTTTGGGAATGGAACTGAGTTTTTCAAGAATACGAGAGCGAGACCAATAAAATTCTATATCTTCTTCGAAAATGATATAAATACTAGAAAAGCCAAACATAGAATTGCTCCTCACAGATTCTACACCAGGTAAACCTAATAAATAGGTCGTGAGCGGATAGGTGATTTGGTCATCGATATCTTGTGGCGAACGACCAGGCCATTCTGTAAAAACAATTTGCTGATTTGCGCCAGTGTTTGGAATCGCATCTACAGGAATAGGATTTTTTGGCAAAGCATTATTTTGCCAATCGAATGGAGAAACAATAAGTCCGCCAATAATAATACCTGAAAGTAGAATAAAACTTAACAGGCGTTGATTAAGAAAAAATTTGATAACTGTATTTAACATAAGATGTGTTTAAAACAAAAACATTAATAAAATCCTCAAAAACTAAGTCTCTGAGAGAAAAATGAATTGTTTTAAAATATCAAATGATAAAAACTTGGTGTTGAATATTTAAATCTGGTGAAAATTCAGGCGGGTCGTAAAATTTTAATTCGTCATATTCAGTCTGGAATTCTGCAAAACCGAACAAATAAATAAAACTGAAAGCGAAGACTGCGTTTGGCATTTCAAAGCTGAATTCGGCTTTAGAAAACTGAAGTTCATCTTGACCTTCAATGGTTTCAGTTTCGTTATCACAACAGTTATCGGCTTTGTTTTTTTGATGAGAATTTTCGTGACTTTTAGCACTTTTTGACTTATGCATGGCACAAGTTTCTGCTTTTTTCATGATGGCTTTGTCTACCAAAATGTTGCCACAATAATGCGCATCTATGGTAAATGACATAGTTGAAAAAAGCACCAAAAATGCTAAAAAGATGGACGATATTTTGAATAAATGCGTCTTCACAATTGCAAATTTAAGCAATTTTTGTCAAGAATTGTCTTTGGCGACATATTTTTGATAATAAAAGGCTGGCAATAAAACAAGTACGAATAAGGGTTGAATGAGAAAACGCCTGATATAAAAAATGGTGAAGTAGTCTTCTGAAGTCATATTTTCGATAGAATAACTAAAAAGCAAAATTAAAATCAAATAAGCCAAACCATAAATTAGCAGCGAAAATTTCAATGTTTTTTTACTTGGAAAAGCAATCCAGATAATTAGTAATGAAATAATGGTATTCAAAAGAAACCTAAAACTGGTCGTCATAATCAACTGCCAAAGATCAAATGATGGAGCTTCTGAAAATTTATAAGTTGAATGGTAAAAATCAATTAAAGGATCATTAAATATTTCATCTTCGAAAAAGCGGATGATAGCTAATCCAACAAACAACAAAAAAATCAAGGTTAATTTCAGGTATTTATTCATCGTCTGCAGCTTTATTTTCCTTTTTGTTGAAATTCCTAATCCATAAAAACCAGAGCAAGAAAACCACACCGTAAATAAAAGCAGGGAATAGTGTGCCATGCATAAAAGATTCGTGTTCAGGAATTTCATAAATGCCAATGGTAAGCAGAGCAATTCTAAGAATATTCAATGCATAAATTATAACAATGCCGCCAAAAATATAGAGTGCTGTTGTTTTGAAATCTCTTCGAAACGCCAGAATAAAAGATAAAAATAAAATGATAACGCTCACAGCATTACAACCTTCCACAATTCTAACAAGATATTCTCCATTCAATCCAATTCTCATGGATGCATCGTAATTGCTCGGAATAATTTTAGTTTCATATCCGAAAGCAGAAATAAGGTTTTCACTTTGCAGGGCTACGATATGAGTGATTAATTCTGGATAATATTTTTCTGAAGTTCCATAATTCAGATACAAATTATAAAGTAAACTCAACACTAAATAGACGCCAAAGAAGGTGACTAGAAATTTGATAACTGCTTTGTTTTTTCTAATTATTTCCACTAAACCAGATTTAAAATTTTAAATGATTTCAACTTTGTGTTCCGTATAAAATCTAAGGTAACTTTTAACAAATTTATAGAAATTTGATTATCAACGACCTTTAAATATTAAATACTTTTGTCAAAAAAATAGTTATGGCTTTAGAACAGTTGAAACCTGAAATAGAAAAAATATTGAATCAAGAGCAACTCGATGTAAATCATAGATTGACAGAAGTGTGTACTTTGCTGGAGCAAAATGAGGATCATTATGATTGGGTTGGGTTTTATTTCAAAAACGGCGATAAGCGCGAATTGATTTTAAGAGCTTTTGCCGGTGAACCTACGGATCACACGATCATTCCTTTTGGAAAAGGGATTTGTGGTCAGGTTGCAGAATCAAATCAAAATTTTGTAGTTGAAGATGTCAGTGCGCAAGATAATTATATCGCTTGCAACATTCATGTGAAATCAGAAGTTGTGATTCCACTATTTCTGAATGGTGAAAATATTGGTCAAATTGATATTGATTCGCATACAAAAAATGCTTTTTCAAAAACTGATGAAGAATTTTTGACTTGGGTCAATCAACAGGTGAGTGAAATTTTGAAGTAATAATTACATGGCATTTTTTTGACGTTGCTGTTCGGTCAAAGGGATGAATTCTGGTACTAATTTTTTCAGAACTTCAATAGATTTGATTTCATTATTATTTGAAATTTGATTGACAAGATTTTCTAAAAGAATCAGTTTGCCTTTATCAAAGGCAAAACTAGCTTTAGCAATCAGTATTTTTTGGTGATGAGTTGGTTGGGTATTTTCTTTGTCCGCTAGTAGCTCTTCATAAAGCTTTTCGCCTGGTCTTAAACCTGTGTAAACAATTTTGATATCTTCATCTGGAACAAAACCAGATAAGCGAATCATTTGTTTTGCCAAATCAATAATTTTGACTGGTTTACCCATATCAAAAACGTAAATTTCACCACCGTTGCCCATTGCTCCAGCTTCTAAAACCAGTTGGCAAGCTTCATCTATGGTCATAAAGAATCGAGTAATATCTGGGTGAGTTACAGTAACTGGACCGAGTTCTTCAATTTGTTTTTTGAAATGCGGAATTACAGATCCATTTGAACCTAATACATTACCAAATCTAGTTGTAATAAATCTGGTCTTCGTAGTTTTTAGCCTGGCTAATGACTGAACGTAAATTTCTGCTCCACGTTTTGAAGCTCCCATAATATTTGTGGGATTTACGGCTTTATCGGTAGAGACAAACACAAAACGATCAACATTGTTTTCTACAGAAAGATCAACCAGGTTTTTGGTGCCAATAAAGTTCACATCCAAAGCTTCAATTGGATTAGCTTCCATCATTGGTACGTGTTTGTAGGCAGCACCATGAAAAACTATCTCAGGTTGATGTTCATTGAAAATTAACTCAATGCGTTTTTTATTACGAACATTTGCAATTATTTTTTCATAATTAATAGTTGGAAACTCTTTATCCATACAAAGACTCATTGTATGAAGTGGAGTTTCAGCTTGATCCAGCATCAATATTTTTCTAGGTTTGAATGGAATCAATTGCTTCACAATATCACTACCAATAGAGCCAGCAGCACCAGTAACCAAAATGGTTTTGTCTTTGTAAATAGCGCTTAATTTATCTTTTTGAAGTTTTATAGGTGTTCTTTGAAGTAAATCTTCTAAATTCACTTTTTTGATTTCAGCAGAAATACTTTCGCCATCCCAATCCTGGAGTTCTGGAAGTTTGAAAATTTTGAAATTGAGCTCTAATAACTTATTTAAAAATTCGGGTTCATTGGTAGAAAGTTCTCTTAATTTTTGGCTGGAAATTATAATGCAAGTCGCGCCTCTTATTTTTTTGTGCTGAAGCTGTTCAATGGTAACAATTGGCAGGGTTAAGATTCTAGTACGTTTCAGTTTTCCAGATTCATTGATAAATCCTACAACATTAAACTTTTTTTGAGTATCAGCAATAATACTTTCAGCAACCGCAACATCTGTAAGACTGGTTCCTAGAATCAAAGCCCGCGATGAAGTAGAGTTTGAATGAATAAGTTGATATATGCGTTTGACGAGAACTCTGAAAAAGAATAACATTGAAAATGCAATAAACCCGTAAACAACAGCTCCTGCATTAATAATCAACTTTTCGCCTAAAGTTTGAAAATAAATTTGATTAACAACTAAAATAGAGACAACTGCCAAAATTGTAGTTTGCAATTGTTTAATTGCATCTCTAAAACCAGTATATCTTACAATTCCTGCATAAGATTTCAGAATTAAAAAAATGAGAATCTGAATACCAAAAATAATCCAGAAGTTAAGTTTAAGGTTTAGGTAGTCAGGCTCAGGCTCAGAAATAGTTGAAATAAGAAAAAAAGTAGACTGGGCGGCTACAAAAACTATTAACGTGTCTATAGAGAAAATTATGCTTCTGGGGACGTAATTTTTGACAAGTCCTTTAAGTAAATTGACAGGTTTCTGTTTTATTAAATTTAGGAAACTCATAATTTTTAGATAGATAAAATCTTAGAACGATTAGTTAAATTTTTCCAAAACAAATTTAATCATTAATATGATTACACAATAAATTTAAGCATAAAAAAGTTAATTATAGAATATTTCCTATTTTAGTCAACAGTACAGTTTTGAGTTTAAAAAAAAAACGTGTTATTTGTAACTATTTTGCTAGCTTAAAAAACATGAAAAAATTATTTATTCTTATTGTTCCTTTTTTAATTCTAAGTTGTGCTACTCGGAAGGAAGTTATTTATTATCAAGATATTGATGATCAAAACTTGGAGCCTTTAGCAGAAATTAGTTCACACCCCAAAATTCAAGTCAATGATATTTTGAATATTGAAGTCGCAGCACTAAATCCAGAAAGCGTAATGCCTTATAAATTTGATACTGGTGGTTCTAACCAACAACAACCCAGAAATGTTGAACTTATGAAATTAATGGGTTATTTGGTAAATAGTGATGGCGAAATCAATTTTCCTCAACTTGGACTTATCGAAGTTCAAGGAAAAAATACACAAGAGGTGCAACAACTTTTAGAAAAGAAATTAAAGCAGTTTGTCCAAGACCCAACTGTTCGAGTGAGAATAATTAATTTTAAATTTACTTTTGAAGGTGAAGTAGAAAAACCTGGAACTTACGAAACTACAGAAGAAAATCTAACTTTGCCCCAAGCCTTAGGTATGGCTGGAGGTTTGAGCATTAGAGGTAAACGCGAGAATATTCTTATCATAAGACAAGTTGCAGGAGAACGCATAGTGAAACGCATAGACATGACTCAATCTGATTGGATGAATACCGAGTTTTTTTACATTAAACCTAATGATCTGATTTATGTAGAACCTAACAATCCAAGAGTTGCTTCTGCTGGATTTATTAGTAATGTTGGTACAGTCATTTCTGTAATTTCAATTCTGTCATCTCTAATCGTCCTAATCTCTAGATAATTATGTCCGAAAACTATAATTCAAATTTATCTACTTCTGCCCAGGAAGAATTGAAAAGTGAAGGCGATGTTAAACAAATCATTTTTCAATATCTGAAATACTGGCCTTGGTT
This sequence comes from Psychroflexus aestuariivivens, assembly GCF_004010055.1. GTDB lineage: Bacteria > Bacteroidota > Bacteroidia > Flavobacteriales > Flavobacteriaceae > Psychroflexus > Psychroflexus aestuariivivens. The sequence continues at coordinate 371,015 of NZ_RQVT01000050.1, forward strand.
TGCTATCTCTGTTTTTATTTGTTTGAGTCTTGCTTTTCTATATTTAAGATACACTACAAGTGTTTATAAAACAGCGACTCAGATTAAAATTTTGAAAGATGAAGGCGGGTTGGATTTGTCTGGACTTCAAGGTAGTGCGCCACTTTTCGACTGGAATAAGATTAACCTTCAGAATGAAATAGAAGTTATAAAGTCTAGAAGAATAGCCAAAAAGGTCGTAGATACTTTAAATTTGGAAACTTCGTATTATAAATCTGGCAATCTGAAAGTTTCGGAAATTTGGAAAGATGAAGTTCCTTTTGTGGTAGAATGGTCAAATGGAAAAGACTTTAGAGATAAGTCTGGTAGCTATGATGTGAAATTCACAAGTTTAACAAAATACGAGCTTAGCAATCCTGAAACTGGCTTTAGAGATCGTTTCAATCCTGGTGATACCTTAGAAGTAGAAGGTAATAAATTCGTGATTAATTTTAACCCTAGTTTTGATAAAAACCTGAATTCAATTATAAATTCCACATTTAGTTTTACTCGAAAAAATAAAGAAAGCGCAGCAGCCAGTTTATCGCAAAAATTTAAAATAGAGATTTTAGGAGAAGGTAGCGAAATTCTTGACATTTCAATGAATGGTCAAAATCCACAAAAAAACCAGGATGTACTAGATGCTTTAGTCAGTGAATTCAATGAGGATGGTGTGGCTGATAAACGCTTAGTTGCAAAACGTACGGAGGAATTTGTTATAGAAAGGCTAGGCTATTTAGTTGAGGAGCTAGATACTGTTGAAAGTGGTTTGGTGGATTTCAAAAAAGGTAATGAATTACTTACTATTGAAACAAGTGCGGGAGAAATTATAACAAAAAGTAGTGAAGCAGAATTGAGACGCTATGAAGTTTTGACCCAAATTGCGCTTACAAAAAGCTTTAAGGAAGTTATTCTCAATCAAGATGAATACGGACTATTACCAGCAGATATTGGAATTGACAATTCAAATATCAATGCTTTTACAGAATCTTACAATGAAAAAATTATTGAAAGACAGAAACTTTTGGTGTCTTCAACTAAAGACAACCCGCTAATTATTGAAGCCAATAGAATCCTTAAACAGTTGCGAGACAATATACTCAATACCATAGATGGTTACATCAAGAGTTTAAATATTGCTTTAGATGATATCCAAACTAGAGAAGAAACTTTCGAAGAAAACTTCGAGGAATTACCAGAACAAGAAAAACAGTTTAGGGTTATACAGCGTCAGCAAGCAATTAAAGAAAAATTATATTTATTCTTACTTCAGAAGCGAGAAGAAGCAGCATTATCCAACGCTATTACTGCGCCTGTTATTAAAGTAGTAGATTTCGCTTACACTTCAGGATCACCAGTAAGTCCAAAGTCTAAAGTCATTTTATTAGCTGGTGGAATTATAGGTTTTTTAATTCCATTTGGAATTTTATTTTTAGCCTTTTTGTTAGATACTAAATTAAAATCTAAAGATCAAATTAAGTCTTATTTGCCAAATATCCCTATTGTGGCAGAAATACCTATGCGAAAAAAGGATGAAGATCCAATTATTCAAACTAACGAACGCTCACCAGTAGCTGAAGCTTTTAGGATTTTAAGAACCAATTTGAACTATCTCAACCTAAAGAAAAGCGGTCATGGAAAATCTGATGATGGCCAAATAATCATGGTAACCTCAACCACAAAAGCAGAAGGTAAAACCTTTGTTTCAGTCAATTTAGCGAGTACTTTAGCTTCAACAAACAAAAAAGTATTACTGATGGGTTGTGATTTAAGGAATCCACAATTGCATAATTACCTAAATATTGGTAAAAATCACACTGGAGTGACCAACTTTTTGTATGATCATTCTGTAGAATTTGATGATTTAATTTTAGAGCAGCAAATTAAAAATTCAAATATAGATATTGTTCTTTCAGGTGAAATTCCGCCTAACCCTGCTGAACTCCTGATGAGTGACCGATACGAAGAAATGATTAGCGCAGCTAAAGAAAAGTACGATTATATTGTTATAGATACTGCGCCTACAATTTTGGTCACCGACACGATTTTGATTTCTAAATTTGCCGATATCACACTATATTTAACCAGAGCTGGTTATACCGATATAAGATTATTGCCACACATCAACGAATATTATCAAGATAAGAAATTGGTGAATGTTGGACTGGTCATGAATGGTTTGCCTGAAACTGGAATTAGCGCCTACAAGTACGGTTACACTTATGGTTATGCCTATGGCTATGGTTACGCTTATGGAGATAAGCCTAAGAAAAAGAAGTTTTGGAAATTCTGGTAATTTGAAATGCTTTAGAATAAAATATAGTTTATTATCATTTTTGCTTTTCGCATTTATGTTGTCCTCATGCGGTTCAAAAAAAAACCTGAACGCTTCTGGAAATAACAATTTAAAACTTAAAGCAATAGAAATTGTAAATTATTCCAAATCCTTTTTAGGAACACCTTATAAATATGGTGGTACTACCTCAAGAGGCATGGATTGTTCTGGTTTGGTTCAGATTTCTTTTTTACAATTTGGTTTAGAATTGCCAAGGACATCTAGTGACATGTCTAATTTTGGCAAGTCTTTGAAATTGAAAAATGTTGAAGTCGGTGATTTAGTTTTTTTTAGAACCTCCAAAAATCACCGAAAAATTAATCATGTCGGGTTGGTGGTCAAAAAATATGGAGATCAGATAGAATTTATACATTCTAGTAGCACAAGAGGCGTTATGATTTCATCAATTAAAAATCCATATTGGGAAAAAAACTATGTGAAAAGCAGAAGAGTTTTAAATTAATTTCATCCTAAATACTTACAAAATTGAGGTTTGCCAATCTACCCATACTTCAGATTTGCCTATTTTTTCTTGTTGGCACAAGTCTCGGTTTCTACTTGGGGAATTCTGACTTATCAACCTATATTTTTGTTTTTATAGGTGCCTCTTTACTCTTTTTAGCTTCATTTTTACTTGCCAGACGTTTCCCAAAATTGAAATTAATTCCAAGTTTATTGGCTTTATTTTGTATAATGAACTTAGGGTTTTTAAATACTAAAATTCACTTACCTAAGAACCAACCACAACATTATATTCATTTAGGAGATTCACTTTTTTCCAAACCACTTCTTTTCGAAGGTGAAATTCACAAAGCATTAAAAAGCAGTAAATACTACGATAAATATGAATTGACCCTTAGTAAAGTTGATGGAAAATCTGTACAAGGTAAAACTCTCATGCAAGTAAATCTTGACTCTACTAAAACGTTGAAATCTAACCAAAGAATTCTTGGTTATGGGCAGTTCAAAAGTTTTACTAACCCAAAGAATCCACAACAATTCAATTACAAAACTTACATGTCTCGTCAAGGCATGTTATCCGCTGTTAATGTTGACCACAAACAACTTGAAGTTTTACCTTCAAAAGGTTTTAGTATTTTGGCAATTGGAGAAAAAATGAGGAACAAAATTCAGTTGAAGCTCGACCAAACGCAGTTTAGCCAAGCTCAACTAGGAATTATTCAGGCTCTTATTTTAGGACAGAAACAAGATATCTCTGAGCAAACTTATGATGATTTTGCCAAAGCCGGTGTCGTTCATATTTTGGCAGTTTCTGGACTTCATGTTGGTATCATTCTGATTATTCTACAATGGCTTACTTATCCGTTGCTTTTCATCCCGAAAGGTCGAATCATCAGAACATTTACTGTACTGATAGGAATTTGGTTTTTTGCTGCCATTGCTGGGTTTTCACCTTCAGTTGTCAGAGCGGCGGTAATGTTTTCTTTTTTGACGGTTGCAATCAATTTTCATCGCAAAACAAGTGCGATTAATACACTAGCCTTGTCGCTCATTTTATTGCTGTCCATCAATCCTTTTGACATTTTCCAAGTTGGATTTCAGTTGAGTTATATGGCAGTTTTTGCTATAGTTTTGCTCCAGCCGCGGCTTTACAAAATTTATACACCACGATTTTATTTAGATCGGATGCTTTGGGGAATCCTTACGGTTACAATAACTGCCCAAATTGGAGTTTTACCGCTAAGCTTATTTTATTTTCACCAATTTCCAGGGCTATTTATGTTAACTAATCTCGTCATTATTCCATTTTTAGGTGTTTTACTCGGTGGTGGCGTTTTGATTATAGCGTTGAGTTTAGTCGATTTTCTTCCCGAATTTATAGTAGATACTTATGCATATTTGCTTGACTTGTTATTAAGCTTTATTCATTGGATTGCAATGAAAGAGGATTTTATTTTTACTGAAATTCTATTTACCCAAAATATGCTAATTTCTAGTTTAGTGCTTCTATTTGCCGTTTTGTTTTGGAGTAAATTTCATCGGAAGCTTAGTTATGCTGTGATAAGTGTGGCTTTAATTGTTATGTTCTCAGTGATTTATTTTGAACATAAAAAAGTTAACTCAACAGTGGAATGGGTGATTTTTAATAAATATAAAAAATCACTTATCGGTTTCAAAAATGGTGATCATTTGACCGTATTTCATGATGACTCTCTAGATGTTTCTAGTGATTATGCTATTCAAAATTATTCTACTTTGAAAAACATCAATACTATAAAAAACGAAAGATTTCAAAACGTATTTGTACTGAAAAACAATGAATATCTCTACATAATTGATAGTCTAGCAGTTTATGAATTGGATGAATTCAAACCAGATTATCTGCTGTTGAAAAATTCACCAAAAATCAACCTTGATCTTGTGATTTCAGATTTGCAACCCAAAATGATTATTGCAGATGGAAGTAACTACAAAACCTATGTTGAACGCTGGAAATCAACAACAAAAAATGCTGGTATAGATTTCCATTCCACTTGGGAAGATGGCGCTTTCATCCTAAAATGTGCATCAGATTAGTCTTCAAAAGTGCTTTCAAAACTTTTCTGATATCTCTTCCAATCTTCCGCGCTTTTGATTTTTTTATACTTATCTGTAGCAATCATCTTTAGGTATATTTCTAACTGTTCTGGCGTTTTATAGCCAACTACAGGAGAAATAACATCAGACTTTTCATCAAAGAAAACAACCGTAGGATATCCCGAAACTTTCAAAGCGTTAGCAAAAAAATGTTGGGAATTTCGCCTGCCTTTTCGTTTCGGGTCATAATTCGGGTTTGTATAGTTGAAATCCTTGTATTGAACTTTCTCAGTGCCTTCAGCATTGAACTTAACCGCATAAAAATGTTTGTTGATATATTCTACAACATCATCGTTGGTGAAAGTGTTTTTGTCCATCATTTTACAAGGTCCGCACCATTCTGTATAGACATCGACAAATATCTTTTTCGGCTTTTTTTCTTGGGCATCTAAAGCTTCATTCATCGACATCCATTCTATTTGGGCATTTATAGAAATGTTTAGCAATAAAAATATAATCAATAAAATGTTTAGCCTCATAATATGGTAATAATATTTAGCGTTAGTTAAATAACGCTAAATTCAATTAATAATTGTTTCTTACCTGATGCCATGCATCATTCTCACCAATATCCGGCTTATTAAAAGCATAAATATGCCTGCGCCAATAGGAACTACAGTGAAAATTAAAAAGAAAGTTCCCATAGAATAATTTTCTGTAATATAATCTATGTAACTTCCTGTAACACCAGCAAGTAAATTTGCTAAGAAATTTGCAAAAAACCATACACCAAACATCAAACCAACAAGTTTTGCAGGGGAAAGCTTACTAACATAAGATAAACCTACAGGTGAAACACAAAGTTCACCTAAAGTATGAAATAAATAAGCCAAAATCAACCAAATCATACTTACAGAAGCTGTTTTTGCACCCTGAGGAATACCGAATGAACCATAAGCAAGGAAAGCAAAACCACCACCTAAAAGCACTAATCCTATAGCAAATTTTACAGGTCCAGAAGGGTTTAATCGGCTTTCCCAAATTTTAGAAAATAATGGCGCAAAAATAATTATAAATAGCGAGTTTAGTATTGTAAACCAACTGGCAGGAACTTCTGCCACATCATTAGTAAACTCCCTGTTTAACATCCAAATTACAACACCCCAAATAATAATAAAACTTGTTGCTAAAAATATATTTGAAAGAGGGTGTTTTCCAAAAGTTTGTCGAAATAACATAATCAAAACCCAACTAATTACAAGCATGGGAATTACTGTAATTAGAGCATTAATAACTTTGAATATTATAGCAGTATCATCGGACAAAACACGATCTGTATAATCACCCGCAAAAATTGTCATTGAGCCACCAGCCTGCTCAAAGGCCCACCAAAAGAATATTGAGAAAAATGCTAAAATTGCAATAACAATAAGTCTTTGTCTTTTAACTTTATCTGAAGTTTTTTTATTTTCAGTTCTAATTTCTTCAGTTTCACCCTCAATCGCAGTAGAATCTATAAAATTATCATCTTTGTCTGGTTTCAAGCCAATATTTCCAAATATTGATTGTGCAAAATAAAACTGAAGCATACCAAAAAACATGAATACACCAGCTAAACCAAAACCCCAGTGCCATCCAATTTTTTCACCCAAATATCCACACATTAAAATTCCTAAAAAAGCACCAGCATTAATTCCCATATAGAAAATTGTGTAACCCGCATCTTTTTTCTTGCCCTCATCTTTATAAAGCTTACCTACAATAGAAGAAATATTTGGTTTGAATAACCCGTTTCCAATTACTAAAAATAATAAACCAAGATAAAAAAATGAATCTGTAAAACCCTCTAAAGCCATAGAAGCATGACCTAGAGTCATAATAAGTGCACCCCAAACAACAGCCTTCCTGTAACCCGTGACCTTATCAGCAATTAACCCACCTAGAATCGGTGTAATATAAACTAAGCCTGTATAGAAACCATACAAGAGTAATGCTTCATCTCTAGGCCAAGCCCAACCTTCATCTAGTATTGAAGCTGTAAGGAAAAGCACTAATAGCGCACGCATTCCATAATATGAAAAGCGCTCCCACATTTCCGTAAAAAATAGAACAAAAAGACCTGAAGGCTGTCCTAAAACTGTTTTTTGGTTCAGTTCAGAACCACCAAATTTAAATTCCATAAATCCCTTTTTTTTATAATTTCTCTTGAATAAAATTTGTCATTAATGTGTACAAATGAAGTCTGGTATTTCCGCCGTAAATACCGTGGTTTTTGTCTGGATAAATTCGCCAGTCAAACTGTTTGTTAGCTTGTACCAAAGCTTCTATCAATTGCATGGTATTTTGCACATGAACATTGTCATCCGCACTTCCATGAACAAGTAAATAATTGCCTTTATCAAACTCGTCTACGTGAGTAATTGGTGAGTTTTCATCATAACCACTTGGATTTTCTTGAGGCGTCGTCATGTAACGTTCAGTATAAATAGTATCGTAAAAACGCCAGCTTGTTACCGGTGCAACGGCAATTGCAGTTTTGAAAACATCATTGGCTTGGAAAATAGCATTGGAAGCCATATAACCACCAAAACTCCAGCCCCAAATTCCGATTCTGTCAGCATCTACATAATCTCTTTCGCCAAGTAATTTTGCTGCTGAAATTTGATCTTCAAGCTCGTATTTTCCTAACTCTTTTTGAGTCACTTTTTTGAAATCTCTGCCTTTAAAACCAGTTCCTCTACCATCAACACAAGCTACAATATAGCCTTGTTGCGCAAGCATTTGGTACCAATAATCATTAATGCTAAAAAAGCTATTAGAGACAGATTGCGATCCTGGACCAGAATATTGAAACATCAACATAGGGTAAGATTTTTCTGGATCAAAATCTGTAGGTTTAAACATCCACATATTTAGTGAATTTCCATTGACCTCTATCGTAGATAATTCTTTATCAGAAGTTTCGTATTTTTCTAATTTCTCTGATAAAGCTGAATTGTCTTTTATTTTTCTAACCAATTTTCCATTCTTGGCTTTGTGAAGTGTGTAAATATTTGGCGTGTTAACGCTGCTGTAAGTATTCACAAAATAGGTAAAATCTGCACTGAAATCAGCGCGATTTGTTCCTGTTTTTGAAGTCAACCTAATTTTGTTTTTTCCATTTGCCAAAATTGAATACACATCGCGATTTACGCTTCCGTTTTCTGTGCTTTGGAAATAAATCCTTCCAGACTGGTCATCAAAACCGTAATAATTGGTGACTTCCCAATTCCCGTCCGTCACTTGATGAATGAGTTCTCCATTTTCATCATAATGGTAAATGTGTTTCCAGCCATCTTTTTCACTTGTCCAAATAAAACTGTTGTTATTCAAAAATGTCAAATCATCAGTTACATCCACATAAGCTTCGTCTACATCTTCTAAAACCAGTTTTGCTTTGTTGTTTTCTGTATTGACAAAATGCAATTTCAACCTGTTTTGGAGTCGGTTTGTCGTTTGTACACTTAAAAGATTATTTCTGGAAGTCCATTTCAATCTTGGGATATACTCATAATCTCCCAAATCTATGTCTGAAGTCGATTTATTTTTGAAATCATACAAATGAAGTGAAACTTCTGCATTCATTTCACCAGCTTTTGGGTATTTAAAAACATCTTGTTCTGGATACAAATCATTACCATAAGTTCCATAAACATCCATAGAAAATTCAGGAACTTTTCTTTCATCAAACCTCAAAAAAGCAAGTTTGTCTCCTTCTAAGCTCCATTCAAAAGCCCTAACAAAAGCGAATTCTTCTTCATAAACCCAATCTGTCAAACCATTGATGATTTTATTTTTTTTACCGTCAAAAGTGACTTGCAAAGTTGAATTTTCGTCTAAATCTTTCACGAAAATATTATTGTTTTTTACAAAAGCCACTTGATTGCCTTGTGGAGAAAACTGTGGCGACTGAATCTTTTCTGAATCAATTTGAATCAATTTTTTACTATTCAAATCATAAACAAAATAAATTCCACGAGTAGAACGTCTATAAATAGATTCAATATCAACACCTAAAATAGCTTTGGATTCGTCTGCACTCAGTTCAAAAGTTTCAAAAAAACGAAGCTCATCAATATTTGAGCTATTGATTAGCGTGCCCGTTTTATTTCCAGTTTCATAGCTGAAAATATCAACACGCATTTCTTGCTTACTTCTATCATAATCTTGAACGATATATGATTCACCATTTTTCAAAGATTGCAAATTCTGCATTTGCTCTTGCCGAAACTCGCCGCTCCAGATTTCTTCTAAGGTAAATTGCTTATTCTGAGCGGTTAAAAGCCCTGCGTTAATTAATAAAAATGTAAAAAAAAGCTGTAATTTCTTTCGATTTTTCATGAACTTATTTTTGAAGTTCAATTTTACTAAAAAAACATTAAATTTCGGTTAACATTTGTATTAAAACTGAAAATAAGATTTTTTGGCTTTTTCATGATTATCAATTACTCTTATAAATTTTCTAAATACATCTAGAACTTTAGAGCGAATTTTTTTCGAATTGTATCTTTGTAACTTGATTTTTAAAATTAAATAATGGCAAAGATTTCAGGATTTTCCAAGTTGACCAAAAATGAAAAAATAAGCTGGATTGCAGAGAATTATTTATCTGATCATCCACAAGCAATCGAAATTATCAAACAATATTGGAATGCTGATGACAAGCTTCAAAAACTCCATGATGAGTTTACAGAAAACACCATTTCCAATTACTATTTACCGCTTGGCGTGGCTCCAAATTTCAAAATTGATGGCAAATTTCATGTCATTCCTATGGCAATAGAAGAAAGTTCGGTCATTGCAGCTGCAAGCAAAGCCGCTAAATTTTGGGAAGAGCGCGGTGGTTTCAAAACTGAAGTTTTGAGCACAACTAAAGTTGGTCATGTTCATTTCAGTTTTTCAGGCAATAGTCAACATTTAGAAGATTTTTTTCAGAATAACAAAAATAAATTTTTTCAAGATGCTAAGTCACTGACCAAAAATATGGAAAAGCGGGGTGGCGGAATTTTAGATATAGAATTGGTTGACAAATCTAAATCTTTGGAAAACTATTACCAATTGCACTGCACTTTTGAAACCAAAGATGCCATGGGTGCTAATTTTATCAATTCTTGTTTGGAGCAGTTTGGTAAAACTTTGGAATCTGAAGCTCAAAATTTTGAAAAATTTAAAGTTGACGGTAAATTTCCAGAAGTCATCATGTGTATTTTATCCAACTATGTGCCAGAATGTTTGGTGCGGGCAGAAGTTTCTTGTCCAGTGACTCAACTTGGAGACAATGAAGCCGACTCTAAAAAATTTGTCGACAAATTTATCCAAGCTATAGAAATTGCTAAGTTAGAACCTTATCGTGCTGTAACGCACAACAAAGGCATTATGAATGGTGTGGATGCAGTCGTTTTAGCGACAGGAAACGATTTCCGAGCCGTAGAAGCTGGCGTTCATGCTTATGCTGCTAGAAGCGGTCAATATCGCAGTCTGACCGATGTGAAAGTTGAAAACGGTGAATTCAAATTTTGGATTGAACTTCCTTTGGCTCTTGGCACAATTGGTGGTTTGACGAGTTTGCATCCTTTGGTGAAATTATCACTTGCCATGCTTGGGAAACCTTCTGCTAAAGATTTGATGCGTTTTGTAGCCGTTGCTGGTTTAGCGCAAAACTTTGCTGCAGTTAATTCTTTGGTCACGACCGGTATTCAAAAAGGACACATGAAAATGCACTTAATGAATATTCTGAACCAATTTGAAGCCAACGCAGATGAACGTTCTGAAGCTGTAGAATATTTTAAAACTCATACAGTTAGTCATTCTGAAGTTATCAACCTTCTTGAAAAAATTCGAAGTTAATGCCTAAACAGCGGTTTTATAGTCACGGCAAATTACTAATCACCAGTGAATATTTGGTTTTGGATGGAGCTAAAGCTTTGGCTCTGCCTTGTAAGTTTGGACAAGATTTCACAGTTCAACCAAAACCTGGAAATTTCTCTACTTGGACAAGTTTTGATGAGCATGAAAAAATTTGGTTCTCTTCTGAATTCGATTTGAATCTTGTTTTGAATTCAAATCAAACTCCTAAAAACGAATTTGAATCTCGACTTTTTCAGATTTTTTCTGTTTTAGCAGAAATGAAACCAAAGTTGTTTTCAAAACAATATGATTTTAGAACCAAACTTGAATTTCCTAAAAATTGGGGTTTGGGAACATCATCAACTCTGATAAATAATTTAGCTGATTGGGCAGCTGTGAATCCTTATGAATTGCTCGCCAAAACTTTTGGTGGAAGCGGTTATGATATTGCGTGTGCAGGAAGTAATTCAGCATTGACTTTTCAATTGAAAAATAAAATTGCGTTTGTTCAAAATGTTGAATTTCCAGAAATTCTTAAACCATATATTTATTTCGTTCACTTGAATCAAAAACAAAATAGTCGCGAGGCTATTCAGAATTATCGACGACTGAAACTTGGAAATGTGTCGGATTTTATTTCAAAAGTAAATTCAATTACAAATGAAATTTCAATTTGTCAAGAAGTTTCCAGATTTCAAAATTTAGTATTGAAACACGAATCTTTATTGTCAGAGGTTCTTCAAATTGAAACTGTTCAACAACGACTTTTTTCAGATTTTTCTGGTGTGGTAAAAAGTCTAGGCGCTTGGGGCGGCGATTTTTTAATGGCAGTTTCAGAACATAATCCTGAAGAATATTTCAGAAATAAAGGTTTTTCAACAATTTTGGATTACGAAACTATGGTTCTGTAATTTATTACTTTTCATTAAAGACCAATAAAAAAGCCTTTTGAATAAACTTCAAAAGGCTTTTTTAGTATTCTAAATTTGATTTTTAGTAAATCAAATGGCGATTATCTTCAATTTCTCTGCTTTCTTTCAAAGCATCTATAACATTGCTATTTCTGCTATTGAGTGATTGAGTTCGTGTTTTTGTTTCTTCTTTAGCAACACCTCTGTATGAAGGTAATTCTGGGGCTTTATTTTTCTCAGTAAGTTTCAAAATGTAAACGCCTTTGTTGCCTTCAATAGGATTAGATTGTTCACCTACTTCTAATGCAAAAGCTGCTCCGACAACTTTTGGTTCTCTTCCGCCACCAGGAATTGTTGGGTTGCTCATATTTACAGCTGCTGCTGTTTGTTTTGAAACACCAAATTCTGTAGCGACTTCATCAAGATTCTTATCTCCAATTCTACCTATAATTTTCTCAGCACGTTTTTCATTTTTCAAAATAGGCGTTACTTTAGAAGATGCTTCTTCGGCAGTCTGGACGCCTTCCGCTATTTTGTTAGTTATTCTAGCAACTACATAGCCATTATCAATTTCGAAACTTTTAATATCTCCGACTTTAGTTTCTTCTTCGAACGCCCATCTTACGATTTGTCTTTGGCGACCAATGCCTGGAATGCTTTCGTCTAGCTTGTTGATGCCGCGGACTGGCTTTATTTCTTTGTCTGCAGTTTCAGCGGTTTCAGTGAAACCTTCATCTTTAGCAGAAAGTTCGAATTTGCTGGCTTCTCTGTATAAATTATTCAAAGTTTTTTCAGAAGGTTCTATAGATTTTGTAACTGTAGCAATTTTAACAGCATCTTTTGGTTCTGTTCTATCTTCGATGAAAACAACGTGAAATCCATAATCGGTTTCTACTAAGCCGTAATCATTAACTTTACCTTCTTCAAAAACGTAATCATTAAATTCTGGGACCAAAGCACCGTAATTGATCCAACCTAAATCACCGCCTTTGGTTGCGCTTTGCTTGTCGGAAGACATTTCTTCAGCAATTTCAGCGAATTTATCTGAATTTCCTTTTACAACATTCAAAATGCTGTCTGCAAGTTTTTCTGCTTCCTCTTTTGTTCTGGTCACTTCTGGATCTATTCTCGTTCCGTCGTAAGTGATTAAAATATGACTAGTTTTGACCGAGTCAGGTTTTTTTGTTCTTTCTAGAAGCTTAGTTATTTTCAACTGCTCATTTTCTTTGTACGGACCGTAAACGTCATTAACGTCAAGTTTCAAAATGTCTTGATCGAATTCACCTTTCATGTTGTATTCGAAGACATATTGATCTTTGTAAGGTGTTTCTGAATGAATAGCAACAAATTCTTCAACATTATCTGTTGTTTTGAAGTTAGTTTTGCCTTCAAACTCTTCACTTTCTGTGTCTTTAAGAAGATTTGAAATTGAAGCTTCAACTCTCATTTCATCTTCTTCAGATGGCTCTTCTTCAAAATACACGTATTCAAGATCTCTTTTTTCTTCTTGTTTGAATCTGTCCTTGTGTTGGCTGATGTATTGATTTATATCTGATTTAGAGATTTCAACATCATCCACTTGGTCAAATCCTACACGAACAAATTCAAAAGATAAATTATCGTTTTCTTGGTGGTAGATTTGCTCTCCTTCAAGTAAAGTTGCACTAATTCCAGCTTTTATCATATTGAAGTAAAGCTGGGATTTAGCCATAACTTCCATATTTTGTTCAAAATTGATCCATTGTTGATATTGTTGTGGATTTGTAACTTTAGCTTCAGCGATGAATTGTTTCAATTTTGCTTCGCTAAAAAATCCATTTTCATCGGAAAATCTAGGATCGCCAGCCAATTGGTCTGCCATGGCATCTGTAATTTGCTCTGCGCCAACTTCAAGACCGAGTTTATCATATTCCTGCTTAAGCAACATTTGCCTAAGTTTACCGTCCCAGGCTTGTTTAGCGGCTTGCATGGTTGTGACACGTCCTCTGTTTTGCTGAACGATATTTTCAACTTGTGCTGCAAATTCCTCTCTGGTAATTTCTTCATCTCCAACCACACCAATAGTGTTTGTGGTTTTGTCTGAAGTGAAGCCACCATTTTTGAATAAATCTGTAAGCACAAAAGCAAATAATGCTAGGGCGATGATTACAATAAGAAAAACTGTACGTTCTCTAATTTTACTAAGTATTGCCATTTTTGGGTATTTTATAAAATCTAGGGGGCGAAAATAAGATAATTACACCATATATTAAACCTTGGACTTTAAAATATTTTTAACGACTGATTTTGTAGTGCTAAGTTTACTGAAAATTAATCTTATATTTTGTAATTAACTAGTCATCAGATACTAAACGAACAGAGACCAAATCTATTTTTTTGTTTGAAGCTTCAAGAATTTCAATTTTGTAGTTCTCTATGTTGATTTCTGCGCCAACTTCTGGAATTTCTTCAGTGATATTTACAATCATTCCGCCTAAAGTCTCGTAATTCTCATTTTCTGGCAAATTGATTTTGTGTCGCTCGTTAATGTAATCAACATCCAAGCGGGCAGAAAATTTGAAAAAGTTTTCATTTATTTTTTCTTCAACTAGAACGACCGAGTCGTGTTCGTCTTCAATTTCTCCAAACAACTCTTCTACAATGTCTTCTAAAGTCATCATTCCACTCGTGCCACCATATTCATCCACAACCACAGCAATACTTTTTCGCTTTTTAATGAGTAAATTTAGGATTTCTTTGACCGGCATAGTTTCAGGCACAAAGACTACTGGCATCAGTATATTTTTGATGTTTTTTGGATTTCGGAACATTTCAAAAGAATGGACATACCCAATAATATCGTCGTTGGTTTCGCGATATACTAAAAGTTTAGAAAGTCCTGTATTGGTGAAAATTTCGATAAGATTTTCAGTTTTTTCATCTATGTCAACTGCCACGATTTCATTTCTAGGAATCATGACTTCTCTAGCTTTGACATCCGAAAACTGAAGTGCATTCTGGAAAATCTGAATTTCAGAATCTACATCATCATCGGCTTTTACGGTTTCCATTTGCTGATTAATGTAGTCGCCAAGCTCAACTTTACTGAAGTTTAATTGAACTTTATCACCTTCAATTTTAAAAATATTTTTAAGTATAATATCAGAAATCCAAATAACAAAACTTGAAATAAAACTGAATAAATAATAAAAAATGAAAGCGGGAATACTAAATAACTTCAATAAGTCATTTGCGTAAATTTGAAAAAAAACTTTAGGTAAAAATTCTGCAGTGAGTAATATGACTAAAGTAGAAATAAGTGTTTGAGTAAATAGACTTGCATCTTGAATAAGATAAGCTAAAAATTGACTTGAAGGTTGAAGACTTTCGAACCAACTCATGATGAGATCACCCATAAAAAATCCGTAAATGACTAGGGCGATATTGTTGCCGACCAACATAGTGGCAATAAACTTTGAGGGTTTTTTGGTTAGTATTTTCAGGATTTTACCAATGAAATCGCTTTGGTTTTTCTGAAGTTCAATGTGAACTTTATTTGACGAAATAAAAGCGATTTCCATCCCCGAAAAAAAAGCAGAGAGCAGAAGCATAATAATGATTATGAGAACTTCTGAACTCATTTGTTTTTATTTTTATCTTCGATTTTTTTTCTAAATTTTCTTTTGAAGAAAAACATAAAAATAGCAATGACCGCAAAAAATAAGTAAAGATAAGCTCTGCTTTCATTTTCTTGCCATGTACGAATACTTTCAATAATGAAAAACGCTGCAAAAGCTATGTAGGCAAATTCAAAATATTTATAATATTTCATTAGTCTTCTATGTATTGGGTTCCGATATTAGATATGGAATTGAATTTAGTGAATTTTTGATCAGTATCAAAGTGCTCTCCAATATTAGTTCCGCCATTTGGTAGTTTCAACTTATATTTATAATCAGTAAAGACCCACTCATTTTCTTGATCCCAATATAGTTGAGAACCCGTCATTATTGTGCTGTCTGAGGTAATTATTTTCACATTGCCACGTAAATCTACCAAATTTGTTTCATTATAAATAATGGCGTAGTCAGAAATTATGGTGTTTTTTGAAGAATCGGATTCAAAAAAATCGACTTCAATGCCATTTGGAAATTCTCTGAAAGGAAATTTTCTATTCGAATAGTCAAGCATTTCAGGGCTTCTCAAGTTGGCTTTCACTCGACCACTGTCTGTATAAAAAAGATTGATTTCGTATACTTTGGCTTGTGGTGCTAGGAAATCTTTTTCCATGTCTTTTACGTCTTTCAGATTGCCTTCACAAGCAAAAAGCATTGCTGCCAAAAAAGAGACAGCAATGCTATTTTTAAAAAATGTTTTGTTGAAAAACATATTATAGGTTTGGCACAACAACGCTTTCGCCAATCCAGCAGTTAGAGTATGTTATTTTTTTGCCTTTGGCATCCTCTTGGAAAATATCAGATTTTTGAGGCGCTCGACCGTTATAGCTTTCAACCGTTGCATCAACAGTAGATTTCAAAGATGGATCTACACGTCCAGCTCTTTTAGCATAATCTGCAGCCAACCAATATACCGCTCTTTTGTCGAATGTACTATCGCCACAGTCATTGGCACTTTTCGCATACATTTCTGCTATCTTCAAATAAGCAATTCCTAAAGATGGCTTGTTAGTTAAAGCTTTTCGGTAATAATTTCTAGCTTGTGAATAACTACCTTGTGCTTTGTAAATGTTTGCAATTCTGTAGTAAATTCTTGACTTTCTGCCTTTATCTTTAGCAAGTTCACCAGCTTCATTTAAATAATTTAATGCTTTGGCTTTATCTCCTTCAGCTTGTGCAAGCTGACCAAGTGAGTAAGCTGAATTTGCAGAAGGCTCTATGTTATGTAAGGCTTCAGAAACTTTGAAAAATAAAGGATCATCGGTACAATCTTTAGCAGATAATCTAGCATTTGCATTTCTTAACCATTTGACATCGCTTTTCTTTTCTTCAAAATCCTTGTTATATAAAGGAATTAAATTGTCACAATCTGCCTTTGAACCCAAAAGAGAATTTACACTACTTTTAATTTTGGTGTAATTTCTAAGATAAATTTCAGAATTTTTCAATATTCTAGATTCACGAGAAGTCAATTCTTCTTGTTCTTCTTGTTTTTTGATTAAAGGTTCAGCTTCTGCAGCTTTATCGTTTTCCTGAGTTTCTATAAGTTCAATAACTTCGTCATACTTGTCGAATAAAAACTGGATATCTCTTTCGCCTGCGTCATTAAGATCGTTGGCAATTCTGAAATAGGCGTACAAGGCGACTGGTGAAGAGAAATTTTCTTTGTCCTCTTCTACGACTTTTTCAAAAGATTTCAGTCTTTCTTCAAGTGAGCCGATTTCATGCTTGTATTTAATCATAGCAATATCAGCAAGGATATCACCTTTTTTGGTGTCATTTGGAAAATATTCCAAACGCATTTTTTGATTATCAATGTATTCTTGAACTAGTTTTTGCTTCTCTTCTTCAGTTGAAGCAAGATCAATCATAGATTCAAGCATTTTTTCTCCACGCTGATAAATCAACAACTTTGCGTCAGGGCAGTTTTCAATTAGCTGTTGATATCTTGGATAAGCATCATCATAGTTTTCAACTTTTGCGCTTTCATTGAAAAGGCTAAGTGTTGCTGTACAATTCTGCGCCACAGCTACCTGGTAGCTGGCTAATAATCCTAAAAGTGTAAAAGCAATTTTAAACTTCATAATAATATTTGTATTTAATTATATTTAGATTTAATGAACCATTTGTCGTTAAATGAAAAACTTAAGAATACGCTGAAATAATTTTCTTGTACTAAATCATTATCAGTTGTACCTCTTTCGAAATACTCAACACCGAGGTTAGCATTTGTAAAAAGTCTTCCGGCAGGTAAACCTAGACCAAAAGATATGCCAAACTCGTTAATGTCTTCGCCACGATATTGCAAACCTGTTTCTTCGTAACGTAAACCTGCTCTAAAAACAATCCTTTTGAAATAACTCACAGGATCGTTGTATCTTGGTATAAAAAAACCGCCAAGTCTAAATGCACTCGCTTCTTTTTGAACCACTTCAGGTCCGAAATTATAAGCGATATTAGAAAAATTAGCTGCACCGTACTTTTCATATTCAGCACCAACAAACCATTTTCTGATTTGACCAATTCCCGCTCCAAAAGCAATCATTTCGGGTAAATCTACTTCCGTATTGGTAGGAGAGGCTTCGAATTCGTCGATAACAAATTCATCTCCGCTGTTAGTCACTTGCACAGTTGCCAACTCTCTGCGACTGTCTACATCCAAAGAGGACGCAGTTGTGTAGCGTAAAGAGCCGTGGAGTGTCAGTTTGTCGTTTATTTCATAGTCATAAAGCGCACCCAATTCAAAAGAGAAACCTTTTAAATCGGTGAAATTAAGTTCTCTAGAAGCGTACTGCACTTGATTCTGAAAAATTAAATTTTTATTTTCAATATCACCAAAATTATAATTTATCGTCCCACCAATTTTCAAATTCTTGATTGGTTCTCCGCCCACAGAGAAATATAAATTGGTTAATCCACCACGTCCGGAAAATTCAGAAACTTGATTTTCAGTTGAACTTTCTAACTGATAACCAACTGCCGAAACGGGTTTCAATCCTACGCCAACACCGAAATTTTTAAATGGCAAACCAATAGATAAATAATCTAAAGTTGTAAAGTTGACATCGTCAGATTGCGAATCACTTTCCAAAGTCACGCTATTTCTAGTTATTCCAGCAGTAAATGCAGTAAGTTTCAAATCTGCATAAGCTGCAGGATTTTTTAAGTTCAAATGAATACTGTCTGAAAGAATTCCAAGTCCACCCATCGACCTATTTTCAGCAGTTCCACGGAATGTATTGTTACCGATGCCTAAAAATGAATAAGGTGAAAACACACCTTCTTGGGCTTTCAATCCGCTGGTGCTGAGAACTAATGTTAAGATGATTAAGCTGAGACGTTTGATCATTAATTTATATTAAGTTGTAAAATTTTGTTTAAACCTTGTAATAAAAAATTTGAAGTGGCAAATATGCTATTTTTTATAGATGCTGACAACAATTGATAGTCGCCACCTGTTAAAATAACTGTTAAATCTTCATAATCAGCCAGATAATCTTCAATAAATCCATCAATTTCATATTGAATTGATTTTAAAACCCCAACTTCCATGGATTCTCGAGTAGTTTTACCTAAAAATCCAACATCTGCCGTAGCTTGTTTTATCAACGGCAAATTAGCAGTGAAATTATGCATGGCATTAAATCTCATTTGAATTCCTGGCGAAATGGCGCCCCCATGATAAATATTATTAGCATCCAGAAAGTCGTAAGTAATGCAAGTGCCGGCATCTATAATCAAAACATTTCGTGAAGGATAATATCCAGCTGCTGCAGTAGTTAGCGCAATCCGGTCAAGACCTAAAGTTTCTGGTGTCTTGTATCCGTTTTTGAAATTGATTTTACTTTCATGTGAAAAATGAATAACTTCAAGTTTTGATTCCAACTGTTCAACTAAACCTTGAGGAATGTCACCGGTTGCAGAAATTATGCTAAATTTTAAGTTTGGGTATTCATTGAGTAAATTTTGAAATTCAGTAGCGAAATCTTCAGGAGAAATTTTAGATTTAAAAATCAAATCGTCGTCATTGAAAACAGCGACTTTTATGAATGTGTTACCGATGTCAAGAATTAAATTCATAATCTCATTTGAAAAAAACAAAGATACAATATAAGAATAATTGAATTTTTATTTTGCAGAATTAAATAATGGTTTTATATTTGCACCCGCAATAAAAACTGGTGCCTTAGCTCAGTTGGTAGAGCAAAGGACTGAAAATCCTTGTGTCCCTGGTTCGATTCCTGGAGGCACCACCTTTTAAACCTCAGCTTTCATTAGTTGAGGTTTTTTTATTTTTGACGTATGCGATATTTATACATTATTTATAGTGGAGAATTAGATAAATATTACGTTGGCGAAACTCAGGATGTTGAAAAGCGATTGATGATGCATAACGAACATCATTTTAAAAAAGCTTTTACAAGAGTTGCTTGTGATTGGGAGTTGAAACTTGTTTTTGCATGCCAATCTAGGGAAGATGCATTGTTTTTAGAAAAGTTTATAAAACGGATTAAAAGCCGTAAATTTATACAAAGAGTAATCAACAACTCTGAAATTTTAGTAGATATTTTAAAAAAAAATAGTCACCTGGTTCCCCCGAGACTTCGGGGCTGGAGGCACCACCTTTTAAACCTCAACTTTCATTAGTTGAGGTTT